>NZ_JBHXIW010000004.1:18329-319940 GCF_042723515.1 Pseudarthrobacter sp. NPDC058362 | reverse complement strand
TCCCTGCCGTTGGGTTGCAGCATCCATTTTATGGCAGGTCTAGACCGCTAATGCCCCGCTTTCCGCAACATGGCGGGGCGGGTGCCCGGCGCCGTTTGGCTATATGTGGTGTCCTAGTGCGCGTGGTCTCCACGGCTGTATTCGTACACCCAGCCGACAAGGGCGACGACCGCCAGGCCAGCAGCTACGAAGACGATCCACCAACCGACAGCCAGACCCAGGAAGCCACCTGCGCAGGCCAGGCCGAGAACCAGCGGCCACCAGCTCCAGGGGCTGAAGTGCCCCTGCTCGCCGGCGCCTTCGTGGATTTCAGCGTCGCTGCGGTCCTCGGGACGGAGGCCTACCCGCTTGGCCGTGAAACCGAGGTAGGCGCCGATCATTCCGGCGAGCCCGCCGACCAGCAGGACGCCCAGGATGCCGACCCACTCGCTCCAGTCGGTCAGGAAACCATAGACGATCGAAACGGGAACGAAGAAGAATACTCCGGCTCCAAAGATCCAAGATTCGATTTTCACTGGGCAGTGTCCTTCTGGTCAGCGTTGCCCAATGCCTGTGCAACGGGAGCGGGCGACTCGACGGTGTGCACCTGACGCAGCTCCGGGTGGTGCAGGTCCAGGGCGGGACGCTCCGAACGGATCCGGGGCAGTGAGGTGAAGTTGTGGCGCGGCGGCGGGCAGGACGTTGCCCACTCCAGGGACGCGCCGAAGCCCCACGGGTCATCCACGGTGACGCGGTCGTTGCTGCGCCAGGTGATGTAGACGTTCCAGAAGAACGGGATCAGCGAAGCGCCCAGGACAAAGGATGCAACGGTGGAGAACTGGTTCATCCAAGTGAAGTTGTCCTCCACCAAGTAGTCGGCGTAGCGGCGGGGCATTCCCTCGACGCCCAGCCAGTGCTGGATGAGGAAGGTGCCGTGGAAGCCGAGGAACAGGAGCCAGAAGTGGATCTTGCCCAGGCGCTCGTTCAGCATCTTGCCGGTCCACTTGGGCCACCAGAAGTAGAAGCCTGCGAACATGGCGAACACAACGGTACCGAACACCACATAGTGGAAGTGCGCCACCACGAAGTAGGAGTCCGAAACGTGGAAGTCCAGCGGCGGCGAAGCCAGGATGATGCCGGTCAGGCCACCGAAGAGGAAGGTGATGATGAAGCCGATGCTCCACAGCATGGGGGTCTCGAACGTCAGCGAACCCCGCCACATGGTGCCGATCCAGTTGAAGAACTTCACGCCGGTGGGCACTGCGATGAGCATGGTCATGAAGGCGAAGAACGGCAGCAGTACCGAGCCGGTCACGTACATGTGGTGGGCCCAAACGGTCACCGACAGGGCGGCGATGGCAATGGTCGCGTACACCAGGCCCTTGTAACCGAAGATCGGCTTGCGGCTGAACACCGGGAAGATCTCCGAAACGATGCCGAAGAACGGCAGGGCGATGATGTAGACCTCGGGGTGGCCGAAGAACCAGAACAGGTGCTGCCAGAGCACTGCGCCGCCGTTTTCCGGGTCGAAGATGTGTGCACCGAACCGGCGGTCGGCGCCGAGGGCGAACAGCGCTGCAGCCAGCGGCGGGAAGGCCATCAGGACCAGGATCGCGGTGATAAGCGTGTTCCAGGTGAAGATCGGCATCCGCCACATGGTCATGCCCGGGGCACGCATGCAGATGATCGTGGTGATGAAGTTGACGGCACCAAGGATCGTTCCGAAACCGGACAGTGCCAGGCCGAAGACCCAGAGGTCACCGCCGACGCCGGGGCTGAACGTGGTATTGGACAGCGGCGCGTAGGCAAACCAGCCGAAGGAGGCCGCTCCCTGCGGGGTGATGAAGCCGGACACCGCAATCGTGGAGCCGAACAGGAAGAACCAGAAGGCCAAGGCGTTCAGTCGCGGGAACGCAACGTCAGGCGCACCGATCTGGAGCGGCATGATGACGTTCGCGAACCCGGCGAAGAGCGGGGTGGCGAACATCAGCAGCATGACCGTGCCGTGCATGGTGAACAGCTGGTTGTACTGTTCCTTGGTCTGCAGGATCTGCATGCCCGGCTCGAAGAGTTCGGCACGGATCAGCAGCGCCATGACGCCGCCGAAGCAGAAGAACACGAAGGACGCGATCAGGTACATGTACCCGATGGTCTTGTGGTCAGTGGAGGTGATCCAGTTGACGACGATGCGTCCCTTGGATTTGGGAACCACGGGAGCAGCCAGGGCTCCGGTGGGTGCGGGTTGGGTGTATGTAGCCACGTCGCTGCCCTTACTTGATGTCGTTCACGTTCGGGTTGCGGTCGTACTCGTTGCCGATCAGGCCCGTGTTGCCGGCCGCCTTCAGTTCCTCCAGGTGGGCCTGGAATTCAGCTTCGGACACCACCTTGACGCGGAACAGCATTTCGGAGTGGTACTCACCGCAGAGTTCGGCACACTTGCCGTCGTAGGTTCCCTCTTTGGTGGGGGTGAACCGCATGTAGTTGGTCTTGCCCGGGATCATGTCGCGCTTCTGCAGGAAAGCGGGTACCCAGAAAGAGTGGATGACGTCACGGGCGTTGAGCTCGAGGTCAACCGACTTGTTAACCGGCAGATACAGCGTGGGAAGCAATTCCTTGTCGATGGTGTTGCCCGTCAGGTGCGCCTGCACGCCGGCCTCGTGGACGTCTTCTTCAATGACGTCTCCAGCCTTGTAGTTGAAGTCCCAGGCCCACTGCTTGCCGCGGACATCCACAACGACGTCCGCAGGCTGCGACCGGTCGTCAATGGCCTGCTGGTCGCGGTCGGTGAAGTAGAAGAACACCAGGACCATGAAGATGGGGATGGTCAGGTAGAAGACTTCCAGGGGCAGGTTGAAGCTGGTCTGCCGCGGGAAACCCACGGTCCCCTTGCGCCGGCGGTAGGCCACCAGGCACCAGATGATCAGGCCCCAGGTAATGACACCCACCACGAGGGCGGCAATCCATGAGTTGACCCAGAGGTCCATGATGCGGTCGGTGTTGCTGGTGGTGCCACGCTCGGTGGGCAGCCACCCCTTCTCTACCTCTGGCGAACATCCGGTCAAAACCAACGCGCCGGCAACTGCCAAGCCTGTGATCGTGGTGATCGTTTTGCGTCGGCTGCCGGTTCGGTTCTGCGAACTCACAGACGGCCCTTCCTACTTGATGCTGTTGCCCGGGCAGCCATTGGCGCTCCGGGCACACTAAAAGTTTTACTACTCGGTGTAGAGCTTACCGCTCCGCCGGGCGTTTCGCCCACATGTCGGCGCCGTGGCTCCCCGCTGTTCTCCTCGCGGGGCGTTCGGCGCCGGCATCGGGCGAAACAACCGGGCTAGTGGAAGGAATCTCCACAGGCGCAGGAGCCACCGGCGTTGGGGTTGTCGATGGTGAAGCCCTGCTTGGAGATGGTGTCCTCGAAGTCAATGCTGGCGCCGGTGAGGTACGGAACGCTCATCTTGTCTACGACAACTTCCACGCCGTCGAAGTCCCGGACGGCGTCCCCGTCCAGCAGCCTTTCGTCGAAGTAGAGCTGGTAGATCAGCCCTGAGCAGCCGCCGGGCTGCACGGCAACCCGAAGGCGCAGGTCCGTGCGGCCTTCCTGTTCGAGAAGGCTGCGTACCTTGCCTGCGGCGACGTCGGTGAGGTTAACCTCATGGACGGCTAGTTCGTCACTGGCCGCGGCGGTGGTTTCAGTGCTGTTCTCATTGGTTGCGGTGCTCATGTGGCCTACCTTCTTTGAGCGGTCCTGGCGGCACTGCCGTAGCAGTGCCTGCCCTTACGGATTCGGTATGGGCTATAGCTACATGCTACGTCGGACAGGCGTGTAGCTCTAACTCCCTGCGTAACCATGCCCGGCCTGCGCTTGTTCCCGGAGTCCCTCATTATTCAGCCGTGCCAGCATGAGCGCTTCGGCCAGGATTGCGTTGCGGAAATCGCCCAGGTGCAGGGACTCGTTGGCGCTGTGGGCCCGTGAGTCCGGGTCCTCCACTCCGGTCACGAGGATCTGCACGTCCGGGTACATCTCCGTGAGGTCCGCGATGAAGGGAATCGAGCCGCCGATGCCCGTTTCCACGGCGGGCACGCCCCAGGCCTCGCCCAGCGCCCACATGGCCAGGGCCGCCGCGGATGAGGACGTGTCTGTGGAGAACGGATTACCGCTCTCGCCCGGAGTAAAGACGACTTTAGCGCCGAAGGGTGCGTTCTCTTCGACATGCCGGCGCATGGCCGCCATGGCCTCGGCGGGATCCTGCCCCGGCGCCAGGCGCAGGCTGAACTTTGCCCGGGCGCGGGGCAGCAGCGTATTCGACGCGACATCCACTGCCGGCGCATCAATGCCGATGATCGACAGCGCAGGCTTGGTCCACAGCCGGGAGGCGATGCTTCCGGTCCCGGCCAGGCGCACCCCGGCCAGGACGGACGCGTCCGCCCGGTAATCCTCCTCCGGGAGGTCCACCGCTGCCGTGTCCGCGGCCACCAGTCCGCGGACGGCCACGTTCCCGTCCTCGTCGTGCAGGGTGGCAATCAAACGCGACAGCAGCGTGGGTCCGTCCAGCACCGGGCCGCCGAACATGCCCGAGTGCACTGCATGGTCGAGGACCTGGACCTCGATGGTGCCGTCAACGAGGCCGCGCAGGCTGGTGGTCAGTGCCGGCGTGCCCACCTTCCAGTTGCTGGAATCGGCCACCACGATGACGTCCGCCCGGAGCAGTTCCCGGTTCGCTTCCAGGAAGGTCCGGAACGTGGGTGATCCTGCTTCTTCCTCGCCCTCGAAGAAGAAGGTCACGCCCAGCCCGAAGGAGTCGCCCAGGACTTCCGCCGCCGCGGCGTAGGCCGCGACGTGCGCCATGATCCCGGCCTTGTCGTCCGCCGCGCCGCGGCCGTACAGCCTCCCGTCCTTTTCGACGGCGGTGAACGGCTGGGTCTCCCACAGCGTCTCGTCGCCGGCGGGCTGGACGTCGTGGTGGGCATAGAGAAGGATGGTCGGCTTTCCGTCCCGCGCGGGACGGCGGGCGACGACGGCGGGTCCCCCGGGCGTCCCGTCCTCCTTGTCGCAGCCCAGCACGCGGACTTCGGCCAGGCCGGCGGTCCGCAGGAGTGCGGCGGTGGCCTCGGCACTGTGGTCGAGCGGGGCACGGTCGAAACTGGGCCACGCGATCCCCGGGATGGCCACGAGTTCCTTGAGCCGGGCGAGGGTGTCGTGGAAGCTGGCGTCGATTGCTGAGCGGAGATCTTCCGTCAGGCTGTTTTGGGCGGGGTTGGAAGTCATGCCGAGAACATTACCTCCGTCACATCAGGCGCGGTTCGCGCCTGCGCGCACAAGGTATTCTGTACGGGTGTTCGGACGTAAAAAGGAAGCGCCCTCGGCGCAGGAATCAGTAGACCAGCAGGCGGCAGAAGCCGCGGCGCGCCAGGGCGGAGCGACCGGAAAAGGCGCGCCGACCCCCACCCGCAAGGCCCAGGAAGCAGCCCGCAAGCGGCCATTGGTGCCCGAGGACCGCAAGGCATCCAAGGCAGCCGAACGCCAGGCGGTGCAGGAGCAGCGGCTGAAGATGCGCCAGGCCCTGGACACCGGCGACGAAAGGTTCCTGCCGCTGCGGGACAAGGGTCCGCAGAAGCGCTTTGCCCGCGACTATGTGGATGCACGGTTCAGCCTGGGCGAGTACCTGATGTTCGGCGCGCTGGTCTTTGTGCTGGTTTCCCTCGTGGTGCCGGCCTCCAGCGACCTGATGGTCTACGTGCTGGGTGGCTTCTGGTTGATGTTCCTGGCCGTCTTCGTGGACGTGTTCATCCTGTCCCGTAAACTCCGCAGGGCCCTTGAATCAAAGTTCGGCGAGGTGGAACGCGGAACCGTCTGGTACGGATCCATGCGGTCACTCCAGTTCCGAAAGCTGCGGCTTCCCAAACCCCAGGTCAAGCGCGGCCAGTACCCGGTCTGACCGGCGTCATTATTCCCTTGCCGTCCAAGACGGCAGAACCCCGGTGGACCAGTCCGCCGGGGTTCATTCGTTTATGCACCGGAACTCTTTACTGCACAGACCTCTTCAGGGCGTTAGCGTGCCTGGCGCCGGTTCCGGGCCAGTCCCTTGTTAATGCGGGCCGCCCAGAACGGACCCTCGTAGAGGAACGCCGTGTAGCCCTGTACCAGGGTGGCACCTGCATCCAGCCGTTCCTGCACGTCCCGGGCTGTTTCCACGCCGCCCACAGCCACCAGGGTGAGTTGGTCGCCAACGGACTGCTTGAGCCGCCGCAGCACTTCCAGGGAACGATGCTTGAGGGGCGCGCCGGAGAGGCCACCGGCACCGCAGCGCTCCACCTCGTCCGCGGGCGAGGCAAGGCCGGTGCGCGCGATGGTGGTGTTGGTAGCGATGATGCCGTCCAGCTTCAGGTCCAGCGCAAGGCGGGCAACATCGTCAATATCCTCATCGCTCAGGTCCGGCGCGATCTTGACGAGGAGCGGCACGTGCCGGCCGGCCGCGCGGTCGGCTTCCTCCCCCACTGCTAACAGCAGCGGGCGAAGCGTTTCGACGTCCTGCAGCAGCCGCAGGCCCGGGGTATTCGGAGAACTGACGTTAACCACCAAATAGTCTGTGGCCGGGGCCAGGTTGCGGGCACTGACAAGGTAATCGGCCACGGCGTCTTCGAGTTCAACAGCTTTGGTCTTGCCGATGTTCACGCCGATGACCGGCCGGACCGCAGGGTGCTTGCGCTGAAGTGCGGCGCGCGCGGCCTTAAGGCGCGGCGCTACTGCCGCGGCGCCGTCGTTATTGAACCCCATGCGGTTGATGACGGCGCGGTCCTGGATCAGCCGGAACAGCCGGGGCTTCTCGTTGCCCGGCTGCGCCTGCCCGGTGATGGTGCCCACCTCGACATGGCCGAAGCCGAGTTCGGTGAGGGCTTCAATGCCGTGGCCTTCCTTGTCAAAGCCGGCTGCGAGGCCGAAAGGAGACGGAAATGTCAGGCCCAAAGCCGTTGTCTGCAGCGAGGCAGGCGGGGCTGTCAGTTTCTGCAGGACCTTCCCGGCACCCGTGCGGTGGGCAAGGCGGATCCCCTTGAACCCGAGGGTGTGGGCGCGCTCAGCGTCCATCCATGAAAAGGCAAGCCTGAAGAAAGTGGGGTAAACGCGCATGCCTCTAGTTTTCCGGTTTCGGAAGCCCAGACCAAACCGCGCCCTGTAACGGCCCGGGGAACAGTCATCCGGGGCAGGTAGCTG
The DNA here is from genome assembly GCF_042723515.1 of Pseudarthrobacter sp. NPDC058362. Classification (NCBI taxonomy): domain Bacteria; kingdom Bacillati; phylum Actinomycetota; class Actinomycetes; order Micrococcales; family Micrococcaceae; genus Pseudarthrobacter; species Pseudarthrobacter sp. NPDC058362. Next base: position 312,754 of record NZ_JBHXIW010000004.1, on the reverse strand, counting down.
CCGGTTGGTTAATATGGGGCCATGCAGTGGGAGCAGGACATTCTGGGCGGCGGCTTCGAGTCGCTGGCCTTCGTTGCCGCCGGTGAGGACGGGGTGCAGCGGACCGCCACCCTGGTGAGGCTGCACCCCGGCGCCGAATCCGCGGATCCCCCTCCGGCGGAGGCACGGGGCCGGCGGCCGGCGGTAGGCGCCGTGCTCTTCCTGCACGGCTGGAGCGATTACTTCTTCAACACCGACCTCGCCCGCTTCTGGGCAAGGCGCGGCTATGCGTTCTATGCCCTCGACATGCACAACCATGGCCGGAGCATCCGGCCCGGGCTGCCGGGCGGCTATGTGGCAGACCTCGCAGACTATGACGCCGAACTGGCCACGGCCACCAGCCTCATCCGTGACGAAGCGGGCGCGCCCCTGACGCTGATGGGGCACTCCACCGGCGGATTGGTCGCGGCCCTCTGGGCCAGCCGGCACCCGGAAGGTCTCGCCGGGCTGGTCCTCAACAGTCCTTGGCTGGAGATGCACGGGAGCTCGCTGGTCCGCCGCGCCGCGGCGGGCATGGTTGGTCCTGTGGCACGTTTCCGTCCTGAAGCGGTGCTGCGCCTACCGGAGCGCGGCTACTACTGGCGTACCATCAGCAGCGCGGCCGAAGGCGAATGGAACCTGGACGACCGTTACAGGCCTCCGATGGCTTTTCCCGTCCGTGCGGGCTGGCTGAACGCGGTGCTGTCCGGCCACGCGCAGGTGGCGCGGGGGCTGGGACTGGAGATGCCCGTCCTGGTGCTGCTGTCCCGGACCAGCGCCACGGGGCTCTTCTGGTCGGATGAGATGCGGCGGGCCGACGCCGTCCTTGACGTGGGCATCATCGCAGCCCGTGCACTGACGCTTGGCCGTACCGTGACCGTGGAACGGATCGACGGCGGGCTCCATGACGTGTTCCTTTCACCTGCGGCAGTCCGGCACGACGCGTATGCCCGGCTGGGACGCTGGCTGGCCGCCTATGGTAGCGAGGCGGGCGGCGCGGAGTCCGGAGATGCCGCATCCACGGCACCGCCATAGCGCCGGTCCCGCTGCGCGTACTCTTCCACGGCCGCCCACAGGGTCCTGCGGTCCACGTCCGGCCACAGGGTATCCATGAAGACGAATTCGGCGTAGGCCGACTGCCAGAGCAGGAAGTTGGAAAGGCGCTGCTCACCGGAGCTGCGCAGGAACAGGTCCACGTCCGGCAGGTCCGGCTCGTCCAGGTACTTCTGGATGGTGCGTTCGGTGATGGCGCCGGGCTTGATCCTGCCGGCGGCGACATCCTCCGCGATGGCGGAAACGGCGTCGGTGATCTCCGCACGGCCGCCGTAATTAACACACATGGTCAACGTACAGGTGCTGTTCCCGGCAGTGAATTCCTCCGCATCCTCCAGTTCCCTGATAACGGACCCCCAGAGCCGCGGCCTCCTGCCGGCCCAGCGGACTCGAACCCCCCACTCGTCGAGCTGGTTCCTTTGGCGGCGTAGCACATCCTTGTTAAATCCCATCAGGAAACGGACTTCCTCCGGGGAGCGGCGCCAATTTTCCGTGGAGAACGCATACACGCTCACGTACTCGATCCCCAACTCGATGGCACCGGCCATGACATCCAGCAGCGCCGGTTCGCCCGCCTTGTGCCCTTCGATGCGGGGCAGGCCGCGCTGGTTGGCCCACCGTCCGTTGCCGTCCATCACGATGGCCACGTGGCGCGGGATAAACTCCTGCGGTATGGCGGGCGCCTCCGCACCCGAGGGGTGCGGGTACGGTGCCACGACGGGACGGGTGCGCCGGGCGGCGTTCTTCTTTTTTCCGAGGGCCACTGTCAGCTACGCTCCACATGCTTGAGGGATTTCAGGACTCTTTCGAGGTGCCACTGCAGGTAGGCGGCTACCAGGCCGGCGGCCTCCTTCCGGTGGACGGGCAGGGAGGCATCGGCGGTGGCCCAGTCACCGGTCAGCAGTGCGGCCAGAAGCACCACCGTCTCCGCGGCAGGTGCCGGTGAACCCGGCGGCCGGCAGTCCCCGCACACCATGCCGCCCAGCGGAGCCGAGAAGGCAGAGTGTGGACCGGGTGCGCCGCAGCGGGCGCAGTCCGTGAAGCTCGGTGCCCAGCCGCCGGTAGCCAGGGCACGCAGCAGGTAGGAATCCAGGATCAGCCCGGCTGCATGGTCGTCCCGGCTGAGCGCGGCGAGGGCGCCCACCAGCAGGTTGTATTGGGCGGTACCGGCTTCGCCGTCCACGTCCGTCAGCTTCTCGGCGGTCTCCGTCATGGCCGCGGCTACCGTATACCTGCCGTAGTCGGCGGCAATGCTCCCGCCATAGGCGCCCTTGGCCACCGCCTGCGTGACGATATCCAGCGTCCGCCCGGAAACGAGCTGCAGGTCAGCCACCATGAAGGGTTCCAGCCGGGCGCCAAACCGGCTGCTGGTCCGCCGCACCCCCTTGGCCACCGCCCGGACCTGGCCGTGGTGCTTGGTGAGCAGGGTGATGATGCGGTCCGCCTCTCCCAGCTTGTGGGTACGGAGCACGACGGCGTCGTCCCGGTACGCGCGGGAAGCGAAAGACTGTTGGGCCACGCTTTATCTTCCCATCCCCGGCGGCGGCATTGTTCCGCCGTGCACTGCCCAGTTCCGACAAACGACAAAGTGCCGCCGGAAAATCCGGCGGCACTTTGGCCGGCGGGGTCAGGCCTGTGCGTCCCGGATGGCCCGGTTGACGGCCGAGATGACGGCTTTCAGGGAGGACATGCTCGTGTTGGCGTCAATGCCGACGCCCCACAGGACCCGCTCCCCCACCGCGCACTCGACGTAGGCGGCGGCCATGGCGTTGCCGCCCTCGGAGAGTGCGTGTTCGCTGTAGTCCAGCACCCGCACGTCCACCCCGTCTTCGCGCAGGATGCTCAGCAGCGCGGCGATGGGACCGTTTCCGGTGCCTGTCCGGTTGGCCTGCACGCCGTCCACGGTGAGGGACGCATGCAACGTCATGCCGCCGTCGTCGTCTGTTTCCGTCTTGACCGCCCCCAGGGAGTAGCGGCCCCACTGCCCGTCTTCCCGGCCCGAGGGCAGGTATTCGTCCTGGAAGATCTGCCACAGCTGTGCGCCGCTGACCTCGCCGCCGACAGTGTCCGTGCGGCGCTGGATCACGCCGGAGAACTCGATCTGTGCGCGGCGGGGCAGGTCCAGGCTGTGCTCGTTCTTGAGCAGGTAGGCAACGCCGCCCTTGCCGGACTGGGAGTTGACCCGGATGACGGCCTCGTAGCTCCGGCCCAGATCCTTGGGGTCCACAGGCAGGTAGGGAACTTCCCACTTGAAGTCGGCAATGTCTTGGCCGGCCGCGGCCGCATCGCGCTCCAAGGCTTCCAGGCCTTTCTTGATGGCGTCCTGGTGCGAGCCGGAGAAAGCCGTGAAGACCAGGTCGCCGCCGTAGGGCGAACGCTCGGGGACGGGCAGCTGGTTGCAGTACTCTACGGTGCGGCGGACGTCGTCGATGTTGGAGAAGTCAATCATGGGATCGATGCCCTGCACGAACATGTTCAGGCCCAGAGTGACAAGGTCGACGTTGCCGGTACGTTCTCCGTTGCCGAACAGGCAGCCCTCGATGCGGTCCGCGCCGGCCAAGTAGCCCAGCTCGGCGGCGGCCACGCCGGTGCCGCGGTCATTGTGCGGGTGCAGCGAGAGGATGATGCCCTCGCGGGGGTGCAGGTGCCGGCTCATCCATTCAATGGAGTCGGCGTACACATTGGGCGTGGCCATCTCCACCGTGGCCGGCAGGTTGATGATGACCTGGCGGTCCGCGGAGGCTTCAAAGACATCGGCGACGGCGTTGCACACCCGCGCGGCATACTCCAGTTCGGTGCCGGTAAAGGATTCCGGGGAGTATTCGTAAGTCACGTGCGTGTCCACGAGGGTTTCCTCGTACTTCTTACACAGCCGCGCACCCTGCAACGCGATGTCCAGGATGCCGTCCTCGTCCTGGTTGAAGACGACGCGGCGCTGCAGCACGGACGTGGAGTTATACAGGTGGACAATGGCTTGCTTGGCGCCGACCAGGGACTCGTAGGTCCGTTCGATCAGGTGTTCCCGGGCCTGGGTGAGAACCTGGATGGTGACGTCGTCCGGAATGTGGTTGCCTTCGATGAGCTGGCGGACGAAGTCGAAGTCTGTCTGCGACGCCGACGGGAACCCGACCTCGATCTCCTTGTAGCCCATGCGCACCAGCAGATCGAACATCTTCATTTTGCGGGCGGGGCTCATGGGATCGATCAGCGCCTGGTTGCCATCGCGCAGGTCTACGGCGCACCAGCGCGGAGCCTTGGTGATGACCTTGTCCGGCCAGGTGCGGTCGGGCAGTTCGACCGTGATCAGGTCCTGGAACGGGGTATAGCGGTGGGCAGGCATTCCTGAGGGCTTCTGTGCGTTTCGCATTACTATCGGGGCCTTTTCTGTGGTTCTTCGTTGAAAGGTGGCCGGGCAACACAAACTCCGCAGCGAGGGTGGGCCTTGCGCTAGATCGCGTCTGTGGCCTCGCCGCGGCAGCTAAGGAGAAGCAGTTCTGCACGCACCATTTGAGGGTAACACGGGTGCGTAAGATGAAAGGGCGCTACCGTCCGTAACGTCCACCATGCAGACGCGAGGCCGAACCGACACCGGTACGGCCCTGCGGCCAAAGGAGTTTCAGTGCCTAATTCCGGCATCGACCTATCCACCTTCGACCACACCGTCCGGCCGCAGGATGACCTTTACCGGCACGTGAACGGGGCCTGGCTGAAGGCCACACAGATTCCCGAAGACCGGCCGCTTGAAGGCACGTTCACTGCGCTCCGCGACGGCTCTGAGCTGGCAGTGCGCGCCATCATCGAGGAAGCCGCCGGCAAGGGTGCCGCGGCAACCGGCATCGAACGGAAGATCGGCGACCTCTACAACAGCTTCATGGATGAGGCCGGAGTGGAAGCCAAGGGCATGGAGCCGATTCGGCGGCGGCTGTCGGATGTCTTCGCCACCTCCTCCGTAGCTGACCTGGTGTCCCTGACGGGCCGCCTGTTCCGGGCGGACGTCGGTGGCCTGTTCTACATCTACCCTGCTCCGGACGCCGGGAACCCTGACCGCATCCTGCTCTATATCGGCCAGGGCGGCCTTGGCCTTCCCGACGAGTCGTATTACCGCGAAGAGAAGTTTGCTCCGCTGGTGTCCGCTTACACCGGCCATGTGGAGCGGATGTTCGCCCTGGCTGAGTTGCCGGACGCTGCTGCTGCCGCCACGCGGGTGGTCGAGCTGGAAACCCGGCTTGCGGCGCACCACTGGGACAACGTCACCCTCCGCGACCCCCAGAAAACCTACAATCTGAAAACCGCCGGGGAGGCCGCCGAACTTTTCCCCCACTTTCCCGGGTGGTGCGAGGCGGCCGGCATCGAAGAGGACAAGCGCACCGAACTGGTGGTCAGCACCCCGGACTTCTTTGAAGGTACGGCAGGACTCCTGGACGAGGTGCCGCTCTCCACCTGGCAGGATTGGCTGGCCATGCGGGTCATCAGTGCCGCCGCCCCTTACCTGTCCTCCGCCTTCGTGGACGCCAACTTTGCCTTCTACGGCACCGCGTTGAGCGGCACCCCGCAGAATAAAGTTCGCTGGAAGCGGGCTGTCGGCGCCGTGGAGGCCGGCCTTGGTGAAGCCGTGGGCCAGATCTACGTGGAACGCCACTTCCCGGAAACGCACAAAGCCCGGATGCAGGCACTGGTCGACAACCTCATCGAAGCGTACCGCCGAAGCATCACCTCGGTGAGCTGGATGGGCGGAGCAACGATCGCCGAAGCGCTCCGCAAGCTGGAAGCCTTCCGCGCGAAAATCGGATACCCGGACAAGTGGATTGACTACTCAGCCGTGGAGATCGACCGCCACGACCTCCTCGGCAACGTGGAGCGCGCCCATAACGCCGACGTCGACCGCCACCTTGACGAGGTAGGCAAGCCGGTGGATCGGGACAAATGGCTGATGACGCCGCAGACGGTCAATGCCTACTACCACCCGATGATGAACGAGATCGTGTTCCCGGCCGCCATCCTGCAGCCGCCGTTCTTCACTGCGGACGCTGATGATGCTGTCAACTATGGGGGCATCGGGGCAGTTATCGGCCACGAAATCGGCCACGGCTTCGACGACCAGGGATCCCAGTTTGACGGCGGGGGTACCCTGCGGAACTGGTGGACCGACGAGGACCGGAAGGCGTTCGAGTCGCTCACCGCAAGGCTGGTCTCCCAGTACGATGCCCTGTCCCCCTATGCGGCACCCGGCCATAACGTTAACGGCCGGCTTACCCTCGGCGAAAACATCGGCGACCTGGCGGGCCTGGCCATCGCCCATAAGGCCTACCTGATCAGCCTGGACGGCAAGGAGCCGGAAGTCCTGGACGGCCTGACCGGCCAGCAGCGGTTCTTTGCATCCTGGGCCGCCGGCTGGCGCCAGGTGATCAGGCACGAGGAGGCGGTGCGGCGCCTGGCCACGGACCCACACTCCCCCAACGAGTTCCGCACCAACGCCATCGCGCGCAACCTGGACGCCTTCCATGACGCCTTTGCCGTCACCGAACAGGACGGCATGTGGATGGCCCCGGACGAACGCGTGAGTATCTGGTAGCCGTCCTGTACCTGCCGGCCGGCCCTATTCCTGCACAATCAGTGCAGGATTGGCCTGCTGGCAGGTGCTGTCCTTGGCCGTCTGGTTGACAATGTCCTTCGGCAGCGCGACCCCGCCGTACTTCACCCCAGACGGGAAATCTGTTCCCAGGTACACCTGGACGCCATAGACCCCGTCGGCAGGAAGGATCTGGGCCGCCGGAATTCCGAAGATCTTTGCCACGTCCCGCGCCACGTCGGCGAAGTCGGCGCCGTGGTACACCACGGACTGTTCCACCGGAGTAGCCTCGAACTGGCTGGCCTGGGTGAACCCTGCGGCGATCACCGCTTCCACGATCTCCTGCGCGCGGCCCGGCTCGCCGGTTCCGTTGGCTACTGCGACCGGCTGCAGGGTCTTGTCATAAGGCTGCGCAGGCGGAGCGCTTGGCGTGGGGGCGGGGGTCGTCGGCTTTGGCGTGGCACCGGGCGAAGGTGTGGCCGGGGCCGCGGGATCGGTAAGGTCCACGTCCTTGCGCATGGCGGCAAAAAGCTGCGATCCTGCCGGCTCCGCGATCTCAAGGCGGTTGGAGTCGCTCTGGGCGGGCCTGGTGGGGACTGCGACAAAGGCCACCTTGCTGACGTCGATGTCCTTGAGCCTGGTGCCGATGGTCAGCAGGGTGGGCACGGAGGCCAGTCCTTCATCAACGGTGAGGTTCTTCGTCACCACATCGGCTATTTTCAGCATGCGGGGCGGGTCCGACAGGGTTCCCTCGTCCTTGATCTTCCTGGTCAGCGAAGAGAGGAAGCCCTGCTGGGCCTTGATACGTCCCAGGTCGCCGCCGTCGGCAAAAGCGTGGCGGGTACGGAGGAAAGCCAAGGCCATTTCGCCCTGGACGGATGAGGTTCCGGCCGGCAGGCGCAGGCGCGAGTCGGGGTCGTAAACGGCATCGCTGATGCAGACCTCTACGCCGCCCACTGCGTTCGAGAGCTCCTTGACCGCGTTGAAGTCGGCCATCATGAAGTGGTCCACCTCCAGGCCGGTAATTTCATTGACTGTATCCACGGCGCAGCCAATGCCCGCTTCCGCCATGGCCTCATTGATCATGACGCCGGACCGCGCCGGGAACGTCTTGCCGGATTCGGGGTCCTTGCACTCAGGGATGTCCACCAGGAGGTCGCGGGGGAAACTGACCACGCTGACGCGCCTGTTGTCCTCCGAGATGTCCATGAGCATCATGACGTCCGAGTTGCCGTAACCGGTTGAATCCTCAGCGACACCGTATTTCGAGTTCTTCCCGTCCCGCGTGTCCGACCCCAGGATCAGGATCTGCAGCCTGCCCTTGGCGTCATCGGCAACCTCGTTCCCGCCGCCGCCGGCATTCAGAGGCGCCTTGGAGATGTTGTTCTGCAGCCGCAGGAACCAGAAGCCGGCAAAAACCAGGGCTCCTGCAAGGGCCACGGTGAGGATTCCGGTCACGATCTTCAGCCACAGTGGCATGCCGTGCGGACGGCCCATGTGGCGCGCGGCTCCGGCGGGCCCCGTGCCGGAGTGACGGGATACCGGCGCCGGACCGGCGGCGGCACCCGTCGCGTTCTGGCGTTTGTCGCGGCCTCGACCCACGTGCTGAACCTTCCTCTAAAAAACAAAATCCGGTCCATTTTAGTGGTCCAGTCTGGGAACTTACCCCACAGCGCGCCGACCCCGGGGCGATGCCGGCAGCCAACGGGTCAGAAGCCGAGTTTAACCAGCTGCTTGGGATCCCGCTGCCAGTCCTTGGCCACCTTCACATGGAGGTCCAGGTAGATCCTTGTTCCGAGCAGCGCCTCAATCCCCTTGCGGGCGTTGGTTCCCACTTCCCGCAACCTGCTTCCGCCCTTGCCGATGATGATTGCCTTCTGCGAGGGACGCTCCACATACAGGTTCACACGGACGTCCAGCAGCGGGTTGTCCTCGGGCCGGTCTTCGCGCGGCACAATTTCCTCGACGACGACGGCAAGCGAGTGCGGCAATTCGTCGCGGACGCCCTCCAGTGCAGCCTCGCGGATAAGCTCGGCAACCATGACGGCCTCGGGCTCGTCCGTAAGCTCTCCATCGGGGTACAGCGGGGGCGACGGCGGCATGTGGCTGATCAGCACGTCGGCCACGGTCCCTACCTGGAATCCGTCGCTGGCCGAAACGGGCACGATGTCCTTCCAGCCATCCTCTCCCATGACCTCCCGGCCCAGCGCAGCAACCGCCAGCAGCTGCTCCGTCAGCGCCTGCCGGTCAACAAGGTCCGCCTTGGTCACGATCGCGATCACCGGTTTGCGCCCTACGGCGGCCAGCTGGGCCGCGATGAACTTGTCTCCGGGGCCGATTTTTTCGTTGGCCGGCAGGCAGAAACCGATTGCGTCAACCTCGGCCAGGGTGTCCGCCACGAGGTCGTTCAGCCGCTTGCCCAGGAGGGTGCGGGGCCGGTGGAGGCCGGGTGTGTCCACTAGGATCAGCTGGGCATCATCACGGTGCACGATGCCGCGGATGGTGTGCCGCGTGGTTTGTGGCTTGGCCGAAGTGATGGCCACTTTCTTGCCCACCAGAGCGTTGGTGAGGGTGGACTTGCCGGCGTTGGGGCGGCCCACCAGCACCGAGAACCCTGCCCGGAAACCGCCGAAGTCTTCTTCGCCTGCGGCCTTATTTTTCTTGCTCACGTGGAACTCCCTGCTGGGTTGCTTCGGCCTCGTCGAGGAGGTCTTCAAGGTCAGTGTCTTCTTTTGTCACCCGCGCCGCAATAATGTGGCTGACGCGGTTGCGGCGGCCTTCCAGCCGGTCGGCACGCAATGAGAGCCCGTGGACCTGGACGGCGCTGCCAACGATCGGTACCCGTCCCAGTGCCTTGGCCAGGAGCCCGCCCACCGTGTCCACCTCGTCGTCGTCGAGTTCGAAATCGAACAGCTCGCCGAGGTCGTCGATGCTCATCCGTGCGCTGACACGGAAGGATCCGTCGCCGAGTTCGACAGCCTCAGCGCTTTCCGTGTCGTATTCGTCGACGATTTCGCCGACAATTTCCTCGATCAGGTCTTCGAGGGTTACCAGCCCGGCCGTGCCGCCGTATTCGTCAATCACGATAGCGACGTGCGTGGATTCCTTCTGCAACTCCCTGAGCAGGTCACTGACCGGTTTTGACTCCGGTACGTAACGCACGTCCCGGGCCAGCGTCTCCACGGGCGGCGGCTCCTCGCCCGGTGCCAGCCGGTGCAGGACTGCGGCGACATCCTTGAGATAGACAATCCCCAGGATGTGGTCGGTGTCCTCACGGATGACTGGCACCCGCGAGTAGCCGGAACGCAGGAAGAGCGACATGGCCTGCCGGAGGGTGGACCCGGCGTCGATGCTCAGGATGTCCGTCCGCGGAACCATCACGGCGCGCACCAGCGTGTCTCCAAAGTCGAAGACCGATTGGATCATCTCCGCTTCGGTGTCCTCGATCATGTCCGATTCACTGGCCCGTTCCACCAGTTCGCGGAACTCCTGCTCGCTGAAGAACGCCTCGTCACCGATGGGCGCCCCGGGGGCCGCTGAGCTGCCAAGTGCCACCAGCCAGCCGGGGATGGGGCCGAGGACCCAGGTCAGGAAACGGATCATGGGCGCGGTGAACCGGACCACGGCGGTGGAGTGCAGCCGGCCGAACTGGCGGGGCGAGACACCGACAATGACGAAACCGAGAAGGGCCATGATGCCGGTGGCAGCGAGGCCGGCCAGCCATACGTTGTCCAGCAGGCTGTAGAGGAGCACTGCCACTGCCACTGCCGAGGCCATCTCGAACCAGATACGCCAGAACCGCAGGGCACGGATGTGGGCTACGGGATGGGCGAGGATCTTCCGCATGGTCCCCGCCGGATTGCGCGCCAGGGCGTCTTCGGCCTCGTGGCGTGGAAGGAAATTGAACGCGGCCTCGGCCGCCGTCAGTACCGCCGCCGTGCCAAGGAAAACCAAGGCCATGAAGACCAGGAGCGATTCGGTCACTGGGTGGTCTCGGCAGGCGCTTCTTTGCCCGTAAACCCGGCGAGCAGTTCACGCTGGAGCCCGAACATCTCGGCCTTCTCCTCGGGTTCTGCGTGGTCATAGCCGAGCAGGTGCAGGATTCCATGCGTCGTGAGCAGCAGCATCTCGTCCTCAAGGCCGTGGCCGGCGTTGCGGGCCTGAACCTCGGCCACCTGGGGGCAGATGGCAATATCGCCCAGCATGCCCTGAGGCGTTGGCCGGTCCGGGGTGCCGGGGGTCAGCTCGTCCATAGGAACGGACAGCACGTCCGTGGCCCCCGGCTCGTCCATCAGTTCGATGTGCAGCTTCTCCATGGCGGGTTCATCAACCAGCAGGATGGAAAGTTCTGCCTGTGGATGGATGAAGAGCTGTTCGAAGATGTACCTCGCCAGGGCGACCAGCGCCGCTTCGTCCACCCGGACCCCGGATTCGTTGTTAACCTCGATGCTCACGCGTGTTCCCCCCGCTTATCCCGTACGGTCGAATGTTTGACGCGGCTGCGCTGCGCGTCATCCCAGAGACTGTAGGCATTAACGATGTCGCCCACCAGCCGGTGCCGGACCACGTCTGCTGCATCGAGGACGGAGAAGTTGACGCCCTCGATGCCGTGCAGTATCTCCTCCACGATGCGGAGTCCGGAACGGGTGCCGAAGGGCAGGTCCACCTGCGTCACGTCGCCGGTGACCACCATCTTGGAACCGAATCCGAGCCTGGTCAGGAACATCTTCATCTGTTCCGGCGTGGTGTTCTGGGCTTCGTCGAGGATGATGAAGGCATCATTGAGCGTGCGTCCGCGCATGTAGGCCAAGGGTGCCACCTCGATGGTCCCGGCCGCCATGAGCCGGGGAATGGACTCGGGGTCCATCATGTCGTGCAGGGCATCGTAGAGGGGGCGCAGATAGGGGTCGATTTTGTCGCTGAGCGTGCCCGGCAGGAATCCCAGCCGCTCACCGGCCTCCACTGCGGGGCGGGTGAGGATGATGCGGCTGACTTCCTTCTGCTGGAGCGCCTGGACGGCTTTCGCCATGGCCAGGTAAGTCTTCCCCGTACCCGCAGGGCCGATGCCGAAGATCACCGTGTTGTCATCGATGGCGTCCACGTAGTTCTTCTGGTTCAGCGTCTTCGGCCGGATGGTACGGCCCCGGCTGGAGAGGATGTCGTGGGTCAGAACGTCGACAGGGTTCTGCAGGGACTGGCTGCGCAAAAGCGCGGCAAGCTGCTGCAGCACAGCGGGAGTAATCACAGTCCCACGCGACACCAGTCCTCGGACCTCGTCGAGGAGTCGCATGATCCGCGGCACCTCAGCGGGCGGGCCGCTGATGGTCAGTTCGTTGCCACGGACGTGGAAGTTGACGTTGGGGAACTGCTCCTCGATAAAGCGAAGCGCTTCATCATGGCTGCCCAGGGACTGAACCATCTGGTCGGAGTTATCGAAGAGGACCACCTCCGTCCGGACTCCCGGAAGGGAATGGGGGAACTCTGCTGCGGCGCCCTCTCCGGTGAGCCGGCGCTTTCCGTTCGCTGATTCAGTCATAGTGCTGGCCCGCGGGCCCGTGATCCCCTTCAAGTCTGATAAACGTTTGCCGCCGGGAAAGGGCGGAGCCGGTGCCGGCGTCGTTCTTCCCAACGGGTCCTTACATCTTACGCCAGGAGGCCCCCTCCGGCCGCTCCTGACCGCTCACGTAAGCCTGCCCCGGGGTGCCGACCGGCGGCACCGGCCGATTATGTCTCAAGTTCATATCAGCCGGATATCGTTCCCGTTGCAGTTCGCTCCGGAGGGTCTGATCCGGGGTTCCAGCCACGGGTCCTGTGCGATGCTGGAAATCCAGCTTCCGTTGGAAGGAGCCGCCCGGGGATCGGCGCACCACCCAGAAAGGACAGGGACATCATCGTGCCGGAAACCACCGCTCCCCGCAGGGGCGCACGCGCGGACCGCCGTGTGCGTACCGCGGTCGTGGCGGGTTTTCTGGCGGTGCCCCTGCTGACCGGATGCATCGCAGAGCCTGTCCCGGAACCCACAACACCTTCCGGCTCCGGCACGACTGCAGCGGGAACTCCGGGCGTCCCGGCCACAAGCGCACCGCTTGAAACGACACAGTCCTCCAACAAGGCCCCGGTCTATTGGATTGGCCGCAGCGGCCCGAGCGTCTTCCTTTACCGCGAGTTCCGGGACGTGCCGGAGCAGGAGAATCCCGTGACCCGGGCGCTGCGGGCCATGATGTCCGAGGAGCCGCTGGATCCTGATTTCTTCACGCCCTGGCAGAATCCCAGCAGCCTTGCCACGTCCATCTCGGGCAAGGACGTCATCAACGTGGACGTCTCCGAGGATGCCTTCAACAGCAACCTCGATGCGGATATGGCTGCCCGCGCGGTGCAGCAACTGGTGTACACGGCAACGGCCGCCGCGGCGAGTTCCGGGCTGATCGACTCCGGCCAGCAGATCAGGGTGCGCATCCTGGTGGACGGCCATACCGACTATCCCGCCTTCAAACATATCCAGCTGGGCGACCTGATGTCGCGCGCGCCCGGGATGGTGGCTCCGGTCTGGATCATCGACCCGCAGGAGGGCGTGGAACTGGGCGCGGGTACCGTCAAGATCACCGGACGCAGCACCAAGGCCGGAAGCAAGCTGCGCTGGCAGGTCCTGAAGGGCGCCGAGGGCGAGGCGAAGGCGCCGTACCTCACCGGTGAAGCGACAGCCGCCGCGGAAGCCGGGCGGTCCGGCGTCTTCACCCTGGACCTGAAGCTTCCCGCTGGTGACTACGAGCTGAAAGTTGCGCAGGCGGGTGCCGGTGACGGACCCGACCGGAACGCAGATACCAGGTCGTTTACCGTCCGGTAGTGTCCCAGCGGCCCAAGACATCGCTGGCGAGGACGACGGCGGCGGGCCCGGCCGTCGAGGAACGCAGGACGTGCGTGCCGAGCAAGGCCGTCACCGCCCCCTTATCGCACAGCCGTGTCACCTCGCGCGGACTGATGCCGCCTTCCGGACCAACGATCAGCAGCACTTCCCGCACGCCGTCGCCACGGACCCGCCATGCTTCAAGGACGTTTCGCAGCGGGCGGACCGCGTCCTCATGCAGGATCACGGCCAGGTCTGCGGCTTCCACGGCCGCGGCAAGCGCGGAGGTGTCGACCGCGGGACGCACCTCGGGGATCCACGCGCGCCGCGCCTGCTTTGCGGCCGCCGCAACCACGGACTGCCATTTGGAGTGCGCCTTTGCGGCCCGGTCACCCTTCCAGCGCACGATGGAACGTTCCGACTGCCACGGAACAACCGCGTCGATGCCCAATTCAGTGGCCGTCTCGATGGCCAGTTCGTCCCGGTCGCCCTTAGCGAGGGCCTGTACCAGTATCAGCCTGACGTCCGGCCGTGCCTCGGCTGTGATGGTAAGGCACTCGACTTCCAGCCGGGACGGCCCGGACGAGGTGACCGTCCCGGTCAGGCGCCTGCCGACGCCGTCCACGATGTCCAAGGGTTCACCCTGCGCCAGGCGTTTTACGGCGACTGCGTGCCGCGCCTCGGGGCCTTCCAGGACGAAGAGCGCGCCGGGACGAACCCCGTCGAGGCTTCCGGCGGGGGCGAAAAAGACCGGGTTGCTCACCGCTACAGGTTACCCAGCCGGTCCCGGAGCTTGGCGAACATGCCGCCGCTGGCGGCCAGCTTGCCTTCGGTGATCTGTTCTCCACGCAGCTTGGCCAGCTGGCGCAGCAGGTCTTCCTGGGCAGCATCCAGCCGTGCCGGGGTTTCCACCTGCAGGTGGACCTTCAGGTCTCCGCGGCCGTAGCCGCGCAGGTGGGTTACGCCAAGTCCGCGGAGGGTGATGATTTCGCCCGACTGCGTGCCCGGCTTGACGTCGATTTCCTGGATCCCGTCGAAGGTCTCCAGGCTGACATCGGTGCCCAGCGCTGCCGCCGTCATGGGGATGTTCAAGGTGGCGTGCAGGTCATCGCCGTCGCGGACGTAGGTGGCATCGTTGTTGACGCGGATTTCCACGTAAAGATCGCCTGACGGACCGCCGGCGGGGCCCGCCTCTCCCTGTCCCGAGAGCTGGATCCGGGTGCCGGTGGCAACGCCGGCAGGCACCTTGATGGTCAGTGACCGGCGGCTGCGGATACGGCCCTGGCCGCTGCACTCGTTGCAGGGATCCTTGATGACAGTGCCGAAACCTTCGCAGCTGCCGCAGGGTGCGGCGGTCATGACCTGGCCCAGGATCGAGCGGACCGCCCGCTGGACCTGGCCGCTGCCGCCGCAGATGTCGCAGCGCTCCGGGTGGGAGCCCGGCTGGCAGCAGGAACCTTCGCAGGTGGGGCAGGTGACCGCGGTATCCACCTCAAGCTTCTTGTTGACACCGAAAACGGCGTCGCGCAGCTCGATGCGGACGCTGATCAGGGCGTCCTGTCCGCGCCGTACACGCGATGCCGGACCGGTGGTGCCGCCGGCGCCGAAGAACGTGTCAAAGATGTCCTGGAACGCAAACCCCTGGCCTGCATATCCGCCGCCGCCGAAACCGTTGTCGGTGCCGTTCTCGTTCCCCGTGGTGTCGTAGACACGGCGCTTCTGCGGGTCCGAGAGGACCTCGTAGGCGTGGGTCACTGCCTTGAAGCGGTCCGAGGCATCCTGGCCGGGGTTGACGTCGGGGTGGAGCGTGCGGGCCAGCTTGCGGTAGGCCTTTTTGATCTCTTCCCCCGTAGCCTCCGGCGAGACTCCAAGGACGTCATAGTGGCTGCTCAAAGTTGGTTTCTCTTCCTTGTTGTAACGTCAGGGTCCCAGGATCCGGGACAGGTACCGTGCCACGGCGCGCACAGCGGCCATGGTGGTGGGATAGTCCATCCGGGTGGGCCCGAGTACTCCGATTTTCGCTGCGCTGTCCGGACCGTAGCCCGTGGCCACCACGGAAGCTTCCGCCAGGCCGTCGTAGGGGTTTTCCCGGCCGATGCTCACGGCCACGCCGCGGTGGTCCTGCGCCATTTCGCTCAGGAGGCGCAGCATGACCACCTGCTCCTCCAAGGCTTCCAGGACAGGGCCGATACTCAGCGGAAAGTCCACGTTGGAACGGGCCAGATTTGCTGTGCCGGCCATGACCATACGGTCTTCCCGGCTGTTGTGTGCCAACGCTTCGAGGCCGTGCGCCAGGGCCTGTGCCGCCTGCCGCTGCCCGGGGCTAACCGCGGTGACTACTGCGGAGAGGGACTGGGCCAGCTGGCTGAGCGGAGTTCCGCCCAGCGATCCCAGGAAGCGGGTCCGCAGCGCGGCCAGGGCGTCGTCCCCCAGGTCCTGCCCGACGTCGATCACCCGCTGGTCCACCTTGCCGCTGTTGGCGATCAGCACCACCAGCACCTTGCGCGGGGCCAGCAGTACGAATTCGATGTGGCGGACCAGCGCCCGGCTGAGGTGCGGATACTGCACCACGGCCACCTGGTTGGTGAGCTGCGACAGCAGGCGCACGGTCCGGTCCAGGACGTCGTCGAGGTCGTCCGCGCCCTCCAGCAGCGACTGGATGGCGCGGCGCTCCGCCTGGGACAGGGGCTTCACTGCCGAGATTTGGTCCACGAACAGCCGGTAGCCCTTGTCCGTGGGTATCCGGCCCGCACTGGTGTGCGGCGCGGTAATGAGTCCCTCATCCTCCAAAGCGGCCATGTCGTTGCGGATGGTTGCGCTGGAAACGCCAAGATGGTGCCGCTCCACGAGGGCCTTCGAACCCACCGGTTCGCGCGAGTGGACGTAGTCCTCGACGATGGCCCGCAGCACTTCCAGCTTGCGCGGTTCGCTCACACTCCACCTCCATCCAGGGTCCGGGACGGCCTCGCCTCCCCGTTCAGTCCGCCTTGGCGGTTAGCACTCGACATGCCTTAGTGCTAACAGTCTATTATGCCTCGGCCCGTTGTTAGCATTGGAACCGCTCCGGGCAGAACCGGGTACTGACTAGCACTAGGCGGAACGAATCCATGGATTACCAGAACTGGGGCCCCCGTGACCTAGCGGCTCCCGCCAGGACCGCGCCGCCAGAGGTCCCGGTTGAGCGTGGCATGGTCCTGGAGGACGTCCAGTCGGGCTGGGTGGGAGCAGTGACCCGGGTCGAGAAGTCCGGCGGTATGCACGTGGTCGCACTGGAGGACCGGCGCGGAAAGTCCCGCTCCTTCAAATTGGGATTCGGGTTCCTCCTCGATGGCCGGCCCATCCGGCTGATGCCGCCTGCTCCCCGCGCAGCCGCGGGACGGCCGGGCGCAGGACAGCCGGGCGGACCCGGCCGCACCGCGTCCGGGTCTGTACGTGTGACCGGGCAACGCGCCCAGGTGGCCAAGGCGAGCCGCATCTGGGTGGAAGGCAAGCACGACGCCGAACTGGTGGAGAAAGTCTGGGGGGACGACCTCCGGGTGGAGGGAATCGTCGTCGAACCCCTCCATGGCATTGACGACCTCGCCGCGGCGGTCTCGGAGTTCCGCCCCGGCCCCGAACGGCGCCTCGGTGTCCTGGTGGACCACCTCGTTCCGGATTCGAAGGAATCCCGCATCGCCGAGGCGGTGATGCGCTCCCCCGGCGCAGCCGGGAACGTCCTGATCGTCGGTCACCCGTACGTGGACGTCTGGCAGGCAATCCGGCCGTCCGTCCTGGGCATCGACCGGTGGCCTGTGGTGCCCCGCGGGCAGGACTGGAAAACCGGGATTCTCGCGGCGTTCGGCTGGCCTCATGAGACGAAGGAGGACATCGGCCTGGGCTGGCAGAAACTGTTGGGCGCAGTCCGGACCTACGCAGACCTCGAGGCGTCGCTGCTGGGACGCGTGGAAGAAGTGATTGATTTCCTGACCGTCCCCTAGCAGGAAGGGGGGAGTCATGGCCGGCAGACAGTATTCTTGGTAGTGCGGGTTCGCAGAATCATGGCGGACCGGCAGCACTGGGCACCAAGCGCAGTTGGCACAACGCACTTTAGAAGGAATCAGACCGTGGCAGAAAACGCACGTGATCACAGGAACCGCCAGGACGGCCCGGGCCGCTCCGAATACCACGGCGTTCCAGCGAATGCGCTGCCGCTGACGGCCAGCGAGGACCGGCAGTGGGCCACGCTGGCGCACTTCGGCGGCATCCTGGGTTGCGTGCCGTCGCTCCTGATCTACCTGATCTTCCGGGACCGCGGCCCGTTCACGGCGCAGGAATCCAAAGAGGCGCTGAACTTCAGCCTGCCGCCCACCATCGCGGCCGTGATTGCCAACATCCTGGTGTTCGTCCCAGTAGTAGGCAACATCTTCGCGGTCATCGCCACCCTGATCTGGATAGCGCTGACCTGCTTCTCCGTCTCCGCCGGCATCCATGTGAACAAGGGCCAGCCGCACCGGTACCAGTACAACCTGCGCTGGATCAAGTAACCTCCAGCAACGCAGGGTCAGTCCGGGAGGAGTCGTCGCACCACGGCGTCTGCCAGGAGACGCCCCTTGAGGGTGAGTACCAGGCGGCCGCGAAACGCGGCGACGGGATCCACCAGCCCGTCGGCGATCAGTCCGGCCACCTCGTGGCGGCCCGCCGGAGTCAGTGAGTCGACCGTAAGCCCCGTCGCCAGCCGCGTCTCCAGCATCACGTGTTCAACGGCCTGGGTCCCGGGGTCCAACGTTTCCCGGCCCGCAGCCGGTGACAGCCCCTGGACCAGCCGGCCGGCGTAGGCCGCGGGGTGCTTGACGTTCCACCAGCGCACCCCGCCCACGTGCGAGTGTGCACCGGGGCCAATCCCCCACCAGTCGTCCCCACGCCAGTAGGCCAGGTTGTGCCGGCAGGCGTGGCCCGGCGTCCGGGACCAGTTGCTGACCTCGTACCAGCCAAGCCCGGCAGCGGTGATGAGCTGGTCGGCGAGCTCGTACTTGGTGGCGTGGTCGTCGTCGTCAATCCCCGGTACCTCGCCCCTGCGGATCTGTGCCGCAAGCTTGGTCCCGTCCTCCACGATCAGCGCGTAGGCGCTGATGTGGTCCGGACCGTAGGACAGCGCTGTTTCGAGAGAGAAGCGCCAGTCGTCCAGCGACTCCCCCGGTGTCCCGTAGATCAGGTCCAGGCTGACGTCCAGGCCGGCTTCCCGCGCCCACCGGACCACCTGCGGCACCCTCGCCGGCGAATGGGTCCGGTCCAGGACCTTGAGCACGTGCGGCACCGCGGACTGCATGCCGAAGGATACCCGGGTGAAGCCCGCCTCCTTGAGCACGGCGAGCGATTCCGGCGTGACCGAATCCGGATTGGCCTCCGTGGTGACCTCGGCGCCTGCCACGATGCCCCACCGCGCAATGGCCGTGCGCAGGATCAGGGCAAGGTCCGCGGCGGGCAGGAGCGTGGGCGTCCCGCCGCCGAAGAAAACCGTGCTGAGCGGACGTTCTGGCACACCGGACCCGGCCAGCACCCCGGCCGCGAGCTCCACTTCTGCGGCAGCGGTGGCAGCGTAGGCATCCTGCGACGCCCCGCCGCCGAGCTCCGTGGCCGTGTAGGTGTTGAAGTCGCAGTACCCGCAGCGTACGGCGCAGAACGGAATATGGACGTACAGGCCGAAGGCGCGGCCGTCCGCACCTTCCGCTGCCTGGGCAGGCAGAAGGCCGTCCGACGGCGCGGGGTCGCCGAGGGGAAGAACGCTAGGCATTGCTGCGGCCCTGGGTCAGTCCGGCCACGGTGATCACTACTTCTTCGCCTTGTCCTTGGACTCGTCGGTGGTCAGCGCGGCGATGAAGGCCTCCTGCGGGACCTCTACGCGGCCCACCATCTTCATGCGCTTCTTGCCTTCTTTTTGCTTCTCGAGGAGTTTGCGCTTACGGCTGATGTCGCCGCCGTAGCACTTGGCCAGGACGTCCTTGCGGATGGCGCGGATGCTTTCGCGGGCAATGATCCTGGAACCAATGGCGGCCTGGATGGGCACCTCGAACTGCTGGCGCGGAATAAGCTCGCGCAGCTTGGTGGTCATCATGACGCCATAGGCGTACGCCTTGTCACGGTGGGTGATGGCAGAGAAGGCATCCACCTGCTCACCCTGCAGCATGATGTCCACCTTGACCAGATCGGCGACCTGGTCACCATCGGCCTTCCAGTCCAGGGATCCGTAGCCGCGGGTCTTGGACTTGAGGATGTCGAAGAAGTCGAACACGATCTCGGCCAGCGGGAGCCGGTAACGGATTTCCACCCGGTCCTCGGAGAGGTAGTCCATGCCGCCCATCACGCCGCGGCGGCTTTGGCACAGCTCCATGATGGCGCCCACGAACTCGTTCGGGGCCAGGATGGTGGCTGCCACCATGGGCTCGCGGACCTCGGAGATCTTTCCGGACGGGTACTCGCTCGGGTTGGTCACGTGGACCACCTTCTTATCCTCAAGCGTTACTTCGTACTCCACGTTGGGTGCGGTGGAGATCAGGTCCAGGTTGTACTCGCGTTCCAGCCGCTCACGCGTGATTTCAAGGTGGAGCAGGCCGAGGAAGCCGACACGGAATCCGAAGCCCAGGGCCGCGGAAGTCTCGGGCTCATAGACGAGGGCGGCGTCGTTGAGCATCAGCTTCTCCAGTGCATCGCGCAGCACGGGGTAGTCCGTGCCGTCCAGCGGGTACAGGCCGGAGAAAACCATGGGCTTGGCATCAGCGTAGCCGGGGAGCGAGTCCGCGGCAGGCTTGGCCATGTTGGTGACGGTATCGCCCACCTTGGACAGGCGTACGTCCTTTACGCCGGTGATCAGGTAACCCACCTCACCGACCCCCAGGCCCTTGGACGGTGTGGGCTCCGGTGAGCTCACACCGATTTCGAGGAGTTCGTGGGTGGCCCGGGTGGACATCATCTGGATGCGTTCGCGGGGGTGCAGCATGCCGTCCACCACCCGGACGTACGTGACCACGCCGCGGTAGGTGTCATAGACGGAATCAAAAATCATGGCGCGCGCAGGGGCGTTGGCGTCGCCGTGCGGAGCCGGCAGGTCGCGGACGATTTTGTCCAGCAGTGCCTCGACGCCCATTCCGGTCTTTCCCGACACCCGCAGTACGTCCTCCGGGTCGCCGCCGATCAGGCTGGCAAGTTCTGCTGCGTATTTCTCGGGCTGCGCTGCCGGGAGGTCGATCTTGTTCAGGACCGGGATGATGGTCAGGTTGTTTTCCATCGCCAGGTACAGGTTGGCGAGGGTCTGCGCCTCGATGCCCTGGGCGGCGTCCACCAGGAGGATGGCCCCCTCGCACGCGGCCAGCGATCGG
Organism: Pseudarthrobacter sp. NPDC058362; assembly: GCF_042723515.1. Taxonomy (NCBI): domain Bacteria; kingdom Bacillati; phylum Actinomycetota; class Actinomycetes; order Micrococcales; family Micrococcaceae; genus Pseudarthrobacter; species Pseudarthrobacter sp. NPDC058362. The sequence continues at coordinate 291,918 of NZ_JBHXIW010000004.1, read as the reverse complement.
GAAACCTCGTAGGTGAAGTCAACGTGGCCGGGCGTGTCGATCATGTTCAGCGCGTAACTGGTGCCGTCGAGTTCCCAGGGCATGCGGACTGCCTGGGACTTGATGGTGATGCCACGCTCGCGTTCAATGTCCATCCGGTCCAGGTACTGGGCCTTCATATCGCGGGGCTGCACCACGCCGGTCAGTTGCAGCATCCGATCGGCCAGGGTGGATTTGCCGTGGTCAATGTGCGCGATGATGCAGAAATTCCGAATAATAGCCGGATCTGTCGCGGCGGGCACCGGGGCGGTGCGGGCCATGGGAGACACGCAAAGTCCTTACTGTTGGCTTTTCCGCGGCCGGCCGGCAGGAACGTTCACCATTACCTTCGGAGGGGCCGCACATCTTCAACGACCAGTGTCCCACGTCCTGGCAGGTGCCGCCGCATTCCCGTGCGGATTGCCGGGCAACGGCAAAGCGACAGCACCCGCCGGGGTAGCATGCCCGCCCTCCATCGCGGCCCGGCGATAGTGTTGCCACATGGCAATCAACCTCCGTTCCCTGGCGGGCGCCGTCCGCGCGGGCCTGCGCTCCCTGCGGCGGCAGGCGGCCACAACCGCTGCTTCCCTCCCGTCCACGTCCTATCCCGGGGATTTCCACGGCAGCGCCACCATCCGGTACACCCCCACCCCCGACGGCGATCCGGACCCCGGCGAAGTGGTGTGGGCGTGGGTGCCATATGAGGAGGACCCCAACCGCGGCAAGGACCGGCCTGTGCTGCTGGTGGGCCGGCACGGGCGATATCTGCTGGGCCTGATGCTTACCTCGCGGGACCGCGTACCCGCGCCGCCGCCGGCCGGTATGCCACCCCGGCCCCGTGAAGGGTCAGGCGATTACGTCGAACTCGGCCCGGGCGCGTGGGACAGGCAGGGCAGGCCCAGCGAGGTGCGCGTGGACCGGGTCCTGCAGATCAGGCCGGACAGCGTCCGGCGCGAGGGCGCCGTTCTGGACCGGAAGCGGTTCGATGCGGTGGCCTCCGCGCTGGTGCAACGCCAGGGCTGGACACGGCATCCCTGAAAATGGCCAGCCCGGGCCCTGACCTGCTATTCTTTATAGCTGTGTGTCCGTGCAGGTCGACGGCCACTGATGGTTGGCCGCCATAGGTATCCCCACGCCGCTCAGTCAATGGCCAATCTGAAAGCCCTCTAGACCATTTCCGCATTAAAAAGAGAGTTCACACGTGGCGAATATCAAGTCCCAGAAGAAGCGCATCCTCACCAACGAGAAGGCCCGCCTGCGCAACAACGCAGTCAAGTCCGAGCTGAAGACGGCCATCCGCGCCGTCAACACCGCCGTTGAGTCCACGGACAAGGATGCAGCTGCTGCTGCCCTGGTTGCTGCCAGCCGCAAGCTGGACAAGGCTGTCAGCAAGGGTGTTCTGCACAAGAACAACGCAGCGAACCGCAAGTCGGCGATCTCCAAGAAGGTCAACGCACTGTAAGGTTTCCAGTTCGTCTGAACTGATGGCTGTGGCCGGTACCCCTGGGGTGCCGGCCACACCGCTTTAAGTGGATTGCCCGGGTTCCAAGGCTCTTCCCGGGCGACCCCTCACCGGACGCGGCTATCTGCCCTTGACGGAAGTGGCAATGATGCGGACGGCATGCTCCACCGCATACACGGGGTCCCGGGAGAGCCCCTTCACCTGCGCGTCAGCCTCTGCGGTGGCCTGGATGGAGCGGACCAACCCGTCCGGCGTCCAGCGGCGGACGTCACGCTGCGCCTGCTCCACGAGCCACGGCTGCATGCCGAGCTCGGCCGCGACCTGCGCCGCCGAGCCGGAGGCGCCGGCGACCCGGGCCACAGTCCGCAGCTTGGCAGCGAGTGCCGCCACCAGCGGAACGGGGTCCGCGCCCGTCGCCAACGCATGGCGCAGGGTGGAAAGTGCCAGAGGGCCGTTGCCGGCCATCGCAGCGTCCGCCACCTTGAAGGCAGTGGCTTCGATCCGGCCGCCGTAATAGCGGTCCACTACTTCGACGGTGACGGCAGAGCCCGCGTCAGCGATCAGCTGGCTGCAGGCCGCCGCCAGCTCGGACAGATTGGCTCCCACCGCGTTGACCAGCGCATGCACTGCTTCCTGGTCGATCCGGCGGCCGGCAGCTTTGAACTCGGTGGCTACGAAGGCGGCCTTGTCCGCGTCCTTCTTGAGCGGCTGGCAGTCCACCACGGGCCAGCCGGCCTTCTTGACCGCGTCCAGCAGCTTCTTTCCCCGGTTGCCGCCGGCATGACGCAACACCAAGACCGCGTCGTCGCCGGGATGGCCGAGGTACGCCAAGGCGTCTGCCAGGAAGGCGTCATTCATGGCCTCCACGGCCTCGACCTCGATGAGCTTCCCTTCGCCGAACAGGGAGGGGCTGACCTGCATGGCCAGCGTGCCGGCCTCGTAGCCGGCGGCGTTCATCCTGGTAACCTCGACCTCCGGGTCCGCGGACCTGACTTTGGCTCGGATACTGTCCACCGCCCTGGCGGCAAGATAGTCTTCCGGGCCGCTGACCAGGACGACGGCGGCCGGGGCGGCGTCGCGCCAGGCAGACGCGTTCGATGCCGGCGAACGGGTTGCGCGTTTTTGCGCAGCGGCCATCGGGGGTTCCTTCCGGAAAGTGCTGTTGGGTATTCCAGTCTGCCATGCCCGCGCTTCGGGCCCGCGCCGCAGGAGCGGTCCTTGGCAGAAAGAACGTGTTCCACGAGTTCGAGCAGGCGTTCAGTCCGACGGTGCGCCCGAACCGCGAGCCCGACCATAACCGCGGGCCGCAGGATCGCCGCCAGCAAGCCATACATGAAGGCTGACAGCAGCATCATGGTCACCATCCCCGCAGGCCCCTCCGGCCATGGCAGCGAGGCCCCGGGAAGCCCGGCAGCACCCCTGGCCACTGCGGCAACCGCGCCGCAGAATGTTCCTGCCACCCCAATGAGCAGTGCCGCCGGCCATGGCGCCACGGCAACCAGCGGTACGGCAGCAGTTCCGAGCAGCGTGACAGGTGCCACCAGGGGCGCCGCCACGACGTTGGCAAGCAGCGAGTAGGTGGCGAACTGTGGCTGGAGGAGGACAATCACGGGCCCGCACAGGAGCTGCGCAGACAGGGGCACCGCCACCAGCGCCGCCACCCACCGGGGAACCCAACGGGGTGTGGCGTCCACGATGCCGCGCCCCAGGAGAATGATGCCCAGGGTAGCCAGAACGGAAAGGACGAACCCAAAGCTGCTGCCGAGGGCCGGATTGGCAAACAGCAGTCCCATGACCGCCAGACACAGGAAACTCAGGCCGCGGCCCGTCCGGCCGCCCGCAAGCGATGTAACTGCCACAGCACCCATCAGGGCGGCCCGCAGCACACTGGCGTCGGGCCCCACCAGGACCACGAACAGTCCAAGGCCCGCCAGGGCGGCACCCGCCGCCGGAGCGCGGGGCAGCCGCGCCCATCTGCAGGCGAACAGCAGCGCGCCCAGGACCAGGCTGCAGTTGGCCCCGCTGACGGCAGTCAAGTGGGTCATGCCCACCAGTTGCATGGCACCCTCGAGACCGCTGTCCAGCGCAGTAGTGTCGCCGGTGACCATACCGGGCAACAGTCCGCGCGCGTCCGTGGGCAGGAAAGCCGCCGCCGTGACGAAGCGCGCCCGCAGGTCCCTGGCCGCCCCCTGCAGCACCGTCGCCTGCAGCCCCGTCCCCGGGCCGGCCAGGGGCATCATGGAGGAAGCTGCCAGGACGCCTGCTTCAGGCCGTCCGGGATCGGCTGGCCGCAACGTGCCCGTCACCCGGAAGACCTGGCCGGGAACCACGGCCCCCCACTCTCCCCCGCCCGTGACGAGAAGCAGGGCACGCGTCCGGATGAGCGTGCCGCCGGCCGTGAGTTCGCGGGTCCTCACCGGCACGGCCCAACGGCCCGCCGGTACCGGTTCCGGCGTGGCAGCCGCCCCGGCCCCGGACCGATCTTCTGCACTCCGGTCCGCGGCCGCTCCCGGGCCCGCCAATGCCCGCGGCAACCCGCAGACTTCCACCAGCGCCACGGCCGTCCGCCTGGTTGCTGCAGCTTCTGCGACTGGTCCGTCGAAGCGGTGCACGGCCCCCGCCGAGGAGTGGGCAGCTGTGGCCACCGCGAGCAGCAGGGCGACCGCTCCGGTGGCGAGGAAGCTCCCCGTATATAGCCCACGCCTGCCCATCCGGTAGATCATCCAGGCTGCGGCAACGACCATCACGAAACAGAGCACGGCCAGCGCTGAAGCCGGCAGCCACAGGCCGGCCACGGAGGCACCCCAGACCAATAGCGCGGCAGGTACCGGCCGCAGGTCGGTACGACGCCGCGGGACGTCCGGGCCGCCGTCGGGCCCTTGTCCCGACCCTTCTGTCCGTCCCCACTGCCTCACGGCGTCAGCGGCACGCGTCCAGGACCGCGCACGGCGCGCCCGCGGCGTGTCAGGGACGGGCGCCTCCCATGAGGAAGGGCCCCCGCGAGAGGCACCACGGACTGCGGAGTCCACGTACCCGCTCCACGGGCTGGCGTGCCTGCCCCCCGGATGTGTGCGGTCCGCGGTCACCATGCCACCTCAGACCGTCACCAGGGGCAGCAGTGCTTCCAACATTTTTGGGCCCACCCCGTCCACGGCATCCAGGTCTTCGATGCTTTTGAACGATCCGTGATCCTTCCGCCAGTCCAGGATGCGCTGGGCAAGGACGGGCCCCACCTTCGGCAATGCATCCAGCTCCTCCAAGGTGGCAGAGTTCAGGTTGACCTTGGGGCTGTCCGCCCCGCCGGCACTGCTCCCCTCCACACCCGGGGCCGCCCCCTCCGGGGCTGCGGCAGTTGGGTCAGGGTGCCGGGCGTCGCCTTCCCTCGGCACCAGGATCTTCTGGCCATCGGCCAGCACCAGGGCGAGGTTCAGCCGGTTGAGGTCCGCGCCCGCTGCCGCACCCCCGACTGCGGTGATGGCCTGGTGCACCCGGCTGCCGGGCGGAAGCTGGACAACTCCGGGTTTGGCCACCGCCCCGGCCACATGGACCACCACCCGACCGTCACTCTCCCCTGCCGGTTCCCCCTCAGCATCGGCCGCGTAGGGCACTCCATCCGGCGTGCCGGTGCCTGAGCTGTGCGTGACCGGGGGCCCGGAGTCGGCGTCACTCAACGGCAGCACCTCCGGCCGGCCCGAGGCCGCCATAAACCAAAACCAGGCAGCGGCACCGAGCGCGAGGACGGCAAGGAGAAGCGACACGCGCAGCCCGACCCGCCACCGCAGGCGTACGTGCATCGGATCTGTGCGCGCCCCCGGTTCACCCTGTTCCGTGGTCAGCCGCTTCCCCGGTGTTGCTGCGTCCTGCCCGCGGCCGCGGGGACCATCTTCCGGGGCCCGGGACTGGAAGGGTTCCTGTCCATCCCCGCCGTCAAGGAGTGGGCGCACCGGGCCGCCGAGGGTAGCCTCGAGCCGGTCCCGGGCATGGCGTCCCTGGCGGCCTGGTCCTGGCTCCCGGCGTGACATGGTTCCAACCTATGGTCGGCCCCGGAGCGGAACAACGCCGGAGCGGCGTATGTGGATACCGCTCACCCCGGAGGCCCGGTCAGGCCGGGTCTTCGCCGACAATGACCGCCAGGACGCCCAACCCCGCGTGCGCCGCGAGGACTGCCGGCAGCGGGCTTATCTGGGCCGGCGGGCAGGACGGCAGGGCAGCTCCGAGTCGGGCCGCCAGGCTCTCGGCTTCCTCGGGATTGCCGAAGTGGTGTATAGCGAGCCGGACCGCCCCTGACCGCGCGCCGGCATCGGCGGCGACAATCTCCTCAAGGCGCGCCACCGCGCGGGCGGCAGACCGCACTTTCTCAAGCGGCACAATGCGCCCGTCTTCCATCGCGAGGATGGGTTTTATGGCGAGCATGGCGCCGACAAACGAGGCCGCGGCACCGATCCGGCCTCCCCGGCGGAGCTGCTCAAGGCTCGGGACGTAGAAATAGACGCGGGTGCGGCCGGCCTGCCCGGCAGCAGCCCGGGCCACCTCGGCCGCCGAACTGCCTTCCGCAGCGGCTTCCACGGCAGCCTGGACCGCAAGGCCCTGGGCCATCCCGGCAGTCCTGGAGTCAACCACTTCCACCGGAATGTCCACCCGCGAGGCCGCCAGTCGTGCCGCGTCCGCGGTTCCGGACAGGTCGCCTGAAATATGCACGGACACCACCGACTCGAAGCCGCGGCTCCGGGCGGCGCGGTAGGCCTGCTCAAACTGGCCGGGCGACGGTCGGGACGTCTTAACCGGCGTCCCAGCGGCCAGCGCAAGCGCCACCGTTTCAAGGATGTCATCTTCGCCCTCGCCGTAGATTTCGTCGCCCACCATGACCGGCATGGGGACCACGGCGAGGTTTCCGGCACCCGACACCCATTCCGCCGGAAGGGCGGCTGCCGAATCGGTCACCACAGCGGTGCGTACGACGGCGGCGGGCCGGCTCCCGCCGGCACCGGGAGCGGGTGCCGTGCGCAGCGCCGCCAGGCGTGCCCTTAGCCACGGCCAGGCGGCGGCGTTTCTGTCCGGCAAGCGTGCCTCCCCGGTGTCGGTGTCCGGCTAGGCCGGGACGATGTTCACCAGTTTAGGTGCCCTGACAATAACGGTACGGATACCGCGGCCGTCCAGGGCACGCTGCACGTTCTCCGATGCCAGGGCGAGTTCCCGAAGGCTGTCCTCGGAGACGTCGGGCGAAACCTCGAGCCGGTCCCGTACTTTGCCCTGGACCTGCACAACGGCGGTGACCGTCGCCTGGACCAGGAGCGCGGGGTCGTGGGACGGCCAGCCGGCGTTCGCAACCGAGGCCGGGTGGCCCAGGACGTGCCACATGTCCTCGGCCGTGTAGGGCGCGAAGAGGCTGAGGATGACGGCAACGGCTTCAGCTGCCTCGCGGACGGCCGGGTCTGCACCGCCCGCGCCCGAGTCAATGGCCTTGCGGGTGGCGTTGACCAGCTCCATCAGTTTGGCCACCACAACGTTGAACTTGTTGGCATCCAGGAGTTCAGCGGCGTCGGCAATGGTGCGGTGGGTTACCGAGCGGAGTGCGCGGTCACCGGCAGCCGCGTCCGTACCGGGGGCGCTCGCCACGTCCTGCGCCAGGCGCCAGGCTCGGGCAAGGAACTTGGCCGAGCCTGACGGTGACACGTCCGCCCAGTCCACATCGTCCTCGGGCGGCGAAGCGAAGATCATGGTGAGGCGGACGGCGTCGACACCGTACTTGTCCAGCTGTTCGCCGAGGTCCACACCGTTGCCGAGCGACTTGCTCATGGCCTTGCCGCCGTTGAGCACCTGGCCCTGGTTGAGCAGGGCGCTGAAGGGTTCGTTGGCTTCAATCATGCCGAGGTCGTTGATGACCTTGGTGAAGAAACGGGCGTAGAGCAGGTGGAGGATTGCGTGCTCCACGCCGCCCACGTACTGCCCCACCGGCATCCAGTCGTTGATCTTCTTCGGGTCGAACGGGCCCTCGGTGTACTGCGGCGAGACGAAGCGCAGGAAGTACCAGGAGGAGTCAACGAACGTGTCCATCGTGTCCGTGTCCCGCTTGGCCGGCCCGTGGCAGGACGGGCATTCGACGTTGACCCAGGACTCGGCGGCAGCCAGCGGAGAGGTGCCCTTGGGTGCCAGGTCTTCGCCGCGCAGGTCCGACGGCAGGGTGACGGGGAGCTGCTCGTCCGGTACGGGCACCTCGCCGCAGGATGGGCAGTGGATGATCGGGATGGGGGTGCCCCAGAACCGCTGGCGGCTGAGCAGCCAGTCGCGGAGGCGGAAGTTTACGAACTTCTCGCCTGTGCCCTGCTGTTCCAGGATGGCGATGGCGGCCGGGATGGCTTCGGACTTGGGCAGCCCGTCCAGTTCGCCGGAGTTGATCAGGGTGCCCTCGCCGGCGGTGGCCGTGCCGGACACGGCGGGGTCTTCCTCGCCGGTGTCCAGGACCGCGCGTACCGGCAGGTCGAAGGTGCGGGCGAAGTCGAGGTCACGCTGGTCGTGGGCCGGAACGGCCATGATGGCGCCGGTGCCGTAGTCGGCCAGGACGTAGTCGGCCGCCCAGACCGGCAGCTTCTCACCGTTCAGCGGGTTGATGGCGTAGCGGCCCGTGAACACACCGGTCTTTTCCCGCTCGGTAGACTGGCGCTCGATTTCCGAAAGTGCCTTGACCTGTTCACGGTACTGGTCCAGGGCCTCGGCGTGCTCGTCAGTGGTGAGTTCGACGGCGAGCGGCGCGTCCGCGGCGACCACGAAGAACGTGGCGCCGTACAGGGTGTCCGGACGGGTGGTGAACACCGTGACCTCTTTGGCGGGCTTCCCGCCGTCGGCCTCGATGACAAAGTTGACATGCGCGCCCTCGGAGCGCCCGATCCAGTTCTTCTGCATGGCGAGTACGCGCTCGGGCCAGTGGCCCCGCAGCTGCTCCATGTCATCCAGCAGCCGGTCCGCGTAGTCGGTGATCTTGAAGTACCACTGGTTCAGCGACTTCTTGGTGACCGTGGTGCCGCACCGCTCGCAGGCACCGTTAACGACCTGTTCGTTGGCCAGAACGGTCTGGTCCTTGGGGCACCAGTTGACCGGCGAGTCCTTGCGGTAGGCGAGCCCGCGCTCGTAGAAGCGCTTGAACAGCCACTGTGTCCAGCGGTAGTACTCCGGATCGGAGGTGTGCAGCCGGCGCGACCAGTCGGCGGAAATGGCGTAACGCTTAAAGGAAGCCGCCTGGGTGTCGATGTTGGCGTAGGTCCACTCGCTGGGGTGGGCGTTGCGCTTGATGGCGGCGTTCTCCGCCGGCAGGCCGAAGGAGTCCCAGCCGATCGGGTGGAGCACGTCGTATCCCTGCTGGCGCAGATACCGTGCCACCACGTCGCCCATGGCAAAAGCCTCGGCGTGGCCCATGTGAAGGTCGCCGGAAGGGTAAGGGAACATATCCAGGACGTAGCGCCGCTCGCGGGACCCATCGTCCACAGGCGTGAAGACCTTGAGGTCCTCCCACACCTGCGGCCACTTGGCCTCGATGGCGGTAAAGCTGTAGGTGCCTTCTTCGGGCACCTCCGCCGACACTGCTGATGTTCCGGTCTCTGTCTCCGGCTGAACGCCCACTGCTGCCCTCTTCTGTTCTGTCACGGCAATCTGTTCTGCCATAACGGCCTGATCCTCCTGTTGCCGGTCCGGAAGGCTCCCGGACACACAAAAGCCCCTCGCCAAGGGAGGGGCTGCCGCTCAGCTGTCCGCTATCCGGAAGCCGGCGGCTAGCTAAGCAGAAGGATCGAGCATACCCCCACTTTAGCGCACCTGACCAGCCCCAGTCGCAAACGAGCGGCTGAGGGAGCAGTTATATGGAAGGAGGGGCCGGTGGCTACCCGCCATGGTGTGGTGGGCACCGCGAAGCGGGCGGGCGGGAGTCACCGGCCCCTCTTGGAGGCAGCCCTGGACTACCTCACGTCCTCGTCGACCCAGTCCATGGATTTGGTGACGGCCTTCTTCCAGAGGCGCATTTGCCGTTCCTGCTCGTCCTTATCCATCTGCGGTTCCCAACGCTTGTCTTCGGACCAGTTGGCGGAGCACTCCCCCAGGTCCTTCCAGAACCCGACGGCCAGGCCCGCTGCGTAGGCGGCACCGAGGGCGGTGGTTTCCACGACCTTGGGACGGATCACCGGGACGCCCAGGATGTCCGCCTGGAACTGCATGAGCGCATCGTTGGCCACCATGCCGCCGTCGACCTTCAACTCGGTAAGGGGAACACCGGAGTCCGCGTTGACCGCGTCGAGAACCTCGCGGGTCTGGAAGGCAGTGGCTTCGAGTGCCGCGCGGGCGATGTGGCTCTTGTTCACGAAGCGGGTCAGTCCTACGATGGCGCCGCGGGCATCTGAACGCCAGTAGGGTGCGAACAGGCCGGAGAACGCAGGGACGATGTACACGCCGCCGTTGTCCTTTACCGACGCGGCAAGCGTCTCCACCTCCGGCGCGCTGCTGATCATGCCCAGGTTGTCGCGCAGCCACTGGATCAACGATCCAGTGACGGCGATGGAACCCTCCAGCGCGTAGTGCGGCGCCGCATCGCCAAGCTTGTAGCCGACGGTGGTGAGCAGGCCGTTCTTGGAGTGCACGATCTCCTCTCCGGTGTTGAAGATCAGGAAGCAACCGGTGCCGTACGTGTTCTTGGCCTCGCCCGTGCCGAATGCCGCCTGGCCGAACGTGGCCGCCTGCTGGTCTCCGAGGATCCCGGCTACGGGTACTTCGCGCAGCAGCTGTGACTTGTGGACGGTGCCGTACGTTTCGGAAGAGGACCGGATCTCGGGCATCATGCTGCGCGGAACCCCGAAGATCCCGAGGATCTCGTCGTCCCACTGGAGGGTTTCGAGATCCATGAAGAGGGTACGCGACGCGTTAGTGACGTCGGTTACGTGGACGCCGCCGTCCACGCCGCCGGTGAGGTTCCACAGGACCCACGAGTCGGTGTTTCCGAAGACCAGGTCGCCGGCTTCGGCCTTTTCCCGGGCACCTTCGACGTTGTCCAGGACCCACTTGATCTTGGTGCCGGAGAAGTAGGTGGCCAGCGGCAGGCCTACCTTCTGCTTAAATCGGTCGGGGCCGCCGTCCGCGGCAAGCTCGTCCACGATCGGCTGCGTGCGGGTGTCCTGCCAGACGATGGCGTTATAGACAGCCTCACCCGTGGTCTTGTCCCACACCACGGCGGTTTCGCGCTGGTTGGTGATGCCGACGGCGGCAATATCGTGCCGCGTCAGGTTCGCCTTGGAGAGCGCCGACCCGATGACCTCACGGGTGTTGTTCCAGATTTCGGCGGGGTCGTGCTCCACCCAGCCGGCCTGCGGGAAAATCTGTTCATGCTCCATCTGGCCAGTGGAGACGATGCTACCGCTGTGGTCGAAGATGATGGCCCTGCTGCTGGTGGTGCCCTGGTCGATGGCGATGACGTACTGGTTCATGCTGACATCCTTGTCTGTGCGTTGGTTTGAAACTGGTAAAGCCGGGTTTTTGCGGGGGTCACGAGGCTGCGACAACGATGATGGGTGCTATCTTGGCGACAATACCGCCCAGGGAGCCGCCCACAAGGGGTCCCACCACCGGAATCCAGGCATAGCCCCAGTCGCTGGAGCCCTTTCCCTTGATGGGCAGCAGTGCGTGGGCAATCCGGGGACCCAGGTCGCGCGCAGGGTTGATGGCATAGCCGGTCGGCCCGCCGAGCGAGACACCGATGCCTACCACGAGCAGTGCGACGGCCAGCGGGCCGAGGCCGGAGGGGGTTCCGCCAAAGGTGAGAATGACGAAGACCAGGACGAACGTGCCGATGATTTCCGTCACCAGGTTCCAGGGGGTGGAGCGGATGGCCGGGCCTGTGGAGAACACGGCGAGCTTGCTGGCTGCTTCGGGTTCCGCGTCGAAGTGCTGCTTGTAGGCGAGCCAGCAGAACGCTGCGCCGAGGGCAGCACCGAGCAATTCGCCGCCGAAGTAGGTAAGGGTGGATGCAACGGTCACGGGGACCTCCGGCGCATATTCGGCCTTGCCGTTGACCAGCAGTCCGAGGGTCACTGCGGGGTTCAGGTGCGCACCGGACTTGGCCGCGACGAACACGCCGGAGAACACCGCGATGCCCCAGCCCCAGGTCACCATCAGGAATCCGCCGCTGTTGCCTTTGGTTCCGCGTAGGGCGACATTGGCCACCACGCCGCAACCCAGCAGGGTGAGCATCGCCGTTCCGAACACTTCGGAAAGGAAAACAATTCCAAGAGACATCTTTGACTCCTTTGTAGAGGTTGCCGGCCCGCGGCAGGTTGGCGGGCCGGAGGGTGGCCGGGGCGCGCAGGCCCCGGCCGTCAGCGGGTCCTAGGAGACCAGGCTGGGTGTTTCCACCCGGTGGAGCCGCCGCAGCACATCCTGTGCGTGGACGATCTCCGCCGAACGTTGTGCGGCGTCCCAGCCGAGGCTGCGGGACAGGATGTCCGCCACCTCGTTCAGGAGTTCGCCGGTGACCAGGCCGCGGAAGGCCAGGGAGGTGCGCCGGATGAGGACATCCACGAGGTGTCCCACCTGTTCGTTGGCGGCCATGAACTCCAGTTCCCGGACACTCAGCTCCCGCGTGGAACGCAGGAGCTGGTCGGGACCGTCGTCGAGGTACGCCATGACGTCCTTGGCGCGCGTGCCGTAGCGGGTCAGCAGGACAGCTGTCCGGTCGGCATCACGTCCGGCGCCCATGTGCGCCTTGATCCACTTCTGGACACCGGCCTCGTCGGCGGGGAAATCCGCCCCGCCGCCGATGGCCAGCTGCGCCGTGGAAACCTTGCGCGCCATACCCAGCTCCCCGAGGACATCATTGGCCAGGTGCTCGGCCAGCGCGCGGAAGGTTGTCCATTTGCCGCCCACCAGGCTGAGTACGACGGCGCCGCTGCCGCCGGCTTGCGGGGCACGCCGCTCAATCCGGTAGTCGCGGGAGACGAAGCCCGGCTGGGTGGCGTCATGGCGCGGCAGCGGGCGGACACCCGAGAAGGTGTAGACGATCTGGTCCCGGCTCACCGCGATGTCCGGGAACACGTGGCCGACCAGGTCGAAGAAATAGTCGATCTCCGCGTCGGTGCAGACCGCATCCTGCGCCATGTCGGCATCCACATCCGTGGTCCCCACCAGGACGCGGTCGCCCATCGGGTAGATCAGGACGATGCGTCCGTCGGTGTGCTCGAAGAAGATTTCCCGGCCGCGGCAGGCGGCGAGCAGCCCGGGGTGGTCCAGCACGATGTGCGACCCCTTGGTACCACCCATGAATGATGAGGCCGAGCCCATCGCTCCATTCGTGAGGTCCACCCAGGCGCCGGTGGTGTTCACGATGACGTCTGCCGTGAAATCGAACTCTTCCCCGGACAGTTCATCACGCAGCCGGACAGTACCGCCGCGCCCGGTGCCGGTGTTCGGAGCGCCGGACATGGCGACGAGGGAGACGTAGTTGCTGGCGCGCGCCGAACTGCCGGAGCTGTTCCCCGCGCGGGCTGCCCCGGCTTTTTCGCCGTCCTGCAGGACATCCAGGGTGAGGCGTTCGGGGTTGTGCACGGATGCATCAAAGTAGGTGGCGGTGTACTTGAGATCGTGCCGGAGTTCCGGAAGTTCGGCCAGCGCACGCTTGCGGCCCCGGAATTGGTGGCGGGGAACAGCGCCGCCGTCGCGGGAGAACGAATCGTAGAGGCTGAGTCCCAGCTTGATGAGGAAAGCGCCGCGTTCCTTCGGCCTGCCCTGCTGCTTGTGCGTCAGGAATCGAAGGGGCGCCGCGAGGACCCCCGAAAAGGTGCTGAAGATGGGGATGGTGGTCTGCAGCGGCTTGACGTAGTGGGGAGCAATCCGCAGGAGACGGTTGCGCTCCACCACGGACTCCCGGACCAGCCGGAACTCGCCGTTTTCGAGGTAACGGATGCCGCCGTGGATCATGTGCGACGAGGCGCCGCTGGCACCCTGGCAATAGTCGCCGCGCTCCACGAGGGCCACATCCACGCCCTGAAGGGCCAGGTCCCGGAAGGTTCCCACTCCGTTGATGCCGCCGCCGACCACCAGGACCCTGGCATGCGGCCGCTGGCGGAGCCGGTTTACTGAAGGCCGTCCGGCTCCCGGCGTGGGCAGTGCGTCGCCGGCGTAACCGGCTGAATCCTTGCGTCCCAAAACTACTCCCTTGGGCTTTGGTATCTGATGCGGCCACCTTGGGTGCGCCGCCGTTCCCAACTATTCTTTGAACGTATGGAAAATGACGTCAAGCACAATGCACAAACGTGCAGATTGGACAGGTGATGGCTCCCTCGCGCACAGCCGATGCCCTTCGGGCGGCGCAGATGTACTACCTGCAGGACCTGACCATGGATGCCATAGCGCGCGAGCTGCGCACGTCCCGGTCCACGGTGTCGCGGCTCCTGTCCTCCGCCCGCGAGACCGGTCTGGTACAGATCCAGATCCGGAATCCACTGGATACCGGCCCGGAACTGGAAGGAATGATCAGGCAGCGGTATAGCGTCGACGTCCACGTGGTTCCGGTGCTTGAGAGCCTGAACGAAGCGGAAACCCTGGACCGCGTGGCGCTCCAGGCAGCCCGCACCATCGGGCCGCTGGTGGAGTCCAACGCCATTATCGGCGTGGCCTGGGGGTCCACGCTCAGTGCAGTCAGCAGGCACCTGACCCGCAAGATCACCCATGACAGCGTGATTGTCCAGCTGAACGGAGCGGGCAACATGCACACCACCGGCCTGACGTACGCCAGCGACATCATGCGGCGGTTCGGCACCGCCTACGGGGCCCGGGTGGAACAGTTCCCGGTTCCGGCGTTCTTCGATCACGCCGCCACCAAGACAGCCATGTGGAATGAACGCAGCGTTCAACGGATCCTGGCCCTCCAGTCGAAGATGGGCATTGCCATCTTCGGTGTTGGCTCCGTCCACGCCGACTTTCCCAGCCATGTCTATGCCGGCGGCTACCTCGACGAGGCCGACCTGAACATCCTCGCCGCCTCGGACGTGGTGGGAGACGTGGCCACAGTGTTTTTCCGCGGCGACGGCTCTTCCGACGGCATCGTCCTGAACGAGCGCTCCACGGGCCCGTCGCTTGCACAGCTGCGCCAGGTGCGCCGACGGATCTGCGTGGTCTCCGGCGAGTCGAAAGTCAACGGACTCCGGGGGGCGCTGGCGGCGGGACTGGCCACGGACCTCATCCTGGACGAAGGGACTGCGCGCCGCCTGGTGGAGTTCGAGGGTGTCACGGCCTGAAGTGGGTAAAGTCGAAACATGAGGAAATCACCGCAGCTCAGCCTGAACAACGGCGTGCTGATCGACCAGCTGGGCTTCGGACTCTATAAGGTGCCCCCGGCAGATACCGCAGACGTGGTGGCCACGGCCCTCAGCGCCGGCTACCGGCATTTCGACACCGCCGCCATGTACGGCAATGAAACCGGCGTGGCCCGCGGGATCAGTTCGCAACTGGACGGGCAGCCGGGAAACGGCGGATCCGGTGAGCTCCACCCCACCCTGTCCAGGGAGGACGTCTTCGTCACCACAAAGGTCTGGAACGAGGATCACGGCTACGATGCCACCCTCAAGGCCTTCGATACCTCCATGGTCAATCTGGGCCTGGACTACGTGGATATGTACCTCATCCACTGGCCGTGCGCCCGGCGGGGCTTGTTTCCGGACACCTACCGCGCCCTTGAAACGCTGTACCGGGAGGGCCGGGTCCGCGCCATCGGCGTCAGCAACTTCCAGCCCGCCCACCTGGACCGGCTCCTGCAGTCCGCCGAAGTGGTGCCTGCGGTAAACCAGGTGGAACTGCACCCCTGGCTGCAGCAGGAGGAGCTCCGTGCCAAGCACTCGGAACTGGGAATCCGCACCGAAGCATGGAGTCCTCTGGGCCGCGGCCAGGTCCTGGCCGACCCCGTTGTGGCCGCCTGCGCCACCGAGCACCGCAAAACCGCGGCGCAGGTAGTCCTGCGCTGGCACATGCAGCTGGGAAACATCGCCATCCCCAAAGCCAGTACCGAAGCACGCATCCGCGAAAACCTTGACATCTTCGGATTTGAGCTCTCCGACCGGGACATGGCCGCGCTCGCCGGCCTGGAACGCGGCCAGCGCACCGGATCCCACCCGGACAACGTCAATTAGGGGCGGCCCCGTGGAAACAGCACACACCGGCCGGTCCGCCGCGCCCCGTTTCATCAGCCCGGCCCTGGCGGAGCGCACTACCGCAGCCACGGTAGAGCTGGAAGATGCCACCGTAGCCTACTGGACCTATGAGCCGGAACAACCAACACCGGACACCCGCACCATCCTGGTGATCCACGGCTTCCGGGGAGACCACCACGGACTCCTGCGGGTGGCCGACCTGCTGCCGGATATGCGAATTATCATGCCTGACCTCCCCGGCTTCGGAGCCTCCACGGCTTTCCGGACCGGCGAGCATTCCGTGACCGGCTATGGCAGGTTCATCGCCGGGTTTCTGGCGGCCCTGGACCTGGGACCGGACACGGTGCTGCTGGGACACTCGTTCGGTTCCATCGTTGCTGCGCATTTCGTGGCGACACACCCCGGGGCCGTCACGCCGCTCATCCTGGTGAACCCTATCGCTGCGCCGGCGCTTGAAGGCCCCAAGGGGATCATGACCCGGCTCGCTGTCCTCTACTACAAACTGGCGGCCAGGCTGCCCAGCAGACCGGGGCAGGCCCTCCTGCGCAGCCCGCTCATTGTCCGCGTGATGAGCGAAGCGATGGCGAAAACCCGGGATCCGGACCTGCGCCGGTTCATCCATGGCCAGCACCATGCCTACTTCAGCGCGTTCGCCAACCGCGAGAGCCTGCTCGAATCCTTCCGGGCATCAGTGGGAAGCCACGTGTCGGAGGCGGCTGGCGGCCTCACCCTCCCCGTCCTCCTCATCGCGGGCGAAAAAGACGAAATCGCCGCCCTGCCCGACCAGCACCGACTGGCCGCGATCCTGCCTGACGCAGAACTCAAGGTGATTCCCGGCGTCGGACATCTGATCCACTACGAAACCCCGGAACCGGCCGCCGCACACATCCGCAGCTTCCTTAAGGACCATCCCGCGTGAAGATCATCATCGATGCACGATTTACCAGGATCGGCCACCACGACGGCATCAGCCGCTACGGCGCCAGCCTGATCGCGGCCACGGCCAGGATCGCCGAAGTTTCAATGTTGATCTCCGACACCAGGCAACTGGGGATGCTCCCGGACGTGCCGTACACAGTGATCAACAGCCCATTGTCTCCCCGCGAGCTGTTCGTCGCCCGGACAGTCAACAAACTCGGCGCCGACGTGGTGGTATGCCCCATGCAGACGATGGGCACATGGGGCCGCAGGTACGGCCTGGTGCTGACCCTGCATGATCTCATCTACTACGAACACCCCGCCCCGCCCGGCTTCCTGCCCGCCCCGGTCCGGCTCCTGTGGCGGCTGTACCACAAGGCCTACTGGCCGCAGCGGCTCCTCCTGGACCGGGCGGACACGGTGGCCACCATCAGCCGCACGACGCAGGCGCTGATCGCCAAGTACCGGCTCACCCGGCGCCCGGTCAGGATCATCAGCAACGCTCCGCAGCCGGGGCAGGTGCCACGGGACGCCGCCGCCGGAGCCGAGAAATCGCTGCTGTACATGGGTTCATTCATGCCGTACAAGAACGTCGAGGCCATGGTGGCCGGGATGGCAGGACTCCCTGGCTATACCCTGCACCTGCTCAGCCGGATCACTCCTGCGCGCCGGGCCGAACTCGAGCCCCTGGTCCCGCCGGGCGCGTCGGTGGTGTTCCACAACGGGGTCTCCGACGAAGAGTACGACGCGCTGCTGCGCCGGGCCACGGCCCTGGTGAGCCTCTCCCGTGCGGAAGGTTATGGCCTGCCGCTGGTGGAAGCCATGGCTGTCGGAACCCCGGTGATTGCCAGCGACATTCCGATCTTCCGCGAGGTGGGCGGCGATGCAGCCGGCTACGTTGATCCGGACTCCCCCGGCCAGTTCAGCGAAGCAGTGCTGCGGCTGCAGGATCCGGAGTACTGGGAGTCCGCCTCCCGCCGTTCAGTGCAGCGTGCCGCGGAGTTCAGTTGGGATGAATCCGCCCGGCAGTTGGTGGACGTGGCCGCCGAGATCGTTGCACGGCGCCGGCGCTAGAGGACGTCCACGCCGTCCAGCCGCAGCTGGACAGGTTCGTCGGTTCTTTTCGCTGCGGCAGCGGCCTTCGTCGCGCGGAGTACCCGGGCGACGGCGGACGCCTGGCCGTACGGGAAAAACAGCAGCGTCCGCACGTCCTCAGCGGGCCGCCGGGACGTTGCCGGACCGGAAAGCAACGGGGCGGGACCGGCGCTGCGGAGCGTGACGCCGGCTGCAGCGAGTTCTCCCAGGGCCGTGGCGGTGAAGTGTTCGACGGCGGCCCTTGGGCCAGTAACCGAGGCAATGCGGACTGCGGGGGGAAGCTGGAGTTCAACCCGCAAGGCGAGCTCGCGAGCGGCATAGCCGGACGGATCCCAGCGAAGCAGCGCTCCGACTGCGGCCGTTTCCGCTGCGGTCACCACCACGAGGCCACCTTTGGCTGCCGGGCGGACCAAGGCGGCAGCATTGAACCACCGGCGGACTGTGTCTTCACCAGCCCGCAGATTCTCGCGGCGCAGCAGTGAGTCCCCGTCCAGCAGCAGCGCCGCCGCGTACCCGCCCTCGGCCACCGGTTCTGCGCCGATGGTTGCCACTACGAGGGCCTTCGCCGCGCCAACGGAGGCCTTCACCTGGTCACCGGAGGAGGTGACAACTGTCTTCCCCGGAAAACCGCGGCCCAGTTCCTCGGCCGTACGCAGCACACCGGTGGCGCCCTTCCGCAGCCGGCGGCCGCCGCAGTGCGGGCAGGCCCAGTCGGGCGCCGTGGTGGAGCACCAGCGGCATTGGGGCGCCGGCGAGCTGCCGCCGGGATAGGCCAGCGGCCCCTGGCACACCTGGCAGCGCGCAGGCTCCCGACAAGTTTCGCAGGCGAGGGACGGCAGATAGCCGGCACGGGCCACCTGCACCAGGACAGGGCCCCGTTCCAGCCCTTCCCGGGCTGCACGCCACGCGGCACCGGGCAGCCGGGCAATGCTGGCAAGTGGGTCGCGTTCCTGTTCGAAGCTGTCCGCCGTGTTCAGCACGCGCGGCACCGCGCTACGCACAACCGCCCGGTCGGCCTCGACGGGCAAGGCCCAACCGGACTCCACCAGCCGCTGTACCTCGGTGCTCCGGGCGTGTCCGGCCAGGAGGCAGGCTGCGTTTCCCTGCCCGGCCCGCAACAGCAGGACTTCCCGGGCATGGGCATACGGGGCACGCTGTTCAATATGGAGGTCATCGCCGTCATCCCAGCAGATCACCAGGCCCAGATTCCGTACCGGCGCGTACGCCGCGGATCGGGTGCCAATGACAATCTGTGCCGTGCCGGCCAGGACCCGGAGGAAGTTGCGGTACCGCGGCGTCGGTCCGTCCTCAGCGGTCAGCCGTGCGATGGCCCCGGCGGGCACCAGGTCCGCCAAAGCCGCCTCCAGCCTGCCAAGGTCCCGCTGGTCCGGCACCACCACGATGGCGCCGCGGCCCGAAGCGTGGACGGCTGAAACTGCGGACGCGAGAAGGTGCGGCCAACCTGCGGGACCATACCCCTGGAGCGGGTTGACGACGGCGCGCGGGCACCCGCCGTCGGACAGGTGACGGAGGAACGCGGGGCCGTTGCGGTAGGTGTCCCAGGGGGTCGGCGCCGCAGAGCCGCCATGCGCCGTCGCCGCTCCGGGGGCAGGCGCTGCGGCCTCCGCCGCCACGTAGTCCTTCTCCGCACTGGCTACGCGCGGCGGTACCGCCACGCGCAGCACGTCACTGACCGTGCCGGCATAGCGGGCGGCGACGGCGAAGGCAAGGTCACGGACCTCAGGCGTAAGGACAGCGACCGGGGACACTACTTTCGCCAGCGGCACCAGCGAGTGGCCGGCGTCCGATTCCGCGACGCGTTCCAGCAGGTACCCGCCAAGGTCCTGGCCGTTGAACTTGACCTTGACCCGGACGCCCGGCTGCGCAGCCTGGTCCATGTCCACCGGAACGGCGTAGTCGAAAGGCCGGTCCAGGTGCGGCAAGGAGGACTCCACCAGCACCCGGGCCACTGGCAGGTGCGGCGCCGGGGTGATGCCCGCGGGCATCGTCCGGGTCGGAAAACCCTGCAGGAGGGACGGCTGGAGGGACTGTTCAGCGGCCACCCGGCTGCCTCCCTTCAGTGCGGCGGTGCTGCAGGGCAGCCGGAATCAGGCGTTGAAGTAGGCCTTCAGTTCGTCGACGCGGTCCAGCCGTTCCCAAGTGAAATCGGGTTCGTCCCTGCCAAAGTGGCCGTGTGCTGCCGTCTTGGCATAGATGGGCCGCTTCAGGTCCAGGGCATCGATGATGGCACGCGGACGGAGGTCGAAGATCTCCGCTATGGCAGCACTGATCCGGGCCGGGTCCACCGTCTCGGTGCCGAAGGTCTCCACGTAGGTGCCCACCGGGCGCGCCTGGCCGATGGCGTAGGCGATCTGGATTTCGGCCCGCTTTGCCAAACCGGCTGCCACCACGTTCTTGGCAACCCAACGCATGGCGTAGGCGGCCGAACGGTCCACCTTGGACGGGTCCTTGCCGGAGAAGGCCCCGCCGCCGTGGCGGGCCATGCCGCCGTAGGTGTCCACGATGATCTTGCGGCCTGTCAGTCCGGCATCACCCACCGGGCCGCCGATGACGAACTCGCCGGCCGGGTTGAGGATGTTCCGGGTCCGCGAGATGTCCAGGTTGGCACCGGCCAGGACGGGGTCGATCACGATCGAGGCCAGGTCCGCGCGGAGCTGGTCCAGGCTGGCGCCCTCGGCGTGCTGGCTGGAGATCACCACGGTTTCCACGGAGACCGGAACGTTACCGTCATAGCCAACCGTCACCTGAGTCTTGCCGTCCGGCCGGAGGTATGCCAGTTCCCCGCTCTTGCGGACCTCAGTGAGGCGCTCGGACAGGCGGTGCGCCAGCCAGATGGGCGTAGGCATGTAGGAGGCGGTTTCGTCGCTGGCGTAGCCGAACATCAGGCCCTGGTCCCCGGCGCCCTGGAGGTCGTAGTCGTCTTCCTGGCGTCCCTCACGGGCTTCGAGGGAGTTGAATACTCCGCCGGCGATGTCGTTCGACTGCTGGCCGATGGACACCGAAACGCCGCAGCGTGCACCGTCGAAGCCATTGGCGGAGGAGTCGTAGCCGATGCCCAGGATGGTCTCGCGGACAATCTGCGGGATCTCGACGTAAGCATCGGTGGTGACCTCGCCGGCCACATGGACCAACCCGGTGGTGGCCATGGTTTCCACTGCCACGCGGGATTCGGGATCTGCGGCGAGCAGGGCGTCCAGGATGGCGTCACTGATCTGGTCGCAGATCTTATCCGGGTGGCCTTCGGTCACGGACTCGGACGTGAAAAGCCGGAGTGCGGACGGCATGGCCGCGTGGGACGGGGGAAGATGCAGCGGTAAAGTCACTCAACTACCTTACTGGTTGGGATCCCTGCCCCCGTCGGGAGACGTCGGCAGATGTCGCAGTTCGAAGCAATCGTGGGCTGGAACACGTTTAAGGGCGGGGCGAGACCCGCTCCAGTTCAAGGCCGATCCTGGCCACGATGGCGGCGGCAACGTCGGCCTTGGTGCCGGCCGCCTCCTGTGGTTCGGCGCCGGAGCGGGCAAGGATGACCACGGAATTGGTGTCCTGGCCGAAAACCCTGTCCGTACCTACGTGATTGACCACCAGCAGGTCGCAGCCCTTGCGCTGGAGTTTAGCCTCCGCGTGGGCCAGCACGTCGCCGTCGTCGTCGCCCGTTTCCGCGGCGAACCCGACAATGAGTTGGCGTCCGGCACGGCCCGCCGCGTTCCGGCGTTCGACGAGTTCGTGGAGGATGTCCGGGTTCCGCACCAGGGCGATCATGGGATCCCCGGCGCCGTCGCGTTTCTTGATCTTGGTGTCCGACACCTCTGCGGGGCGGAAATCCGCTACGGCGGCGGACATGATGACGACGTCGGAACCCGCCGCTGCGTCCAGGGCGGCGTCCCGAAGTTGCAGCGCAGTGTCCACCCGGGCCACCTCGACCCCGGCGGGCGGCGCCACATCCATGTGCGCGGCAAGCAGGCGCACGGTGGCGCCGGCATTCCGGGCTGCCACGGCGAGGGCGACGCCTTGCTTCCCCGAGGACCGGTTACCCAGGAACCGCACGGGGTCCAGGGGCTCCCTCGTGCCGCCGGCGCTGATGGTTACGATGCGTCCCGCCAGCGGCAACTGATAGTCGGAGCGGCCCTGGACCAGTGCCATGGCGGCTTCGAAGATGGCTTCCGGTTCGGGCAGCCGGCCGGGGCCGGAGTCCGTCCCCGTGAGCCGTCCGGTGGCGGGCTCCAGGACAGCAGCGCCGCGTGAACGGAGGGTCTCCACGTTGGCTTGGGTTGCCGGGTGCTGCCACATCTCGGTGTGCATGGCCGGGGCGAAAAGGACGGGTCCGCGCGCCATGAGCAGAGTGTTGGTCAGCAGGTCCCCTGCCAGGCCCGCTGCAGCCTTCGCCAGGAGGTCTGCGGTTGCCGGTGCAATGACCACCAGGTCCGCCTCGTGACCCAGCCGGACGTGGTTGACCTGGTGGACATCGTCGAACACGCTGTTGCTGACAGGGTTCCCGGAGAGGGCCTCCCAGGTGGCGGTGCCGACGAACCGGGTGGCCGCTTCGGTGGGGATCACCGTGACGTCATGGCCGGCTTCAGTAAAAAGCCGGAGGAGCGATGCCACCTTGTAGGCGGCAATCCCTCCCCCGACTCCGAGGACTATGCGCACGTGACCTCCGTCAGCAGCGGGTCAGCCTGGGCAGATTATTCTGCGGCTTCGATCGGCGTGGAAACGAGCTTGCCCTCATTGATCTCGCGCAGGGCGATGGACAGCGACTTCTCGTTGAGCTTGGTGTCGACCAGCGGGCCGACGTACTCGAAGAGGCCCTCGTGCAGCTGGGCGTAGTAAGCGTTGATCTGACGAGCACGCTTGGCACCGAAGATCACCAGGCCGTACTTGGAATCGGCTGCCTCAAGCAGCGAGTCGATCGGCGGGTTGATGATGCCTTCAAGGTTCGTGGACACGAATTCTCCAAATTCCTAGCGGGCTGATGCGGTCCGGCGGTCAGCGCGGGTGCGGGGTCAGCCCCATGAGTGAAACAAGCTCGTCCGCTGCCCGGCGGACATCGTCATTAATGACGGTGTGGTCAAACTCCGGTTCAGCAGCAAGTTCCAGTTTAGCGGTTTCCAGCCTGCGCTGCTGTTCCTCGGGTGTTTCCGTGCCGCGGCCCACCAGCCGGCGCACCATTTCGTCCCAGCTGGGCGGGGCCAGGAAGACAAACTGGGCGTCCGGAACGGCGGCTTTGACCTGCCGGGCGCCCTGCAGGTCAATTTCCAGCAGCACCGACCGACCGTCCGCGATGGCCTGCTTCACCGTGCTGCGGAGCGTGCCGTAGGTGTTCTGGCCGTGGACCACTGCCCATTCCAGGAATTCCCCCTCGGCGACCAGGCGTTCGAACTCGTCCTTGGTCTTGAAGAAGTAGTGCACGCCATCCACTTCGCCGGGGCGGGGAGCCCGCGTGGTGGCCGATACGGAGAGCCAGACTTGGGGGTAGTTGTCCCGGATGTAGGTGGATACGGTGCCTTTGCCAACGGCCGTGGGGCCAGCGAGGACTGTCAGTCCGGGTTTCTTGCTCACGTATTCCTTTAGTGGAGGGGGTTCGGGGTGACGGGTGGGGCCACAGCGGACGCGGCGTCCGCCTATTTCTCGTCTATAAAATCTACCAGCGCCTGGCGCTGGTGCACGCCGAGACCGCGGACCCGCCGGGACGACGCAATGCCAAGCTGCTCCATGATGGCCGCCGCCCGGACCTTGCCGATGCCGGGCAGCGCTTCGAGGAGTTCCACGACGCGCATCCGCGCGAGGGCGTCGTCTCCGGCGGCGGCTCCGATGATGTCGGCCGCGGACCGTTTACCGTTCTTGAGGCTTTCCTTGGCAGCGGCGCGGGCGGCGCGGGCGGCCGCGGCCTTGTTCAGGGCATCAGCCCTTTCCGACGCGGACAATGGTCGCAGGACCATGGCAGGCACCCCCGGACTTGGCGGATTTCATCCAAGGGCGGCCGCCCATGGACCTGTCCTGAAACTACCCCCTGCCGCAGCATGAAGCAATGCATCGGGGAAAACGGGTGGCTATGCCGCCGTGAGCCCGTCCAGCGTCCGCGCCGCGGCCTCCCGGAGGCCCGCCAGGTCCGGACCTGCGGACAGGATTTCCCTGCTGGATGTGCCAAGGACCAGCGGATATGCGCCGCCGAAGGTGGAACGCAGGTCCGCCGGCGTGGCTCCCTGCGCACCCAGGCCCGGAGCGAGGACGGGGCCGCGGACGGCCGCGAGGTCCAGGCCGAGGTCTGCCAGGGCCTGCCCGACGGTCGCGCCGACCACCAGGCCCACCGATCCCATGGCGCCCGGGTACCGGGAGTTCTCCGCCGCAGCTGCCATGGCGATTCTCCGTGCCACCGAATCAGCGCCGCCGGCATGCTGCACGGACGGCCCTTCCGGATTGGAGGTCAGCGCCAGCACGAACACCCCACGGCCCGTGGCCGCCGCAAGCTCCAGGGCCGGACGGAGGGACTCAAAGCCCAGGTAGGGACTGAGGGTCACGGAGTCTGCTGCCAGCGGGGATCCGTCGCGCAGCCACGCATCGGCGTACGCGGCCATGGTGGAGCCAATGTCGCCGCGCTTGGCGTCGGCGATGGTCAGGACGCCCGCCTCGGCCGCGGCGGCCAGCAGTTCCTCAAGGACTGCAATACCCGCGGAACCGTGCCGCTCGTAAAGTGCCACCTGCGGCTTTACCGCGGCAGCGAGGGACGCCACCGCCTCAATAACCGTGTGCGAGAAACGGCGCAGCCCCTCGACGTCGTCCGCCAGGCCCCACGCTGCCAGCAGCGAAGGGTGCGGGTCGATGCCGACACACAAGGGACCGCGGGCGGCCATGGCCGCGCCAAGCCGGGCACCGAACGGTTCCCGGCCCGGCGCGGAAACCGGTACCGCCTGCTCAGGCATTCTGCAACGCCGCCTTCTGCGACTCGGCAAGGGCCGCGGCGTGCTCCTGCAGGCTGGTGACCGACCATTCGTAGGTACGCATCGCCTCGATGGCCTGGACCGCGGCGTTGAACTCAGCCACCGTCGTGATGCACGGGATGCCGATCGACGTGGCCGCGGCGCGCAGCTCGTAACCATCGCTGCGGGCCTCGCCACCGGAAGGCGTGTTGAAGACCATGTCGATCTGCCCGGCGACGATAAGGTCGGCGATGGTACCTTCGCCCTCGGCGCTGCTTCCCTCGGCGACCTTCCGGACCGGAGTGGCCTGGATGCCGTTACGGCGCAGCACGTCCGCGGTGCCGCCGGTGGAAACGATCTCGAATCCGAGGTCGGACAGCCGCTTGACGCCCATGATCACCGAACGCTTGTCCCGGTTGGCGACGGACACGAAGACCTTGCCCTCGGTAGGCAGGGCGTTGTTCGCTGCGGCCTGGCTCTTGGCGAACGCGGTGTCGAAGTGCTTGTCGATGCCCATGACTTCGCCGGTGGAACGCATCTCGGGGCCGAGGAGGCTGTCCACCACCTTGCCTTCCAGGGTGCGGAACCGGCTGAACGGCAGCACCGCTTCCTTGACCGAAACGGGCGAGTCCAGCGGCAGCGTGGAACCGTCCCCGGTTTCCGGCAGCATCTTGTAGGCGCTGCGCAGCTGCCCGATGGTCACGCCGGTACCGATCAGTGCGGCCGCCTTCGCCATCTGCACACCGGTGGCCTTGGACACGAACGGCACCGTACGGGACGCGCGGGGGTTGGCTTCCAGGACGTAGAGTACGTCCGAGGCCAGCGCAAACTGGATGTTGATCAGCCCGCGCACGCCTACTCCTTCGGCGATGGCGCGCGTTGCGGTGCGGACCCGTTCCAGGACGTTGGCTCCCAGGGTAATGGGCGGCAGGACACAGGCGGAGTCGCCGGAGTGGATCCCGGCTTCCTCGATGTGTTCCATGATGCCGCCCAGGTAGAGGTCCTTCCCGTCGAAGAGGGCGTCGACGTCGATTTCGACGGCGTCTTCCAGGAACCGATCGATCAGCACCGGGTGGTCCGGGGTGATTTCGGTGGCGTTGGCGATGTACCGGGACAGGTTGGGTTCGTCGTAGACGATTTCCATGCCGCGGCCACCCAGCACATAGGACGGGCGGACCAGGACCGGATAGCCGATCTCGTCAGCGATCTTCTTGGCGTCCTCGAAGGACACGGCGGTGCCGTTCTTCGGGGAAACCAGCCCGGCCTTGTCCAGGACCCGGGAGAACATACCGCGGTGCTCGGCGAGGTCGATGGCCTCCGGGGAGGTGCCCAGGATGGGGACTCCGGCGTCGGCCAGCTGCTGGGCCAGCTTGAGCGGGGTCTGGCCGCCGAGCTGGACGAATACGCCCATAACGCCGCCGGTGCGTTCCTCGGCCGCGATAACCTCCAGGACGTCCTCGAGCGTCAGCGGCTCGAAGTAAAGGCGTGTGGAGATGTCGTAGTCGGTGGAGACGGTTTCCGGATTGCAGTTGACCATGACGGTCTCGTAGCCGGCCTTGCGCAGTGCCATGGACGCGTGGACGCAGGAGTAGTCGAACTCGATGCCCTGGCCGATGCGGTTCGGCCCGGAGCCGAGAATCAGGATCGACGGCTTCGCGTGCAGCGCCACCTCGTCCTCCTCGTCGTACGCCGAGTAGTGGTAGGGGGTGTACGCGGCGAACTCGGCGGCGCAGGTGTCCACGGTCTTGTAGACGGGGCGGATGCCGAGGGCCTGGCGCACTCCGCGGACCACGGCCTCGGAGTTGTGGGTGAGGGAGCCGATCTGTTCGTCGGAGAAGCCGTGGCGCTTGGCCCGCTTGAGCATGTCCGCGGTGAGGGCGCCGGCCTGGCGGATTTCGTGCGAGATCTCGTTGAGGAGCTGGAGCTGGTCCAGGAACCAGGGGTCGATCTTGGTGGCCTCGAAGAGCTGCTCAACCGTGGCACCGCCCAGCAGGGCGCGCTGCACCTGGTGGAGCCGGTCCGTCGTCGGGCGCTTTGCCTTTTCGATGAGCTCAGCGACTTCCCATTCCGGGACGGAGCTGAAATCCAGCTGGGAGCCCTTCTGCTCCAGGGAGCGCAGGGCCTTCTGCAGGGCCTCCGTGAAGTTGCGGCCCATGGCCATGGCTTCGCCCACCGACTTCATGGTGGTGGTGAGGGTGTTGTCCGCGGCGGGGAACTTCTCGAACGCGAACCGGGGCACCTTGACCACCACGTAGTCCAGGGTCGGTTCAAACGACGCCGGAGTCTTCTGCGTGATGTCGTTGGGGATCTCATCCAGGGTGTAGCCCAGGGAGAGCTTGGTGGCGATCTTGGCGATGGCGAAGCCGGTGGCCTTGGAGGCCAGCGCCGAAGAGCGGGACACGCGGGGGTTCATTTCGATGACCACCACGCGGCCGGTGGCCGGGTCGATGGCGAACTGGATGTTGCAGCCGCCGGTGTCCACTCCCACTTCGCGGATGACGGCGATGGAGATGTCGCGCAGCCGCTGGTATTCGCGGTCGGTAAGGGTGAGGGCGGGCGCCACCGTGATGGAGTCGCCGGTGTGGACGCCTACCGGGTCGAAGTTCTCGATGGAGCAGACCACCACGACGTTGTCGTTCTTGTCGCGCATCATCTCGAGCTCGTATTCCTTCCAGCCCAGGATGCTCTCTTCGAGCAGCACCTCGCTGGTGGGGCTGTACTGCAGGCCCTGGCCCACGATGCGGCGAAGGTCGTCCTCGTTGTAGGCGAGGCCCGAGCCCAGGCCGCCCATGGTGAAGGAGGGGCGGACCACCATGGGATAGCCTAGGTCGTCGGCCGCCTTCAGGGCCTCGTCCATGCTGTGGATGATGTGGCTGCGCGCGGATTCGGCGCCGCAGCGTTCCACCACGCCCTTGAACTTCTCGCGGTCCTCGCCAAGTTCGATGGCTGCAATGTTGGCGCCGATGAGCTCCACGTTGTACTTCTCGAGCACACCGTTCTTGTCCAGCGCGATGGCCGTGTTCAGCGCGGTCTGTCCGCCCAGGGTGGGCAGGACGGCGTCGGGACGTTCCTTGGCGATGATCTTCTCCACCACCTCGGGAGTGATGGGTTCGATGTAGGTGGCATCGGCGAACTCGGGGTCCGTCATGATGGTGGCCGGGTTGGAGTTCACCAGGATGACGCGGAGGCCTTCATCTTTCAGGACGCGCAGCGCCTGGGTGCCGGAGTAGTCGAACTCGGCCGCCTGGCCGATGACGATCGGGCCGGAACCAATGACGAGGACGCTCTTGAGATCGGTACGTTTCGGCATTACTTCTTGTCCTCAGTCTGGTTGTGGTGCTGGTCGGCGTTCATGTCGGTTCCGGCTGCGGGGTTCTCCGCGCCGGCGGGGTGCTTCCCGTCCACCGGCTCCTTGGACAGGTTGGCGGTGCGCCCGTCGCGGGTGCCCTCCATGAGTTCGATGAAGCGGTCGAACAGGTAAGCGGCGTCGTGCGGGCCGGCGGCGGCTTCCGGGTGGTACTGGACCGAGAACGCCGGGATGTCCAGGCACGCGAGGCCCTCGACGACGTCGTCATTGAGGCTGACGTGGCTGACCTCGACGCGGCCGTAGCGCTCTTCCGGCGCCCGGGTGGCGCCGTCCAGCGGAGCGTCCACGGCGAAGCCGTGGTTCTGGGAGGTAATTTCCACCTTGCCGGTGCGGCGGTCCATCACAGGCTGGTTGATGCCGCGGTGGCCGTAGCGCAGCTTGTACGTGCCGAACCCGAGCGCGCGTCCCAGGATCTGGTTGCCGAAGCAGATGCCGAAGTAGGGAATCTTCTCGTCCAGCACCGAGCGCAGCAGGCTGACCTGGGTGTCAGCCGTGGCGGGGTCGCCAGGTCCGTTGGACATGAAGAAGCCATCCGGGTTGACGGCCTTGACGTCGTCCAGCGTGGCCGTCGCAGGCAGGACGTGGACCCGGACGCCGCGCTCGGCGAAACGGATCGGCGTCATGGCCTTGATGCCCAGGTCGATAGCGGTAATGCTGAACCGCGGTTCGCCTTCCCAGCCGTGGTCCTTCGGCTCCACTACGTAGGCTTCGTCCACGCTGACTTCCTCGGCCAGCCGCGCGCCCTCCATCGGGGCGCTGGCCAGGACGGCATCCACCAGGTCCTTGTCCGTGGCGAGTGCCGCGTCGCCGGAGAAGATGCCGGCGCGCATGGTCTTGTGCTCGCGCAGGTGGCGGGTGATGGCCCGGGTGTCCACGCCCTGGATGCCAACTACTCCCTGGGCTACGAGCTCCTCGTCGAGGGAACGCTCGGAGCGCCAGTTGGACGGGCGGCGGGCGGCGTCGCGGACAATGTAGCCGGCCACCCAGATGCGGCGGGACTCGGCGTCCTCACTGTTGACGCCGGTGTTGCCGATGTGCGGGGCGGTCTGGACCACCAGCTGGCGGGCATAGGAGGGATCGGTGATGGTTTCCTGGTAGCCGGTCATGCCGGTGGCGAAAACCGCCTCGCCCAGTGCGGTGCCGGTAGCGCCGTAGCTGGTGCCGCGGAAAATGCGTCCGTCTTCGAGGACCAGCGCTGCGGGAGCGGAGGTGGATGTTGTCACTGTATTCGCTTTCACTGTCTTACTTTCCACTGTTGGCGTCAGCCGCCGGGGCTGAAGAAATCAAGTTCCGGAGTGCCGTCAGCAGCACGTCCTTGTCCGCGGCCCGGCGGGTGCGGAAGCCTGTGTCCAATTCGTGCCGGCCATGCAGCCAGGCAAGCACCAGCAATCCGTCCGTTTCCACGAACTTACCGGCCATGCCGCTTTCCTGGCGAACATCCGCCAGGGCTGCTGCGGGGATGTACAGGGCCGGCGCGCCTGCGCGGTCGAACATCACGCCGTGCGGGTAAACGGCCAGCGTGGCGTTGGTGCGGATGCCGAGGCCGTGCACAGCAATCCGGTCGAGCCAGTCGCCTCCGGTGGTGGTGGCGACATACTGGCCTTCCGCTGCGGCTACCGGCTCACCGGGTGCGCCGGGCACCTCGGGGAGGCGGTCGACGTCGGACTGGCGCCTGAGGCGGTTCCGCCACCCTGCGCGGATCATCAGGAGGGAGGCCGCGATCAGCACCAGGGTGATGATCGCGGTGAGAAGTTTGGTATCCATCAGGCAGCTCCCGCCGGGGTCTCCGGCGAAAGGACGCAAGGGGTATTGAGCTCGCCGTCCAGAACGGTGGGGTGGCCGCGATAGAAGGTGGCTACCACCTTGCCGGGCAGTTCCCTGCCCTTGAACGGCGAATTCCGGCCCTTGGTGGCCATCCGGAACGGGTCCACGGTCCAGCGGGCGGCCGGGTCCACCAGGATCAGGTTGGCCGGTTCGCCTTCCGCCAGCGGCCTGCCCTGGTCCGTCAGCCGGCCGATGTGGGCGGGGGCGGTGGAGGTGACGCGCGCAAAGTCCGCCCAAGTCATCAGGCCGGTCTCGATCATGGTGTGCTGCACTACGGAGAGGGCGGTTTCCAGCCCGGTCATGCCCATGGCCGCCTGCGCCCACTCGCATTCCTTGTGCTCGCTGGGGTGCGGAGCGTGGTCGGTGCCCACCACGTCGATGGTGCCGTCGGCGAGGCCGGCGCGCAGCGCCTGGACGTCGGCGTCGGTGCGCAGCGGCGGATTGACCTTGTAGACGGGGTCGTAGCTGCGGACCAGGTCGTCGGTCAGGAGCAGGTGGTGCGGGGTGACTTCGGCGGTGACGTTGATCCCTCGGGCCTTGGCCCAGCGGATGATTTCCACGGACCCGGCCGTGGACACGTGACAGACGTGCAGGCGCGAGCCGACGTGCTGGGCCAGGAGGACATCACGGGCGATGATGCTTTCCTCGGCCACGGCGGGCCAGCCGGCAAGGCCCAGGACTGCGGAGACATCACCCTCGTTCATCTGTGCCCCGGCGGTAAGGCGCGGCTCCTGCGCATGCTGGGCCACCACGCCGTCGAACGCCTTGACGTACTCCAGCGCGCGGCGCATCAGGACCGGGTCATGCACGCAGATGCCGTCGTCGGAGAACATCCGGACGCGTGCGCGGGAGTCCGCCATGGCGCCGAGCTCGGCCAGCTGCTCACCCGCCAGGCCCACGGTGACGGCGCCGACGGGGCGTACATCAACCCAGCCTGCCGCGCGGCCCAGGCTGTAGACCTGCTCCACCACTCCGGCGGTGTCAGCGACGGGAGTACTGTTAGCCATCGCATGCACGGCTGTAAAGCCGCCCAGGGCGGCGGCGCGTGAACCGGTCTCCACGGTTTCGGCGTCCTCGCGGCCGGGCTCGCGGAGGTGGGTGTGAACATCCACCATCCCGGGCAGCGCCACCAGGCCACCGCCCTCGATGACAGTGGCGTCCTCGGCTGAAAGTCCGGTTCCGGTGGCGGCGATGACACCGTCCCGGATCAGCAGGTCGGAGGCTTCGCCGCCCAGGATGGCGGCTCCGCGGATCAGGTACGTTCCGGTGTTGGCGGCCATCAGTTGTTCTCCTTGGGGGAATGGGTGCCGGCGTAGGCCAGGGCAGGGGCGGCTTGTGTCCGGGTGTCCCCCGACAACAGCAGGTACAGTGCGGCCATGCGGACCGAGACGCCGTTGCGGACCTGCGCCAGGACCGTGGACCGGGGCGAATCGGCTGCAGCGGCGCAGATTTCCAGGCCGCGGTTCATGGGGCCGGGGTGCATGATGATCGTGTCTTTCATGCCGAGGTTGTCCAGAGCCTGCAGCCTGGTGTCGCCGAAGCCCCAGCGGCGCGAGTACTCGCGCGTGGTGGGGAAGAACGACGCGTTCATGCGTTCGCCCTGGACGCGCAGCATCATGACAGCGTCAGCCCCCTGGGCCAGGGTGTCGTCCAGGTTGTAGCTGACCCTGCAGGGCCATTTTTCGACGCCGATGGGCAGCAGGGTGGGCGGCGCCACCAGTGTGACGTCTGCCCCGAGGGTACGCAGCAGCCAGACGTTGGAGCGGGCCACGCGGGAGTGCAGGACGTCCCCCGCGATGACAACCCGCATGCCCTTCAGGTCTGCGCCTTCGGACGCGGTGCCGGACAGGCGGGCCCAGTGGCGGCGCATGGTGAAGGCGTCCAGGAGTGCCTGGGTGGGGTGTTCGTGGGTGCCGTCGCCGGCGTTGATCACGGCCGCATCGATCCAGTCAGTGGCAGCAAGGCGGTGCGGGGCGCCCGAGGCCCAGTGCCGAATCACGACGGCGTCTGCCCCCATGGCGGACAGCGTTTGGGCGGTGTCCTTCAGGGACTCCCCCTTGGACACCGAGGATCCCTTGGCGGCGAAATTGATGACGTCCGCGGAAAGGCGCTTGGCTGCAGCCTCAAACGAGATACGGGTGCGGGTGGAGTCCTCGAAGAAGAGGTTCACCACGGTGCGGCCCCGCAGCGCGGGCAGCTTCTTGACTTCCCGCTCCCCTACCGCGGACATCTCTTCGGCGGTGTCGAGGATACGAACGGCGTTGGCCAGGCTGAGGTCTTCAGTGGACAGCAGATGCCTCATGGACGCCCCTCGATGACAACCTCGTTGACGGCGGCGGAACCGGCCGGGGTATCGGTCTCCTCGAGCCGGACCCGGACTTTCTCGGCCGAGGACGTCGGGAGGTTCTTTCCCACATGGTCCGCCCGGATGGGGAGTTCGCGGTGGCCGCGGTCGATCAGGACGGCAAGGCGCACGATGCGGGGGCGGCCGAGATCCACGAGGGCGTCCAGCGCGGCGCGGATAGTGCGGCCCGAGTACAGGACGTCGTCAATGAGGACCACCACCTTGTTGTCGATGCCCGTCCGCGGCAGCTTGGTGGGGTAAGGAGGCCGGGTGCCCTGGCGGGACAGATCGTCCCGGAACATGGTGACGTCAAGCTGCCCCACGATTGCTGCGGGGTCCACGGACGGATCAGCGGCTGCGATCTTGTGCGCCAGCCGGAGTGCCAGCGGATAGCCGCGGCGCGGGATGCCCAACAGGACCAGGTCCTGGGACCCCTTGTTGGCTTCAAGGATCTCATGGGCGATACGAGTGAGTGCCCGGTCGATATCGGCCTGGTTGAGGACAACCCTGGCCGGACCCGGCGCGTTGGTGACAGAAGTCAACGCTCGTCTCCCCTTTCCCCGCCTCACGGGACGGAATTAAAAAAGGATCATGTGCGTTCCAAAATTACCACAGGCGCCGTCCGCGGACGGCCCGGACCGGCGCGGTGCTGGTCACACGCCCTGCTCCACAGGCGTCCGGATCCGCCGCTAGGCTTTCGTTATGCCGACACCTCCCCCACTGCCGCGCGATGCCAACCCCAGCTGGATGGGACATGTCCAGCCGCAGGACTACCGTCCCGCTCCCGGGCATTTCGGCCCCGCCGTGCAGCCTGCGGCGCCTCTTGGCGGACCACCTGGCTGGTGGGGCGTTCCCGGACCGGCCGCGACGCGCCGCCGCGGCGGGCTGGTATGGCTCACGTTTGCCGTCACTCTGCTGGCGTTCGCCAGCCTGTTTCTGGTGGTCCCGCCGCTGCTGGCCAGCACGGGCCCTGCCGGGTTTCTGGGCGGTTTTGTAGCCTCCCTCTTTCCCTTGGCGGTTGTACTCCTGACAGTCAGGGTGATTGACCGGTGGGAGCCGGAACCCAAGCGCCTGCTGTACTTCGCCTTCACGTGGGGCGCCGCGGTGTCCATCGCCGCGACGATGCTGCTGCAGCCGCTGTTCCTGGTCGGGGCGGAGTTCCCGAGCGAAGCAGCGCTTCGGACCTACCTCGTCACTGTCCAGGCGCCGATCGTGGAGGAATCAGCCAAGGGTTTGGGACTGCTTGTCCTGTTGCTGGCCGCGCGCAGGCATTTCGACGGGCCGGTGGACGGCGTGGTATTTGCTTTCACCATCGCCGCAGGCTTCGCATTCACCGAAAACATTCTGTATTTTGGCCGTGCCATCGCTGATCCGGTCGTGTCAGGGGACCTGGCGCAGGTGTTCGTCCTCCGCGGCATCATGTCCCCCTTTGCCCACGCGGTATTCACCGGCACCACGGGGCTGGTCATGGGCTTCGCTGCCCGGCGCGGGCGTGCTTGGACAGCCGTGATGGCATTCGCCGTGGGCGTGCTGCCGGCCATGTTCCTGCACAACCGTTGGAACAGCATGGGCGAGAACTTCCTGGCTGAATACGTGCTGGTACAGGTACCCCTCTTCCTGGCCGCCGTGGCCGGCATCGTGGTCCTGCGCATTGCCGAGAATCGACTCACCCGGCAGCGCCTGTTGGAGTACGCCGCCGCGGGCTGGTTCACCGTGGACGAGGTGGAAATGCTTGCCACAACGGCCGGACGGCGTGCGGCGCTGAGATGGGCGGGCGGGCTCGGTCGGAAGCGGCAGATGAAGGAGTTTGTGGCGGCGGTGACCCGGCTGGCTAACATTCGGCAACGGATCCTCAGCGGCCGGGACGTGCCACTCCACCAGGCCGAAGAGCGGCTGCAGCTGCAGCGCGTGCTGGCGCTCAGGGCCGCCGTAGCCGGCTGAACCGAAACAGCAAAGGAGCCGGCCGCCTGGTTGGCGGTCGGCTCCTTTAGCGGGGTTGGTCCTGTCAGTGGGTCTCCAGCTACGCCAGCAGCGAGGGTTTCAGCTGCTGCAACCGGCCCAGCAGTCCGTTGATGAACTGCGGCGATTCGTCGGTGGAAAGCGTCTTGGCCAGAGCCACCGCTTCACTGACGGCGACGCCGTCCGGAACATCGTCGTTGTAGAGCAGTTCCCAGGTACCTATCCGGAGGATGATGCGGTCCACGGACGGCATCCGTTCAAGGCTCCAGCCCTGCGAATAAGTTTCCAGGAACTCGTCGATGGCAGTCTGCCGGGAGACAACGCCTTCGATGATGTCCACGGTGTACGGATTGACCACCTGGTCCGTTTTTTCCCGCCGCGCCCGGAGGACGTCGAAGGCCGACACCGAACGCTGTTCGGCCTCGAAAAGAACATCAAGGGCCCTGCTACGGGCTTTGCCGCGGGCGCTCACTACTCAGAGACCCGGCCGAGGTAGCTGCCGTCGCGGGTGTCCACCTTGACCTTGGTGTTGTTCTCAATGAACAGGGGAACCTGGATCTCGTAGCCGGTCTCCAGCGTCGCGGGCTTGGTGCCGGCGGACGAGCGGTCGCCCTGGAGGCCCGGCTCGGTGTACGTGATTTCGAGGACTACGCTCGGCGGCAGCTCGATGTAGAGGGGGTTGCCCTCGTGGATGGCGATGTTGACCATCTGGTTTTCGAGCATGAAGTTGGTGGCGTCGCCAACGGTGGCCCCGGAAACGGTGATCTGGTCGTAGTCCGAGGTGTCCATGAAAACGAAGTCGGCGCCGTCCTGGTACAGGTACTGGTAGTCGCGGCGGTCAACCGTGGCGGTTTCGATCTTGAGGCCGGCGTTGAAGGTCTTGTCCACAACCTTGCCGGACATCACGTTCCGCATCTTGGTGCGGACGAATGCACCGCCCTTGCCCGGCTTCACGTGCTGGAACTCGATAACGTTCCAGAGCTGGCCCTCGAGCTTCAGGACCGTTCCGTTCTTGATGTCGTTAGTGGTTGCCACTGGTTTCCTCTGGTTTCTGTTCCTGGCCGCGTGGTCAGGCTTCGTATGCCGGCCGGCAGGGTCGACGGCCTGCCAGCGCGTGTTTGTCAAAAATCGCGGGTCTGCAAAAATCCAAGAACTATTCTACCGGTAAATCCAACCGGCTTTCGGGCAGGGCCCCGGCCATGCACCCGGACGGGCCCGGACGACGACTTTCAGCAGGCCAGGTCCAGCACATCCCGGGCGCGCTGCAGCGCCACCGTCGACGAATAGATTTGTGCGGCATCCGCCGACTGCGCCACACGCAGGTCCAGCGCCCGGGTGAACGAATCGACGGCGGCCGAAACCTGGCCGGCGGCGTACTGGGTCTTACCGAGGAACTGCAGCGCCTGCGCCTCCATCGGGGTGCCCTGGACCTCCGAGAGCAACTGCCGGAAGAGCTCCACGGCGTGGTCCAGGCGCTTGGAGACCAGGAGCACCTCGGCTTCGAAGGCACGCAGGCGGAACGACTCGGGATCGGCGAAGCGGGCTTCCGCCAGAAGCTCAGCCGCCTCGGCTGCCTGGCCCTGGACCAGCAGAACGAAAATCCGGTCCGCGGGGTCCCGGGACGCATCCAGCGCAGCCTGGCACGCCTCGGAGTTCACGATCTGCGGCAGGAGTGTCTCCGGGTTGATCCGGATGCCCGGGAACCCGGTTTCCGGCCAGTCACTGGTTCCGGTCACATCGCCCTGCATCAGGAAGCGATTTCCTGGTAGGCGGCAAAGAGCAGTGACGTATCCGGAACATCGAGGATGCCCGGCCTGGCGATGCCGTCCAGCACCACGAAACGCAGGAGGTCACCGCGGGACTTCTTGTCGCGCCGCATTCCGTCCAGCAGGCCCTGCCAGCGGTCCCGCCGGTATGTTACCGGCAGCCCAAGCCCCTCAAGTATGCTCCGGTGCCGATCGGCATCGGCATCACTGAGCCGCCCAACGCTGCGGGCCAGTTCCGCGGCGAACATCATTCCCACGGACACGGCAGCGCCGTGGCGCCACGAGTACCGCTCCACCAGTTCGATGGCGTGGCCCAGCGTGTGGCCGTAGTTCAGGATCTCCCGCAGTCCGGATTCCTTGAGATCTTCGGAGACTACCGCGGCCTTGACAGCAATGGCCCGTTCGATGAGTTCGCGGATGACCGGGGACTGCGGATCGACGACGGCGGCCGCGTCCTTCTCCACCAGGTCCAGGATGGCGGGGTCGGAGATGAACCCGCATTTGATGACCTCTGCCATCCCGGACACAATCTCGTTCCGGGGCAGTGTCTGGAGGGTATCAAGGTCCGCAAGGACGGCGGCCGGCGGGTGGAAGGCGCCCACCAGGTTCTTGCCCTCCGCGGTGTTGATCCCGGTCTTTCCCCCCACGGCTGCGTCCACCATGCCCAGCAGGCTGGTGGGCATGTGGATGACCTTGACCCCGCGAAGCCACGTTGCCGCGACAAAGCCAGCCAGGTCCGTGACGGCGCCGCCGCCCACGGCCACGATGGCGTCGGACCGGGTGAAGTCGTTTTGTCCCAGGACCTGCCAGCAGAACGCGGCGACCTGAATGTGTTTGCCTTCCTCGGCGTCCGGGATCTCGGCAGTGAGGGAGGTGAAGCCGTCCTCCGCCAGTTCGTCCCTAACGGTGTCACCCGTCAGGCGGAGCGCGCGGGGGTGGATGACCAGCACGCGCCGCACCCGCTCCCCCAGCAACGCCGGAAGGTTACCGAGCAGCCCGCGTCCGACGACGACGTCGTAATTTTCCGCGGCACTGGCGCCAGTAACTTTGATGACCGTTGATTCGGTACTCACTTTTCAACTTCCTGTTGGGCAGCTGCGAAGTCACGCAGCGCTGCTTCCAGCCGGGCGCCGAGCTCGGCCACCGAGCCGTGCCGGACGTCCAGGGTGATATCCGCAAGCCGCTCGTAAACAGGCCTGCGGGTGGCGAACATGGCCTGCCAGCGGCCCATGGCGTCGCCTGCCAGCAAGGGGCGGCCGGAGTTTTTGGCGATGCGCGACGCGACCGTATCGGCGTCGCATTCGAGGTACACCACGGTACACCGGCTGATGATCTGCTGCGTTCCCGAATCGAGCACCGCCCCGCCACCAAGGGAGATCACGGTGCCCTGGCCTTCCGCGGATTCCACGGCGGCGGCCACAGTCCGCGCCTCGATTTCACGGAACGCGTGTTCACCGCGGCCGGCGAAGATCTCGGCGATGGATCCGTGGGTTGCCACGACCACCGCATCGGTGTCCACAAACGGGGCACCCAGCTGCTGCGCCAGTTGCTGGCCAAGGGCCGACTTCCCCACGGCCATGGGGCCGATGAGCACGATGGGGCGCTTTTCCGGCCCGGTGAAGGCGCCGTCTTTGTTGCGGTGGGGCACTACTGGCCGATCGAGTCCAGGGAGGCCGGGATGTTGTCCAGGTAGCCCTTGATGTTGCGCGCCGTCTCCGCCACCGAGTCACCGCCGAACTTCTCCATGACGGCTTCGGCGAGGACCAGTGCAACCATGGCCTCCGCCACGACGCCGGCGGCAGGGACTGCACAGACGTCGGAGCGCTGGTGGTGTGCCTTGGCCGGTTCACCGGTGCTGACGTCGATGGTCTTCAGGGCGCGCGGTACGGTGGCGATGGGCTTCATGGCTGCCCGGACCCGCAGGACATCACCGATGCTCATGCCGCCCTCAATGCCACCGGCACGGTTGCTGGCGCGAATGATGCGGCCGTCCGCGTCCCGGACGATTTCATCGTGCGCCGCGGATCCACGGCGGGCAGCGGTACGGAAGCCGTCGCCCACTTCCACGCCTTTGATGGCCTGGATGCCCATAAGGGCTGCGGCAAGCCGGGAGTCGAGCCGGCGGTCCCAGTGGACGTAGCTGCCCAGTCCGGGCGGCAGTCCGTAAGCGAGGACCTCCACCACGCCGCCCAGCGTTTCGCCCTCCTTATGCGCCGCATCGACCTCGGCGACCATGGCGTTTGATGTGTCGCGGTCAAAGCAACGCAGCGGGTCGGCGTCCAAGGCAAGGACATCCGAGGGGACGGGAAGCGGCCGGCCCTCGGGAACCGTGACGCTGGCAATGGAGACTGTGTGGCTGACCAGTTCAATGCCGAGGTGCTTCAGGAGCTGCGCGGCAACGGTGCCCATGGCTACACGGGTGGCGGTTTCGCGGGCGCTGGCGCGCTCAAGGACTGGCCGGGCTTCGTCGAAGCCGTACTTCTGCATGCCGGTGAAATCTGCGTGCCCCGGGCGGGGCCGCGTCAACGGCGCGTTGCGGGCCTGGTCGGCCAGGGCTTCTGGTTCAACGGGGTCGGCAGACATGATCTGCTCCCACTTGGGCCACTCGGTGTTTCCCACCTGGATGGCAACCGGGCCGCCCTGGGTAATGCCGTGACGGACGCCGCCAAGGATGGTGACGACGTCCTGTTCGAACTTCATGCGTGCGCCGCGGCCATAGCCAAGCCGGCGGCGGGCGAGCGAGTCGGCAATGTGGCCGCTGGTGATTTCCACCCCGGCGGGGACGCCTTCAATAATTCCCATCAGAGCCGGGCCATGGGATTCACCGGCTGTCAACCAACGCAACATATCTTCCATCCTGCCACGGGGGGCGGTCACAAAGCCCGTCGGGGAAGGCCGACTGAGGCGCACATCACATCTATGACGGCTGCGTTGACGTCGCCGTCGCGGCGTGTAAAAAGCCGCACCTGCTCCACGGCCTGGTAGAGCAGCATCTCCAGTCCCGGGACCACGGTGCCGCCGCCGGCCTGCCAAACGGAGGCGGCGAGGCTGGGCCAGGGATCATACGCCACATCCAGCAGCACGCCGGGAGTTCGGGTTTTCAGGGCGGCGATTTCGGAGCCTAGACCATCCGCGGCCCGGGGCGGCAGAGTGGAGATGACGACGTCGGCCTCCGCCGCGGGGCGGGCAGCTTCAGTCAATGGACGGACGTCCAGATCCAGGCCCAGGCTGCCGGCAGCGGCGCGGACATCCCCGGCGCGGGAGGGGTCACGGACATAGACGTGCACGCGATCCGTGCCCAACTCCTTCAGCGCGGCCACAGCCGACGCCGCGGTGCCTCCCCCGCCCAGGATCACGGCGGACGGGGCCTGGCCGGCTCCCCCGTGCCGGAGCGCATTGACGATACCGGCCACGTCCGTGTTGTAACCGATAGTCCGGGCGGCGTCCCCCCCGTCCTCGAAGGACACGGTGTTCACCACCCCCAGCGTCCGGGCAATGCCGCGGACCTCGTCCAATTCTGGCAGGATGGCGGTTTTCAATGGCATGGTCACCGAGAGGCCACGCCACCCGGGCTGGTGCCGGACCTGCTGCATGAATCCGGGCAGCAGCTCCTCGGTGACGTCGATGGCGGTGTAGCTGATGTCCATCCCTAGCCGGGCGTAGGCTGCCCGGTGCAGTGCCGGCGACTTTGAGTGGCCGATGGGATGGCCCAGGACAGCAGCCCTCAGGCTCACGTGCAGCGTCCTTCATTCGCCCGGCACCAGTTGTTGTACTGCTCCACGTAGGCGTTGTGCTCAGCCAGCGTCTTGGCGAACTTGGTCTCCCCGGTGTCCAGGTTGATGGTGACCCAGTACAGGAAGTCGTTCTTGGTGGGCTTGGCGGCAGCGTCGATGGCCGTCCGGCCCGGGGAACCGATGGGGCCAGGCGGAAGGCCGGGGTTCGCGTACGTGTTGTACGGGTTCGACTTGTCCCGGCGCTGCTCTTCGGTGAAGTTGAAGCTGCGCGTCCCCAGCCCGTAGGTCACGGCGGAGTCCACCTGGAGGTAGCCGTTGGTCTGGTCGTTGGGCTTAAGGCGGTTGTAGATGGCGCCGGCAACGTTGCCGTAGTCCGCCTGGCCGCCTTCGGCCTGGACGATGCTGGCTACCGTGACGGCCTGGTACTGCTTGGCGGGGTCCGTGATTCCCTGCGCCACCAGTTCGTCCACCGTGGTGTCCACCAGCTTCTGCAGGATGTCCTTGGCCGAGGTACCCAGCGGGAAGCGGTACTCTCCCGGCGCCAGGTATCCCTCGAGGTTCTTGGCGGCGGGGGGCAGGCCGAACTGGGCCGGTTTGTCGCTGAAGGACTGCAGGTCCTGGATGGAAATGCCGGATCCTTCGGAGATGGCCTGAAGGGACTCGCCGATCCGCAGTCCGGCGCTTAGCGCAAAGTAGATGACCTTCTCCGACCCTTCGCCCAGGAGGACGCTGACGGCGTCGGAGTTCTTCATCTCCCGCTTAAACGTGTAGTCGCCCGGAGAGAGGGTTCCGCCCGAGGCGTTGAACGCCTGCAGGAAGGTGTCTGCGTTGGCGATGACCTGTTCGTTTTCGAGGGTGGCAGCGACTGAGCGGCTGCCTTCACCGTTGGCGACGGTCACCTGGACCTCTCCCGTGCCGGGGCCGGGAAAATCGCTGGGCCGGGAGTCGCCAAGGAGCGGTTTGAGGAACTGCGCTCCCACTGCGACCGCGGTGATAAACACGGCCAGCGTGAGGAACAGTGCAAGAATCCGACGGCGGCGCCGAACCTTCTTTGAGGGCCGCGGCGGTGCGGCAACCGCGGCCGGAAGCAGACCGTGGTGGAGATCGTCGTCGTGATGCTGATCTTCGTGGAGCTCCGGGTGGTGAAAGTCCTCCCTGAGGAGAACCGCGTCCTGGTGCAGCCCATCATCGTAGCCGTGACCGTGGCCCGGCTCTTCCGCGTAGTGCTGACCCGCGTAGTGGGGTTCGTCCACGAGTGGCGCGTCAGGCTGCTGTTCTGCACCGTGATGCGCTTCAATCCGGAGGTCCTGGCGCACGTTGATTCCAGGCGGTGTCACCGGAGCGGGCGGCACCGTGGCAGCGGCAGGCTCCTGCGCGGCGGGCGGTTCCACAGGGGCCGGCGGCACGGCCGGCTCTTCCTGCGGCAGGGCCACCGGTGGCTGGACCGGCTGGGGCGGGATGTCATGGCCCGTCTCATAGGCCTGCTCCGGAACGGCCCCGTGCTTGCCGGTCTCAAGGCTCTTTTCCCGGGCGCGCAGTTCCTTCCGGGTCAGCGGACGCCCGGATCCTCCGGCCCGCGAGCCGGAGGCGTCGTCGATGTTGGCAGGGCTCACTGTTGCCTTCCATTATCTGAAGATCGGGCCGTATCCACCGGCAGGTCCCGGGCGGGCTGGTCCAGTCCGCCGGATGCCGGCTCGATGGCAGGGGCCGGCGCGTCCACTCGTGAACCGACGTCCGCTCCCCTGGCTTTTTGCATGTCGATCGCGTGCTGGAGGATACCTGCCGCCGCGACCTGGTCAATTACTTTACGGTGGTCCCTGCTGCTCATGCCAGCCTGATGCAGGTTGCGGTGGGCTGTAACGCTGCTGAGCCGCTCGTCCACCAGGTTCACAGGCACCTCGAGGCCACGCGCGGACAGCTCGGCAGCCAGGAGCCCGGCGTAGTCCGTGGCCATCTGCGCCGACGCCCGCTCCTCGCCCTTGAGCGTCCGGGGCAGCCCGACAAAGACCTGCACTGCGCCGAGGTCCGCGGCGAGGTCCGCGATGATGCGCACGTCCGAGTTCTTCTTGGCGTTGCGGTCCAGGGTCTTGTAGGGCGTGGCCAGGATCGAGTCACGGTCGCAGAGCGCCACGCCGACCCGGACAGTGCCTACGTCCACCCCCAGTTTCACGCCCTGGGGGTATCCGCCGGCCGGTTCAGGATGGGTCATGATGAGGTTTAGCGGGCCGAGATGGCGTCGACAATGGCGGTGAGGGCAGCGGGAACCTTCGTCGCGTCGGTTCCGCCGCCCTGGGCCACGTCGTCCTTGCCGCCGCCACCGCCGCCGAGAACACCGGCGGCCAGGCGTACCAGCGCACCCGCCTTGACACCGAATTCGCGGGCAGCCTCATTGGTGGCCACCAGGACCATGGGACGGCCGTTCGCCACACCCGCTACCGCCACCGTTGCCGCGGCGGAACCGAGCCGGTTGCGCAGGTCCAGGGCGAGCCCGCGAAGATCATCCGCACCGCTGACGGTCCCGGCGTCGTGCGCAATCACGCTGACGCCGGCGGCGTCCCTGGCGCTGCCCACCAGCTGCGCTGCCGAAGCGGCCAGCTGTTCCTTGCGCAGCCGGTCCAGTTCCTTTTCCGTGGCCTTCAACTTGGACAAGGTGGTGGCGATGCGGTCGGCCAGCTGGCCGGAGGGAACCTTCAGCATCTCCGTCAGTTCCGTCACCAGGGCACGCTCGGCAGCAAGGTGGCGGAAGGCATCCATGCCCACGAAGGCCTCGACGCGGCGGTTTCCAGAACCCACCGACTGTTCGCCGAGCAGCGAGAGGCTGCCGATAAGGGACGTGTTGGCCACGTGCGTACCGCCGCAGAGCTCGCGGGACCAAGCGCCGTCGATTTCCACGACGCGGACCTCGCTGCCGTAGTTCTCGCCGAACAGCGCCATGGCGCCCAGTGCCTTCGCCTCGGCCAGGCCCATGACCTTGGTTTCCACCCGGAAGTTGTTGCGAATGGCGAGGTTGGAGACTTCCTCGATTTCGGACCGGGTGGCCGTGCTCAGGCCTTCGCCCCAGGCAAAGTCGAAGCGCAGGTAGCCGGCCTTGTTGAAGGAGCCGCGCTGGGTGGCTTCCGGCCCCAGGATCTGGTGCAGTGCAGCGTGGACAATGTGGGTGCCGGTGTGCGCCTGCTCTGCGGCATGGCGCCGTTCGCGGTCGACGGCGGCACGCACCAGGGCGTCGGACGCAATTTCGCCCTCGCGGACAATGGCCTTGTGGACGCTCAGGCCCTTCAGCGGACGCTGGACGTCCAGGACCTCGACGACGAAGCCGTCACCCGTGATCAGGCCGGTGTCCGCTGCCTGCCCGCCGGCCTCGGCGTAGAACGGCGTCTCGGAGAGCACCAGTTCGATTTCGTCGCCCGTGGACGCCTGCTGTACCGGAAGTCCGTTGGTGAGGATCCCGCGGACCCGGGATTCGCCGTCGAGCTCTGTGTAGCCGGTGAAGATAGTTTCGCCCTGGGCGAGGATCTCCTGGAAGGCGCTGAGGTCGGCGTGGCCGCCCTTTTTGCCCTTGGCGTCGGCCTGGGCGCGCTGCCGCTGTTCCTGCATGAGGCTCCGGAACGCCGCCTCGTCCACTTTCAGGCCCGCTTCCTCTGCCATTTCGAGGGTGAGGTCGATCGGGAAACCGTAGGTGTCGTGCAGCGTGAACGCGTCCGAGCCGGACAACGGGCGGTTGGCCGCCTTGGACTCGCGGACCGCGTCTTCAAGCCGTGCAGTGCCGGAGGCGATGGTGCGCAGGAACGCCTTTTCTTCGGCGTAGGCGATCCGGCTGATGCGGTCGAAATCGGTTTCCACCACGGGGTAGACACCCTTCATGGCGTCCCGCGAGGCCGGCAGCAGCTCCGGCAGGCAGGCCTGCTCGACGCCCAGAAGGCGCATGGAGCGAACGGCGCGGCGGATCAGGCGGCGCAGCACGTAGCCGCGGCCCTCGTTGGAGGGGGTGACACCGTCGGAGATGAGCATCAGCGCGGAGCGGATGTGGTCGGCCACGACGCGCATCCGGACATCATCCGTGTGGTGCGGGTCGTCATCGGACTCTGCGGACGTGTATTCCTTGCCGGAGAGCTCGGCTGCCTTGTCGATGACAGGACGCACCTGGTCGGTCTCGTACATGTTCTCGACGCCCTGGAGGATCATGGCGAGGCGTTCCATGCCCAGGCCGGTGTCGATGTTGCGCTTGGGCAGCTCCCCCAGCACATCGAAGTCTTCCTTGGAGCGGACGTTGTCGATCTGGTACTGCATGAACACGAGGTTCCAGATCTCGATATAGCGGGTCTCGTCGGCGAGGGGGCCGCCTTCAACGCCGTAGGCCGGGCCGCGGTCGTAGTAGATCTCCGAGCACGGGCCCGCCGGGCCGGGCTGGCCGGTGTGCCAATAGTTGTCCGACTTGCCCATCCGCTGGATGCGTTCTGCCGGGACGCCGGTGTTCTTCAGCCACAGTTCGGCAGCCTCGTCGTCCTCCTGGTACACGGTGACCCAGAGGCGTTCCGGCGCGAGGCCGTAGCCGCCGTCGTCAACGCTCTTGGTGAGCAGTTCCCAGGCGAACCTGATGGCGTCTTCCTTGAAGTAGTCGCCGAAGGAGAAGTTGCCGCACATCTGGAAGAAGGTGCCGTGGCGGGCCGTCTTGCCCACTTCTTCGATATCGCCGGTGCGGATGCACTTCTGGACGCTGGTGGCGCGCGAGTAGGGGGCTTCCTCACGGGCAGTGAGGTACGGGATGAACGGCACCATG
The DNA here is from genome assembly GCF_042723515.1 of Pseudarthrobacter sp. NPDC058362. Classification (NCBI taxonomy): domain Bacteria; kingdom Bacillati; phylum Actinomycetota; class Actinomycetes; order Micrococcales; family Micrococcaceae; genus Pseudarthrobacter; species Pseudarthrobacter sp. NPDC058362. The sequence goes on along the minus strand of NZ_JBHXIW010000004.1, from coordinate 247,542 downwards.
CCGGCCACCGTGAACAGCAGCGAGGGGTCGCTGGATACCAGCGACGCGGACGGAACCGCCGTGTGGCCCTTGCTGACAAAAAAGTCCACCCAGCGCTTCGTAATCTCCTGCGACTTCATGTGCTGTCTTCTTACCCTTCTTGGTCCGCGCACCTGCACGGATTGATCGTTCATTGGCAGGCCCAAGGATGGTCCTGCCGGTTTGCTTCCGGCCTGCCGGGGGTGGCGGCCAGGGCGGTCAGCGGCGGGCCGCGTCCGCTGGCTCGACGCCCAGGGCCGAGCGGAGGTCGGACTCCCGCTCATGCATGCCGGCCCGCACCGCATCGGCGAAGTCGTAAATGCCGTCCGCAAGCCGGCCCACGGCCCGGTTCAGGCCTTCCGGTCCAAGATTGGACTGGGCTTCGGTCACTTTCTTGAAGGCGATGACTCCGATAGCCACGCCAATTCCCATCCAGACAAGTCTTTTCATGGTCTGTCTCTTCCGTGGTTCAGCGGCTGCGGCGGCCGGTAGCGGGCTTCTTACGGTTGGCCAGCGCGGTCCGGACGCCGTAGCTGAAGGCCGCGACCTTGATCAGCGGCGATCCCATGGTGGCGGCAACCAGTGAAGAAAGTGCAGACAGGTTCGCCGAGGCGTCAGAGACGTTGGATGAGATCCCGTCCACCTTCTTGAGCTGCTGGTTGGTGGTGGAGACGGTGGCCGTCACCTCATCCATGAGTGGAGTGGCCCCGTCACTGAGCGACCGGATGGCGGTGCGCACCTCGTCGAACACCCTGCCCAGTTTCATGATGGGCACTGCCAGCAGCAGCACCAGGAGCGCAAACACCCCGGCAGCGATCAGGCCGGCAATATCGCCACCAGACATATACGTTCATCTCCTCGAAATCCTGTGGATCGGCATCACCGCGGCGCGCCCCGAAAAGGGCTTCGCCGCAGATGTCCCCCAAGTACCTTACATACAAAGAAGCCCGCGGCGCTTGCCACGGGCTTCTTTGGATACGCTGCTGGGATTTAGCGTGCGTAGAATTCGACGACGAGCTGCTCTTCGCAGGTCACGGGAACCTCGGAGCGCTTGGGGCGGCGGACCAGGCGGGCCTGCAGTGCCTCCAGCTTGACGTCCAGGTAGGCCGGAACGGCGGGCAGCACGTCGCGGTGGGCGCCGGCTGCTGCAACCTGGAGCGGAACCATGGTCTCGCTGCGGCTGTGGACGTGGACCAGCTGGCCCTCGCCGACGCGGAACGACGGGCGGTCGACGCGGACGCCGTCAACCATGATGTGGCGGTGCACAACAAGCTGGCGGGCCTGGGCGATGGTGCGGGCGAAGCCGGCACGCAGGACCAGGGCGTCAAGACGCATTTCGAGCAGTTCGATGAGGTTCTCACCGGTCAGGCCCTTGGTGCGGCGGGCTTCTTCGAAGGCACGGGTCATCTGTGCTTCGCGGATGCCGTACTGGGCGCGCAGACGCTGCTTTTCGCGCAGACGTACGGCGTAGTCGGAGTCCTGCTTCTTGCGGGCGCGGCCGTGCTCACCGGGGCCGTACGGGCGGCGCTCCATGTACTTGGCGGCCTTGGGGGTCAGAGCAATGCCGAGGGACCGCGAGAGGCGGGCCTGACGGCGAGCACGAGTGTTGTTAGCCACTTGTGTCCTTCCAATATCTGCGGTGTGTCAGTGTTACTGGCCTCCACGATGGAGAGCATCGGCCAACCGCTGCCTTTTGCTACTGGGCGCAGGGCATAACCTACTTGAAGAAATTCAAGGGGATTGTGCGTCCGTGCCTTGCCAGACAAACATCTATCCTACCACGGCGCCTATGTGCCGCGGATAATCTTCCGCAGCCGCTCCAGCCGTACCGCGATGTCCCGTTCGGCGCCGTTGGCCGTGGGCTGGTAGTAGTCCTTGCCCACCAGGTCGTCCGGCGGGTACTGCTGGGTGGCCACGCCGTGCGGGGCGTCATGGGCATACTTGTAGCCGAGCCCGTGCCCCAGCTGCTTGGACCCCGGATAGTGCGAGTCGCGCAGGTGGGCGGGAATACCATTGCCCAGCCCGGCGCGGACATCCGCAATGGCCTTGTTGATCCCGAGATATGCGGCGTTGGACTTGGGGGCGGTGGCCAGGTGGACCACAGCCTCGGCCAGGATGATCCGGCCCTCCGGCATGCCGATCAGCTGCACTGCCTGGGCTGCGGCCACCGCGGTCTGCAGGGCGGTGGGGTCCGCCATGCCGATGTCCTCCGCCGCAGAAATCACGATCCGCCGTGCCACGAAGCGGGGGTCCTCCCCCGCCTCCAGCATGCGGGCCAGGTAGTGCAGTGCCGCGTCCACGTCCGAGCCGCGGATGGACTTGATGAACGCGCTGGCCACGTCGTAGTGCTGGTCCCCGGCGCGGTCGTAACGAACGGCGGCGACGTCCAGGGCACGTTCGGTGTGCTTAAGTTCGACGTTCACGGGAGCGCCATCGCCGACGGCGGCGTCATCGGCGTCGCCAAACGCGACGCCGGCAGCGGCCTCCAGGGCGGTCAGCGCGCGCCGGGCGTCACCGCCGGAGAGCCGGACCAGGTGTGCCAGGGCTTCGCCGGAGAGCTCGACCTTGCCGTCCAGGCCACGCGGATCCTGGACAGCACGGAGCAGGAGTCCTTCGATGTCGGCATCAGTGAGCGGCTTGAGCGTCAGCAGCAGGGACCGGGAGAGCAGCGGGGACACCACCGAGAAGGAGGGGTTTTCCGTGGTTGCGGCCACCAGCACCACCCAGCGGTTCTCAACGCCGGGCAGCAGGGCGTCCTGCTGCGCCTTGTTGAAGCGGTGGATCTCGTCCAGGAACAGGACGGTGGTGGTCTTGTAAAGGTCCCGGGCCGTGAGGGCATCGTCCATGACGCGCCGGACGTCCTTCACGCCGGCGGTAATGGCGGACAGCTCCACGAACTTGCGGCCCGGGCCCCTGGCGATCACGTGGGCCAGGGTGGTCTTGCCCGTCCCGGGCGGTCCCCACAGGATCAGTGAGGCCGGCCCGGCTGGCCCCGCGGCCTCCGCGCCTGCCGCCAGCTGGCGGAGCGGCGAGCCGTGGCCCAGCAGGTGCTGCTGGCCCACCACCTCGTCGAGGTTGCGCGGCCGCATGCGGACTGCGAGGGGGCTGCGCGGAGCAGTACCGCTGCCTGCGCCGGGTTTGGCGCCACCGTCCGGCCCGTCGTCGTCGCCAGCATCCTGCCCGAAGAGATCATCCACATAGATAGGCTACTTGCAGTCAATCATTCGGCCCGCGCCGACAGCCCTCCCCCGCGGGATGGCAGTTCACAGCAATGTTGTGAAGTAACACTGCCGCGAAGTGCCATCCCGCGGAGGGGACGTACAGAAGAGGAGGCCGACATGTCCGCAGCCCGGGGCGCGCGCCCGCCGTCCGTGCGCACTACGTTCGTGCCCGGCGCCCGGCTGCCGGGCTGGGCGGCGCGCTTTGGCAGCGCCCATGGCGGCTGGTCTGTCAGCGATGACGACGACGGCGTGCGGCTTCTGGCGGCCGACGGCACCGCGGCGCTGCTCCAGCCGCCATGGCCAGTGGACGGCCGGCCGGGGCGCGGAGCGGACGTCCTGGAGCGGCTGGCCTCGCTGGCTTCCCAGCCGCGCCGGGTTGGGCTGCTGCTGGTGCGGCGGGGAGGCTACGGCATAGGAGTAACCTCCGAGGGCAGGCTACTGGCCAGCAAGGCGGGAACCCGGTACGTTCAGGGACGCACGTCCGCGGGCGGCCAGTCCCAGCAGCGCTTTGCCCGCCGCCGCGGAAATCAGGCTGATGCGCTGGTGGATGCCGTTGCCGCCCAGGCAGCAGCGCTGTTCGGCTCCGCCCCGCCGTTCGAGTACCTTGCGCCCGGCGGCGACCGGACGCTCGCGGAGCAGGTCCTGGCGCACCCGGCCCTGCGGGACTACTCGGGTGCGCCCAGGCTGGCCTGGCTGGACGTACCCGAGCCGCGTGCCGCCGTCGTCCTTAAGGCTGCCGGCGACGCCTGCTCCGTGCGGGTCCAGGTGACCGACGGGCCCGGCGGGGACTGACTCAGCCCGTAATTGCGCCTATTAGTTCAGGGTCCAGGACCGCTTGGACAGGCCGTACCAGAACCCGTCGATGGCGGTCTTCGCCTCGATATTCCCGGAGCCGTACGCCGCACCGAGGGCGACGTAAAGCGGAGCCCAGTGCTCGCTGCGCGGGTGCGCCTCCCGGGCGGCAGGCGCCTTCTTCATGAAGTCCAGGATGGCGTCAACATCGCCGCGGGTCATGGCCTCCTCCGCCCAGTGGTCGAATTCGCTGGAGGCCGACGGCGGCGCGACGTCAGGTCCGCCGGCCGGGTTGAACCAGCGCAGGTTGTGCGTAGTGAAGCCGGAACCGACAATCAGCGTTCCGCGCTCGCGCAACGGGGCCAGGGAGGTACCCAGCGCAAAGAGGCCCTGCGGATCCAGCGTAGGCATGGACATCTGCACCACGGGAACGTCCGCGTCAGGGTACATCTCCTTCAGGGGAACGTACGCGCCATGGTCCAGGCCGCGGCTCTCGTCGCGGTCCACGTGGTATCCGCGGCCGGCCACCAGCCGCTCCACCTCGGCGCCGAGCTCCGGCGCCTGCGGGGCGTTGTACTGCACCTGGTAGTACTTCGGCGCGAACCCGCCAAAGTCATAGACCAGGCCGGGACTACGGGTGGTGGCACTGAGCGAAACGGGGGCGTTTTCCCAGTGCGCCGACACCATCAGGATGTCCTTGGGCTTCCCAAACGTCCCTGACCAGTCCGCCAGCTGGCGGGTCCAGGTGGCGTCATCCGCAAGGGGCGGGGCGCCGTGGCTGAGGAAGAGTACCGGGGGAAGGCCAAGTGTTTGCGTCATGCAAACAAGGATATCCAAGTTTACTTGAAGCTTCAAGCGTGGGGTTTAAAAGACCTCCCCGCCGCCGAACCATGCCGGCAGCGGGGAGCTTTTCGAAGGTCTACGGGCCTTACTTGCCTTCGGTCTTCTTTTCCTCGGGCCTGGCCTGGGGCTTGAAGTCCACACCCGCTTCCTTGCGCTGCTGCGCGGTGATGGGAGCCGGAGCCTGGGTCAGCGGATCGTAGCCATTGCCGGTCTTGGGGAAAGCAATGACGTCGCGGATTGACTCGACGCCGGCCAGCAGGGCAACGACGCGGTCCCAGCCGAAAGCGATGCCACCGTGCGGCGGCGCACCGAACTTAAAGCCTTCCAGCAGGAACCCGAACTTGGTCTGGGCGTCCGCACGGTCCAGGCCCATGAGTTCGAACACACGCTCCTGGACGTCGCGCTGGTGGATACGGATGGAACCGCCGCCGATTTCGTTGCCGTTGCAGACGATGTCGTACGCGTAGGACAGCGCAGACTCCGGGTCCTTGTCGAAGGTGTCCAGGAACTCGGGCTTGGGTGAGGTGAACGCGTGGTGCACGGCGGTCCACTTGCCGGCGCCGACGGCAACGTCACCGGAGGCAACGGCCGCGGCGGCAGGCTCGAACATCGGCGCGTCCACCACCCAGCAGAAGGCCCAGTCGTCCGGGTTGATCAGGCCGGTACGGTGGCCGATCTCCACGCGGGCTGCACCCAGCAGGGCGCGGGACGGGGTCTTCTCGCCGGCAGCGAAGAAGATGCAGTCGCCCGGCTTGGCGCCGACGGCCTCGGCCAAGCCGGCACGTTCGGCGTCCGTAAGGTTCTTGGCCACGGGACCGGCCAGCTCGCCGTCCTCCTTGTAGAGGACATAGGCGAGGCCCTTGGCGCCGCGCTGCTTGGCCCATTCCTGCCATGCATCGAGTGCGCGGCGCGCCTGTGAAGCGCCGCCCGGCATCACCACGGCACCGACATAAGGGGCCTTGAACACGCCGAAGTTGGTGTCTTTGAAGAACTCCGTGAGCTCGGTGAGCTCCTGGCCGAAGCGCAGGTCCGGCTTGTCGGAGCCATAGCGCGCCATGGCGTCCGCATAGGTGATCCGCTGGATGGGCGTGGGAATCTCCACATCGATCAGCTTCCAGAGCGCTTTGACCAGGTTCTCGCCCAGGCTGATGATGTCGTCCTGGTCCACGAAACTCGCCTCGATGTCCAGCTGGGTGAACTCGGGCTGGCGGTCCGCGCGGAAGTCCTCGTCACGGTAGCAGCGGGCTATCTGGTAATACTTCTCAAAGCCGCCAACCTGCAGGAGCTGCTTGAAAAGCTGCGGAGACTGCGGCAGGGCGTACCAGGAACCCGGCGCCAGGCGTGCCGGAACCACAAAGTCACGGGCACCTTCCGGCGTCGAACGCGTCAGCGTGGGCGTTTCGATCTCCACGAAGCCGTCCTGGTGCAGCAGTTCGCGGGCCACCCGGTTCGCCTCGGAGCGCAGGCGGAGGTTGCGTGCCGGGCCCGGACGGCGGAGGTCCAGGTAACGGTGCTTGAGGCGCGCTTCCTCCCCCACCTCCACGTGCTCGTCGATCTGGAACGGCAGCGCTTCCGAGGTGTTCAGGACGGTGACGTCCTCGGCAATGACTTCGATGTCGCCGGTGGCGAGTGCGGGGTTCTCGTTGCCGGCGGGCCGTTTGGAGACGGTGCCGGTGACCTGCAGGACGTACTCGTTGCGCAGGCCGTGGAAGACCTCTTCCTCGCGGACCACCACCTGGGCCACGCCGGACGCGTCACGGAGATCAACAAATGCCACGCCACCGTGATCGCGGCGTCGGCCAACCCAGCCGGCCAGGGTTACGGTTTGTCCAATGTTCTCGGAACGAAGGGATCCGAGGTCATGTGTGCGCAGCACAGCACGCCTTTCTAGAGACGACAGCAGGAAATCAGTGGAAATTAAATAGGATCGTCCAGGAACGATCCCGTCTGAGTTTACCCGCTTGAAAGGCACGGTCCCCGCATGGGCGCACATCCGCAGCTGCAGCGGAGGCTCGGCACTGCCGACGCCACGATCATCGGCCTTGGCTCCATGCTGGGCGCGGGCGTGTTCGTGGTCTTCGGCCCCGCAGCGGCATTGGCCGGCACCATGCTGGCCGTTTCCGTGCTCCTGGCAGGGGCCGTGGCCTACTGCAACGCCGTGGCGTCCGCGGCATTGGCTGCGCGATACCCCACCAGCGGAGGAACATACGTTTACGGCCGGGAGCGGCTGGGGCCGTGGCCCGGCTTCATTGCCGGCTGGGGCTTCGTCACCGGGAAGACGGCGTCCTGCGCCGCCATGGCGCTGACGTTCGGCAACTATGTGGCGCCCGGGTACGCCGTGCCCGTGGCCATCGCTGCCGTCGTTGCGCTTACCGGGGTCAACCTGTTGGGCATCACCCGCACCGCGCTGCTGACCCGCATCCTGCTCGCCGTGGTGCTGGCCACCCTCGCCTTCGTAGCCGCTGCCGCCGTCATCGGTCCGCACCCCTCCGGCGGAGCGGAGGTAATGCAGGGATCGTACGACGGCGGCGCGGCGGCACCCGGGGGTATCCTCACCGCGGCGGGCCTGATGTTCTTCGCTTTCGCCGGTTATGCGCGGATCGCCACGCTGGGTGAGGAGGTCAAGGACCCGGCACGTTCCATCCCACGGGCCATCCTGGCCGCGCTGACCGCGGCTTTCGCCATCTACCTGGGGCTGGCACTGCTCCTGCAGAACCACCTCCGCGACGGCCTGCTGGCGGCGTCCCGGACCCCGCTGCTGGATGCAGTGCTGAACTCACACCTTGCCGCCGGCGCTGCCGTGGTCCAGGCCGGAGCCGCAGCAGCCTGCCTGGGCGCCCTCCTGGCCCTGATCACCGGCGTCGGACGCACCACTCTGGCCATGGCCCGCGAACGCGACCTCCCCTCGCCGCTCGCCAGGGTGGGGACACGCCACCGGGTGCCTTTCGCCGCGGAACTTGCCGTGGCCGCCGTCGTCATCCTGCTGCTGGTCAGCGTGGATGTCATGACCGTGGTGGGCTTCTCCAGCTTCGGCGTTCTGGTCTACTACGCGGTCGCCAACGCCGCCGCGTTCACACTCCATCCGCACCCCGGCTTCGCGCCCAAGTGGCTGAACGCTGCCGGGTTCCTGGGCTGCCTGCTGCTGGCTTTTACGCTGCCGCCGGCGTCCGTGGCAACCATGGCCGCGGTTCTTGCCGGCGGCGTGGCCGGCCGCTGGCTGGTGCTGCGCTTTCGGCGCTAGTTTCAGGCCACCGCTGCGGTGACGGTGCTGGCAACCTGCACGGCGAGATCTTCAGACGGCGGCATCCAGGTCTCGGGGGCTGCGGCCACCTGCTCGCCGGTGCGGATGTCCTTGACCTGGTGCGTGCCATCGTCGTCCGTGAACCAGACGAAGGGGATGCCGCGGCGGTCCGCGAACTTGATCTGCTTGCCGAACTTCTCCGCCTTCGCCGCCACCTCGGTGGGAATGCCGCGGCTGCGCAGCAGCGCCGCGACGTCCTGGGCGGCGTCCCAGCTGTCATCATGCGTCAGCGCCACCAGCACTGCTGTGGGCACCGACCGCGATGCCTTCGCGAGTTCCTGGCTGAGGATCCTCGAGACCAGTCGGGTGACGCCGATGGACAGGCCCACGCCCGGGAACTTGCGGTTTCCTTTCGACGCGAGGGCATCGTAGCGGCCGCCGGAGCAGATCGAGCCCAGCTGCTCGTGACCCACCAGGACGGTTTCCACCACGGTGCCCGTGTAGTAGTCCAGGCCGCGGGCGATGCTGAGGTCGGCCAGGACTTTGCCCGGCGCGCGCTGCACGGCGGCGGTGATGACCTGTTCGAGCTCGGACAGGCCTTCCTCCAGGAGCTCATTGGTGACGCCCAGGGCGCGCACCTGCGCCACGAAGGACGTGTCTTCGGTACGGATACCAGCCAACTGCAGGGCCTTCTCCGCCTGCTCCATGGTGGCTCCCAGCTCTTCCCGCAGCAGCTCGGCAACCTTGGCCGGCCCCACCTTTTCCAGCTTGTCGATGCTCCGCAGCACCCCTGCCGTATCCGTCAGCCCGATACCGCGGTAGAAGCCCTCGGCCAGCTTGCGGTTGTTGATCCGCAGGCGGAAGTCGGGAATGGGCAGCGCGCTGAGGGCCTCTGCGATGACCAGTGCGATCTCAACGTCATAACGAAAGGGAAGGTCGCCGTCGCCCACTACATCGATGTCCGCCTGCGTGAATTCCCGGGCCCGTCCCTCCTGGGGGCGCTCACCGCGCCACACCTTCTGGATCTGGTAGCGCCGGAACGGGAACGCGAGGTAGCCGGCGTTCTCCACGACGTAGCGTGCAAAAGGCACCGTGAGGTCGAAGTGCAGGGCCAGGGCATGCGGGTCCGCCTTGCCCCCTTTAACGGGGTTGTCGCTCTCATCCTCCTGCAGGCGGCTGAGGCCGTACACCTCTTTGTCAATCTCGCCCTTGCGCAGGAGCTGCCCGACGGTTTCCACTGCGCGCGTCTCGATTGAACTGAAGCCGTGCAGTTCGAATACCCGGCGCAGCGTGTCCAGGACGTGCAGCTCCACCAGCCGCTCCTCGGGAAGCCACTCAGGGAATCCGGACAGGGAGGCGCTGCGTGCCATGGAGTTCTCCTCTTGGTGAAGGCTGCCGGGACACTGCCGGCCTCCGAAAACGGTCCGCGGCGGAGCTGTCCAGCCAGTCATGCATAAACTATGTGCGGCAGTCAGTTTATGCGCCTTCAGCCGGCATCTCTAATACGGCAGGCATGTGCGCTGGCTGGACAGGGAACTGCGGGCGGCCGGAACGGCGGGCGCGCAGCACTACTACGAGGAGGACCCTTGGCGGCCAGTTCACGCAGCGCGCGCGAGACAAAACGGCGCATCCAGCAGATGGAAGCCAAGCGTGAGCTGCGGAGGGACCAGGAAAAGCGGCGCAAACGCGACAATGTCATCGCCGCCGGCGCCGGCACGGCGGCCGTCGTGCTCGCCGTCGCCCTCCAGCTCACGGCCTTCGCCGGTAACCCCACGGAGGAAGAATTCGCCGCCGCGCAGGCCGACCTTGCCGGGCCGTCTGCCTCCGCCGATCCCTCTGTCCAGGCCACGAACGCTGCCAACATCCCCGCCGCCGACACGGCTGCCGGCAAGACCTTCACCGGCGAGCTCGTCCTGAACGGAACTGCGCTCGGCGTTGAACTGGACGGCACCAAGGCGCCGCAGGCCGCTGCCGTCTTCAAGTCCCTCAGCGATGAAGGGTTCTATTCCGGCAAAACCTGCCACCGGTTGACCACCGGCGAGTCGTTTGCGCTACTTCAGTGCGGGTCGTCCGACGGCACCGGTGAAGGCGATGCCGGCTACAGATGGGGTCCCCTGGAAAACACGCCGGGGGACAATGCCTACCCGGCAGGCACCATCGCCGTGGCACGCAGCGGAAACAACACGTACGGCAATGGCACCCAGTTCTTTATCGTTTACAAAGACACGGTCATTCCTGCAGACAGTGCAGGCGGTTACACCGTGGTGGGCAGGGTGACCTCCGGGCTGGATACGGTCGCCAATATTGCGGCCGCTGGAATCACGCCGGGCGGCAGTGCAACAGACGGCGCACCTGTGGAACCAGTCACGATAGACTCGTTTTCTCTGAAGTAGGAAGCCTGGCCGAGCGGCTACGGTGCAGTACGTGAGTATTTCCCTCCAAGCGAAAGACTTTTAGCGGTGACAGACAGTCAGAAATCCGACGAAACAGCAACAGACGCGTCCGAAGGGGCGGCGGCCCCTGCGGCTCCAGCACCCGCTCCGTCCCCGGTGCCCCGGCCCGCAGCGCCCTCACCCAAGGCTTTCGCCTCCCGGCCCAAGCCCGCTGCCGCAGCTCCTGCCGCCGCCCCGGTCCAGGCGCCTCCGGCCACTTCGCCGGAAGAGGCCGCCAAGTGGGGCCGCGTTGAAGGCGACGGGCACGTCTTCCTGACCATCGACGGCGGCGAGCATCCCGTGGGCCAGTACCCCGGCGTGAGTGATGAGGAAGCTCTGGCCTACTTCGCACGGAAGTATGACGACGTCGTCGCGCAGATCGTGCTGCTGGAACAGCGCGTTGGCTCCAAGGCCCCCAGCACCGACATGCAGAAGACCGTTAGCCACCTGCGTGAACAGCTCGCAGAGCGGAACATGGTGGGTGACCTCCGCGCGGCAGAAGCGCGCCTGGACAAGCTCGAAGGCCAGATCACTGAGCTGGAGCAAGCTGAAAAGGCCGAGCATGACGCCGTCCGCGCGTCGGAGCTGGCTGCCCGCGAGGCGATCGTGGCCGAGGCCGAGCAGATCTCCGGCCAGGACCCGGCCCAGACGCAGTGGAAGACCTCGAGCGCCCGAATGAACGAGCTGTTCGAGAACTGGAAGGCCGCCCAGAAGAGCGGCGTCCGTCTGGGCCGCAGCAACGAAGATGCGCTGTGGAAGAGGTTCCGCGCCGCCCGCACCGTGTTCGACCGGCACCGCCGGGCCTACTTCTCCCAGCTGGACAGCAACAACTCCGCTGCCAAGGCCGCCAAGGAGAAGCTGATCGCCGAAGCCGAGGCACTGTCCTCATCTACGGACTGGGGCTTTGCCGCCGGCGAGTACCGCCGGCTCATGGACCAGTGGAAGGCCTCGCCGCGTGCCAGCCGCAAGGATGATGACGCCTTGTGGGCACGGTTCCGAGCCGCGCAGGATGTGTTCTTCACCTCGCGCCAGGCCGCCAACGACGAAATCGACCAGGAATACGCCGCGAACCTCACCGTGAAGGAAGCGCTGCTGGCCGAGGCCAACGCCATCCTCCCGGTCAAGGACCTGGCCGCTGCCAAGAAGGCACTGCAGTCCGTGCGGGACCGCTGGGAAGAAGCCGGCAAGGTACCCCGGGCGGACATGGGCCGGATCGAAGCCGGGCTGCGGAAGGTGGAGGACGCCGTCAAGCAGGCCGAGGACGAGCAGTGGCAGCGTTCCAACCCTGAACGCAAGGCACGCACCAACAGCGCCCTGTCCCAGCTCGAATCAGCCATCGCAGGACTCCAGGAGGATTTGGTGGCTGCGGAGAAGACCGGGGATCAGCGGAAGATCGCCGCTGCCCGCGAGGCGCTCGAAGCCCGCCAGGCCTGGCTCGACCAGATTCAGCGCTCGGCCAGCGAACTGGCCTGACGTCCTTTCCTCCCTGGTGCGGGAGGACCTCCGGCAGGCCCGGTTCCGGTTATCCACATAACCGGAACCGGGCCTGACGCTGTTGAAGCTTCCGCGGCAGGATGGGGGGATGGCACACCGTCCGCTCCCTCCATCTGCAGGAGCCCGCACGGAAACGCTTCCGGCCGCCGAGCCGCCGGTACAGCGCTTTCCGGAATTGTACGCTCCCGGAATGCCCTTCAGCCCGCCGGAGCTCCAGTCCCTGGCAGCGGACGGCGTGCTCACCCGGCTGCACCAGAACGGCTTCACCCTGCCTGACGCCAGGCACTCGGCCCAGCTCCGGGCCCGGGCTGCGGCGGGCTCCGTCCCGCCGCAGGTGCGCCAGCGGGTGGTTGCGGGGCGGATGACGGCGGCCTGGATCTACGGCTGCGCCGCGGAACCGGACAGGCTGGCGCTGCTGGTGGACGCCAAGCGCCGCGTCTCCGGCCTGCGCAACACCCGCGGCTGCACGCTGCACGAGGTCAGGCTGGGACCGATGGACGTGGTTAGCCTGGGCGGGCTTATGGTCTCAAGTCCCCTGCGGACCGCCCTGGACATCGCCCTCCACGTGGAAGCCAGGCTGGCGCTTCCCGCCTTGGCAAGTCTCCTGGCCCGGCCGCAGCAGGACGTCCGGCTTCGGCTGCTGGTGCTGGCCATCGAGGCAACCCCGCGGGTACCCCACAAACTCGCCGCCCTGGACAAGCTCGCCCGGTTAGCTCCTCCGCTTGTTACCAGTGGTGCGGTAGACGTCGAAGACACCGTCGATCCGGCGCACGGCGCTCAGGACGTGGCTGAGGTACTTGGGGTCGCCCATCTCGAAGGCAAACTTTGAGATGGCCACGCGGTCCGTCGAGGTGTGGACGCTGGCGGCCAGGATGTTCACATGGTTCTCGGAGAGGACCCTGGTGACGTCTGACAGGAGGGACTTGCGGTCCAGCGCTTCGACCTGGATCTCCACCAGGAACACGCTGGACTGCGTGGGTGCCCAGTCCACGTCCACGATGCGGTCCGGCTGGTCCTTGAGGTCCGAGATGTTGGTGCAGTCGGTGCGGTGCACCGACACGCCGGAGCCCCTGGTCACGAAGCCCAGGATCGGATCCGGCGGAACCGGGGTGCAGCACCGCGCCAGCTTGACCCAGACATCGCCCACGCCGCGAACCACCACGCCGGAGTCGGAGAACTTGGCCTTGCTGACATGGGTGGGAACACTGACTTCGGTAATGTCGTCGTCGGGGCTTTCGTTGCCGCCCAGGCTTTCGACGAGCTTCTCCATGACGGACTGTGCCGAGGTATGCCCGTCACCGACGCCGGCGTAGAGCCCGGAGATGTCGACGTACTTGAACTCTTCGGCCACCGCGGCCAGGGCCTCGTGGGTCATCAGGCGCTGCAGCGGCAGGTTCTGCTTCCGCATGGCCCGGGTCAGGAGTTCCTTGCCGCGGTCGATCGCTTCCTCGCGGCGTTCCTTGCTGAACCACTGGCGGATCTTGTTCCGTGCACGTGCGCTCTTGACGAAGTGCTGCCAGTCCTGGCTGGGGCCTGCGCCCTCGGCCTTCGAGGTGAAGATTTCCACCCAGTCGCCGTGGTTGAGCTCGCTGTTCAGCGGGACCAGTTTCCCGTTGACCCGCGCACCGATGGTGCGGTGGCCCACTTCCGTATGCACTGCGTAGGCGAAATCCACGGGGGTGGAACCGGCCGGGAGGGCCATGACCTCACCCTTGGGAGTGAACACGAAGACTTCGCGGGCGTTGATCTCGAAGCGCAGCGAGTCCAGGAACTCACCTGGGTCGGAGGTCTCCTGCTGCCAGTCCACGAGGGAGCGCAGCCAGCCCATGTCGCCGTCGCGGGGACTTCCGGGGCCGACGGCTGTGCGATTGGGCTGGTCCTTGTACTTCCAGTGGGCGGCCACACCGTACTCTGCGCGGCGGTGCATCTCATGCGTACGAATCTGGATCTCCACCGGCTTGCCGCCCGGTCCGATCACTGTGGTGTGCAGTGACTGGTACATGTTGAACTTCGGCATCGCGATGTAATCCTTGAACCTGCCGGGCAGCGGGTTCCAGCGCGAATGCATGGTTCCAAGCGCCGCGTAGCAGTCACGGACTGAGTCCACCAACACCCTCACGCCCATGAGGTCGTTGATGTCGTCGAAATCCTTGTCCCGCACCACCATCTTTTGGTAGATGGAGTAGTAGTGCTTGGGCCGGCCGGTGATGGTTGCCTTGATCCGGGCAGCGCGCAGGTCTTCAGCGATCTGGTCGCGAATGACGCCGAGGCTCTTTTCCCGTTCCGGAGTGCGGTCCCCCACCATCCGGACGATCTCCTCGTACACCTTGGGGTAGAGCGCAGCGAAGGAAAGATCCTCCAGCTCCCACTTGATGGTGTTCATGCCGAGCCGGTGGGCCAGCGGCGCAAAGATTTCGAGAGTCTCCCGAGCCTTCCGGGCCGAGGACTCAGCGGAGACGAAGCGCCACGTGCGGGCATTGTGCAGCCTGTCCGCGAGTTTGATCATCAGGACCCGGATGTCCTTGGCCATGGCCACGACCATTTTGCGTACGGTTTCGGACTGCGCGGCTTCGCCGAAGCTGACTTTGTCCAGCTTGGTGACGCCGTCCACCAGCATGGCAACCTCTGGTCCGAAATCCCGTTTGAGGTCAGCGAGCGTATAGGACGTATCCTCCACCGTGTCGTGCAGGAGTGCGGCTGCCAGAGTGGTTCCGGAGAGCCCCAGTTCGGCCAGGATGGTGGCGACCGCCACCGGGTGCGTGATGTAGGGGTCGCCGCTCTTGCGCTTTTGCCCGCGGTGGCTGCGTTCCGCGACGTCGAAGGCACGCTGGATGAGGTCGAAATCCTCTTTGGGGTTGTTTGCACGGACCGTGCGCAGCAAGGGTTCCAGGATGGGAGAGTACGTGGCGGTGCTGCGTCCGGTGAGCCGCGCAAGGCGTGACCGGGTCCGCTCCCGGCGGCCCGGGAAAGTGGGCCGCTGCCCGGAGTTGTCCACCGGCACGAACGGTCCGGGACGCGCAGGCCCGGCCGCACCGGTCTGCGGACCGGCAGGACCCTGGCCGCCCTGGGCCGTTGGCGCCGACGACGAACGTTCTTCCAATGAAGTACCCCTCACCACGTTTAATTACTTCAGTCTATTCCTCACGGCGGAGACATCCGTAACCGGCCGTTAAACGCCGCACGGCCCGGGCGGCGTCAGTGAAACACCGGCCCGGGCCGTGCGCAAGGGTCAGGTCCCTGCAGGCTCCGCGGCAGCGGAACGGTCCGCCGAGCCGGCGCGGCGCTGGGCCACCCGCTTGGCCTGCCTGACCAGGTTTGGTTCGCGTTCGCGCAGCCAGGCGTACATCGGAGCGGCCACGAAGATCGTCGCCGCAGTGCCGATGAGGATGCCCACGAACAGTGCCAGCGACAGATCCCGCAGCGTACCGGCCCCGAGGAGGCCGGCCCCGATGAACAGGATGGCGCCGACCGGCAGGATTGCCACCATCATGGTGTTGATGGAGCGCACCAGGGTCTGGTTCACGGCCAGGTTGACCTCCTCGCCGAAGGTCCTCCGCGTGGAAGTGTCGATTTCTGCGGTATTTTCGCGAATCTTGTCGAAGACCACCACAGTGTCGTACAGCGAGTAGCTGAGCACGGTCAGGAAGCCGATGATGGCCGAGGGCGTCACTTCGAAGTCGCTGAGCGCATACACCCCTGCGGTGATAAACATGGTCACGGCCATGCCGGCGATCGCCGATAGGGACATCTTCCAGGTCCGGAAGTACAGCGCCATGAGCACTGCTGCCAAAATCACGAAGATGACCAGGCCGATCAGGGCCTGCTTCGTGACATCCGCGCCCCAGGTGGGGCCCACGAACGTTGATGTTACCTCGTTATCGGTCACGCCGTAGGCGGTGGTGAGGCCTTCCTTGATGCGGAGGGTCTCGTCGTCGGTCAGCTTGTCCGTCTGGATCCGCATGGTGGTGCCGGCCACGTTGGCCACGCGCGGGACACTGCCGGGAACTACGTCCGTGACCGCCTTTTCACCCACCGCGGCATCCTTGGTCTGGACGTTTGAGACGGTGAACTCGGAGCCGCCCCGGAACTCGATCCCGAGGTTGAACCCGCCCTTGGCGACCGGGATGATGATGGACAAGGCGACCGCCACGGCCGCGATGAGGAACCAGATTTTCTTGCTGTCAACGAAGTTGTAGGAGCGCTTACCGGTGTAAAGCTCGTTGCCGAAGGTGGCGAAACTGGGCATTATTTGGTCTCCTTCGCGGCGGACTTCGCAGAGCCTGCGAGCTGCTCCTGCTTTTCCGCCATGCGGCGCTCGGCGATGGTCATCCGGCGCTCCGCTTCAGCCGCGGCGCCGGTGTTCTTGGCGCGGGCGACCACGGGCCGGGACTCCGGCGTGCGCAGGCGGCCGGCGCCCCGGTACAGCGGGACGGCGCCAAGCCGCTCCGGGTCGAGTCCGGACAGCTTGTGGCCCTCACCGAAGAACCTGGTGCGGGCCAGGAGCTGCAGGGTCGGGTGGGTAAACATGAACACGACAATCAGGTCGGCAATCGCCGTCAGGCCGAGGGTGAAGGCGAAGCCACGGACGTTGCCCACCGCGACGAAGTAGAGCACCAGTGCGGCAAGAAGGTTGACTGCCTTGGAGGCGAGGACAGTCCGCTTGGCGCGCTTCCAGCCGTTTTCGACGGCGGAGACCAGGCCACGCCCGTCGCGCAGCTCATCGCGGATGCGTTCGAAGTACACGATGAACGAGTCGGCCGTCTGGCCGATGGCCACGATGATGCCCGCCACGCCGGCGAGGGACAGTCGGTAGTTCTCCGTCCAGCCCAGGATGGCGATGGCCAGGTAGGTCAGGACACCGGCGACGGCCAGCGAGGCGATGGTCACGAAGCCCAGGGCCCGGTACTGGAACAGGGAGTACACCACCACCAGCAGCAGGCCGATAAGGCCGGCAAGGAGACCCATGCGGAGCTGCTCCCCGCCAAGGGTTGCGGAGATCTGCTGCTCGCTCTGGATCTCGAAGCTGATGGGCAGCGCGCCGAAGCGGAGCTGGTCGGAGAGCGCCTTGGCAGTCTGCTCGGTGAAACCGCCGGTGATCTGCGGACGGCCGTCCGTAATTACGGCCAGCGCCCGGGGTGCGGAGATGACCTGGTCGTCCAGGACAATGGCGAACTGCGCCTTCGGGTCGGTGCCGGACTCGCCGCCGGCTGCCACGTAGAACTGGTTCAGGCGTTCGGTGACGGCCTTGAACTTTTCGGTGCCCTCGCCGTCGAACTGGATGTTGACGGCCCACTGGTTGGTGACGGCGCCCTGGGCGCCGGCCTGCAGCTGGAAAGAGGAGCTGACGATGTTGCTGCCCTTGACCTCCACCGGGCCGAGGATGTACTTGATCGCCGGCGTGGTCTCCGTGGCCGGTTCACACGTTACCAGGGGCTTGGCGGGGTCGGACCGCTCCGCCTTTTCGGCTTCCGGGCTGTTGCAGTCGAGCGCCTCGAACTGCTGGTAGACCTCGGCGGTGATCCAGTTGGTGTCGCTGCTGTTCGCCGGCTCAGCCGTGGGCTTGGGAAGCTGGTCCGCGGGTGTCCGGGACTCTTCGGGCACGGCGGCGCCGTCCCCGTTGAGGAGCACAGGCCGGAAGTTCATGTCCGCGGAGGCCTGGATCAGTTCACGGGTCTCCGATGAGGGCGTGCCCGGCAGGCTGACCACGACGTTCCGGCCGGACTGCGTGCTGATTTCAGCTTCGGCCACGCCGGAGCCGTCCACGCGCTGGCGGATAATCGCAACGGCCTGGTTCAGCTGTTCCTCGTTGATGTCAGAACCGCCCTCGACCCGGGGCGCCAGGATCATCTGGGTTCCGCCTTCCAGGTCAAGGGCCAGCTTGGGCGCCCAGCTGGCCTGCCCGGACATTGTGCCGCCGGCCAGGACAGCGGTCAGCGCGGCGATGATGACGCCGAGCCACACCAGGACCCGAAGTCCTGGTTTCTTAGGGCCAGTTCGTGCCATTGTCGATCTTTCTCTCATTCACGGAAGAACCGCCGGTGCCTGCCGGGGTGTGCACCGGCGGCGAACCGCAGCGGCAGAGGTGGTGCCGGGCGGTGGACTAGTTGTCCTTCTTGCCCTCGTCGTTCAGGCGCTTGAGGGTTTCCTCCGGAGTCTCCACGGCTGAAGGGTTCAGCGGGGCCGCCGTCGTGCGGGACTCTGTCTCCGTAAGGGAGGACGCGTCGTTGGGGACGGGGGTCACGGACGACTCAGCACCCACGGTGGGCTCAGCGGCGGCAACGGGCTCTGCGGCGGTGGTCGGTTCGACGATCTTGGTGACAGCCTGGCGGTGCACGGTGGCGAGGTTACCGGGAGACAGCTCGAGGGTCACTTTGTTCTCTGCATCATCGATGGCCACGATGTGCCCGAACAGCCCGAAGCTGGTCATGACCTCAACGCCGGGCCCGAACTTCGACTGGAGTTCCGCCTGCTGCTGCTGCGCCTTCTTGTTGCGGCGGAACATCATAAAAATGAAGACGCCGAGCATGACGAACAGGAGAATTGACATTGGGTCCAAGGGAAAATCCATTCTTTTACTAGCCTGATGATGACTCCGGCGTGGCCCGCAGGTGGCGGCGGCAGCCGGATGAGACCCGAAACGTGCCGAGCGTCATACCAGTCTAAAGGGAAAGCTGGAGGTAAGCCCTATTGGCCCTCCGTGGCCCAGTCCTCCGCCGCGGCGTCGCTCCCGTTCGGTTCGAAGAGTTCCAGCTGCTCCTGGCCGAAGCGTCCCGGCGGGACGGCGTAGCCCAGGTGGGTCCAGGCAGCGGCCATGGCGATCCTGCCCCGCGGCGTCCGGCCCAGCAGTCCTTCGCGGACCAGGAACGGTTCGGCCACCGTTTCCACGGTTTCGGTTTCTTCGCCGACGGCGATGGCCAGGGTGGACAGGCCCACCGGGCCGCCCCCGAACTTGGTGATCAGGGCATCGAGGACCGCGCGGTCCAGGCGGTCCAGGCCCTTCTTGTCCACCTCGTACATATCCAGCGCGGCAGACGCAGAGCGGGCATCGATCTGTTCAACGCCGTGGACCAGGGCCCAGTCCCGCACGCGGCGCAGGAGGCGGTTGGCGATACGGGGCGTACCCCGGGACCGGCCGGCGATCTCGCTGAAGCCGGCGGAGTTGACCTTCAGGTCGAGCAGTCCCGCGGAGCGGCGAAGCACGAGTTCCAGCTCCGGCACCGAATAGAACTCCAGGTGGCCGGTGAACCCGAACCTGTCGCGCAGCGGACCCGGCAGCAGGCCGGCGCGGGTGGTGGCGCCGACCAGGGTGAACGGAGGCAGCTCGAGGGGAATGGCTGTGGCGCCGGCGCCCTTGCCCACCACGATGTCCACCCGGAAGTCCTCCATGGCCATGTAGAGCATTTCCTCGGCGGGCCGGGACATCCGGTGGACTTCGTCGAGGAACAGCACCTCCCCCTCGGACAGGGAGGAGAGAATGGCGGCCAGGTCGCCGGCGTGCTGGATGGCCGGGCCGCTGCTGATGCGCAGGGGTGCATTCATTTCGGCGGCGACAATCATCGCCAGGGTGGTCTTGCCGAGGCCGGGCGGGCCGGAGAACAGCACATGGTCTGCGCTGCGTCCGCGCATCCGGGAGGCCTGCAGCACCAGCGACAGCTGTTTGCGCACGCGGTGCTGGCCCACAAAATCGTCCAGGTTCTTGGGCCGGAGAGCGGCCTCGATCGCCCGCTCTTCCGGCTCCTCCCCGGCAGCCACCAGGGACGGTTCAGCCACGGCTGCCTACGCGGTTGCCGGCACGCGCCCCGTCCTGGCCGAGCCACCGGAGGGTGGTGCGCAGGATTTCGGGGACGTTGCCGCGGAACGAAACCTCCGGTTCTTCGGCCAGCGCCTTGTCGATGCTGCCCGACGCGTCCTTCTCGGACCAGCCCAGGCTGGTCATGGCGGCAACCACCTGGGGTTTCCAGGATGCTTCGGCGGCCGTCGGAGCGGCAGCTGTCCCGGCCGTGCCGTGCGGCACCAGCTTTCCAGCCAGTTCAAGGACGATACGTCCGGCCACCTTGGGCCCAATTCCCGGGACCTTGGTGAATGTCTTGCTGTCGCCGCTGTGTGCGGCCACCCGGATGGCCTCGGGCTCGTGGACGGCGAGGACTGCCAGGGCCAGGCGCGGCCCAACCCCGCTCACACTGAGCAGAACGTCGAAAACTTCCCGTTCGTCGTCGGACGCAAAACCGAAAAGGGTGAGCGAATCCTCCCGCACGATCAGGGAAGTGAACAGCTGGCCTTCCTCGCCGACGCGCAGCCCGCCGAGGGTCTGCGGCGTGGCGTTGACGCTCATCCCTGCGCCGTTGAGGTCGATGACGGCCGTGGACAGGCCCACGTGCGCCACTGTTCCGCGGAGGAAACTGATCAAGGCCTGGCTCCTGGTGTGCGGCCGGCTCCCTGACGGAGGACCGGCTATCCGAACATATCTACGAATACCCTAGCAAGGCAGCCGGAGATTCAGCGTGCGCGGCGCGCCTTGGCCTCGGCATCGGCCCACGCACGCTGCGCCGGGGTCAGGGACGAACTCCCGGGGCCGGTGGTGGCCACGGCGGCACCGCTGCCCGCGCGCCAGGCGTGGGTGATGGCCAAGGCGAGGGCGTCGGCGGCGTCGGCAGGTCGGGGTGGGGCGTCCAGCCGGAGGATCTTGGTGACGAGCTTGGTCACCGCTTCCTTGTTCGAGGACCCGCTGCCGGTGACAGCGGCCTTGACTTCCGACGGCGTGTGCAGCGCCACGGGGATGCCGCGGCGCGCGGCTGCGGCAATGACCACGCCGGACGCCTGCGCCACCCCCATCACCGTGCTGACGTTGAGCTGGGAGAAAACACGTTCGACGGCGAGGACCTGGGGTTCGTAGCGGTCCAGCCATTCGTCGATGGCAGCGTCGATGACCAGCAGCCGCTGATCCAGCGTTTCGTCCGGCGCGGTGCCGACGACGCCGACGGCCACCATGGTGGCGCGCCGGTTCCGTTCCACGTCCACGACGCCAATGCCGCAGCGGGTCAGGCCCGGGTCAACGCCCAGGACGCGGAGCGTCACGGGCGTTCCGTCACTCGGATTCCAGGGCGGCCTGGACTTCGTCGCTGAGGTCGGCGTTGCTGTACACGTTCTGGACGTCGTCGAGGTCTTCCAGTGCGTCCGCGAGCCTAAGGAACTTCCGCGCGCCGTCCACATCCAGTTCCACCTGCATGGAGGGAACGAATTCCACTTCATCGGTGTCGTATTCGATGCCGGCTTCCTTGAGTGCCTCGCGGATGGCGGGGAGGTCGCCGGGCTCCGAGTGGATCTCGAAGGTCTCGCCGTTATCCTTGACTTCTTCAGCCCCGGCATCCAGCACGGCCATCAGGACGTCATCCTCGGTCAGGCCGTTCTTGGGCAGGTTGACGACGCCCTTGCGGGTGAAGAGGTAGCTGACGGATCCGGGATCGGCGATAGTGCCGCCGTTGCGGGAAATCGCCAGGCGGACCTCGGAGGCGGCCCGGTTCTTGTTGTCGGTGAGGCACTCGATCAGGAGCGCTGAACCCTGCGGGCCGCGTGCTTCATACATGATCTCGGTGTAGTCCACCACTTCGCCGGTAAGGCCGGCGCCGCGCTTGATGGCACGGTCGATGTTGTCGTTGGGGACCGAGGTTTTCTTGGCCTTGGTGACGGCCAGCTCCAGGCCGGGGTTGCCTGCAAGGTCCGGACCGCCCATGCGCGCGGCGACTTCGATGTTCTTGATCAGCTTGGCGAACGACTTTGCGCGGCGGCTGTCAATGATCGCCTTTTTGTGCTTGGTCGTTGCCCATTTGGAGTGGCCTGACATGCTTTACGCTTCTCCTCTGATCATGCGGATAAAAAGTTCGTGGATGCGTTTTTCGCCGGTCACTTCCGGATGGAAGGAGGTGGCCAGCAGCTGGCCCGAACGCACTGCCACAATTCTAGCCGTCCCGGGCAGCGGAGCCGCGTGGGAGGCGTGTTCCGGGTCGGCAGGCTCCACCTGGGCCAGCACCTCGACGTCCTGCCCGACACGCTCCACCCAGGGCCCGCGGATGAAGACGGCATGCACGGGCGCCACTTCGTCGGCGGTCGCGCTGAACTCCAGGCCCTTGAAGTCCAGGTCCGTTTCGAAGGACTCCCGCTGCCGGCCGAAGGCGTTCCGGCGCACCGTGATGTCAAGGCCGCCAAAGGTCTGCTGCGGCGCACCGGAGAGGTCGGTGGCTGGGTCGGCAATGTCCGACGCCAGCAGGATCATCCCGGCGCAGGAGCCGTAGACCGGCAGGCCGCCGGCAATGCGCTCGCGCAGCGGAGCGGCCAGCTCAAATGCGCGGGCGAGCTTGTCGATGGCGGTGGATTCCCCGCCGGGAATGATCAGGCCGTCCAGGCCGTCCAGCTCCTGGGGCCGGCGCACGGCCACGGCCTCGGCACCGCTGTCAGCAGCGGCGCGGAGGTGCTCGCGGAAATCGCCCTGGAGCGCCAGGACGCCAATCCGCAGCCCGGATCCAGGGCGTGCGGGAGCAGCGGAAAGGGAAGTTGTCATCCATCCAGCATACGGGCCGGGGCGGTTTCTCCGGCCCTTGGGCCTCAGGGCAGGGCCGGATGCATGCCCCTGCTGGGATATATTCGAACCATGTTCTACTTCAGTGTTCCGCTCGGCAAGCTGGTCCGCCGGTTGTCCCGGCTTCGGGGCGGCGGTTCCGCCCTGCCCGGCCTGGTGGTCGAGAAAATCGACCCCGGTTTCATGCGGCGGACGCTGGCTAACCTTCCCCACGGGGTGGCTGTGGTCAGCGGCACCAACGGCAAGACCACCACCACCAAGATGGTGGTGGAACTGCTCGAAAGCCAGGGGCTGAAGGTGTTCACCAACCGCACCGGCAGCAATTTCACCCGCGGCGTGGCGGCCGCCCTGCTTGGCGAGGTGGACTGGCGCGGCCGGCTGGATGCGGACATCGCTGTCCTTGAGCTGGACGAGGCCCATGCCGTGCACTTCGTCAACAGCGTCCCGCCGCGTTACTGCCTGCTGCTGAACGTCCTGCGTGACCAGCTTGACCGCTTCGGCGAAATCGACAAGACGGCACAGCTGCTCCAGCACATCGCGGCCAAGACCACCGGCACCGTGGTTCTGAACCGCGAAGACCCGCGCGTGGCCCGGATCGCGGACACCCTCACCGGCCAGGACGTCAGGTACTTCGGGCTCGACGACTCGCTGCTCGGGACCTTTCCCAACGACGACGACATGCGCGCAGCTCCCGGCAGCCCCGCCCCGGCGGGCCTGCCGGAAAAGCCGGCGGCCGACGTCGTACTCCGCTCTGTGGGCGCGGACAGCGCCAGTTTTGAGTACGACGGCGAAACGGTCACTACCGGGATGAAGCTCCGCGGCGTCTACAACATTTTTAATGCAGCAGCCGCGCTGACCCTGGCGCGCAGCATCTGCGGCAGCGGCGCCGCAGCCGCCGACAATGACGCGCTGCTGGCCGCGCTCTCCAACGTGGCGCCGGCATTCGGACGGGGCGAGAGCCTGACCGTGGACGGCCAGCCGCTGGACCTGGTGCTGGTGAAGAACCCGAGCGGCTTCCGGCTGGGACTGAAGTCCTTCCCGGCCTCGGGCTACGCCACCATGGTGGCCATCAATGACAACTACGCCGACGGCCGCGACATGTCCTGGCTGTGGGACGTCGAATTCGAGTCCCTCCGGGACGGCGGCGTCGACCAACTGACCGGTTCACGTGCCTACGACATGGCGCTTCGCCTGCAGTACGACGAAGTGCCGGTGGGTTCCGTGGAGCCGGAGATCGCCCCTGCCCTCGCGGCGTTCATCAGGGAAGCTCAAGGCAAGCCCAAGCGGATTTTCTGCACCTACACGGCCATGCTGGCCATCCGGCGCGAGCTGTCCAAAATCACCACCGTGGAGGTTGTCTCGTGAACCCGGCAGAAGCAACAACGCCCGCCCGGGCCAGCAAAGGGACAATCCGTGTGGTGCAGCTGTACCCGCGGGACATGAACATCTACGGCGACTGGGGCAACGCACTGGTTCTCCAGCGGCGCATCGCCTGGCACGGCTATACCCCGGAACTCCTTGAGTACAACGTGGGCGACGACTGGCCCGAGGACGCCGACATCCTGGTGGGCGGTGGCGGACAGGACAGCGGCCAGCTGATCATTCAGGACGACCTGCAGACCCGCGCACCGGTCCTAACGGCCCTGGCTGAGGAAGGCATGCCCATGCTGGTGATCTGCGGCCTCTACCAGCTCTTCGGCCGCTTCTTCAAAACCCACACAGGCACGGAGATTCCCGGCATCGGAATCCTTGACGTGGAAACGCGCGGCACGGACGAACGCCTGATCGGCAACGTCAAAGTGGCCACGCCTGAATTCGGCGAAGTACTCGGCTACGAGAATCACAGCGGCCAGACCACCCTGGGTCCGGGCGTGCGTCCGCTGGGCACGGTTGCCAAGGGGAGGGGTAACAACAGCAGTGACGGCCACGAAGGTGCCCGCTACCGGAACGTCGTGGCCAGCTACCTGCATGGGTCGCTGCTGCCGAAAAACCCCGCGATCGCCGACTTCCTGATCCGCACAGCGGCCGAGAGGAAGTTCGGCACGTTCGCGCCCGGGGAGCCGGACGACCACTTTGCCGAGCTGGCCCGGCAGCACGCGGCGCGCCGGCCCCGGTAGCCAGACCGGGCACCACGGGTTCACTGCCAGGTCATGGCTCTTTTGTGATGAGCAGTTCGTGGCCACCTGCGGCCGAGGCGCCCAGGGAATCGACGACCCGCAAAGTTCGCGCCCTGCTGGCGGCGTCGGCGTCCGGTCCGGCGCAGGATCCCTGCGGCGTGTCCGCTGCCAGGGAGCACCATCGGTAGGGATCCCGGATGATGACGGAGGGCACCCAGGCAAGGTCCGTGGCGGACCACTTGCCGGAAGCGTCCTGGCCGAACTGAACGCGCACCAGGAGGCCCTCATTGTTGACCACGTACCACGGTGAGAGCTCGGTAACGCCGTTGCCCAGTCCATAGACGATCCAAGTGCCCTTATAGCGCTCGATGGGGAGCACCGAGTGCGTGTGGTGCCCGTAGACGAAGTTGAACTGACCGCTGTCCACGAGGGCGTGCGCAACTTCCTGCTGCTGGGTGTTGGGTTCGCTGGCATATTCATCTCCGGCGTGGATCGCCGCCAGCACGATGTCCGCCCCGAGAGCCCGGGCCTTCTCTGCTTTGTCAATCATCCTCGGCGCGTCAAGCATGTCCACCTGCCAGGAATAGTCCGGAAGCAGTCCGTTAAGGCCGTAGGTGGCTTGGATTAACGCGACCTTCGCGGCCGCGGTCTGCATGACCAGCACCCCTTGGGCCTCCGCTTCAGTCCGATACGAACCCGTGTGCTTCAGGCCTGCAGCATCCAACTGATCCAGGGTGCGCACAAGTCCATCCGTGCCGCGATCAATGGTGTGGTTGCTGCCCGTCGTGCAGGCATCGTAGCCCACTGCCTTGGATGCTGTGATGATCTGCGGCGGCACGTTGAAGGAAGGATACGCCGAGAAAGGCCCCTCCGGGCCCGCCACTGGGGTTTCCTGGTGACAGATGGCCAGGTCGCTGTTGCGGATGTACCTGCGCTGCCCTTCCAGGAGGGGAACGAAATCCAGTCCTGGCCTGCCCGAAGCCGCCGCGTCCTGTTGCGCCTGCTGCCATAGCTGGGCATGCACGAGCATGTCGCCGGTGACCAGCACGGAAATACACCGGAGCACCGGGCAGGCCGGACCTTTACCGGGCGTCGGGACCGGCGTGGGGGTCGAGGGGGAGGTAGGGGCGGGGCTTCCGTCCCGGCTGCTTCCGGGGCCGGTTGCCGCAGACGGCGGCGGGAACCCGTCCTGTTCAGCGACCAGGCCACATCCCCCGAGCACTCCCGTCACGGACAGCGCAATAGTCAGTGCCATGGCGGAGGCGGCGCCTCGAAAACGAACCCGTCCCCTGCCGGTTATGGTCGCCACAGGACCATTCTAGGGACCGGGCCATGGCGTGGCTCAAGTTGTGAAGCTGGCCGTTGTGAAAGGTTTGCCTCATGACAAACCCCCTTCTGGCGCCAAGCCCGCTGCCGTACGGACTTCCGCCGTTCGCCGCGATCGCCCCCGCCCATTTCGAGGAGGCCATCGGGGCCGGCCTCGGTGAGCACCTGGCGGAGATCCGGGCAATTACGGACAACCCTGCTGCCCCCACGTTCCAGAACACTGCCGTGGAGATGGAGCGTGCCGGCCGGCTCCTTAGCCGGGCATCGGCGTCGTTCTTCACGCTGGTCTCCGCCGACGCGTCGGAGGAGATCCAGGCCCTCGAGACGAAGCTGGCTCCGCGGTTCTCCGCGCACCAGGACGAAATCTTCCTGAACCGGGGCCTGTACGAGCGTTTCGCGGCCCTCGACGCCAGGGGGTGCGATGCAGAAGATGCCCGTCTGGTCGAGGAGTACCTCAAGGAGTTCCGCCAGTCCGGCATCCAATTGGACGCTGCCGGCCAGGAACGCCTGCGCGCCATCAACTCCGAACTTGCGCGGCTGGGCACGGATTTTGGCCAGCGGGTGAAGGAGGGGATGAAGTCGGCGGCCTTGCTCATCGAAGACCGGACGGAGCTGGCGGGGCTGGCCGGGGACGAGGTGGCCGCGACTGCCGAAGCCGCGCGCGCCGCGGGGCACGACGGCAAATTCCTGCTCACGCTTATCCTGCCGGGGAACCAGCCAGCCCTCGCCGCACTGGAAAACCGGGACGTCCGCCGCCGGCTGTTCGAGGCGTCGGTGGGGCGCGGCTCTGGCAGGGACTCCCTGGACGTCACCGGGCTTGCCCGGACCATGGCAGGCCTGCGCGCGGAAAAGGCGGCTCTTCTGGGGTTCGCCAACTACGCCGAGCTGGTGGTGGACCTGCAGACGGCGCCCTCCTTCGAAGCTGTGCAGGCCATGCTGAACCGGCTCGCACCCGCAGCCGTGCGGAACGCGGACGCCGAAGCCCGCGCCCTGGCAGAAACGGCCGGCCACCCGCTGGAGCCCTGGGATTGGGCCTACTACTCCGCAAAGGTCCGCCGGGAACGATACCAGGTGGACGAGCAGGCCCTCCGCCCGTACTTCGAGCTGGAACGGGTCCTGACGGACGGCATCTTCTTCGCGGCCACGTCCCTGTACGGCATCACGTTCCATGAGCGCAATGACCTTGCCGGCTACCACCCGGATGTCCGCGTCTGGGAGGTGCGCAACGCGGACGGCAGCGGTCTTGGCCTGTTCCTGGGTGATTACTATCAGCGCGAGTCCAAGCGCGGCGGCGCCTGGATGAACAACCTCGTGGACCAGTCGGCGCTCCTGACCGCCCGGCCGGTGGTGATCAACACCCTGAACATTTCCAAGCCGCCTGCAGGCGAACCCACGCTGCTGACGCTCGACGAGCTACGGACCGTTTTCCATGAGTTCGGCCATGCTCTGCACGGACTGTTCTCCGACGTCACGTATCCGAAGTTCTCCGGCACCAACGTTCCGCGGGACTTCGTGGAGTACCCGTCCCAGGTCAACGAAATGTGGATCATGTGGCCTGAGGTCCTCGCCAATTACGCCCGGCACTATGAAACCGGCGAGCCGCTTTCCCAGGACATCGTGGACCGGCTGGAAGGCTCCCGGCTCTGGGGCGAAGGGTTTGCCACCACCGAGTACTTGGGCGCCGCCCTGCTTGACCTGGCCTGGCATACCCTGGAGCCCGGCGACATCCCCGACGACGCCCTGGAGTTTGAGGTCAGGGCCCTTGCCGCCGCGGGAATCGCCCACCCGCTGGTTCCTCCGCGCTACCGGACGGGGTATTTCCAGCACATTTTCGCGGGCGCCGGCTACGCGGCAGGATATTACTCGTACATCTGGAGCGAAGTTCTGGACGCTGAGACGGTGGACTGGTTCACCGAACAGGGTGGCCTGACCCGCGCGAACGGGGAACGTTTCCGGACGGAGCTGCTCTCCCGGGGCAACAGCCGCGACCCGCTTGAGTCATTCCGGATCCTGCGCGGGCGCGAGGCGGCACTGGAGCCCCTCCTGAAGCGCCGCGGCCTGGAGTAGGTGCCCCCACCCAACTGACTGAGTACAACTAGACGACGGCGGGTGCGCGCCTTCGAAAAGGTACGCACCCGCCGTCGTGGCTTGCCGGGTTGTGGCGGCTTACCAGCCGCGCTCGGCGAGGCGGTGGGGCTGCGGGATTTCGTCCACGTTGATGCCCACCATGGCTTCGCCCAGGCCGCGTGAGGCCTTGGCGATGACATCAGGGTCGTCGTAGAAGGTGGTGGCCTTGACGACGGCGGCCGCCCGCTGGGCCGGGTTGCCGGACTTGAAGATGCCGGAGCCGACGAACACGCCGTCAGCGCCGAGCTGCATCATCATGGCGGCGTCCGCCGGGGTGGCGATCCCGCCTGCGGTGAAGAGCACCACGGGCAGCTTGCCTGCTGCGGCGACTTCCTTGACCAGTTCGTACGGAGCCTGGAGTTCCTTGGCCGCAACATACAGTTCGTCCTCGGGCAGTGCGGAGAGCTTGGCGATCTCGGCACGGATCTGGCGCATGTGGCCCGTTGCATTGGAGACGTCGCCGGTGCCGGCCTCGCCCTTGGAACGGATCATTGCCGCGCCCTCGTTGATGCGGCGCAGCGCCTCACCGAGGTTGGTGGCACCACACACGAAGGGAACCTTGAAGTTCCACTTGTCGATGTGGTTGATGTAGTCGGCCGGGGTGAGGACCTCGGACTCGTCGATGTAGTCGACGCCGAGGGACTGCAGGACCTGGGCCTCAACGAAGTGGCCGATGCGGGCCTTGGCCATGACCGGGATGGACACGGCGTCGATGATCTGGTCGATCATGTCCGGGTCCGACATGCGGGACACGCCGCCCTGGGCACGGATATCAGCCGGAACGCGTTCCAGCGCCATCACGGCCACGGCACCGGCGTCTTCGGCGATGCGGGCCTGTTCGACGTTGACGACGTCCATGATGACGCCGCCCTTGAGCATCTCGGCCATGCCCCGCTTGACGCGGTTGCTGCCCGTGACGCTGTTCGCGGACGAACCGGCTTCGCTGCTTACATCAGGTGTAGACACAAAAACCCCTATGGGTAGATAGATGACCTTCGCCCGGCATGCAGGCGGCATTGAACTGCCGGCCTTAACACACACGGATTGCCGGGTCCAGTGACCGGGCAGTCCTAATACTAGTCCCACCGCAGGCCGGCGGCTTAATCAGGGTTAATCCGC
Source organism: Pseudarthrobacter sp. NPDC058362 (assembly GCF_042723515.1). NCBI lineage: Bacteria > Bacillati > Actinomycetota > Actinomycetes > Micrococcales > Micrococcaceae > Pseudarthrobacter > Pseudarthrobacter sp. NPDC058362. The sequence continues at coordinate 218,239 of NZ_JBHXIW010000004.1, read as the reverse complement.
CGGAGCTGCCTCGGCCAGTGCCTGCCGGCGGACGGAAACGATGCGCTGCACCACCGTGACAAAACTGGCAGCGGCAAGCAGCACCAGCGTGCCCAGCAGCACCACCGGAGGCAGGCCCAGCCCCGTGAAACCGGTGACCACCAGGACTGAAACCAGCCGTTCGGCGCGCTCGGCCACCCCGACGTTCGCGGTGAAGCCCAGGGATTCGGCCTTGGCCCGGGCGTAGGAGACCACCATGCCCAGGACCAGGCAGATAGTGGCTGCCATGGCAATGGGGACGCTGGCCCCGCCGGTAAAGAACCAGATGGCGAGCCCGGCAAAAAGGGCGCCGTCGGCGATCCGGTCCAGGGTTGAGTCCAGGAAGTTGCCCCACCGGCTCTTCACGTTCTGCATCCGGGCCATGATGCCGTCCAGGACGTCAGAGAATATGAAGGCCGTGATGAACAGGGTGCCCCACCACAGTTGGCCGAACGGGTAGAAGACCAGCGCGCCCACCACCACGCCGGCGGTTCCGACGATGGTTACCGCATCCGGCGAAACGCCGATCCGCAGCAGCCAGCGGGCCAGCGGTGTGAAGAGCGCGGTGAAGAATCCCCTGGCGTGTTTGTTAAGCATCCGTCTCCCCGGGCCAGGCCTCGGCAACTTGCCTGCGGACCTCGTCGAGGGTCTGGGTGATGGCCTTGGTCTGGGCGATGATCGGGAAGAAGTTGCCGTCTCCGCCCCACCGGGGAACGATGTGCTGGTGCAGGTGCGCCGCGATGCCGGCTCCGCCCACGACGCCCTGGTTCATCCCCAGGTTGAAACCGCCCGGATTGGACACCTTCCGCAGCACGCGCATGGCGGTCTGGGTGAGCTCCGCGAACTCTGCGGTCTCCTCCACCGTGAGGTCCGTATAGTCCGGGACGTGCCGGTACGGACACACCAGGAGGTGGCCCGGGTTGTACGGGAACAGATTCAGCACCACGTAGCAGGTTTTGCCGCGGTAAACGATCAGCGCTTCCTGGTCCGTGCGGGCGGGACCCACGCAGAAGGGACAGTCATCCTGGTTCTTAAACTGGTGCTGGCCGCCCTTGATGTAGGCCATCCGGTGCGGGGTCCACAAGCGCTGGAAGGCGTCCGGGACACCAGCGAGGTCGAAATCGTCCGTCACGCCAGAATCCCCCGGATAGCCGGCGCCTGTGTTCTCCTGCACGGTGTGTTCCGTTCCGCTAGCTGGTCCGGTTGCGGACGGCTTCGGTGATCCGCTTCACTGCCTCGGTCACGGGCACGCCGTTATCCTGGCTTCCGTCACGGAAGCGGAACGAGACGGCGCCTGCTTCGGCGTCGTCGCCGCCAGCGATCAGGACAAACGGGATCTTGTCCTTGCTGGCGGTGCGGATCTTCTTCGGGAAGCGGTCAGACGAGGTATCCACCTCGGCGCGGATGCCCGCAGCCTTGAGCTGGTCGACGACGTCGAACATGTACTCGTTGAAGGCCTCCGCCACCGGGATGCCCACCACCTGGACAGGAGCCAGCCAGGCGGGGAACGCGCCGGCGTAGTGCTCGGTGAGCACGCCCATGAAGCGCTCGATGGAACCAAAGAGGGCGCGGTGGATCATGACCGGGCGCTGGCGGGTTCCGTCGGCGGCCTGGAATTCCAGCTCGAAGCGCTCTGGCAGGTTGAAGTCCAGCTGGATGGTGGACATCTGCCAGGTCCGGCCCAGCGCATCCTTTGCCTGCACGGAAATCTTGGGACCGTAGAAGGCAGCCCCGCCCGGGTCCGGAACCAGTTCCAGTCCGGACTCCTGCGCCACCTCGGCGAGGGTCCGGGTGGCTTCTTCCCAGGTGGCGTCGTCGCCAACGTACTTTTCCGGGTCCTTGGTGGACAGTTCCAGGTAGAAGTCGTTCAGCCCGTAGTCCTTGAGCAGGCCCAGGACGAAGTTCAGGGTCTTGGTGAGCTCGTCCTTCATCTGCTCACGGGTGCAGTAGATGTGGGCGTCGTCCTGTGTCATGCCGCGCACGCGCGTCAGGCCGTGCACCACGCCGGACTTTTCGTACCGGTACACGGAACCGAATTCGAACAGCCGCAGCGGCAGTTCGCGGTAGGACCGCCCGCGGGAGCGGAATACCAGGTTGTGCATGGGGCAGTTCATCGGCTTCAGGTAGTAGTCCTGACCCGGCTTGCGCACGGTGCCGTCCTCGTTGAGTTCGGCGTCCACGTGCATCGCCGGGAACATGCCTTCCTTGTACCAGTCGAGGTGGCCAGAGACCTCGTACAGGTGGCCCTTCGTGATGTGCGGCGTGTAGACGAACTCGTAGCCGGCCTCGACGTGGCGCTGGCGGGAGTAGTCTTCCATCTCCTTACGGATGATGCCGCCCTTGGGGTGGAACACCGGCAGGCCGGAACCCAGTTCGTCCGGGAAGGAGAACAGGTCCAGTTCGGAGCCCAGCTTGCGGTGGTCGCGGCGTTCGGCCTCGGCGATCCGTTCCTGGTAGGCCTTGAGGGCTTCCTTGGTGGGCCAGGCGGTGCCGTAGATGCGCTGCAGCTGCTGGTTCTTCTGGTTGCCCAGCCAGTAGGCGGAGGACGAGCGGGTCAGCGCGAAGGCATTGGAGATCAGTTTGGTGTTGGGCAGGTGCGGGCCACGGCACAGGTCACACCAGACGGTGATGCCTTCCTTGCGCTCCACGTTGTCGTAGATGGTGATGTCGCCGGCGCCCACCTCGACGTTGACGCCTTCCCCGGCTTCGGCGGCCTCGTTCTTCTTGCCCAGGAGCTCGAGCTTGTAGGGCTCGTTCTTCATGGCCTCGCGGGCTTCGTCCTCGTTGACCACGCGGCGGACGAACTTCTGGTTCTGGTTGATGATCTTCTGCATCATCTTTTCGAGGGTCTTGAGGTCCTCGGGGGTGAACGGTTCGGCGACGTCGAAGTCGAAGTAGAACCCGTCCGTGATGTAGGGGCCGATGCCCAGCTTGGCGTCGGGACGAAGCTGCTGGACGGCCTGGGCCATGACATGTGCGGTGGAGTGGCGCAGCACGTTCAGCCCGTCAGGGGAATCGATGGTGACACCCTCGACGTCGGCGCCTTCCGGCAGCTCCTGGTCCAGGTCCTTCAGGTCGCCGTTGACGCGGGCAACGACGACGTCGCGGCGCTCAAAGAAGAGTTCCGCACCGGTTGTCCCGGTAGCCACCTTGGTCTCTTCGCCATCGACGATGAGGGTGATCTGCTGGGCATCTGACACGGGTGTCTCCTATTCAAAGTTTAGGCTTCATAGCTTGTGGCGTACGGGGACCACAGCCAGCCACCGTCAATGCTATAGGTTCGGCAGAGGGCCGACCAACGCGGCCTCGGGGACGGGCAGCGTCTCCGGGCGGGCAAGGTCCCAGGCCATGCTGGCGCTGAGGCTGATTCCCCGCGGCCCCGTCCGGCGGGTGGTCCCCCGGATCAGCAGCAACCGGGTGCCGAACAGGAGCGGGCCGGCGCTTTCCTGGGCCTCGTGGAAGAAGACCGAGTCGATGCATCCGGTGCCGTCGTCGATGCTGATGAACACCACCCTCCTGCCTCCGCGCATGGGAGGCGTCTGGGTGGCCACGCGCACCCCCGCCACCAGTACTTCGGTGCCGTTGCGCAGGCCCAGCAGCTTGTCCGCCGTTGTCACCCCCAGGCCGTCCAGCAGCGGCCGGTGGCTGTCCATTAGGTGGCTGCTGACATCCACGGCCAGCAGGTCCAGTTCCGCGCGGACATTGTCCGCCAGGGTGGGCGCGGGAAGGCCTGGCCGGACGTTGCGCAGTTCGATATCGCCCAAGGGCAGGGCCAACTGGCCCTCGAGGACTTCCCTGCCTTTCCGCGCGCTGCCCGGGGCGGACAGCTCCTGCAGGTGGTGTACCAGGTCGGCCCGATTTGCCGTGCCGCCGGCTTCCCGGTGCAGGGAGTCAAAAGCGCCCAGCTGGGCCAGCCGTTTGATGTTCGGCTTGCTGACCCTGGCCCGGGCACGGAGATCGGCCAGGCAATCGTAGGGCTGGCCCGCAACAATCCGCTTAAGTTCGGTAGCGGACAGGCCGTAGATTCCATTCAGGCTGAGCCGGATGCCCAGTTTTCCGCTATCAGGACCGGACAGGATCCGTTCCACCCGGTACTCGGCGAGGCTGCGGTTGATGTCCAGGGGAAGGATGGGGATGCCCATCCGCCGCGCTTCAGCCACGAGCAGCCGCTTGGGGTACATTCCCGGATCGTGCTCCCACAGCCCGGCCAGGAAGGCCTCCGGATGGTGCGCCTTGAGCCAGGCCGACTGGTAGGTGGGCACGGCAAAGGCGGCACCGTGTGCTTTGCAGAACCCGAAGCTGCCAAAGGATTTGAGGGTCCCCCAGACCTTGTCCACCACTTCCGGGGCGTAGCCGTTTTTCCGTGCTTCCCTGCGGAAGAATTCCTCCACCCCCAGCTCGAGGGCTTCATTGCCCAGGGCCCGGCGGAATTCGTCTGCCCGCGCCAGGCCGCAGCCGGTCATGACATCGAAGGTCTTCAGGATCTGTTCGTGGAAAACGGTGACCCCGTGCGTTTCCGCCAGCACGGGCTTCAGGTCCGGGTGCGGGTAGACCTCGGGGGCGAACCCGTGCCGGTGTTCCAGGAAAGGCCGCACCATGTCCGATTTCATGGGCCCCGGCCGGAACAGTGAAATGTCGATGATGAGATCGTTGAACTCGCGCGGCGCCATTTTGCCGATCAGCTCCCGCTGCCCCGGGGACTCGATCTGGAAACAGCCCAGGGTGTGGGTACTTCGGATGAGTTCGAACGTGGCTTCGTCATCCAGGGGCACGGCGTTGAGGTCGATGTGGCCGTTGTCCGCAATGTAGTCGGGCCCGGAGCCGTCAGGTCCGGGCCCATGGCGGCCCGCGGACACCACGTCCGCCTTGCCGGAATGGACGCGGATGACCTCCCGGACGGCAAAGGCCATGGCACTTTGCATCCGGACGCCCAGCACGTCTAGCTTGAGCATTCCCATGGGATCCATGTCGTGCTTGTCGAACTGGCTCATGGGCAGCCCGAGGCCGCTGGGCTGCACGGGGGTGCGGTCCAGCAGGGTGGCGTCCCCCAGGATCACCCCGCACGGGTGCATGGAGATGTGGCGGGGCAGCCGGTCCAGACGTTCGGTAAGGTCCACCAGCATGTCCAGCTGCTGGTTCCCGTCCGCGTCCCGCTGCTCCAGGCGGCCGGCGAACCCGCGCAGCTCCGGCTTCTCCTGGAGCGCCTCACGGAACTTTCCGGCCGAAAACCGCCACAGCTGCTTGGCGATCTCCCCCACTTCACCGTCATCCATTCCCAGGGCAAGCCCCGCGTCCCGGACCGCGCCGCGGGCACGGTAGCCGTTCTGCATGCTCATCAGCGTGACCCGCTCCGCGCCGAAGCGTTCGAAGATCCGGTGGTAGACGTTGTGGCGTTCGGCGCTTTCGACGTCGATATCAATATCCGGCAGGGTGGCCCGGTCCCGCGACAGGAACCGCTCGAAAATCAGGTCGTGCTGCAGGGGGTTCACGTGGCTGACCTCGATGAGGTAGTTGACCAGGCTGGACGCACCCGACCCACGTGCAGCGGCGCGGACCCCCATGTCCTGGATCATCCTGGACACTTCTGCCACGGTCAGGAAGTAGGCGGAAAAACCCAGGTTCCGGATGATGCCCAATTCATGTTCCAGACGGGCCAGCATGTCCCGTTCGGCTGACCCGGCGATACCGGGGAATCTCCTGCCGATTCCGGCGTGGCAGCGCTGGATCAGCTCCGCATGCGGGTCCTGGCTAATGCCAAGGACGGATGCCTCGGGAACCACCGGCTGTTTCCAGCCCATGTCCGATACCTGATCGATCCGGCAAAGGTCAGCGAGCGCCTCGGTCTGCGCCATGAGCTGTCTAAGGTCCGCGGCGCCGTAGCCGGCGGCGGAGATGATTTCCTTGCCCAGTTGGAGCATCTGGGCGGATGTTTTCAGCCAGCCCCGGCCGGTGGGCTGCAGCAGCGGTTCGCCGGCGAGCTCCGGGAGGGATTTCAGGGTGCGGGCCGAGTCCAGGACGTCCGCGGTGGGCGCCCCGTCGGCGGCGCAGTACCTGACGGAGTTGGTGAGAATGGCAGGGATGCGGTGCTCTTCTGCGAGCTTGAGCATGCGGACGGCGTGGGCCGTGCTGAGCGGCGTCCCGGGGGGGCTGAGCTGGGAGACGATTTCGGTTACCACGGTCCCGGCGGGCATGGCATCCAGCCATTGTTTGAAGAGGGTGCGGGGGCGCAGGTACCGCCGTCCGCCCATGGCACGGCCCACATCCGAGTCAGGACCGATCAGCACGGTGAGGACGGGTTTAAGGGTGTTTGGATCCAGGGTGCGCGAGGCGAGTTCCGCGCGGGTGACGGCGGCCGGGACCGCTCCCCCGGATTTGCCCGAGGTACGGGCGTGGGCGTCCGACACCAGGCGGCACAGTGCGCGGTAGCCTGCACCGTTGTTGTTTCCGCGCGCCAGTACCACCACCCTGCCGGAAACCTGGGTGCGGTGGTCCCCGTCATCGTCGAAAACTGCGAGGTCCACCCCGACGATGGGGTCGATGCCTGCGGCCATGCAGGCTTTGAGGTGCTTGACGGTTCCGTAGAGTCCGTCCCGGTCCGTGCAGGCGAGCGCAGTTGCCCCGTCTGCCGCGGCGGCCTGGGCGAGTTCGTCGGGCCAGGAGACCCCGTAGTGGGCGCTGAAGGCGGTGGAGACGTGGAGGTGGGTAAAGCTCATGCTGTCCGGGGCCGCCGCAGTGCGTCGTGGATGCGCAGGAGCCGCCAGCGGCCGCTGCCGGTGTGGCGGGAGAGGTCCAGGGTGAGCGGCTCCCCCGCGGTGCCCGGACCGGAGACTTCCGTATCGGCGGCGGGAAGGACCTGGACCCGCCAGATTTCATGGTCCACCAGGCCAGGGCCGCCGCCCAGGGGTGCGCGCCGTTCCTCCGCCCACCATTGGCGGCGCTCGTACCAGCGGACCGGTTCTGCGCAGATTGTGTATGACCGCCCGTCCCACCGGAGTTCCCGGGGCTCGCCGTCCGGAGAGCACGCCACATCCACGGATTCACTGAACAGACCCATGGCTGCCTCCCGGACGAACGGATTATTCGAACACATATTCGAATACTCCCAGTCTACGACGGGGGCAGGACAAAACCTAGACGGGGGTGGACTGACGGTGCGGCAGGGAGCAGGATGGAGCCATGAGCACCGATGACGCACTCCTCAAGCAGGCCAGCCTCACAACGCAGGACTCCACAGCCATCGCCACTTTTGACATAGACGGCAGCATCCCCGGTTCCGGCGCTTATGTAGTCGGCCTGATGGGGGCCACTCCGGACTACTCCGCACAGCGGCGGCTGTGTATCGAATTCATGAACGGGGAGGCTATCGCCTTCTACTCCTTCAACCGCGACCAGGGCATCGAAGAGGATTATGACCTTTCCGGCGTGACCCATTCCGCCAACAGCATTACCGGCCAGTTCCCGCTCGCTGCCATCAATGGGCTGGGCGAGGGCCATGTCATGACCGCCTTCAGCGAAGCGGACGGAAGGGACTTTCAGTCCGGCGTGCCGGTCTCCGAGTCCCTTTAGGGAGGAGCACCTGCTCCCTCTGGAGATTCCCGGTCTCTGGAGATTCCCGGTTCCTCTGAAAACAGGGGCTCTAGCCGTTGCCCTTGTGCACGCGCATTTCGAGTTCGATGAACCCGGAGATCATGGCCCGGTAGGTGGATTCGACGATGTCCGGGTCGATATCCTTCTTCTCCGCGGCTGAGCGGACGTGCTCGATGATCCGTTCCACGCGTCCGGGTGCGCGCACTTCGGCGTCGTCACCCTTAAGCGTTCCGGCGATGCGGATGAGCCGTTCGCGGCGGGCGATGAGGGTGACGATCTGGTCATCCACCTCATCGACGGCGATCCGCACGGCAGCAAGCTGCTCCTTGTCCGCCGCGGCGTCCCTATCATTTCCTTGAATTGTCGCCATCGTCTGACAGTATCGAAGCATGCAACCCCGAGTCGACTTCATCTCGCTAGGTGTCCGCAATGTTGCCGCGTCCCGCGCGTTCTACGTGGAAGGGCTGGGCTGGCCCGTCCACCGTGAGCTGGACGGCGATGTGGTATTCATCCAGGTCAACCACGGGCTGGTCCTGTCCCTGTGGGACGCCGTGCAGATGCAGGCGGAGGCCGGCGTCAATGCTCCTGGACCGGTTCCCTGCATTACGCTCAGCCACAACCTGCCCGGCACCGACGAGGTGGACAGGGTCATGGCCGAGGCGGCCGCTGCCGGCGCAACCATCATTGCCGAGCCGGTCACCCAGCCCTGGGGCGGGTACAGCGGCTACTTCGCGGACCCGGACGGCTTCCGCTGGGAAGTTGCCTACAACCCTTCCTGGTCAGTGGACGACGACGGTTCGGTCACCGTCTGAGCGCCGCCCGCCGCGGGAAGAGGCTGCTTGAGCGGGAGCCGGAATGGGCAGCTAGAACAGCGCCTCCACCGGCCTGATGAGCTCAGGCCCGTTATTGCGCACGTTGCCCACGTCCCGGCCAACCGTTTCCACTTTCCAGTCCGCGGCCACGTCCCGCACGCGCGCCCGGACGAGGTCCACCAGTTCCGCGGCGTCGTCGGCAGCCGGATCGAGCCAGGCATGCATGGTGTCTTTGTCCATGGGCAGCGGCACCCGGTCATGCAGCTCCGTCAGCTTGCCGAAAACGGTCGATTCCGTACCCGGTGGTGGGGTGTCCGCCGTCAGGATGGACGTGGAGAGCAGCCAGCGTGCCGGCTCCCCGTCCGGCGTGGAGGGGTCCTTCCACCATTCGTAGAGGCCGGCGAAGGCCAGCCCGTGGTCCGTTCCGGGGTGTACGTAGTAGGGCTGCTTCGTCTTGCCGGGCCCCTGCTTCCATTCGTAATAGCCGTCCGCCGGGACGGCGCAGCGCCGGGACCGGATGGCCTTACGGAAGGCGGGCTTCTCCAGCACCGATTCGCTCCGGGCATTGATCATCCGCGACCCGATCGACGGGTCCTTCGCCCAGGAGGGCACCAGCCCCCAGCGGGCCACGTGCAGCTGGCGCACCTGCCGTGGCGCTGCTCCGCCGTCCTCCACCAGCCGCTCCAGGACGATGGGGACATCGTCGGTCGGCGCCACGTTCCACGACGGCGGGATGTGCACCTCGTCCTCCAGGGTGGCGTCGAATTCGGCCAGCAGGTCACCCACGGCACGTGCCATCACGTAGCGTCCACACATGGTTCCAGCATGCCACCGGCCACCGGACGGAGGAAACAGCGGCCGGGAATAGCGTCGGGCACGATACCGTTGACGCCGACGGACCCCATTACCAACAGCAAGGAGAGCCCCGTGGATTTCACTCCCGAATCCGGCACTATCACCATGTTTTCCACCACCTGGTGCGGCTACTGCAACCGACTGAAGAAACAGCTGGACGCGCACGGCATCGGGTACACCGAGATCAATATCGAGGAAGTGGACGGCACCGCCGAGCTCGTGGAGCAGCTTAACGGGGGCAACCGCACGGTTCCCACGGTCCTTTTCCCGGACGGCTCCGCCGCCACCAACCCCTCTGCCGCCGAGGTCAAGACCCGCCTGGCGGCGTAGCGGAAGGCGCCCGAAACGGGGCGTGTGATAGACAGAACGGGACCGGCGGTGCGCTGCCGGTCCCGTTCTGTCTATCTGCATGAGGGAGCTTCCGTGGTCCATAAAGTCAAAGGTGTCATCGCCCGCTCCAAGGGTGCGCCCGTCACTCTGGAAACCGTCCTGGTTCCCGAACCGGGGCCGGGCGAGGCGCTCGTCGACATCCTCACCAGCGGCGTCTGCCACACCGACCTGCACTACAAGCAGGGCGGCATCAGCGACGACTTTCCGTTCCTGCTGGGCCACGAAGCCACCGGCGTGGTCAGCGCAGTCGGACCCGATGTCACCAATGTGGTCCCCGGTGACCGGGTGGTCCTGAACTGGCGTGCCGTCTGCGGCACGTGCCGCGCCTGCAGCCGCGGCGAGGCGCAGTACTGCTTCAACACCCACAACGCCACCCAGAAGATGACCCTCGAGGACGGCACGGAACTGTCCCCGGCCCTGGGCATCGGCGCGTTCATCGAAAAGACCCTCGTTGCCGCAGGCCAGTGCACCAAGGTGGACCCGGAAGCGGATGCCGCTGCCGTCGGCCTGCTGGGTTGCGGCGTCATGGCCGGCATCGGCGCCGCGATCAACACCGGCGGCGTCAAGCGCGGCGACTCCGTGGCCGTGATCGGCTGCGGCGGAGTCGGGACCGCCGCCATCGCCGGCGCGGCGCTCGCCGGCGCCACCACGGTCATCGCCGTCGACATCGACGCCCGGAAGCTGGAACGCGCCAAGGAACTGGGCGCCACCCACGCCGTGGACTCGTCCGCCACCGACCCCGTGGAAAGAATCCGCGAGCTCACCGGCGGGTTCGGCGCCGACGTGGTGATTGACGCCGTCGGACGCCCTGAAACCTACAAGCAGGCGTTCTACGCCCGCGACCTTGCCGGCACCGTGGTCCTGGTGGGCGTGCCCACCCCGGAGATGACCCTTGAGTTGCCGCTCCTGGACGTCTTTGGCCGCGGCGGATCCCTGAAGTCTTCCTGGTACGGAGACTGCCTGCCCTCCCGGGACTTCCCCATGCTGGTGAGCCTCTATCAGCAGGGCAAGCTGGACCTGGATGCGTTCGTCACGGAGCGGATCAGCATCGAACAGGTAGAAGAAGCGTTCGACAAGATGCACGCAGGCACCGTCCTCCGTTCGGTGGTGGAACTGTGACCGCCCGGATCGACCGCCTGGTCACCTCCGGCACGTTTTCGCTCGACGGCGGCACCTGGGACGTGGACAACAACGTCTGGATCGTGGGCGATGACAGCGAATGCGTGGTGATCGATCCCGCGCACGACGCCGACGCCGTGGCCGCCGCAGTGGGGGCCCGCCGCCTCAAGGCCATCCTGCTGACCCACGGCCACGACGACCACATCAGCTCCGTCGCACAGCTGCGTGACCTCGTCCCGGCGCCGGTGCACCTCCACCCGGCCGACCTGATGCTGTGGCAGAGCGTCTACCCGGACACGGAACCCGACCGCACCATCAGCGACGGTGAGGTGTTCGAGGTGGCCGGGCTCGCGCTCAAAGCCCTGCACACCCCTGGCCATTCCCCCGGCTCGGTGTCCTTCCACGTGGTGGAGGGGCCAGGCGGCGAAAGCACCGTGTTCACCGGGGACACGCTGTTCCAGGGCGGACCGGGAGCCACCGGCCGGTCCTACAGCGACTTCCCCACCATCATCGAGTCCATCCGCAGCCGGCTGTTGCCGCTGCCGGCGGACACGGTGGTCCGGACCGGCCACGGCGACAGCACCACCATCGGCGCCGAAGCGCCGCACCTGGACGAATGGATCGCCCGCGGCCACTGAGCCGGATCCCGCCCGCGGGAGCTGAGCCCCGGACCCGCGCGGGTCACGCCTCCAGACTGCTGAAGGGAGCAGACACCAGGGTGGCGTGGCCCGCGTACGTTTCCAGCAGGGCCCTTTCCACGGCGTCCACGTCGAGGCCGGGCACCAGGTCGTCCGCTGCCCCGGCCGTGGACGGTTCCCACTCCAGGCCGAGCGCAGCATAGGTGTCCGTCAGGACCTTCCGGATGGGAGCGGAATCCTGCACCACGACCACTGAGCTGAACAGCCACCCGCCGGCCACCACGCGCTGCGCGGTGCCCACGAGTTTGATCTGCGTGCCGTCTGTGGGGTCGGTGCCATGCACGCTGAATTCGCCAGGGCAGTACTCGCCGGGAATCTCGCCTACGGCTGCCTGCACCCCAACGCGGCCCAGGGCGTCGGCGAACAGTTCGCCGAAGTAGCCAAACCGGGTCTTCGATCCGGCGATGGCGTCCGGGTCCGGTTCAATGTGGTCCACCACCAGGGTGCCACGGTGGTAGGCCGCTGCCCGCCCGCCGGCCCGGCGGACCAGGGGTTCGAATCCGTCCTCGCGGCAGGCCTGTTCAGCCGCCCTGAAGCCGGGCAACCGGGTGTCACGCTGGCCGAACGCCACCGTGGGTTCCGGCCGGTACAGGCGCAGCGTGGGTCCCAACCCGCCGGCCTTGGCACGGGCCAGCAGCTCGAGGCCGAACTCCAGGTCCCGGCCGGCGCCCAGCGTCGTTTCCTGCCGCACCACCGTCAGCGTGCGTCCTTCCGGCCCGGCGTGCTGCATGTTGCTAAGCTCCCTTATGGTCATCTTGCAATTCCTCGTTGTTGCCGCCGCCTTCGCCGTAATTGACGCCGTCTGGCTCAAGCTCATGAACCCGTTCTACCGCAGCCACATCGGGGAGCTGCTGGCGGACAAGCCACACCTAGGTTACGCGGTGGCGTTCTACGTCCTTTACATCGCGGGCATCGTCTTCTTTGCGCTTCGTCCAGCGCTCGACGGCGGCACCTGGCTGACAGCGCTGGGCTACGGTGCCGCATTGGGCGCCTTCGCCTACGCCACCTATGACCTGACCAACGCCGCCACCCTCAAGGTGTGGCCGTTGCGGCTGGTGCTGGTGGATATTGCCTGGGGTGCGGCGCTGACCGGCCTGTCCACCGTGGCCGGCTGGCTGGTCTTCCACAACAGGGCCTAAGGGGCGGCGCCCGCCGCGGAGGTTAGGGTGCAGGGGTTCAGGTGCGGCGCAGCGTCAGGATCTGCTCGGCCCGGCCAAACGGCCCCTGCAGGTCGTGCAGCACCGTGGATGTCAGTCCGATCCCGTCCCGGCCAAAGGACACAGCGTTGTCCAGTCCCAGCCATTCGCCTTCCGGACGGCGGTACATATGGATCTGCAGGTCCAGGTTAGGAAAGGCGTAGCTGTCCTTGCCCGGGGGGACGCGGGCCGCAATGCCGTTGGCCGTATCCACCATGCCCATCAGCCGCGCCAGGTCGCCGCTGTCCGACCGGTCCGTCAGAGGGTGTTCGGTGCGGAGCCAGACCTTGCCCGCGCCGGCGCGGTGACCTTCAGCCACGCGCATCTCAAGCGAGCGGATATAACCGCCTGGCCAGACGGCGGACCCGTCGTAGGGCTTGCATTCGTCCGGCCCGGGAATCGCGGCGTCCTCCACGGCGGCAACGGCGGAGGTGTCCGAGGTGGCCATGCGCCAGGCCGTGGCACGGATGGCAGTGCGGCCGTTGGCCACAAGTTCAGCCTGGACCAGTTCGATGGTCCGGCCGGGACGGAGCGTGGTCGTTTCAATATGGAAATCCCCGCCAGGGATCAGGCCCAGTATTTCGTAGCTGATCCGGGCCATCCGCATGTCTTCGCGCGGTTCGTGCCGTTCCAGCCGGTCGACCAGCAGGCCGGACGCCGGCGCCATGTGCTGCTCGTGCACGTTCCACGCGCCCTGGGCGTGGATTGTGGAACGGAACCGGCCGCCGTCGAGCTCCTGGTAGTAGAAATGTCCCTCAGCCAGTTCAGGCAGGTCTGTGGTCACCCTTGGCCCCTTCTGCATACTTAAGTGAATCGGCACTAACTCTAACGGCTTGCCGAAAACATCCCTCCGCCGGGACTCGCCGAAATGTTGGAGTCCGGCGGGGCCTCTCTGGGTAGACTCAGGATCTGGGTCCTGTCAGCAACCCTCGGAAGAGGTGTTTCATGCGCGTTATCAGCTACAACCTCCGCAAACACAAGGCCAGCGGGGAGCTCCTGGCGTTGGCCCGGAACCATGACATCGATGCGATGTGCCTCCAGGAGGTGGATTCCAGCGACCTGCCGGAGACGCTGGGACCGCTGCATCTGGCGGATGCCACCAAGGGAAACCGGCTGGGGCTGGCCATCTATTACCGCACCAGCCGCTTCACCGCGATCAATACGCAGTCCTTTGCGCTGAAGAAGTCGATGCATGACCGGGTGCTGGCGCCGGCACATGAGCGGCTGATCGGCACGCGGGTCATGGACAACGAGACCCAGCACGAGCTGGTGATCGGTTCGTTCCACGCGGCCCCGCTGACAGCGTCCAACTCGCTGCGCCGCAAGCAGATCCATGCTGCCCACGCGGAACTCCTGAGCATGGGCAAGGGCCTGATGACGCTGATGGTGGGCGATTTCAACTACCCGTTCTTCACCAAGAACCTGGACATGCATATGAAGAACTCGGGCTACGCCCTGTCGCTGAGCAACCGCCGGACGTACACGCGGTACAAGGTGTTCAAGGGCCACTTCGACTTCGCCACGTCGCTGGGACTGGACATCCAGAGCGTGGAGACCCTGCCGCGCGGCAATTCAGACCACCTGCCCATCCTGGTGACGGCAGAGTACGGCCCGGACTTCTAGTCCGGGTCTCCTAGGCCTCCAGGCGTTTGCGCAGCTCCGGCCAGGCGGCAGCGAAACCGGGGTGCAGTTCCTTCTGCTCGACGCCGGCCAGCGGCACCCAGAGCAGTTCGATGCTTTCGGGGTCGCTGATCACGGGTTCGAACGGCTCGCGCGCCAGCACCACCACGGTGGTGTAGGACCAGTAGCCCAGGTCCAGCACGGAGGTGAAGAGGACGTCAACGTTCGACGCCGGCACGGCGGCTTCCTCCCACGCCTCACGGAGGGCGCCTGCGACAGCCTCTTCCCCCTCGTGCAGCGCGCCTCCGGGCAGGCCCCAGGTGCCGCCGTTGTGGCTCCAGACGGCCCGGTGCTGCAGCAGGACGCCTTTCGCAGGGTCGTAGGCGAGCACGCCCGCGGCTCCGAACCGGCCCCAGAACCGCCCCCGGTCGCCTTCCACCCAGGCGTCGCCGGGGTTGCGCGGGCCGGTGCGGACGGGCGGCGTGGAAGCCAGTGAGTGATCCATGCGCACCAGTCTGACAGGCGCACCCTGCGCGGCGCACCCGTTCGTAACACTGCGGGACTAGTTGCCGTGCCCGCGGTCGACGGCGAAATCGCCTCCGGGATACATGACAGTTTCGTGGCCGTCGTCGAAACGGACCAGGTATGGCGGAGTTCCGCCCGGCCCGCGGACTTCCACGATGACGCCGTGCCGGTCGGAGGACCCGACGTTCCGTCCGTGCACGATGATGCGGTCTCCCTGCGCTGCCTCCATCGCAATCACCTCCAGTCCCAGATTACGACTGGGAGCAGGCGCGCGACAGGGTCACCCCGCCGGTTCCCCGTCCGGCCGGATTGCGGGGTTGGCAGCCAGCGCCTCAGTGCCTAGGGTAGAACTCGTAAGCCTACTTACTTTCGGTGCGAAGCATCCCAGTCGTCAGGAGGACACCCATGACCGACCAATACACCTTCCGCAATCCGGTCACCGCGTACGAGGAAATCTCGCCTCCGAAGCAGCACCAGCCGGAGCCGGGCCTGGATGCGGCCCTGGTTCCCAAGGCCGACTTGGGCGAAGACACGTACCGCGGAACCGGCCGCCTGGAGGGCCGCAAGGCCATCGTGACCGGCGCCGACTCCGGCATCGGCGCAGCAACGGCGATCGCATTCGCCCGGGAAGGGGCCGACGTCGTCCTTTCCTACCTGCCCGAGGAAGAGGAGGACGCCGAGCGCATCGCCGGACTCATCGAGGCGAGCGGCCGTAAGGCCATCAAGGTACCCGGCGACCTCAAGGATCCGGCCATGTGCCGGGAGGTGGTGGACACGGCTGTGTCCGTCCTGGGCAGCATCGACATCCTCGTTAACAACGCCGGCAAGCAGGTGGCCCAGGAGGAACTGGCGGGCATCACGGATGAGCAGTTCGACCACACACTCAAGACCAACGTGTATGCCATGTTCTGGCTGACCAAGGCTGCCCTGCCGCACATGCCGGCCGGGTCAACGATCATCAACACCACCTCCATCCAGGCCTACAACCCTTCTCCGACACTGATCGATTACGCCACCACGAAGGCGAGCATCAACAACTTCACCAAGGGCCTGGCCCAGCAGCTCGCGCCACAGGGTATCCGGGTCAATGCGGTGGCGCCGGGTCCCATTTGGACGCCGCTGCAGGTGAGCAGCGGCCAGCCGAAGGAGAAGCTGCCGGATTTCGGGCAGTCCACTCCCCTGGGCCGCGCCGGCCAGCCCGCCGAACTGGCACCCGCCTATGTCTTCCTGGCCTCACCGGAGTCCAGCTACGTGGTGGGCGAAACGCTCAATGTTAACGGCGGCAACCCCACCCCGTAGGACATACCCCGCCCGGGACCGCTATTTTCCACCGGTCCCGGGCGGTGCTGCGAGCAGCTCATCCGTCGCTGCGTCCGGCTCGCCGTCGAAAAATGTGGACAGGATAGTCTTGAAGACGGTCTCCCCGGGCGCTGCGCGAAGGAACAGCGTCATCGATGAGTGCAGCTTGCGCGCGTCGATCCCGCCCAGGATGTCCTCGGCGGAACGTCCACCATGGTCGCTGAGCTCCTGGGCGCAGTCCAGCAGCCGGGGCCCCAGTACCGGATGCGCCAGGTAGGCCCTCGCTTCGTCCAGCGACCCTATCGCGTACCGCTGCGACGTCGCGCTGTGGCCGAGCCCCGCAATCTGCGGAAACACGAACCACATCCAGTGGCTGCGTTTTTGGCCCACCTGCAGTTCGGCCAGTGCCTGCTGGAAAGTCCCGCCGCTGTCCTGGGCCGCCACGAAGCGGTCAAGGTTGTACGGGTCAGTCATGGTTCCCTCCGATCCGGGCCGCGGCCCGCAGCTGATGATCCGGGTCCGCCTGCCAGCGCGCCAGCACCGCGGCGGCCCGCTTCCGGTCCTGGCCCTCGAGTGCACCGAGTAAGGGATCCAGGACGTCGGTGATGAGCGGCTGCGCCAGCTCCGCAGTCATCGCGGACCTGAGGAACCCCTCGATGCGCGTCAGGTCCGTGTGCCGCAGCATCGAGATCCTGACCTGGAGCAGCACCACCGCGGCGAGCCTCCGCTCAAAGACGGGCCTGCTCCCGGGCTTCGGAACGCCCCAGAGCGCGGAAGCCAGGAACACGACCCCATGATGGTCCAGATCCGGGAACTTCCGCAGCGCATCCCTGACGGTTCCCCGCACTGCACCCACAGACGCCCCGTACGAGGCGAGGCTGCCACCCAGCCGCCCTTCGACCTCGTCCGCCCGGTACCAGGCGCCCTCGTTCTGCAGCGTCCGGTCGATAAACGCGGCCGCCTCCCGGACCGCCGTCACCTGCGCCCCGCCGCTGCATGCCGGATGCAGTAGGGCGTCCAGGGCCGCGCCTCAAGGCGGCCCTCCGCAATGGCCTCGCCGCACACGGCACAGACGCCGTAGGTGCCGTCCTCGATGCGGGCCAGCGCAGCCTCCACCTGGTCCAGGCCCGCGCTGCTTTGCCTAAGGAGCGCCGAAGCCTGGGACAGTTCAAAGGCGATGGTGGCGCCCTCGGGATCGTGTTCGTCATCCACGTTCGCGTTCTGTCGTGCCGAGTTCGCCGAGGCGATGTCCGCACGCAGGGCGGGCAGGAGCGCCACCTTGCGGGCGCGTTCTTCCTCCAGCATCAGCCTGAACCGCTCAAAACCGGGCATGCCCACAGCCTAGCCGCGGCCGCTGTAGACGTCAGTACCAGCCCACCGCCACCGAATGGCTCCATGCCCTGCAGGGCGATCCGTACCTGTCCCGGATGTAGCCCAGTCCCCATTCGATCTGGGTGCGGTAGTTGGTGAGCCAGTCGCTGCCCGCGCTTGAATACTTCCCGGGCGGGAGCGCCTGGGGAATCCCGTAAGCGCCGGAATACGGGTTGGTAGCCGTGGTCATCCAGTTCGATTCCTTCGTCCACAGCCGCGCCAGACAGAAGAACTGATCCTGCCCCCATCCAAACGACCCGAGCCTCCCGGACGCGTAGCTTTTCGCGGCGACCGGATCGTTCACGGCGCCGCCGGGAAGGGAGGGTACGACGACGGGCGGTGGCGGCGGAGCAACAGCCGGCGGCGGTGCGGGGGCAGGGGCGGCCGGGGCCGGGTCGGCGGCTGGCGGCGCCGGCTCCTCCGTCTCCGGTTCAGGCTGCATAGCGGACGCCGGTGGGCGGGGTGCCGGCCGGGCGGGGTCAGCCTTAGCGGCGTCCTCCGCAGCACGGCGGGCCTCTTCTTCGGCGGCGGCGCGCCTGGCAGCCTGGGCGGCCGCGTACGCGGCGAGTGCCGCCTGGCCCTGCCGGTAATCCTGCTCAACGGCCGCCGTCGTGCCTTTCAAGGAAGCGAGCTGGGCGGTCAGGGTAATGCTCCGCTTCTGTTCGGCGGCCACTTGCTCTTCCATGGCATCCCGGGCAGACCGTGCTTCCGCAAGCCGGGACTCCGCCTCGGCGGCGAGGCGGTCATGCTCGGTGCGGGCCCCCTTCTGCTGTCCTGCCAGGGCGGCCAGAACCTTTTCGGCGGCGCCGGCCCGGGAAACGAGGGCGGCGCTCCGGTCCCCCACGACCGAGACGACGTTGAGTCCGTGCAAACTGTCGGTTTCCAGCGCATCAAGGGCAAGGAAGAATTCCATGGTGGTGCCGCCGGTCTTGTACGACTGGACCGCGAGGGCGCCCAGTTCGTTCCTGCGTGCGGAAAGCTCGCCGGCCGCCCTGTCCACCTGCCTGTTCAGCGCGTCGAGCCTGGCCGCGGCGGCCGTGGCTGCCGCGTCCGCTGCAGCGAATTCCGCTGCCGCAGTTACGGCCGCGGCGCCGAGTTCTTCCGAGCGTGCCTGCAGGCCACCCAGGAGTCCGTGGATCCTGTCGACCTCCGCCGCCTTTGCGGACTCCGATTTCCGTGCGTGCTCAATGTCGCTCCACGATGGAAATCCGCCCGGCGGGTCCGTCGTTTCCGCCTGCGCGGGCAGCGCCGCGGCACCGCTGGCCACTGCAAGTGCCAGTAGCGCACCGCCGGCACGGGAGCGAACCGCAATAGTCAACCGGGACATAGTCCGGAATCCTACATCCTTCAAGAAGTGGTTGAGGGTTAAGGGCAGGCAAACGGAGGGTATCCGCGCGGCATTGTTACTTTGTGACGCGATTCACTATGCGGCGCGGGGTGTCGGGTGTCATGCGAGGTCAACGCGCATTAACCGACCAATCAAGACGATGGCGTAATCCGAGAGGAGGGCCTCGGATGTTATCCAAATGTGACATTCAGGTGGACGTCGGGTTACGGTCGAATGGTGTCCCTCCCCGATGGGACATTCCCACCAGCCTGCCGAGCCCTGCCGCTGGACCGGGATACCACCGTTTCCAACTGGCAGGGACGGGGGAACCAAGTTTCCACGGCCTCACCGAGGCCTAGGGGTTAAGTCGAAAGCCATTCCGCTGGCGCGGATGCTTCCGGCCGGGCATCTCCAGCCCGAACCCGACAGCTCACCCCGCAGGCATGGGAGAGGCGATTCACTGTGTCAAAAATTTCCACCACCGCCCGTCACCGTGCAACTCCGGCCGGCTCCATCACTGTCCAGGGCCTGGCCCGGACGTTCGGTCGTCCCGCACTGGCAGTAGCCGCGGCATCCGGCATTGCGCTCAGCGTCGGCGCTCCGGCCCATGCCGGCGTGAGCGGCCCGGATGCCACTGAAGCAGCGACGGTCCAGACATCCGCCGCACCCGCGGCCACCAACACGGCAGCTGCCGCCGCCACCGTCCACACCGTGGTCGCCGGCGACACCCTGGGCGCGATCTCCACCGCGTACGGCGTCACCCTGGCCGACGTCCTCGCGGTCAACGGGCTCTCCATCGACACGATCATCTACCCGGGCGACCAGATCGAGATCCCCGGCGCCGGAACCGCTGCAGCCGCGCCGGCTCCAGCCCCCGCCCCGGCGCCGGTCGAAACCACGGCGACTGCCCCCGCGAACACCGGAATGAACCTGTCCTACGCCTCCACCGCCCCGGCCGAAACCACCGGCACGGGCACCGGCGCAGCCATCCTGGCCTCCGCCTACAGCCAGATCGGCATCAGCCAGGACTGCACCGCCATGGTGGAGACCGCCCTGCGGTCGGTCGGCAAGAGCGTCGGCGACCTGGCACCCACCCAGTTCTTCCAGTACGGCACCGTGGTCTCCACCCCGGCTCCCGGCGACCTGGTCATCACCTCCGGCCACGTTGGCGTCTACGCCGGTGACGGCCAGGTTGTGAGTGGCGGCATCGACGGTTACAAGACCGACGTGCACTCCCTCAGCTGGCTCGGCGGCGCCTCCTTCGTCCGCGTGGCTTAAGCAGCACCATCCGTCCCAGGACGAAAAAGGGCGGTTTTCGGGAATCTTCCCGAAAACCGCCCTTGTCCTGTTTAAGCCTGCCGATCAGGTGCCGCAGAACGTCAGGTAATCGCCAAAACTTTCCGGAGCGCCTTCCTCGTACCGCTCCAGCCCCGGCCTCCCTTTGTAAGGCTCCGAAAGGACGGCGACGAGGCGCCGGAAGGGGGCAAGGTCACCTGCAGTGGCCGCAGCAAGGGCTTCCTCGACCAGGTGGTTGCGTGGGATGTAGACGGGATTGACGCCATCCATCAGGACGGCGTCCGGCCCCAGGGCCTGCCAGCGTTCCGCCCAGGCATCGAAAGCCGCAAGGTCGAGGACCATCCCGCGTGCCGCACGCGTATTCCCGCGGGCCGCGTCGCCAAGGCTGCGGAAGAACCGGGTGTAGTCCACCGGGCCGTCCTTGAGCAGGGCGATGACGCCGTCCGCCAGGCGGGACACCTCTTCCGCCTCCGGGCTTCCTTCCGGATGTCCGCGCAGACCGAGCTTTGCTGACATTCCGGCCGTCCAGGCATCGCTGTAGCGGCGGCGGAACTCCCCCAGCACTGCCACGGCCGGTTCCACGGCCCTTTCCTGGTCCTCATCGATCAGGGGAAGCAGCGATTCGGCTAACCGGGCCAGGTTCCACTCCGCCACCACGGGCTGGTTGGCGTAGGCGTACCTTCCGCCGGTGTCGATCGAACTGTAGACGGCGGCCGGGTTGAACGTATCCATAAAAGCGCAGGGACCGTAGTCGATGGTCTCTCCTGAGATGGTCATGTTGTCCGTGTTCATGACGCCATGGACAAATCCCACCAGCATCCATTGCGCCACCAGCGACGCCTGGGCTTCGACCACCGACCTGAACAGGGCCAGGTAGGGATTGCCCGCCTTCCCGGCCGCCGGGTAGTGGCGTGCGATGGCGTGGTCGGCGAGCCTGCGGAGCAGATCGATGTTATCGGTAGCCCGCGCGTACTGGAACGTGCCCACGCGCAGGTGGCTGGCGGCGACCCGCACCAGTACCGCCCCCGGCAGCATGGTCTCGCGGCGCACGGGACGGCCGGTAGCCACCACGGCAAGGGACCGGGTGGTCGGGATCCCGAGCGCGTGCATCGCCTCACTGACGAGGTACTCGCGGAGCATAGGCCCGACGACGGCGCGGCCGTCCCCGGCGCGGGCGAAGGGCGTGCGGCCTGAACCTTTGAGGTGGACATCGCGCAGCCCACCGGGCGTCCCGCCGTGCAGGGGAAGCTCGCCCAGGAGCAGGGCCCGGCCATCCCCGAGCAGCGGCGAATAGCCGCCGAACTGATGGCCGGCGTAGGCCATTGCTACCGGGGCAGCGTCCTGCGGGACCTCGTTGCCGACAAGGAATTTAGTGCCGCCCGGGCTGCGCAGGAAGGCCGGCTCTAGTCCCAGCTCCCCTGCGAGCGCCTCGTTCAGGACAAGCAGCCGGGGCTCGGGGGCCTCCTCCGCCTGCCACGGAACTGAAAGCTCAGGCAGGTCCTGGGCGAAACGGGAGTGAAAGCTGACGGTCGATTCCGCTACACCGGTCATGGGTTAACCCTAGCCCCGTCACATCCGGGGCGTGCCGTTGCTTTGCGGTCGCTCATGTGAGGGCGTGCCCGCCCGGAAACTCGCCGTGTTCGCCGGCTTTGGCTTCCTCCTGCAGGAGCGGGTCTTCCTGCCAGGCGTCCGGGTTTTCCTCCGCCGCCCCGGGATAGCTGTCCGGTTCGCTGTGGACAGGATCAAGTTCCAGGGAGGACGCGGCGCCGGGAGCCTCGTCCAGGATGACGTCCTGCTCCGGGACAACTTCCAGCTCGTCGTCCGGGAGGTTTTGCTCAGTCATGATGATGCCTTTCGTTAAGGACCAGCCAACAAAGTAAGCATACTGACGACTGCCTGGCTGTGTGAATTGCTGCCCGGAAGAAACGGGTGACTTTGGGCCCTACCCGCCAGTGGCGCTTCAGGGGCACGCTGGAGGGACACAGGCCCTAAAGGAGCAGCACATGGCAATCCGCAAACCCATTGCCGTAGGTACCAACGACACACCCCAGAGCCGGGCAGCAGTGTCTTGGGCTGCGCGGAGGGCGCACCGGGACGGGCTCCCGCTGGTGATCCTGCACGTCGTCGACGAGCGCTGGCTCTCAGAGCCTTATCCCTGGCGCGGCGTGCTCCAGGAGACGGGCGAACGGATCCTGGAGGCGGCGGCAGCCGGTGCCCGCGAATTCCCATCGCTTGAGGTCAGCACCCTGGTACTCACCGGTGGAGTAGGACGGTCTCTGGCCGGATTCTCGGACCGGGCGTCCATGCTGGTGGTAGGGTCCGGCAGCGGGCACCTCGGCGGCGTGTTGGCCGACCGGGCGCTGCAGGTGGCGTCGGCGGCGGAAGTCCCTGTCGCCGTCGTAGGAACCCTGGACACGGAAGACAGACACGGCGTGGTGGTCGGCGTCGACGGATCCGAAGAAGCTGTGCAGGCAGTGGCCCTCGCCGCGGCTGAGGCGGACCGCGAGGGCGACGAACTGACGGTGGTCTATGCCTACAGCCCGCCCGACCGGCTCCCGGACGCAGGTTTCACCCCGGAGCTCGTTGCGGACCTGATGGAAAAGGAGGAACGGATTGTCCTCTCCGAAACCGTTGCCGGGCTGATGGCCGACTATCCGGACCTGGTGGTTCACCAACGGCTCGAGTCCGGCCGTGACCCGGCGCAGAGTCTGGTCCAAGCAGCAGAGGGTGCACGGCTGCTGGTGGTAGGCGACCGGGGCCGCGGCGGAATCAGCCGGCTTGTCCTGGGCTCCACGGCGCACGGCGTCCTCAAGCGGCTGCCCTGCCCCACGATCATCACGCGAATTCGGCCAGTTAACCAGAAATGAGGACAGGATCCATGACATCCACCCAGCCCATCGCCGTCGGCATCAGCGACACCGAAGCCTCCAACGCGGCCCTGCTCTGGGCCGCGGCCCGCGCCAACCGCCGGAAGGTGCCGCTTGCCGTGCTCCACGTCATCGATGACCGCTGGATGGCCGGCGAGGCACTCCCCTACGTAGACGTCCTCCGCCAGTCCGGGCTGGACCTGCTGGAAAGCGCAGGCCAGCGGCTGCGCACGGCCGAACCCGGCCTGGACTTCACGCTTGACCTTCTCGAGGGAGGCATCGGGGCATCGCTGGGCGACTACGCGAAAAAGGCATCGATGCTGGTGGTGGGTTCCAGCAGCCATGCGCGCGGTGCCCTCACCGACCGCGCACTCCAGGTAGCGGCAACAGCGGAATCGCCGGTCGCCGTCGTGGGTGTCCACGCCGGCGAGGGTACGGGCGTTGTGGTGGGCGTCGACGGGTCCCGCGAGTCCACCCAGGCCGTAGCTTTCGCCGCCGCGGAAGCGGACCAGCTGGGTGAGGAACTCACCGTGGTATACGCCTTCACCGGCCCGAACCGCTGGATCAAGGCTGGGCTGCCCTCCAGCAGCTTCGCCGAGCTGGTGGTCGAGGAAGAACAGATCGTCCTTTCCGAAGAGGTGGCCGGTGTCCGGCAGGACTACCCGGGCTTGGTGATCAAAGAAGTCTTGGAAACGGTCATGGAACCCGCGGACGCCCTGATCAATGCTGCATCGGGGGCCCGGCTCCTGGTGCTGGGGAGCCGTGGCCGCGGCAGCTTCGGCCGGCTCCTGCTCGGGTCCACGGCCCACGGCGTCCTGACGAGTCCACCCTGCCCCACCGTCATCACGCGGCTGAAGAAGTCCGCCCACAAGGACTGAACGGGCGCGCGGCCGAACGCTCAGCCGAACAGGACCGCGGCCTCCTGGTACCTTACCTCCGGGACGGTCTTGAGCAGGCCGAGCGCCTCCTCAAGCCCGACGGTAACGATGTCCGTCCCCCGGAGGGACACCATGGTTCCCCATGAGCCGGCGGCGGCGGCCGCCACTGCGGCCATGCCCAGGCGGGTGGCGAGTACACGGTCGTAGGCTGTGGGTTCGCCGCCACGCTGGATGTGTCCCAGCACGGTGGACCGCGTCTCCAGGCCCGTGAGTTCCTGGAGCTGTTCTTCCAGGAGCTTCCCGATCCCGCCGAGCCGTGGCCGGCCGAATGTGTCCAGCCCGCGGGGCGCGTAGGGCGCTGCTTCCCCCAACGGGGCAAAGGCCTCGGCCACCGCCACCAGGGGTGCCCTGCCCCTGGCGTGGGCCGACACGACCCATTCCGCCACCTGCTCCAGGGACACGGGGTGCTCAGGGATCAGGATCGCGTGGGCGCCGGCGGCCATCCCGGCATGGAGGGCGATCCAGCCGGCATTGCGGCCCATGACCTCGGCGACCATGCACCGGTGGTGTGACTCGCCGGTGGTCCGCAGCCGGTCCATCGCCTCCGTGGCCGTCTGCACGGCCGAATCAAAGCCGAAGGTGTAGTCCGTTGCGCCGAGATCGTTGTCGATCGTCTTGGGTACCCCAACGACCTTGACTCCCTGATCGGACAATTCCTTGGCTGCGGCCAGCGTCCCCTCCCCGCCCACGGCGACCAGGCCCTCAAGCCCGTTCCGTGCCAGGCTTTCCCGCACCGCGTCCGGGCTGCCGTCGCGGAGCGGGTTGGTGCGGGAGGTACCCAGGAACGTGCCGCCTCGCCGCGACATGCCGCGGACGCTGAGCCGCGGCAGCGGAACAACATCCTGTTCCAGGACGCCGCGCCAACCGTCCCGAAACCCGAGGAATTCGTAGCCGTGGACCACTTCGCCCGCCAGCACGGCACCACGGATGACGGCGTTCAGACCCGGGCAGTCGCCGCCGCTGGTGAGGATGCCCAGCTTCTTCAGTGAGCCCTGGTTGTTCATTGGTTCTCCTCACCGCCGGTGGGGCGGCGTTGTCCGGGGATACGGAAGGTCAGGTCCTCGCCGGGCGCCAACAGCCAGTCAGTCCCGTTGACGCGCACCGCCACGGGTCCGGCGTCGCCCGCTGCCGATGCAAGGCGCATCCCGTCACCTTGGAGCCGAACGACCAGGACGTGGTTCCGGTACCGGAAGCCGAAGGCAACGGCCCCGATTCCGGCCGGCATGCTGGGTTCAAAGACCAGCGTGTCCCCGTCAAGGCGCAGCCCGGCAAAGCTGCGCTGGATGACGTCGATTGTGCCGGCCATGGCGCCCAGGTGGATGCCCGCACGGGTGGTTCCGTGCTGCGTATCGTCGAGATCGGCGTCGAGCGCTTCCCGAAAGCTCTCCCAGGCGCGCTCAGGATCCACGCCGGCCAGGACAGACGCGTGCGCCACCCTGCTGAGCGTCGATCCGTGGGCGGTCCGCGCCAGGTAATACTCGATGGTTCGGTGGAGCTGCTCCATCGTCAGGGTATAACCCAACCCCTGCAGTACCTGGATCAGGCCCTCGTGGCCCAGCAGATAGGGCAGCATCAGGACATCGGCCTGCTTGGCGAGCTTGTACCCGTTTGTTGCGTCGCCTTCGGCCTCCAGGATCAGGTCGAGCCGCTCGATGCTTTCGTACCGTGCACGGTAAACGTCCCAGTCAAGCTCGGTGAGGTCCGCGTACCCGGCGAACTGGCTGATGACGCCGTCCCCGTGGAACGGCACATAGAGTGTCGCTGCCATTTCCCGCCAGCGGGCCACCTCGCCGCGGCCGATCCCCAGCCTGCTGCGAAGCTCGCCCGCGACGTGCTCCGGGAAGGCGGATACCGTCTCGACTGCCCGGCCACAGACCCACGCCGCCATGACATTGGTGTAGGCGTTGTCATCCAGTCCGGGTTCGTTCCGGCCCGGATAGCCTGTGTGGTACTCGTCCGGACCCACGACGCCGTTGAGGTGGTATCGGCCGGATGCCGCTGAGAATACCGCCCAGGATGTGAAGAACCTGGCCACTTCCACTATCAGGTCTGCGCCCTTGCGGAGGAGCCAGTCCAGGTCCCGCGTGACCTGGAAATACTGCCACGCGTTGAAGGCTACCGCCAGGCCCACGTGCAACTGCATATGCGAATGGTCCCGCATCCACCGGCCGGAAGACCCGTTGTAAAGCCATTTGGGCGTTGTCTCCGTGCCGTCGCTGCCGCTTTGCCAGGGGAACATGGCACCGGCATGGCCCCGCAAGGCCGCCGCGTGGCGGGCTGCCGGCAGCCTGCGCCACCGGTACTCGATCAGGGCGCGGGCAACGTCAGGGGTACGCGAGGCCAGGAGCGGCAGGACGAACAGTTCATCCCAGAACACGTGGCCGCGGTAGCCCTCCCCATGCAGGCCCCGGGCAGTCACGCCGGCATCCAGTTCAGCGGTGTGCCGGGTCAGGGTCTGCAGGACGTGAAAGATGTGCAGGTTCAGCACCAACTGCACCTGGGCAGGCGCGTCCAGCTCCACCAGGAACGGTTTTAGGGTCAGCGTCCAGGCCCGGAGGTGGCCGGCCAGGAGGCCGCCGAAATCCATGCCGGCACGGTCCAGCACCGCCAGGGCGCCGGACGCGGGCGATGAGACAGCATGGTCCCGCGAGGTCACCACCGCCACCACCTTGGTGATGCGGACGGTGGTGGCCTCGGTGACGGCGAACGCGCATGTCAGGTAATGGAAGGACCCGTCCCGGCCCGGCGCCCAGTTGCCGTGCGGCGCGGACACGCTGGTTGCAGTGGCGACGGCGATGCGCACCCGGCTCTGTGTTGTCTCAACCTCGACGACGGCGACACCCCGACCGGCCGGGGCGTGACCGCCGTCGAACGTGCCGCCGTCGGTTGTGGCACCGGCGTGGGCCCCGCCCGATGCGGCACCCGGCGTCACGTCAACGAGATGGATGCCGCTGCCGCCTGCCGGATCGGGAAGGTTCGCGTTCCGGACGCCTGCGTTGACGCCGCTGCGCACCTCCACCGTGCCGCTCCAGCCGACGGCCGTCACCGCCGTCTCCAGTGCGAGCAGATGCGGTTCGGCCATGGAGACGAAGCGGCGCTGCACCACCTCCAGTTGCCTGTCGTCCCCGGCGTCCAGGAGCAGGCGGCGCACCAGCACGGCGCGGCGCAGGTCGAGGGTGCGGCGCTCGCGGAGCACGGTCATGCCGCCCTCGGACCACCAGCGGCCGCCGCCCGCCCGGAGGTCCAGGGGAAGGCAGTCCGGCGCGTTGACCATGTGTTCCTCGAGCAGCACTTCACCGGCCACATTCGTGGGGACACGGTTGAAGACCCCGGCGAGGTACATGCCCGGATAGCTGGCCCCGCCAGAGCCTTCGGGTGCCGCGCCCCGGACGGCCAGGTACCCGTTTCCAAGCGTCGTCAGCGCTTCGCGGTGCCCCTCGTGTGCTGCATCGAAGCCTTCGTAGGCGAGCTGCCAGGGATCGCCGGCCACCCTGCCAAGGTCCAGCTCGCCGAGGTGATTAAGTACGACGCCGGCGCCGGCCGCCTCTAGTGCCGGGCGTCCGCCGCCGCGGTCAATCGCCACCACCAGGCCGAACCCCGCTTCGTGGGCCGCCAGGATGTCCTCCACGGAATCCCCGATAACGACTGCGTTCGGCGGGGCGACACCCAGCCTGCCGGCGGCCGCCAGGAACTGCTCCCTGGCAGACTGTCGGGCCGGAGCGCCGGGCGCGAACGCCGTTGCTGTACCCGCGCCGCGAAGCCGTTCCAGCAGCTCAGTCTCGGCCCGGGTTCCGGTCTTCGTGGCGAAAATGACCGCGTCGAAGGGCGCCTTGGCGGCGGCTGCGGTGGGCGACCTGCTCATAGGTCAGTGGTATCAGTGGCGACGGCCGGATTCCAGTGCCGTTGGGACCTGCGGCGGAAGGCCTTATGGATCCAATCGGCCAGCAGGACCGCCGGAACGGCTCCCGCGGCGACGAGCATTCCGGCCAGCGGGGGCGGCGCCTGGCCGAGGAGCCCCGCGACCTGCGGGACGTAGAGGCATACTGCCAGCACCACCAGTTCCGCGCCGACCGCCCAGACCAGGAGCGGGTTGGTCCGCCACCCCTGCCGCCATGGCGGTACGGTAGCGCTGCGGCAGGCAAAGGCGTTCGCGAGCTGGCCCAGGACCACGGCAGTGAAGGCGGCGCCGGAGGCTGCGAGGAGAAGGCCGGGGTCGGGAGACGTGCCGCGCTGCCATCCACCGCCGAAGAGTACCGCGGAGAACGCGCCCATTTCCACGGCTGCCTCCACTGGGCCCAGGACACAGAAGACCCGGACCATCAAGCGACGGTCCATGAGGTGCCGCCTCTCCGGCGGCCGGGCCAGCACCCTCCGGCTGGGCGGCTCGGCGCCGAGGGCGAGCGCCGGGAACAGGTCAGTGCCGATGTCCAGCGCCAGGATCTGCAGGACGCCGAGGGCCAGTGGGAACTGGCCGCCGGAAAGGGCCCAGACCACGAAGGGAGTCAGCTCGGCCACGTTGTCCGTGAGGTGGTAGGTCAGGAACCGGTGGATATTGGAATAGGTGGCCCGGCCCTGTTCGATGGCCGCCACGATGGTGCCGAAATGGTCGTCCAGCAACACCAGGTCCGCAGCCTCCCGTGCGACGTCCGTCCCGCCGAGGCCCATGGCAACTCCGATGTCGGCCTCGCGCAGGGCGGGGCCGTCGTTGACGCCGTCCCCAGTCATCGCCACCACGTGACCGCGGGACTGCAACGCCTTGGCCACCCGAAGCTTCTGCTCCGGCGAGACGCGGCTGACCACCACCCCGTCACGGTCGATCAAGGCACCCAACAGCTGTTCGTCGTCGGGAAGGTCAGTTCCCTCCACGACGCATTCCGGTGTCCCCATCAGGCCGATCTCGCGGGCAATGGCTGCTGCCGTGGTGGGGTGGTCGCCCGTGATCATTGCCAGTTTGAGGCCGGCACCCCGCGCCCGTGCGATCACCTCCGCCACGTCCGGGCGAGGCGGGTCGTGCAGGCCGATCAGACCCAACAGCTCCAGATCGCGTT
This sequence comes from Pseudarthrobacter sp. NPDC058362, assembly GCF_042723515.1. Lineage (NCBI taxonomy): Bacteria > Bacillati > Actinomycetota > Actinomycetes > Micrococcales > Micrococcaceae > Pseudarthrobacter > Pseudarthrobacter sp. NPDC058362. The sequence continues at coordinate 189,273 of NZ_JBHXIW010000004.1, read as the reverse complement.
CCAGCTCGAAGACCGGCAGGGAGGCCAGACTTTCGGCCGGGAGGTCCAGCCGCCGCCGGGCGACGGCTATGACACGCAGGCCGCGTGATGCCATCCCGTGGACCTGGGCAGCTGCCTCCCCGGTAGCCGGACCGCAGAGTGGAAGAACTGTCTCAGGGGCGCCCTTGCAAAACAGTTCCCCGCCCACGATGGCGGATTCCCGCCGTCGCAGCGGATCGAAGGCAAGCCGGCGGATGGGGGCCGCCTCCGGCGGACTGCCGCCGATAAGCCGGCGCGCCAGCGCATCGATGGCCGCTTCCATCGGGTCACCGCTGGCTTCCCAGTGTCCCTCCCGCAGGACGGTGCGGCCCTGGGAGGCGGCTCGCGCGGCGGTGGCTGCCGCGACGGCCATCTCGGTGCCCGGCCCGTCCACCTGGGCCGCCGGCCCGTAGCCTTCACCCGAGATTCGGGTCCTGCCGGCGGTTGTGAAAACTTCGACGGCGTTCATCCGGTTCTGCGTGAGCGTGCCTGTCTTGTCGGTGCAGATGAACGTGGTGGAACCCAGGGTTTCCACGGCCTCAAGGTTGCGGACCAGCGCCTTGCGCGATGCCATGCGCTGGGCACCCATGGCCAGGGACAGCGTGACCGTGGGCAGCAGTCCTTCGGGCACCAGGGCCACTGCGACGCCAATGGCGAAGAGGAAGGAGTCCCGCCAGGGGAAGCCCGCCAGGAGCGATACCAGGAAAAACAGGGCAGCGATGCCCAACGCAACGAACGCGAGCAGCCGGACAATCCTGCGCAGTTCCTTCGCAAGCGGCGTGGGAGGAGGTGCCGCCCCGCCGGTCAGGGCAGCAATGCCTGCCAGCCGGGTCCGTGCGCCCGTTGCGGTGACACGTGCCTCGGCATCGCCGTTGACCAGGAATGTGCCGCCCCAGGCTTGGTCCCCTGCGGTTTTGGGGATGAGCTCGCTCTCGCCCGTCAACATTGATTCGTCCACGGAACAAGAGGATGCGGTAACGAAGACCGCGTCCGCTGGGATGCGGTCGCCGGCGGCGAAGACCACCCGGTCGCCGGGCACCAACTCGGCGGCGTGGACGCGGCGCAGGCTGCCATCGCGGCGGACCATGACGTCTGCCGGCAGCAGGCCCCGCAGCTTGGCGGCAGCGTGTTGCGCGCGTTCCTGCTGGATGTGTGCGAAGACCCCGTTGACAAGCACGACGACGATGATCGCCACGGCGAGTTCCGGCATGTTCCCGATGAACGCCAGGCCGGCCGCACACCACAGCATGAGCGCAAAGAAGTGGGTCATCTCGCCCCACAGCTTCCGCCACTGCGGGACGGTTTTTTCCGCGGGCAGGACGTTGGGGCCCGCTTCCGCAAGGAGTCGGGCTGCCTGGCTCGCGGTCAGCCCTTCGGCCACCTTCATCCGCGTCCCTCCGCACCGTGGCCGCCGCGGCACAGCCTGGTTTCGCCACCCATGCTGGAGAAGCTACTCCCAGGCAGGGGACGTTGGTAGAGCACTTGGACCCGGGAGGGGACCTATGACCCTGCCCCGGCTGAAGCGACGGGCCGATACTGGGAACAAGCGGCCCCACTCGGAGGGGCCGACCGTCCGCAGCGGGACCCAACACGCGAAGGACCTGGACCTTGGAGGCCGCTGTGCTTTCTGAATTTGAGAAACGGGAACTCGACCGGATCGGCGCGGAGCTGGAGCACGACGACCCGCGGCTCTTCTCCCTCCTGGAGGGTGATTCCCTGCGGGGCGGCCAGGGCAGGATCCACCGCGGCCTTTCCATGCTCATAGTGGGGCTGAGCCTCATGCTGGCCGGCCAGGCCATGCAGACCTCGATCCTCGGCGTGTCGGGATTCGCATTGCTCTGCGTCGGGTCGTACTGGACGGTCCGGGATCTTGGGAAGCTGCTGGGCGGTTCCGACTAGCCACCGGTTTGTCGGCGCCTGGTTGCCATGAGCCCCCTACCAAACACCGGACAACGGCGGGCACCCGCTGTCGCGCTGGCAGCCGTCCTGGGGACCGTCGCCGTCGTACTGGCTGTTCTGCTGTCCAACTCCTCCGGGAGTCCCCCGCCCTCAGGACCCGCCTCCGGCCCCACTCACGCGATTAGCAGTCCCGCTGGACCCGCCCCGTCCAAGTCCTCGGCCCCGCCCCTGCCGCCGCGTGCGACAGACACCGCACCGCCGGCGCCAGCGCCCCCTGAAGAGGGCCAGGTACCGGTGCAACCTCCGGCCACTGTGCCTCCCCCGCCTGTTACCACCCCGCCCGACGGCGGCCCTCTTCCCGTGCCGGCCCCGTTCCCGGCCGAGTTGCGGAACCAGGATCTGACTGAAATTCCGGGCGCGGGGCGCACCATTGCTCTGACTTTTGACGCAGGGGCCAACGCGGCGGGCCTGCCCAAGATCCTTTCTGCGCTGTCAGCCAAGGGGGTGGCCGCGACGTTCTTCCTGACCGGAAACTGGGCGGCGAACAACCCGGACGGAGTCCGGCAAATTGTCTCCGCCGGCCATCGTGTGGGGAACCACTCCATGACCCATCCTGGTTTCACCGGCCTCAGCGATGCGGAGATCGTCGCGCAGGTGCGGCGGGCGGAAGAGGCGATCCTGGCCGCAGGCGCAGACCCGCGTCCCCTGTTCCGCTTTCCTTTCGGCGAACGGGATGCGCGGACAATCAGTGCAGTCAATGACCTGGGCTATGCCGCAGTCCGATGGTCCGTGGACACGCTGGGCTGGAAAGGCACCAGCGGCGGGGTCACCGCGGGGATGGTCTCCGACCGGATCATGGCTGCCCTGCAGCCGGGTGGCATTGTCCTGATGCATATCGGGTCCAATCCGGACGACGGCACGACCCTTGACGCCGATGCCCTGCCGCAAGTGATCGACGGGGTCAGGGCGGCCGGTTACGGCTTTGCGACGCTCGACGCGTTGCTGGGGCGGTAAGCCGGCAGCATGGAACAACCCGGCGGATCGGAAACCAGAGGACTTACCGGCGGCGAGGTCCTGGAGCGAACCAGCACCGGCCGCGTCAACAGGGTGCCTTTCGCAGTCAGCCGGACAATCTGGCAAATTGTCCGGGCCAACGTCCTGACACTCTTCAACGGAATAGTGGCAGGGAGTTTTCTCCTGCTGTTCCTGTTGGACCAGTGGCGTGACGCGTTGTTCGGCCTGTCAGCGGTAGGCAATTCCGTTATCGGCATCGTGCAGGAGTACCGCGCGAAGCGCTCCTTGGATCAACTGGCGATTCTGCATGCCGCAAAGACCAATGTTCTGCGGGACGGGACCAAGCAGAAAATCCCGGCAGAGTGCCTGGTCCCGGACGACCTCGTGGTGCTTAGCGCCGGGGACCAGGTGACAGCGGACCTGGAGCTTACTGACGGCAGTTACCTGGAGGTAGACGAGTCCTTCCTGACTGGCGAATCCGAACCGGTGGAAAAGGGTCCCGGCGGTCAGCTCCTTTCCGGGACCCTGATACTGGGAGGCAGCGGCCTGGCGCGCGTCGTGAAAGTGGGCCAGGACACCTTTGCCTACCGGCTCGCTTCCGAAGCCAGGCGCTTCTCGCTGGTCACGTCGGAAATCAGGAAGGGACTGGAGCGGGTCTTCACCGTTGTGACGTGGCTGCTGCTGCCCACCGCGCTGCTCCTCATCAACGCGCAGGTGCATCATCAGGGCGGTTGGGCCGAAACGCAGGAAACGGGCCAATGGACCGTCGCCACTGTTGCGGCGGTCGCCGGCGTCCTCGCCATGATCCCCCTCGGCCTGCTTCTGCTCACAAGCGTGGCATTTGCCGTGGGCGGGCTGCGGCTGGCACGGCGAAAGGTGCTGGTGCAGGAGCTCGCTGCTGTTGAAGTCCTGGCACGGGTGGATGTCCTATGCCTTGATAAGACCGGGACGCTGTCCTCCGGCTCCATTGCCTTCGATGCCCTCCATGATGCAGGCGCCGAACCGGCCGAGGGATGGAAGGCGGCACTTGAATGGTTCGGTGCCAACGCCGGAAGCAGCAGCACAGCCGCTTCCATTGGGGCCGCATTTCCCGTTGAAGATCCACTGCCGGAGGTATCCTCCGTTCCTTTCGCAGCCGCGCAAAAGTGGAGTTCCGTCACCTTCGGACCCCTATCCGGTGCAGCCGGAACCTGGATCCTGGGAGCACCCAATGCATTATTGGACGGTGCCTCGCCGGCCGACGGCGAAGCCCACCGACGGGCCACAGCATTAGCCTCCACGGGCCTGCGGACTTTGGTACTTGCCCATGCGCCGGGCGTCCCTGCATCCACGGCCCCCGGGGAGGCCAAACTACCCGGACAAATGAAGCCGGCCCTGCTGCTCACATTTCATGAAAAACTCCGGAAGGAGGCGCCGGACACCGTGGACTACTTCCGCCGGCAGGGAGTTACCGTGAAGATAATTTCCGGTGATGATCCCCGGACTGTAGCCGTCCTGGCCGGCAAAGTCCGGGTGGGCGCGGGCAGGGCATACGATGCCCGGGACCTTCCGGCAGACCCGGTCCTGCTTGAGGAGGCGATGCAGCACCATGATGTCTTCGGGAGCGTCACACCGTCCCAAAAGCAGTACATGATCCAGGCGATGAAGCGGTGCGGGCATACCGTCGCCATGATAGGGGACGGCGTGAACGACATTCTGGCGCTGAAGGAGGCCGACCTGGGCATCGCCATGGATTCCGCCTCTCCAGCGACCAAAGCGGTGGCCAGGCTGGTGCTCTTGGACGGCCGCTTCGACAGATTGCCCGCCATTGTGGCCGAAGGCCGGCGGGCCATCGGCAACGTTGAACGGGTCTCGATGGTATTCCTCAGCAAGACCATGTATTCGACGCTTATCGCGCTCGCAACAGCAGTCATGCTGTTGCCGTTTCCGTTTCTCCCGCGCCAACTGTCCGTCATCGATGGCCTCACGATTGGCCTCCCTGCATTCTTCCTGGCCCTGCAGCCGTCGGGCCGGCGCTATGAGTCGGGCTTCCTAAGGCGTTCCCTGTCCTTTGCGGTCCCTGCGGGACTCTGCGTGGCCACCAGCGTTGTGGCGGTCAATGTCTACGCATATTCAGGAGGACACAACACGGCGGCCGTCCAAACCGCTTCGAGCTTCACGCTCTCTCTCCTGGCCGCCTGGATCCTGGTCACAGCGTCCCGTCCGCTCAACGTGCCCAAAACTGCCATTCTGGCCGGCATGTACGGTGGCCTTGCCCTGTTGTTCACGGTGTCACCCGCGACGGAGTTCTTCCGGCTTAGCCCCCCTCCGCCAAGCCTGCTGGCCGCAGCCGTCTTGGCCGCCATCACAGGAAGCCTTGCAATCGAACTCGTCAGATACTGCCAGCGAGGCACGGGCCGCCCCGGGCGATGATGTTGCCCGCCGGGCGCTTGCGGGTCAATGCCACCGTCAGGGTACGTTTGCCGCTTGTGACTTTTGGCCCTGCCGCCGTATGCCACCTCTTCTATACCATTCTGACTGGCAACACCGGCTTTTCCCCACCACTGCAAAAGGAACGGCATGAAGGCTGTCATCGTCTATGACTCCGTCTATGGAAACACCAAAGCGATTGCCGAGGCCGTTGCTGCCGGACTCGGTGCAGGGGCCAGGGCTGTTCCCGTGGCCGGGTTCGTACCCGGCAGCCTCCAGGCCGGCGACCTGCTCGTCGTCGGGAGCCCTATCAATGGCTGGCGCCCCACTCCTGCAATCGCTTCGGCCCTCGGAGACTTGGCCGGCGGCGGACTTACCGGAGTGAAGGCTGCCGCGTTCGATACCCGGCTCAAACTGTTCATCCATGGCGACGCGGGGAAGAAGATCAGCCGCGCCCTGCAGGAGGCCGGTGCCAGCATCATCGGCGGACCAATGGCGTTCTACGTCAAGGGCACAGAGGGGCCCCTGCTCGCCGGCGAGGCGGGCCGCGCGGCAGCATGGGCCGTTGAACTGGCCGCCGCCATGAAATAGGTCCCGGTTTGGTGCAATGGAGCCAGCCAACAACTCCTGGACCGTTGCCCGGTTCTTTGAAGGGTCACCCGCAGCCCGGGCAATCTACGATGCGGCGGAACGCATGGCCTCGGGCTTGGGGCCGATGGATGTCCGCGTCAGCAGGAGCCAAATCGCATTCCGCCGGCGCCGCGGCTTCGCTTATCTGTGGCGCCCGGGTACGTACGTCACGTCCGACATCCCATTGGTCCTTACTTTGGCCCTCCGACGGCATGAAGCATCGCCCCGTTTCAAGGAGGTGGCCCATCCTTCCCCCGGAGTCTGGATGCACCACCTGGAGCTCCCAGACAGCAGTGCCCTCGACGGCCAAGTGCAGGAGTGGCTGCGGGAAGCCTACGTGGCAGCCGCGTAGGGCGGAGGGAGTTTAGGGGCTTTATGCCCTGTCCCGTTGGCAGCCGGAAGGGGACGCTGGTGCCATGAGCGAAACAGGTTCTGAGCCCAGGAGAATCCAGACTACGGAGCAGCTTGTCGCTGTGATCCGTGAACGGGTCCCCATGACCTCGCTGACAGAATTCTTCGGCCGCGCCTTCGGTGCCGTTATGGCTGCAATGCAGGAACAGGGCGCTTTCGCCACAGGTCCTCCTTTTGCGAGGTACCACGGCATGCCGGGCGACAGCGTCGACGTCGAAGCGGGCTTCCCCTTCGGCGGCCATTTCAATGGGGCCGATGCTGTGCAAACGGGGACGCTGCCCGGCGGCGATGCATACGAAGCCATCCACACGGGACCCTACGAGACCCTTGGCGAAACCTACGGTGCCATCCAGCAACGGATGCAGGCGGAAGGCCTCACGCCGGCGGACATCATGTGGGAGTACTACCTTAGTGGTCCGGAGCAGGAACCGGATCCCGCCAAATGGCAGACGAAGGTGGTCTGGCCGGCAGCGTAGCCAAGGCCGGTCCCCGGCCAGCATGGACAGAAACAGGTTCAGGAGTATGTAGGGATAGGGTCCCACGCGTCCCGGACGAGGGCGAACGAGTTGACCAGGGCCCACGCCGCCATGAAGGCGATGAAGAAGCCTACGAACGTCCAGCTGCCCATGCCGTTGCGAAGGAACGTCCGCGGCGCGCTCGCCGCGGCTCAGGCTTTCCTTGTGGCGCAACATGCCACGTACTTCTTCGCTCGCCCATGTGCCCGCCGTACGCAGCCAGGACTCACTACATACCCTAGGGGGTGTTTTGACTACCCCGGGGGGTATCTGCAATACTTTTTGAGGTATCCCCCGAACCCTCCCGAGAGGCTCCCTCATGACTTCCCCTTCCACAGCAGCAGTAACCGCCCTCGCTCCTGAGACCCTGCAGTCCTGGATCACCGAGCACCAGGACCTCGTCTTGATCGACGTGCGTTCTGCCGCCGAGTTCGAGTCCATGCACATCCGCGGCTCGTACAACGTGCCGTTGCAGCTGCTGTCCGAACACACCGACGAGCTCGCCGCACGGCTCGGGTCCCGGGTGGTCCTGGTCTGCCAGTCCGGCGTCCGCGCAGAACAGGCCCGCCAGCGCCTCGCAAAGGCCGGGATCGAGGCCGCCTACGTCCTGACGGGCGGAGCCCCCGGCTACGCCGCCGCCGGCGGGGACGTAGTCAAAGGCAAGAACCGCTGGGACCTCGAACGCCAGGTGCGCCTGGCGGCCGGTTCCCTGGTGATGCTGGGCCTCACAGGCGGCAAGTTCGTCTCCCCGAAGATCCGTACGCTTGCCGGCATCATCGGGACCGGCCTGACATTCTCTGCGGCCACCAACACCTGCGCCATGGGCAAGGTCATCTCAGCAATGCCGTGGAACAAGACGGCCAAGGAACCCACCCGCGAAAGCGCCATCCTTGCCCTGCCCGTCAACACCGGCCTGACCGCGAAGGACGCCCAGGCATCATGAGCCTGACATTGCTCGTTGTACTGGCCCTCTCGGTCGTCATCGGACTCTCCTTGGGGGTCCTTGGCGGCGGCGGGTCCATACTGACCGTCCCGATCCTGGTCTACGTGGCCGGATTTGAGGCCAAGGAAGCAATTGCGGCTTCGCTCTTCGTCGTCGGCGTGACGTCGGCGGTCAGCGTGATCAGCCACGCCCGAGGAGGCCGGGTGATGTGGCGGACCGGCCTGATCTTCGGAGCCGCAGGCATGGCCGGCGCCTTCGTTGGCGGCCTCCTCGGCGGCCACATCCCCGGCCAGATCCTGCTCATCGCCTTCGCCATCATGATGGTGGCCACCTCAGTGGCCATGCTCCGCGGGCGGACAAAGAAGAACGACGGCGGTGCGGCGCCGGTCAAGCGCGAGCTGCCCCTTGGGCGGGTGCTGCTGGACGGCGCCATCGTCGGACTCGTCACCGGACTCGTCGGCGCGGGCGGCGGTTTCCTCGTGGTGCCGGCCCTGGCACTCCTGGGCGGACTTCCCATGTCCGTCGCCGTCGGGACGTCCCTGGTTGTCATCGCCATGAAATCCTTCGCCGGGCTCGCCGGCTACCTCACCACCGTGCAGCTTGACTGGGGCATCACGGTCGGGGTGACCGCCGCAGCCATCGTCGGCTCACTGATTGGTGCGAAACTCGCCGGTCGCATTCCGGAAACTGCCCTGCGCAAGGCATTCGGCTGGTTCGTCCTGGCCATGGGCACCTTCGTCCTGATCCAGCAGGCCCCCGCCGGGTTGCAATGGCCTATCGCCGCAGGGATCGCAGCACTTACCGCGGCAAGCGCCGGCATCTGCTGGTTCTTCGTCAATTCCTGTCCGCTCAGGAACCGCGGACGCCACAGCACCGATGTCCCCTCACCCGCTTGAACCGACCACTCCCAGTTAGGAATATCCCATGGCTGAAATCACCGTTACCGAAACCGACCAGCGCCGCTCCACCGCGCGCATCCTCGATGTCCGCGAGGACTTTGAAGTTGCCGAGGGCATGATCCCCGGCGCCCTGCACATCCCCATGGGACAGCTGCAGGCCCGCCTCGGTGAGCTCGATCCGGCCGTGCCCGTGATCGCCGTCTGCCGCAGCGGAAACCGCAGCGCCGCCGTCGCCGAAGCCCTCAACGGCGTTGGCTACAAGGCAGACACCATGGCCGGCGGCATGGTCGCCTGGACCCGCGCGGGACTACCCACTACCTAATACTTGCCCGCCGGCACAGTACAACCCCACCCGACTTCCCCGAAAGGACACGACAGACCATGGCCACCATCGACATCACCGAACAGAGCTTTGCCCAGACCCTGGAGAGCAGCGATATCGTCTTCGTCGACTTCTGGGCAGCCTGGTGCGGCCCCTGCCGCATGTTCGCACCCACCTACGGCGCCGCCGCTGAGCGGCACCCGGACGTCACCTTCGCCAAGGTGGACACCGAGGCTGAACAGGCCCTCGCCTCCGCAGCGCACATCACGTCCATCCCCACGCTGATGGCATTCAAGGACAAAACCCTTGTCTTTTCCCAGCCCGGAGCCCTCAACGCCACCGGCCTGGAGGAAGTGATTCAAGCCGTAAAGAACCTCGACATGGACAAGCTCCGCGCCGGAGCCGGGCATCAAAACCCCTAACGAACGCCCGGTTTGCCCGGGCATATTCCTCGTTGCAATATACCCCCAGGGGTATTACACTTGAAGCAGGAAATCCCTCAATACCAACTCCACAGAAGGAGCGAAGCACATGCTTATCGAACGCATCTATGACGAAGACCTCGCGCAGGCCAGCTATTTCATCGGCTGCCAGTCCAAGGGCGAGGCGATCGTGGTGGACGGCCGCCGCGATATCGCCGTGTACCAGGACCTCGCCGCGAAGAACGGCATGAAGATCGTGGCGGTGACTGAGACGCACATCCACGCCGACTACCTCTCGGGGACCCGTGAACTGGCTGCCGCTACCGGCGCCACGATGTACGTTTCCGGTGAGGGCGGGCCGGACTGGCAGTACGGGTTCGACGCCGAGCGCCTCTATGACGGGGACGCCATCACCCTGGGCAACATCAGTGTCAAGGCCCTGCACACTCCCGGGCACACCCCGGAGCACCTGTCCTTCCTGGTGACCGACGGCGCGTTCAGCGACCAGCCCGGCTACCTGCTCTCCGGTGACTTTGTATTCTCCGGAGACCTGGGCCGCCCGGACCTGCTCGATGAGGCAGCAGGCGGCATCGACACCCGGTTCGAAGGCGCCAAGCAGCTCTTCGCCAGCCTGCGGGATAAGTTCCTCACCCTGCCCGACTACGTCCAGGTCCACCCCGCCCACGGCGCCGGCAGTGCCTGCGGCAAGGCCCTCGGAGCCATCCCCTCCTCCACCGTGGGCTACGAACGCCTCTACGCCTGGTGGGGCCCGTACCTGGCCGCCAACGACGAGCAGGGCTTCATCAACGAACTGCTCGACGGCCAGCCCGACGCGCACGCCTACTTCGCCCGGATGAAACACGAAAACCGTGAGGGCCCGGCCGTCATGGGCAAACGCACCCCCCTGCCCGAACTCTCCACCGACACCGTCGCCGCAGGACTGGCCGCGGACACCCTGACCTTCATCGACACCCGCGGCAACCGGGAAGTCCACGAAGGCACCGTGGCCCGGTCCCTGAACGTCCCGGCCGGGAAGTCCGTAGCCAGCTACGGCGCCTGGGTGGTCAACCCCGAAACCGACAAGAACCCCCTGGTCCTTCTCGCACCGGACCAGGACGCCGCACAGGAGATGTGGGACCATCTGGTCCGCGTCGGCATCGACAACGTCGCCGGCTACGTCACCGGCATCGAAGGCCTGCCCATGACCACCCCGAAACTGGTCCAGCCCGAGGACCTCGACGGCTTCGACGCAGCCATGGTCCTGGACGTCCGCAACAAAACCGAACACAAGGACGGCCACATCCCCGGCTCGGTCCAGCTCAGCGGTGGCCGCGTCATGTGGCACCTGGACGAGCTCCCGGACAACGGCCCAATCGTGACCTACTGCCAGTCCGGCGTCCGCAACTCCGTCGCCGCCAGCGCCCTCCGCCGCGCCGGGTACGACGTCGTCGAACTCGACGGCAGCTACGCCGGCTGGAATGTGTTCAAGGCGTCCACAGCGGCAGCAACCAGCAACTGATCTGCGGTCCTCAGGGGCGGCGGTACCAGGGACACCCCGGTACCGCCGCCTTCTTTGTTGGAAGGCGGCGGTCCGCATTCCACAATCCGGGACTTTGGTCCCTAATGCGTCGCCGCACCCTCTGAGAATGTAAAGGGAAGCCCAAGGATGCGCCATGGCTGGAGTGCTGTGTCCAGGCTGCTGCACCGGGATACCGGTAGCCACCTGCTCCAGAGCGGCTGGAGCACGGGACTTTTGAGGGAGCAAAACCCATGGCGGGAATGTTCGAGCTGTTTACCGACGAGGATTCGCGGGTCAGGTTCAGGCTGGTGGCGCCCGACGGCTGTGTTTTGGCCGTGTCCGGACAATACCCGGACAAGCACCAGGCGGCCACCGCCATCAAGGATGTACGTGAGTGCGCCGGCACCGGGCTGATCGACGATCTCACACCTCGTTAGCACCTCCGATGCCTTTGGCCGGCCAGGAAGTGAGGACTGATGCAGCAGAGAAGTGAGGACTGATGCAGCAGAACGGAGCCATAGTCGCCGGCTATGACGGGTCAGCCGAGGCTCTTGCGGCTGTCCGTTGGGCAGCGCACCATGCGAACCTCCGTGATTGTGCTCTGCACGTGGTTCATTGTTCTCTCTGGCCCCTGCTGACCAGGAAGCTGGGCCCCGTGCCCGGCATCGCGGACAGCGGACTTGAGCGCTCGGCCCAGGCGATCCTTGCGGAGGGAGTTGCCGCCGCCAAAGCGGCCATGCCCGGACTGGAAGTGGAAGGCACTCTTTTTCATGGGCTGCCCGCGTCCTATCTCGCCCGTATTTCTGACGGGCAGGCCATGGTTGCGGTGGGAAGCCGCGGCTTGGGCGGATTCCTTGGCCTGCTCGTGGGTTCGGTAAGCCTTGAACTGGCCGCCACCGCCACCTGCCCGGTTGCGGTTATTCGGCCTGACGTGAACCCCGCGGGCCCAGTAATCGTGGCAGTGGACGGCTCGGGGTCACCCACGGCACTGGAAGATGCCTGCGTGATGGCATCGGTATCGCAGGCAGCGCTTTCCGTCATACATGTCCAACACACGCCTGCCGGATACCTGCAGAAGGATCCCACCGGCGCCCCGACCGCCCAATCCGGGGCGGAGGAAGTCCTTGCTGCAGCGGTTATCCGCGCCCGGGCACTGGCGCCCGGCATTCCGGTTGACGGCGCCGTCCTCGTTGGCAGATCGATCCCCCATGCCATCCTGACGGCCTCAATGCATGCGCGGATCCTCGTTGTGGGCACCAAGGGGCATGGTTTCCTCCGGGAAACGATAGGTTCAACAGCCCACGCGGTCCTCCACCATGCACGGGGGCCGGTTCTCATTTCGCGGCGAGGAACAGAGCAGTGATTGGAACTGCCTGTGCCCGGTAACACTCCTCCGCCACACGGACTCCAGGGCCGCCCGAGCCGCCAGGACTTATGGGACAACGGCTCCGCTGCCCGTAAGATGGGAGGATGACCGCGGTGGCCGGCCATTCCGGCAACCCATTCCGACTCGCCCGCAGCCTGCGGGGAGTGCTGCGCCGCGTGCCGGTGTGGACATGGCGGCTTCTGATGGTGGCTGTAGGTCCGCACGAGCGGGCAAGGTTCAACACAGACCCCATTAGCAATGTGGCGTACACGCACGACATTGACTATGCGGGTGACGGCGTCCCCGGCCACCGACTCGACGTACTGGCGCCCAGTGAGCCGGCGGACGTGAACTCACGCGAGCAGGCCGGCGCGGACCTGCCGGTGTACGTCTATTTCCACGGCGGCGGATGGACCTCCGGGGACAAGGCAGCGGTGACCAAGTACTGTGCCAGCCAGGTTCTGGGCGGAATGGTGGTCGTCAACGTGAATTACCGCCAGGCGCCCCGGTTCCGTATGGACCACGTATTGGAGGACGCTAATGCGGCTCTGGCATGGGTGGCCGGAAATATCCGGGCATTCGGAGGAGACCCGGAGCGCCTCATCCTGGGCGGTGATTCGGCCGGCGGACACATTGCGTCTTTACTCACGGCCGTAAGCTTGCGGCCCGAGCTGGCCGCCCACTACTCCTTGCAGCCAGCCGTTTCCGGCGGCCACATCAGAGGCCTGGTCCAGCACTGCAGCGTCGTCGATTTCTCCGTCTTCTTCGAGAAGAGCTTCGTCCTCAGCCTGAACTTCGTCCGAATGCTGCTGCCGGCCGCGGTTCCGCCTTCCGGCGGGTTCCGGCGGTGGCCGCAGACCCGCCGGAAGATCGGCCGCCTCAAGAAGGCAGCTGCATTTGTGTCACCTATCGAGTGGCTGCACGCGGGGCATCCGCCCGTTTTCGTCACCACGTCGGAACGCGACTTCTTTTACCAGGCAAACCTCAATTTCATTGAACGGCTTCGGCAGTTTTCCGTTCCGGTGGAGACCCTGATTTATTCCTGGTCCAACACAAACACCGAGCACACATGGCAGCAGGATTACCGCTACCCGGAGTCCCAGGAGGTGTACCGGCGCCTCCACGACTTCGTCAGTCGCGTTGCCCGGCTGCCGCACCCTGCCCGCTGACCAAACAGTGCCGCCGGCGCTATCTTTGGAGCATGGCCGATACAGACACGGAACAGTCGGGGGTTCACCCTGAGGAGTTCGGCTCTGCCCAGGTGGATGCTGCAGCTCTCCGGGACGCAGAGCTGGGCGATATCGATTGGTCCATACCCCCCGAGGGCTCAGTGCGCAGCAGCATCCAAGTTCCCAGCGGCAGCCTGGCGGCTCTGGCCCTGGGGAATCCCGACAATCCCGCCATTGTGATGGTTCCCGGCGCCACGGGTTCCAAAGAGGATTTTGTGCTGATGATGCCCGACCTCGCCGCTGCCGGCTACTTCGTGCTGAGTTACGACTTGGCCGGGCAGTACGAGTCCGCGTCCGCGGGGCCGGAAAATCTGGTTCCGCCGAGAAAACACTATGACTATCAGCTCTTCGTCGATGATTTCCTGGCCGTCCTGGAATCCACGGCAGCTCCCGTTCACGTCGTGGCGTATTCGTTCGCGGCCATCGTTGCCCAGCTTGCCTACGTGCAGCGCCCGGAACTGTTTCGGTCCCTCACGCTGCAGAGCTGCCCGCCCCAGCCTGGCCCCAGCTTCAGGGGTGTAAGCCGCATCGGCCGTTTCAGCACCTGGGTGAATGGCAGGATCGGCGGTGCCCTCCTGATCTGGGGCATCCGCAGCGGAAGATTCGTACATGTCCCGCCCGGGCGGCGAAAGTTCGTCAACGACCGCTTCCGCTTCACGCGCCGGCGATCCGTCGGGGACATCTACACCCTCATGCAAGAGGCGCCGGACCTGCGCGGCATCCTGGCCGAGGCATCCCTTCCCAAGTTTGTTGCGGTCGGCGAGCACGATCTGTGGCCGCTCCGGCTGCACAGGCTCTTTGCCCAAGCCATCCAGGCACGGATAGGCGTCTACCGGGGAGGCCACAGCCCCTGCGAAACTTCACCCCACCAGTTCAGCCGGGACCTGATCGACCTTTATGCCAAAGCAAACCAGCTGTCTCAACAGGACGAGTGACGCCCCCGCCGCCACAGAAGACGGTCCCTCCGGCGGCGCAGGGGCGGCTCATGCCCGGCCGCAGGCCGGTAGGAAATGTCCGGATCGTCGTGAACCAGGGCATTGTCCCGGATGACGGAGGTATGGAGAGCGGCCCAGAGCTCGCGGCTCAGGGCAAAGTTGGAGCTGTATACGGCGATGATGTCCACCCTGTCAGCGTGCCCTTCACTTCGGGCCCACGGGCGATATCCTGACCGAATGCTGATCGATATCACCGCCCCGGACGGCCCGGCCGAAGCAATACTCGCGCGGCCATCGACGGGCGAAGGGCCGTTTCCCGGTGTCCTCTTCTACATGGACGCCTTCGGGCTGCGCGCCCGGATCGAGGACATGGCGCAACGGATCGCGGACTGGGGATACATCGTACTGGCTCCCAATGTCTTCTATCGGGAGGGAACTGTCGCCCAACTCAACTCCGGCATCGACATGACCACCCCGGCCGGACGCAAGGCCGCCGGGGAACTCGCCTTCCCGCGGATAGGACGGCTCACCACCCAGCGGGCACTTCCGGATATCGATGCGTGGCTTGCCGCCCTCAACAGGATTGACGGAGTGTCCCCGGGACCCATGGGTACGACGGGCTACTGCATGGGTGCCCGCCTGGCCGTCCGCACTGCTGCAGCCCATCCGGAAAGGATCGCCGCCTGCGGGGGATTCCACGGGGGCGGACTGGCGACGGACGCCCCGGACAGCCCGCACCTCGGCCTCGCGCGCGCCAGTGCGCGCTTCGTGTTCGGTCACGCGGACAACGACCGGAGCATGGACCGGGATGCTGTTGCGCGGCTGGGCGAGGCGTTGGCGGCAGCCGGCCTGCCGGCGTCGAACGAAGTCTATTCCGGCGCGGCCCACGGCTACACCATGGCCGATTCGGCGGCTTATAACGAAGCCGCCACCGAGCGTCACTTCCGAGAGCTGCGCGAACTATTTGATGGTGAGCTGAAGGGCTGAGCTGACTCAAGAGCTGAGCTGGGCGCGGGATTTCGCCCGGGCGCCAGCGGAACGCCGCAGTCCTGTCCCGGAATCTGGCTTCCGACCGCTTATTTGGTCCGCGGATCCGTCGCAGAAGCAAATTGCCGTTTCAGACTGGCCGTAACCGTGGATTCAGAAACTTTCCTTGAAAAGTTTCCGAGCGCTCCCCCATCGCCTCAAAATGTCAGACCCCCCTTTGATAATTAGTTCATGGCAAGCGAAGCGGCAGCAGGGGCATTCGAGGCGATCGACGCCGCCCTTGCCGTTCTCCGCGCCGAGGTAGCCAACGCCGGGGCAGCCCGTACCGTTCGCGGACAGGCAACCAACGATCCCCTCGCCGCCATCGCCGACGACTGCCTGGACATTCTGGCGGGCGCAGCCCGGACCGAGGCGCGCCTCGCAGCACTGAAAGCCGAAGCGGCGGCCACCTACGCGGATTCAGCGCGGTCCATCGCGCCGCCGGACATGCCGGTCCAGGCGCAGGAAATGTCTATCGCCGCGGAAATCGGCTGCGTTCTGGCCATCGGAGACCAGGCCGCGGACGCGTTGTTGGCGCAGTCCTACGCACTGGCAACTTCCCTGCCACTGACCTTGGAAGCACTCAAAGCGGGCACAATATCCTGGCAGCACGCACGGGTGATGGTGGACGAAGCCTCCACGCTGGCCCCTGACGCCGCGGCCGCATTGGAAGCGCACTTTCTTGACCCGGAGACACCGCAGCCCGCCCGCGGTTGCCCCGCCGGCGAAATGCCCGCCTACCGTTTCCGGCGGAAGGCGCGGGGCTGGCGCGAACGGAACCACCCGGACAGCATCGAACAACGCCACGCCAGGGGTGCTGCTGACAGGTGTCTCGAGTTCGCCCCGGAGCAGGACGGCATGGCCCGCCTCTCCGCCTACCTCCCGGCAGACAAGGCCTCGGCCATCTGGAACCGCTTCACCGCCATCGCCCGAGGCCTTCAGGGGCCCAACGAGGAGCGCACACTCACCCAACTTCGGGCTGACCTTTTCGCCGCCACGGCCCTCCGCGGGGGCAGCGGCTGCACTGGCTGCACCGGCGGATCCCCTGAAACGCACGACGCCGGGTCCCCACCGCAGGGTCTCGCGGACAGTCCCGCTCCCCGAGCCGAAGTCCTGGTGACAGTTCCGGTGTTCTCGCTCCTGGGCGCCACGGACGAGCCCGCCATGCTGGACGGCTACGGCCCCATTCCGGCATCTTTGGCACGGGATCTTGTAGCCAACGGCGCAGATTCCTTCTACCGGGTCCTCGTGGATCCCCGGGACGGAGCGCCGCTGGAAATCGGCCGCACCAGTTATCGGCTCACCAAGGCCATGCGAAGATGGCTCCGGTTGCGGGACGGAAAGTGTCCATTCCCCGGCTGCAGCAATCATTCTCTGGACAACGAGGCAGACCACCTGCTCGCCTGGCATCACGGCGGGACCACCGGAATCAGCAACCTGGGTCAGCCATGCCCGAAGCACCACCGGCTCCGGCATACCAGCCGTTGGCGGCCAACGCCTGCGACGAAGAATGAACCGCCCGGCTGGATTTCCCCGGCAGGGCGAAAATACAAAAGTGAGCACCAGGACTGGGAGCCGCCAGCGCTGCCCCACCCACTGAAAGCGCGCGCCGGCACCCTGCACGGTTCAAGCCCCTTCGCCGCCATGCCCGTAAGCAGCGGAACCGTGGATTACTTCCGTCTGCCGCCGTCCATCGGCGAGAGCAGCCTGGCGGAGTATCTCGCCGCGCGGTGAGTCAACATGATCGGTCTCGAAAGCGCGCGGCACGAGCGCTCCTATCCGCCTGCCCAAGAGCCGAAGTTGCCGCCTCCCCTATTGCGTTCATCGTCATCTTTGCCGCACCGCCGACAGCGTTTATAGACGACCCCGTCTTCGGCATGTTCGAGATGCCACTCGTGCCTTATGTTGAGCTTGCACAGGAGAGCTTGAATCATGGTGCCTCCATTCACTCTGCAGCGCTCCGATATCACGATCATGCTCTTCGTCGGCTTCCATGGCAACGCGCAGTTATCTCTTCGGCGGGACTTTCACCTGCGTAACCCGGTCCCGGACCGTCCATACGAGTGGCTGGTGGCGCACAGTCGCATGGGGACAGTGCCAGTTGCTGCAGTGCGCGGGAATGGACAAATATTGCGGATCCGGGCTTCCCGGCCAGGTGACGTCCACCTTCTGGTACACCACCGAACTGGCGCAGAGCGCACAGACTTCACTCATTGAATTCGTTCCCCTGCAGGTCCCCGCTCTACATGACGCCCCATTGGACTCCCTTGAGGTGAATCGTTGGTCCCCGTCCGGCATAGGCGTTGCATCGCGGAGGTAAACAACAGGTGACGCCGCACCTCGCAGATCAGCCGGATGGCAATGGCAAGCAGGCCTCGGGCACGTTTACCGCCAGTTCATCTTGGTGCCGGACGATGTAGCACGCTGCGGCACGTACCCGGTCAGCGACGGCCAGCCGGCCAACCCTCATATAGGCAAACCTCGCATAAGAAAGGGGTTCCGGAGTGCTGCGCTTTCCCGAGATCCTCCCTGCCCTGAAAACCAGCACGGGCCGCTTCACGCTCACGCCATTCAGCACACTTGATGTCGAGCCCCTCGCGCGCATCCTGGGCAACGATGACATCTGGGCGCAGGGTTTCGGCGACGGGGAAAGCCGGCCCGCAAACCCTGCCGAACTCAACTCATATATCCATCGCCGCTTCGCAGGACTGCCGATCTTCGCGATCTACTACACGGGCTTGCCCGGGGGCCCGCTGTTCGCCGGCACCACGGGCGTGACAGAAGTCACCGAGCAGTATGACCGGGTGAAAGTCGGCCGCACCGTCATCAACCCTGCGTTCTGGGGCACAGGTGCAAACCATGAGGTGAAAACCGCTGTCTTCGACTGGCTGTTCGCCATGGGCGCGGGCCGCCTGGAATGCGATGTCGACCCGAGAAACGAGCGTTCCATTCGTTCCCTCATCCGTTTTGGATTTACCGTGGAGGGCACCCGCCGGCGCTCCTCGCCGCGGGCCGACGGGACGTGGCGTGACATCGTGGTCCTGTCCCTCCTCGTGGAGGAATGGCCGGAAACCAGGCAACGGGCGCTTCACGCCCTGGACGGGAGAACCGGCTGGCAGGTCCCCGCCTAAGAACGTTCCCGTCGGGGGGACCCACAACCAGCCAGCTAGAAGTCCCAGTCCTCGTCTTCGGTGTTGACGGCCTTGCCGATCACGTAGGACGAACCGGAGCCCGAGAAGAAGTCGTGGTTCTCGTCAGCGTTCGGGGACAGTGCCGAGAGGATGGCCGGATTCACGTCGGTGACGGAAGCGGGGAACATCGCCTCGTAGCCCAGGTTCATCAGGGCCTTGTTGGCGTTGTAGTGCAGGAACTTCTTGACGTCCTCGGCCAGGCCGACGCCGTCGTAGAGATCGTGCGTGTACTGGACTTCGTTCTCGTACAGCTCGAAGAGCAGTTCGAACGTGTAGTCCTTGATCTCCTGCTTGCGCTCCTCCGACAGGCCTTCGAGTCCCTTCTGGAACTTGTAGCCGATGTAGTAGCCGTGGACAGCCTCATCGCGGATGATCAGGCGGATCAGGTCAGCGGTGTTCGTCAGCTTGGCGCGCGAGGACCAGTACATCGGCAGGTAGAAGCCAGAGTAAAAGAGGAAGCTCTCCAGCAGCGTGGAGGCGACCTTGCGCTTCAGGGGATCGTCGCCCTGGTAGTAGTCCATGACGATCTGCGCCTTCTTCTGAAGGTTCGCGTTCTCGGTGGACCAGCGGAACGCCTCGTCGATCTCCTTGGTGGAAGCCAGCGTGGAGAAGATGGACGAGTAGCTCTTGGCGTGCACCGACTCCATGAAGGCGATGTTCGTGTACACGGCCTCCTCGTGCGGAGTCAGCGCGTCCGGGATCAGGGAGACGGCGCCGACGGTGCCCTGGATGGTGTCCAGCAGGGTCAGCCCGGTGAAGACGCGCATGGTGAGCTGCTGCTCGGCCGGCGTCAGCGTGTTCCACGACTGGACGTCGTTGGACAGGGGCACCTTCTCCGGCAGCCAGAAGTTGTTGACCAGGCGGTTCCAGACGTCAACGTCCTTCTCGTCCTGGATCCGGTTCCAGTTGATGGCCTCGACGTGGCTAAGCAGCTTGACCTTTTCGGTCATGTCATCCCCTAAGAAGTTGGGTGGGTTTCTCTAAGTTAAAGCGTACGACGGCGGGCGGGCACCCGCCGTCGTACTGGCACCTTTAGTTGAAGCTACAACATGCAGCTGACGCAGCCCTCAACCTCGGTCCCTTCCAGCGCGAGCTGGCGGAGACGGATGTAGTAGATCGTCTTGATGCCCTTCTTCCAGGCGTAGATCTGGGCCTTGTTGATGTCGCGCGTGGTGGCCGTGTCCTTGAAGAACAGTGTCAGGGACAGGCCCTGGTCCACGTGCTGCGTGGCCGCGGCGTAGGTGTCGATGACCTTCTCGTAACCGATCTCGTACGCGTCCTGGTAGTACTCCAGGTTGTCGTTGGTGAGGTACGGCGCCGGGTAGTACACGCGGCCCAGCTTGCCTTCCTTGCGGATCTCGATCTTGGACGCCACCGGGTGGATCGAGGAGGTGGAGTTGTTGATGTAGGAGATCGAGCCCGTGGGCGGAACAGCCTGCAGGTTCTGGTTGTAGATGCCGTGCTCCATGACGGACGCCTTCAGTGCACGCCAGTCTTCCTGCGTGGGGATGTGGACATCCTTGAAGAGCTCGCGGACTTTCTCGGTCTGCGGCACCCACTCCTGCTCCGTGTACTTGTCGAAGAACTCGCCGGAGGCGTACTTGGACTTCTCGAAGCCGCCGAACGTCTGGCCGGTCTCGATGGACAGCAGGTTCGACGCGCGGATGGCGTGGTACACCACTGTGTAGAAGTAGATGTTGGTGAAGTCCAGGCCCTCTTCGGAACCGTAGTGGACCCGCTCGCGGGCCAGGTAGCCGTGCAGGTTCATCTGTCCCAGGCCAATGGCATGGCTCTGGTCGTTGCCGCGGGCGATGGACGGCACCGAGGTGATGTTGGACATGTCGGACACTGCCGAGAGTGACCGGATGGCCGTCTCGATGGTCAAGCCGAAGTTGGGGCTGTCCATGGTCTTCGCAATGTTCAGCGAGCCCAGGTTGCAGGAGATATCCTTGCCCGTCTCGTCGTAGGACAGGTCATCGTGGTACGTGGTGGGCTGGGAAACCTGGAGGATTTCCGAGCACAGGTTGGACATGATGATCTTGCCGTCGATCGGGTTTTCCCGGTTCACGGTGTCCTCGAACATGATGTACGGGTAGCCGGACTCGAACTGGATCTCGGCGAGGGTCTGGAAGAACTCGCGGGCCTTGATCTTGGTCTTCTTGATCCGGGAATCGTCCACCATCTCGTAGTACTTCTCGGTGACCGAGACGTCGGAGAACGGCATGCCGTAGACGCGTTCGACGTCGTACGGCGAGAACAGGTACATGTCCTCGTCCTTCTTGGCCAGCTCGAACGTGATGTCCGGGATGACGACGCCCAGGGAGAGGGTCTTGATGCGGATCTTCTCGTCCGCGTTCTCGCGCTTGGTGTCCAGGAAGCGGTAGATGTCCGGGTGGTGCGCGTGCAGGTACACCGCACCGGCACCCTGGCGCGCGCCGAGCTGGTTGGCGTAGGAGAAGCTGTCTTCGAGGAGCTTCATGACGGGGATGACGCCGGAGGACTGGTTCTCGATCTGCTTGATGGGAGCACCCACCTCGCGGATGTTGGTCAGCGCGAAGGCCACTCCGCCGCCGCGCTTGGACAGCTGCAGGGCGGAGTTGATGGAGCGGCCGATCGACTCCATGTTGTCCTCGATGCGCAGCAGGAAGCAGGAGACCAGCTCGCCGCGCTGCTTCTTGCCCGCGTTCAGGAACGTTGGCGTGGCCGGCTGGAAGCGGCCTTCGATGATCTCGTCCACCATCTGCAGGGCGAGCTGCTCGTTGCCGCGGGCCAGGTGCAGGGCCACCATGCAGACGCGGTCCTCGTAGCGCTCCAGGAAGCGCTTTCCGTCGAAGGTCTTCAGCGTGTAGGAGGTGTAGAACTTGAACGCGCCCAGGAAGGTCTCGAAGCGGAACTTCTTCTTGTAGGCGCGGTTGAACAGCTCACGGATGAAGTTCATCGTGTACTGGTCCAGCGTCTCGCGCTCGTAGTACTGGTTCTTCACCAGGTAGTCGAGCTTCTCCTCCAGGTCATGGAAGAAGACGGTGTTGTTGTTAACGTGCTGCAGGAAGTACTGGTGCGCAGCTTCCCGGTCAGCTTCGAACTGGATTTCGCCGTTGGGACCGTACAGGTTCAGCATGGCGTTCAGCTCGTGGTAGCCCAGGCCCTTGTAGGCGGCGGGCATCTCGGGCTTCTGGGCCCTGGTTACTTCTGTGTCTGCGACAGTCGTGTCCAAAACGTGTCCAATCCTTGGTTGACCCGGGTGACGTCTTCCGGCGTTCCCATAAGTTCGAATCTGTAAAGGTGGGGTACCTGGCACTTGGCGGCAATGATGTCCGCCGCCAGGCAGTAGTTGTCCCCGAAGTTTGTGTTGCCGGCCCCGATGACGCCCCGCAGCAGCTGCCTGTTCTGCGGGTTGTTGAGGAACCGGATGACCTGCTTGGGAACGGATCCTTCTCCCCCGGTGCCGCCGTATGTGGGAACCACCAGCACGTAGGGCCGGGTGGCCAGGAGCGGTGCGTCCTTGGCATACAGCGGGATCCGGGCAACCTCACGGCCAAGCTTCGAAACGAAGCGGCTGGTGTTCTCGGATGTGGAGGAAAAGTAGATCAGCTGGCTGTCCGTGACAGCCGGCCGCGGAAGGTCTTCGGGGGAAGCCGGCGAAGCCACCGCTGCGCGCTGAGCCGCGTGCGGATGGCTGGTCCTGCGTGAATGCTGTGCTGTTGGTGCTGCCATGGGAGCCACCTCAGCTGGTTGGTACGTTGCCGGCAAAAAGTGCTGGTCCTTAGGCCACCGAGGAAACGGAAGCCTGCGCCAGTTCTTCGATCTTGTCCGGACGGAAGCCTGACCAGTGGTCCTGGTCGGTGACAACAACGGGGGCCTGCATGTAGCCCAAATCCTTCAGGCGGGCCAGGGCCTCTGCGTCCTGAGAGATGTCAACGCTCTGGTACGTGATGCCCTTCTTATCGAGCGCCCGGTACGTCGCGTTGCACTGAACACAAGCAGGCTTGGTGTAAACCGTTACGGTCATTGTTCCCTGTCCCCTTAGTCGAAATCCTCGCTGGCCCGGTGTCCCGGCCCAAGCTGTATGTAGATACTACATGTAGTGCAGACGCCTCTTTGGAACCCCAAGATGATGTATTACAAGTATGTCATTTAATGCACTTTTAATCCACAGCCAGAGGCTCTAAAAATCTCCGGAATCCCGGGTTTTTTCGCCCCGCCATCCACATGCTGTGGACGAGTTAGCCACAAATAACCATCCCGCGTGTCGCGAAAACTGCGGCGTGTCGCCCGCCGGGCGGCGGCAACGAAAAGGGTCCTTCATCACTACATGTAGTGATGAAGGACCCTTACCCAGCGGCCAGGATCCCGGGCCGGCAGCCCGCAGCCTATTTGCGGGACCAGCTGCCTGCTTGTGGGACCAAGCTGCCTCCTGCGGAGCCCGGATGCCCCTGCTATCTGGCTGAGGGGTTGAGCTTGGCGATCCCCGCGGACAGGATCGTGGCGAATCCGCACCATGCAGCGTAGGGCGCAAGCGAAACACCCGCAGCACGGTTCAGCCGGTAGGTGCGCCGCACCAGATCCGCGCTGCTGGCTGTGAGCACCGCTGCCTCGGCGGCTCCCAGCCATGGCCGGCGGGAGCGCCAGAAGAACCAGCTCCACGAAGCGTTGAGGACCAGGTTCGCGGCGAGTGCCCTGCGGTAGGCCCGCAACTCCGTTCGCAGGTCTTGTCCGCCCGTACCAGCGCCACCTGCCCCAGCGCCACCTGTTCCAGCCCGGCCCTCCTCAGCGGCCCGGTCCAGGGCCGCGGCGGACGCCACAGCCAGGTCGGCGTACAAAACCGTCCACACGATCGGAAAGGCAAGGGCCGGCGGTTGCCAGTCCGGTTTTCGCAGCCCGATATACCAGCTGCTCCGGGGGTCCGTAGCCGCGGCGCCGGCAGCGGCAGTGGCCACCGTTGCCGCCGTCGTCCATGCCAGTGTCGTGAGTTTCATGCCTGCCCACTTTCCTTCCCTGGAAACCAGGGTCCCTGCACCACGCCCGGTCCCCGCACCCAGGCCGAACCTACAGCTGCGCTTCCCTGCGGTCCAGCACGATCTGCTGCACGTCCAGGTAGCCCGACTGGAAGCCGGCCCGCGAGTAGCAGAGGTAGAACAGCCACATCCGCTGGAACACGGCGTCGAACCCCAACTCGCCGACCTCGCGGGAGCGGGAAAGGAACCGTTCCTCCCACAGCCGCAGGGTAGCGGCGTAGTGGTCCCCCATACCCATCCGCTCCCGGACCCGCAGTGTGGTGTGCTGCTGGGTCACGGACTCGATGGCCCGAACGGAGGGCAGGAAGCCGCCGGGGAAGATGTACTTGTGCACCCATGTGTAGGCGTTACGGGTGGCCAGCATGCGCCCGTGCGGCATGGTGATGGCCTGGATGGCCACCTTCCCCCCAGGCGCAAGGACGCGGTCGATGGTTTGGAAGTAGATCGGCCAGTACTCATAGCCCACGGCTTCAATCATCTCCACGGATACCACGGCGTCGTACTCGCCCTCCACCGCACGATAGTCCTGCAGCGCCACGGTCACACGGTCGGCGTACCCGGCGGCGGCTATCCGTTCCTGCGCCAGCGCCTGCTGCTCGCTGGACAGCGTCACGCTGTATACCGTCGCCCCGCGTGCCGCCGCGCGCAGCGACAACTCGCCCCAGCCGGTCCCGATCTCCAGCACCCGGCTCCCGGAAACCACACCCGCTTTGTCCAGCAGCCGGTCGATCTTGTCCTGCTGCGCCCCGGCAAGCGCATCCCAGCCCACGGATTCCAGCGGACCCGCCGACATCGGGAACAGCGCCGAGGAATAGCTCATCGTGTCGTCAAGGAAGTTCGCGAAGAGGTCGTTGGAAAGGTCGTAGTGGCGCGAGATGTTGCTGCGGGTGTTCTGCTCGGCGTTCCGTTCAGTCCGTGGCGTGCGCGGCAGGTACAGCGAGCGCAGCTTCTGCAGCGGCACCGGGATCAGGGTGTCCACGGCCGCGGCGAACACCTCCAGGACGCCCGCCAGGTCGCTCGCTTCCCAGTCTCCCGCCATGAAGGACTCCCCGAGCCCGATCAGCCCGTTGTCCCCGATCCGTGCCTCGAACGCCCCCGGCCGCCGCATGGTCATCACGGGGGCGTCCGGTCCGCCGGTTCCCAGGACAGTCCCGTCGGGGTATTCCACCCTCAGTGGCAGCCGCTTCACAGCGCCTTTGAAAAGCGCGCCGGCGGCCCTTCCTGCGATCAATGCCTTGGCGCCCGACGGCGGTGCGGCCACTCCCGGCCAAAGGTCAGGATCGATAGTGGCGGGCGACGCCGGCACCCGGGTAGCGCTCCCGGCCTTACGGGCAGGGGCGGTTCCGCTGTTGTCCGTCATTGTCATTGAACTGCCTCCTGTGATGGGTGGTGTGGCCTGGCGACGACGGGCAGGCGTCGTGCCCAGAGTTTAATGCCCTGCACCCGGATGAGTGCGGATACCAGCAGCGGCGCGGCCGGAACGGCCAGGGCCGCTGCGAGGATGTTGCGGACGGTGGCCGGCCGCCGCCTGCCGTCCATCGTGGCGACGAACGGCCGGTGCCCTTCGCGGTCCAGCACGATTGACACAGCCAGCCTTTCGTCCGGCGCCGGCAGTTTCATCCGGTACTGGCCGGACACATCGTTGAACGGAGAGACGTAGAAGGCCTTGGGCACTGCTGCGCGGCCGGACTGGTCGGTCCGCAGCAGGTAGCAGTGGCGTTCACCGTAGGTGTTGTGGACCTCCGCCACCACGCACTCCAGTCCGCCCCCGGCCCGATAGCACCAGAACAGCGTGAGCGGGTTGAAGACGTAACCAAAGACCCGGGCGCTGGCCAGCATGTGGATAGGGCCGCCGTCGGGCGTTATTCCCTGGCTGCGCAGGAAGCGCTCCACGTTGGCGCGGATCGTGGCGTCCGGGGCACCCAGGTGGTCCGCAGCATGGAAGCCGGCGAGCGGCCGCAGGAGCCATGGCAGCCGGGGCAGGTGGTCCACGTCCACGAACCAGCTGTAGCTGCGGTAGGTGAAGGCGTTCTTCAGCGGGCTGTGCCGCACGTGCGAGATGCAGGTGCGGTAGATCGCGGGTTTCATGCCGGCTCTCCGGCGGCCAACAGGTCCCGCTCGCCCGGCATGGGAATGTCCGCGGGCCCCGCAGGCACCGCCGGCCACGTACGCCCCAGCTTCTCTGCGGCCCGGACGCCGGAGAGTGCGCCGTCCTCGTGGAAGCCCCAGCCGAGGTACGCGCCGGCGTAGGCAATCCGCGGGTCTGCGAGCGCGGCGATGGCCTGCTGTGCCTTCAGCGATTCCGGCGTGTACTGGGGGTGTTCGTACACCATCCGGTCCAGGACGGTGTCCGGGTGGATCAGGTCCGATTCGCCAAGGCTGACAAGGTAGCGCCGGCCGTCCGCCGGTTCCAGCCGCTGGAGGCGGGTGAGGTCGTAGCTGACCAGGACCTTGTCCGGGCGGGCGTCGCAGGACGGCAGCCGGTAGTTCCAGGAGGCCTTGGCGTTGTCGGTGGCGGGCAGCACCGCCGGGTCCTGGTGGAAGACGGTGTGGTTCACCGAGTACGGCATCCCGGCGAGCGCTTCCTGCTCAGCCGGGGTGGCGTCCGCCAGGAACCGGAGCGCCTGGCCGGGATGGGTAGCGATCACGACCGCCTCAAAGTCCTCGCTGATCCCGTTGGAGCTGATCTCCACCCCCAGGGCGTGCCTGTGGATGGCGGTGACGGGGGTGTTGATCCGGATGTCGGGCAGCGTGGCTGCGAGCTTCTCCACATACCGGGCGGATCCGCCGGTGACCGTGCGCCACTGCGGCGAGCCCTTGATGCCCAGCATCCCGTGGTGGCCCAGGAAGGTGAACAGGTACCGGGCCGGGTAGGCCAGTGCCGTGCCGGGATCGCAGGACCACACAGCGCTCACCACCGGGGTCATGAAGTGCGAGATGAAGTAGGAGCTGAACTTCTCCCGCGCCAGGAATTCGCCCAGCGTCAGTTCGGGCACCTCGACTTCGTCGCTGACGGCCCACGGCGGCGCCGTCCTGAGCAATTCCCTCGCCTTCCGGTAGAACCGGGTTACTTCGAGCAGCATGAGCAGGTACCGTCCGCGCAGCAGGGTGGACGGGCGGGGAATGATGCCGCGGGCACCATCGCGGGCTCCCGCGTATTCGAGCCCGCAGCCGTCGCAGCGGATGGACATGCTCATCTCGGAGTCCTGGGTTTCCACGCCCAGCTCGGCAAACAGGCGCAACAGGGTGGGATAGGTCCGCTCGTTGTGGACGATGAACCCAGTGTCAACGCCCAGGGTACCGCCGCCCGGCTGCGGCATGTCGTGCGTGTGCGCGTGCCCGCCCAAGCGCGCGTCCGCTTCAAAAACTGTGACGTCATCATGCCGGTTGAGGACGTACGCCGCGGTCAGGCCGGCCACGCCGCTGCCGATGACCGCCACCCGGCGGCGGCCGATACTTCCTGCTGGGATTGCTGACAAGGGATGCTCCTCTGCTGAACATTGCCTCTGGGACGGGTATACAGAGGGCAATTCGGCGCAGCCGCCTGCCCGGATGGGCGGGATGGAAAGGTTCTTTGCCGCGGGTCCGCGGAGTAGGGTGGGCAGGTGGTAAATCCGGTACACCTCAAGACCCTCCTGGAGGTCACGCGGCAGGGCTCCTTCGCGGCCGCCGCGGCGACGCTCGGCTACACGGCGTCCGCCGTCTCGCAGCAGATGTCCGCGCTGGAACGGGACACCGGCGTGACCCTGTTCCAGCGGTCGGCGCGCAGCGTGGTTCCTACGGATGCCGCCGTCGTCATGACCCGGCACGCCGCCAAGGTGCTCACCGACATCGAGGCGCTGATGGCAGCCGCCTCCAAGACCCAGGACACTGCCAGCCAGGAACTACGGCTCGGTATCTTTCCCAGCCTGGCCACGTATGTCCTCCCCCGCATCCTGAAGAATCCGGCCTGGAAGGACCTGGGCATCGACCTGAAGGTGTCCGTCGCCGAGCCCGGCCAGACCATCCAGGGCCTGCGGACCGGCGGTGACCTGGACGTGGCCGTGGTGTTCCAGGTCGGCCAGACCGGATTCGCCTGGCCCAACACCATCAACCGGCAGTGGATCGGCGACGACGATTTCCGGGTGGTGCTCCCGGCCGGCTGGGGCTTCCGCAGCGATGCGAAGGTCGCAGCGGACCATCTGTCGGAGATGCCCTGGATCATGCACCACCCCGGGACCAGCGACGCCATGGTGATCGAGCGGCTGTTCGCCGGCTGCAACCTGCACCCGCGGGTGGTCGCGCACAGCGACGATTTCCACGCCAGCCTGGAAATGGCGGCAGCGGGCCTGGGCGCCGCCCTTGTTCCTGAGCTTGCGCTGCGGAACAAGCCCTCCGGCGTCGTGGTCCTGGACGTTCCGGAAATCCGGCTGGCGCGCAACGTCTTCGCCCTGCTGATCAACGACCGGAAGACCGCCCGCGTGCAGTTGTTCGTGGACCTCCTCGCCGAAACGCTGGCCGGCATGCGCACCGCCGTGAATTAGCTGCCAACGCTGGAATGCACCGGGCTTCGGGTCTATGTTGAGACTATGAACAAGGTAGCGAGCCAGCATTTTGGGGAGATCGAGCTCAATCACGGCCGGGAGCACTCCGTTGCCGCCAAGCACGAACTGCGCGGCCACCCGCTGGAACTCGACCTGAACATCGCCGCCCACGACCACTTCGACGAAGCCGCCCTCCGCAAGGTCGAATATCGGCTCCGCTTCCTGCCTGAGCTGGTGGACGAGGTACGCGAGATGATTGCGGAGGAACTGGACCAGGAAGGCACCAGTCCGCAGGAATACCTGCACTTCCACTGCAACGCCCTCAAAGATGAGCACCTGCACAAGGTCTTCGGCGTCGAGGACCGCAGCCAGCTCACCAAGGACGTCTTCCTCAAGGCGCTCAAGCTGGGCCACGTGGGTATCTACCCCGGCCAGCCGGAACGCTACTTCGTCATGGACTTCACCCTCGGCGAGCACTTCACCGATGAGGTCCTGGTGGCCTCGGCCGACGAGGACGGCGTGGTGGACGACGAGATCCTCTGGGAATCCTGAGGAGTACTTAATGCACGACGGCGCCCCTCACCTTAGCGGTGGGGGCGCCGCTCACTGCGCTGCTACTCGGCGGCCTCCAGCAGTTCCGCGCGGACTGCCTGTGTGGCCTTGACCAGGTTGCGCAGCGACTCCTCGGTCTCGGCGTAGCCGCGGGTCTTCAGGCCACAGTCCGGGTTGACCCAGAGCTGCCGCGTCGGGACGTGCTTGACGGCGGTGCTGAGCAGTTCGGTGACTTCCTGCTCGCCGGGAACGCGCGGCGAGTGGATGTCGTACACGCCCGGGCCGACACCGCGGCCGAAGCCGTGGGACTCGAGGTCGTGCACAACCTCCATGCGGGAGCGCGCCGCTTCGATGGAAGTCACGTCCGCGTCGAGCCCGTCGATCGCGTCGATGATCACGCCGAACTCCGAGTAGCAGAGGTGGGTGTGGATCTGGGTGGAGTCGGCTGCTCCGGCGGTGGCCAGGCGGAACGAGTCCACGGACCACTTCAGGTAATCGGCGTGGTCGGCCTTCCGCAGCGGGAGGAGTTCGCGCAGCGCGGGCTCGTCCACCTGGATCACCTTGATGCCGGCGGCTTCGAGGTCCGCAATCTCGTCACGCAGTGCCAGGCCCACCTGGTTGGCGGTTTCGCGCAGCGGCTGGTCGTCGCGGACGAAGGACCAGGCCAGGATGGTGACGGGACCGGTGAGCATGCCCTTCATCGGCTTGCTGGTCAGGGACTGCGCGTATTCGGCCCATTTGACCGTGATGGGTGCGCTGCGGGTGACGTCGCCCCACAGGATGGACGGTCGGGTGCAGCGGGAACCGTAGGACTGGACCCAGCCGTGGACCGTCACGTCGAAGCCCTCGAGGTTCTCGGCGAAGTACTGGACCATGTCGTTGCGCTCGGGCTCTCCGTGCACCAGGACGTCGTAGCCCAACTCCTCCTGCAGGTCCACGACGCGCTTGATCTCGTCCTTCATGAGCTGCTCGTACTGCGCGTCATTCAGCTCGCCTTTGGTGTTCCGGGCGCGGGCGGAGCGGATCTCCGCCGTCTGCGGGAAGGACCCGATGGTGGTGGTGGGCAGCGGCGGCAGGTGCAATGCTTCCTGCTGCGCGGCTTCGCGGACCGCGTAGGCTGAGCGGCTGAAGTCGGCGGCGGTAAGGGCTTCCGTGCGGGCCCGGACGTCGGCGCGGCGGACGCCTTTGGCTGGGGCGCGGGAGGCAATGACGGATGTGGCTTCATCGATGGCGGCCTGCGCGGATGCAGGATCGGCCAGGTATGCGGCAAGGATCCTGACCTCAGCGGCCTTCTGGTCGGAGAACGCCAGCCAGTTGCGGAGCTGGTCGGACAGCTCAGTCTCCTCTGCGACGTCATGCGGCACGTGCTGGGTGGAGGTGGAGGTGCTGACCGCCAGCTTGCCTGCCGCAGCCTTCAACGCGTCCAGTTTGGCAGCTGAAGCGGCGAGGTCGTTGCGCCAGATGTTGTGGCCGTCAACGACACCCGCAACCAAAGTCTTGCTGCCCAGTCCGGCGAGTGCCGCGGCGGAAGGGACGGCACCCTTGAAGACGTCAATGTGGAGGGCCTCGATGTTGGTGGCTGCGAGGGTGTCGAGCTGGCCGTCGAGCGAACCGTACGGGGTCGAAACGAGGATCTGCGGGCGGTTGGCTGCAGCGGTGAGGACCTCGTAGGCGCGGGCCACGGCTGCTTCGATCTCCGCGGCCGGGGTGTCTTGGTCAACTACGAGTGCGGGTTCGTCCAGCTGGACCCAGCTGGCGCCGGCGGCGGCGAGTTTCTCGAGCAGCTGGACGTAGACAGGCAGGATGTCCTCGAGGCGGGACAGCGGGGCGAAGCCCGCCGGTGCCTCGTCGGTAGCCTTGGACAGCAGCAGGTAGGTGACCGGGCCCACGATGTACGGGCGGGTTTCGATGCCCTTCTCCAGGGCGAAGGTAAACTCGTCAACCTTGGCGGTGGAAGCCAGGGTGAAGGCGGTTTCGGGGCCGATCTCCGGAACCAGGTAGTGGTAATTCGTGTCGAACCACTTGGTCATTTCCAGCGGCTGCTGCTCCTTGGTGCCGCGGGCGAGGGTGAAGTACCCGTCGATGTCCAGCTGTCCTGCTTCGTTGAGGAGCTGGCCGAAGCGGGCCGGAACTGCTCCGACGTGCGCTGTGGTGTCCAGGACCTGGTCGTAGTAGGAGAAGGTGCCGGGGACAGCGGCGGCCTCGGTCAGGCCGAGCTCCTGGAGACGCCTGGCAGTGGTGAACTGGATGTCCTTGGCTGCGGCGTGCAGGGCGGCGGAGTCGATCCTGCCGGCCCAGTAGGCTTCAACGGCCTTCTTGAGTTCGCGGCGGCGGCCGATCCGGGGGTAGCCCAGGAGCGAAGCTGACGGGAACGGAGTGTTTTTGGGCGTGCTGAAGTCAGTCATGGTGATTCCTCGAATTCTTGGTGGTCTGCAGGCCTGGCAGGCTGGGCTCAGGCCTCGGGGCAGGTTCTCAGGGTGCGGGCCCCGCTGTCAGCTGGCGAGCCGGCGGCCCGCGGTGCGCGCGGCCGGGCGGCTGGGCCTGGGAAGGGCCAGCTTGTCCAGCACCTGGAGTGCACTCTGGTGTTCGTTGAAGGTGTAAAGGTGGATGCCGGGTGCTCCCGCATCCAGTGCGGCATTGGCCAGGTCCACGGTGGCATTGACGCCGATGCGGAGCCTGTCCGCATCGGTGTCCGCCGCAGCCAGCCGCTCGGTGAGCTCGGCTGCCGGCTCCACCCCGGTCAGCTCGCCCAGCCGCTTCAGCCGGCGCAGGCTGGTCAACGGCATGACACCTGGAATGATCGGAATGGTGACCCCGGCACGGCGCGCCCGGGTCAGCAAGTCGGCGTACTGACCGGCATGGAAGAACACCTGCGTGATGGCAAAATCGGCGCCGGAACGCTGCTTCGCCAGCAACACCTCGACGTCGTGCGCTTCACTGGGCGACTCGGGATGGCGTGCGGGGTACGCCGCAACGCCCACCGCGATCTTGCCGGCGCAGAGGAGGGCCGAACGGCGCTGCTCGACACGGCGGATCAGGTCGATCAGGTCCTGGGCGTAGCGCAGGGAACCATCCCCCGGCGCGACGCCGTCCTTGGGCAGGTCGCCGCGCAGGGCCAGGATGCCCCGGACGCCGGTGTCCAGCAGCTGGCCAATGATCCCCGCGAGTTCCTGCGGCGTGTTCCCCACGCAGGTCAGGTGGGCGAGCGGCCGCAGGGTGGTCTCCAGCAGGAGCCGGTTGATCAGGTCAACGGCCGTGTCCCGGTTGGAGCCGCTGGCACCGTACGTCACGGAGACATAGTCCGGGCTGGTGGTTTCCAGTTCCCGGATGGTGGTCCACAGGGTCTCGGCCGCAGCGGGCGAACGGGGCGGAAAGAGCTCGTAGGACAGCGCAACGGGAGCGGCCGTCTCGGAGAGGGATGGATGTGTGTCAATAAGGCTTGGTGGCGACATTTGCGTCCTTGGCTTTGGGTCACTGGGGCCAGCTGCCCGAAGGCGGTGCCGGCCCGGCAATGAATTTGAGTTTGGGAACACGGAAAAGGAACTTCAACAGGGACGCAGCCGCGACTGTTACGCCTGGATTGAAGCTTTCCGTGAGCAAATGTCAGGCCCACATGGGGGCACCCACACCCTCCTGACCGGAGGATCGCTGACACGTTACCGCGGTAACTTGCCTACGACTCTATGGGCCAGGGGGGAAGCATTCAAGTCGGCGTCCGAATTAAGACGCAGTTTTACAGCCGCCAGCGGTGGCGGGCAGAATATTATTCGACGTCGGGCCGGGCCATTTCCCCCTCCCCATCAGGCGCCCGCAGGTCTATCCTTTTGCCATGATCGTGCTTCCAGCCAGCTACCAGGAGTTCCTCGCAGGCAAGAGCGAGATGTTTATCAGCACCGTGCGGCCCGTCCTCATGCAGTCCGCTGCGGACAAGCTGCACGGAGTCCGGGTCACCTACAACCCCGGATCCACCGGCCACCAGGCACACCTCGACGAGACGCTCCCCTACGGAGTGGTCCTCGAGGACATCGACTGACTCTCGCCTCTACGCCTCGTGCGGTCTCACGCCTTGGATCCGGTACCCGCGCACTCACAGCGCAGCTCTCCCCGCCAGGGCCGAGGTGCCCGGCAGTGTTCCGGAACAGGAGCCCACCATGCATGATCGGCGCGTGACCGCAACCGCACTTGCCCTGGGGGCTTTGCTCCTGGCGATTCTTCCCGGCCCGCCCCCGCAGTCCGGCGGGCAGCCGCAAGCGGGGATGTCCGCCGTCGTGGACCGGCAGGTGGCGGCACCCGCCGCCCTTATCCCGGCCACTCCTGGTGAGCTTCACGTCACAGCAGCCGGCGACTACTCCGCAAGTGCAGCAGCCGCGGGCGTCCTGGCGGGCATTGGCGCGGTGAAACCTGATCTCAACCTTGCCTTGGGCGACCTGTCCTACGGGACCACGGGAGCAGAACAGAGCTGGTGTGACCTGGTGACAGCAAACACCGGCGCGGGCTTTCCCTTCGAGCTCGTCTCCGGAAACCACGAGAGCAACGGCCAGAACGGCAATATAAATGATTTTGGGGCCTGCCTGCCGAACCAGCTGCCCGGTCTGGTCGGAACCTACGGGCGCCAGTACTACGTTGACGTTCCGCAGCAGGACCCGATGGCCAGGTTCATCATGATATCGCCGGGCATACCCTTTCCCGAGGGCACTTGGGACTACTCTGCGGGTAGCGTCCGCTACAACTGGACGGCAGCAGCCATCGACGGTGCCCGGTCCGCCTCCATTCCGTGGGTAGTCGTCGGGATGCACACCCCCTGCCTCTCCATAGGCCAGTACGGATGCGTGGCCGGGTCCGCGGTCACCAACCTGGTCCTCAACAAGAAAGTCGACCTGGTACTGAACGGCCATGAACACCTCTACCAGCGAAGCAAGCAGCTTGGTACCGGCGGGGGCTGCACCGCAGTTGTTCCGGGCACCTACCAGGCGGGCTGCGTTCGTGACGCCGACAATGCGCTGTCGAAGGGTGCCGGTACTGTCTTTGCCACCGTGGGAACCGGCGGAGTTGCGCTGCGGGACGTCAACACAGCCGACCCGGAGGCACCCTACTTCGCCAGCTATTCTGCGCTCAATGCCAGTCCCAGCCACGGGTTTCTGCAGCTGCAGTTCACGGAAACCTCTCTCAATGCGCGGTTTGTGGCCACAAACGGCAGTTTCGCGGATGCTTTCGGCATAACAACGGGCGCAGGGAATGCCCTGCCGACGGCCTCGTTCACTGAAAGCTGCGATGGCCTATCGTGCTCGTTTGATGGCTCAGCATCCACAGACCCGGACGGCAGCATAGCGTCGTACGCCTGGAATTTCGGCGACGGGACGACGGGAAGCACAACGACGGCGTCGCACACCTATGCCTCTGCAGGCACCTACGCAGTCACACTGACGGTAACGGATAACGACGGTGCCACTGATTCAACCACCCGGCAGCTCTCGCTGGCCACCACTGCGGTCCTGGCTGCCGACGCCTTCGACCGCACGGTCTCCAACGGGCTGGGCAGCGCAGACGTGGGCGGTCCGTGGACAACCACCGGCAATTCCTCCGCGTATTCCGTCTCCGCAGGCGAGGGGCGGATCCGAATCTCCGCCCCCGCAGTCGGCAACAGCGCCTATCTTGGTTCTGTTTCTTCGTCCGCGACTGACGTGTACCTGGTGCTGGCCACGGATAAGCCCGCGACCGGCAGCGGAATCTACACTTCGGTAATCGGCCGGAGAGTTCCTGGAAGCGGCGAATACCGTGCCAAACTGCAGCTGACATCCACGGGTAGCGTGAATCTTTCGCTGGTGCGGGCGACGTCCAGCGGCGCCGAAACCACATTGACCGGCGGCACGGTTGCGGGGCTGAACTATGCAGTTGGCGACCGGCTCGGCATCCGGCTGCAGGTTACGGGCACGAGCCCCACCACCGTCCGGGCACGCGTCTGGGAATTGGGTACCGCTGAGCCCGCCATGTGGCAGCGCACCGTGACGGACTCGACCGCCGTGCTGCAGGTGCCTGGCAGCGTGGGCATCATGACGTACCTCTCAGGCAGCGCCACCAATGCACCGCTGACTGTCCTGATAGATGACCTCCGCGCGGCTGCCCCGTAGCCGGACGGGAGCTGAGCCAGGCGGAGCCGGCCCTACCCGCGCACAGCACCGGACAAGGCAAAGGTGCCGCCCGAGCCCTTGGCCACGATGGCATACAGGCCCAGCACAGGTGACGAGTACAGGATCGAGAAGGCGGCCAGTTGTCCGTAGGCCACCGCTCCGTGCTGGCCGAAGAAGCTGTAGATCGAGACGGCCGCCGGTTGTGTCGCCGTGGACAGGAGCAGCACGAAGGGCACGAAGAAGTTGCCCCAGGCCTGGATGAACACGAAGATGAACACCACGCCCAGCCCGGACCGCATCAGCGGAAGGACGATGGCCCACAACGCCGCCATCCGTGACGCACCGTCCACCCAGGCTGCTTCCTCCAGGGAGACCGGCACGGAATCCATGAAGTTCCGGGTCATCCAGATGGCCATCGGCAGCGAGGTGGCCGCCATGAACAGGATGGTGGCGGGCATGGAGTCCAGCAGTTCCAGCTGCACGAACAACCCGTAAACCGGAACCATGATCGCGGTGATGGGCAGGCAGGTGCCAAACAGGACACCGTACATGAACGGGCCGTTGAAGCGCGACCGGTAGCGGGACAGCGGATAGGCCGCCAGCACGGCTGCTGCCAGGGTCACCGCACCGGTACCGGCTGAAAGCACCAGGCTGTTCCACAGCGGCCCCAGCAGCAGCTCCGGAGTCATGACAGCGGTGAAGTTGGCCAGCCCCGGCTGCTCCGGCAGGCGCGTTTCGTGGCCGGCCCCGGTGTCGAGGGAGGCCAGCACCAGCCACAGGAGCGGCAGCAGGAAGCAGGCGCCCACCACCAGGAGTGCGGCATCGGCCGGCGCACTGCCCATCAACTTTTTGCCGACGGCCTGCCGCTTTCTGCCGGCGTCCTTCCGCTTCATGCCCGGGCTCCGCGCAGCAGCCGGATGTAGACAGCCCCGAATCCGGCTCCGATCAGCAGCAGGACCACCGCCACTGCCGTCCCATAGCCGATGTCCCCGAAGCGGAACGCTTCAACGTACGCCAGCAGCGGCAATGTGGCGCTGGCATTCGCTGGGCCCCCGGCCGTCATCACCCAAATGAGCGTGAACACCGCAAGCGTCTGCAGCGTGACCAGCATCAGGTTCGTGGCGATGCTGCCGCGGATGATGGGCAGGGTGATGAAGGCCAGCCGCTGCCACCCCGTGGCCCCGTCCACCTGCGCCGCCTCAACCACTTCGACTGGAACGTCGTTCAGCGCCGCGCGGTACACCAGCATGGAGAACGCCGTTCCCCGCCACACATTGGCCAGCATCACCGCCGCCAGGGGAAAGGAATAAAGCCAGTCCGCGCCCTGCAAACCGAGCCCCCCGAGGAGCTGGTTGAGCGTGCCGTCGCGGCTGAAATACGCATAGGCGGCAATGGCGGCAACGATCTCAGGCAGCACCCACGCCGCCACCACCGCCGTGCCCACCGCCGCGGAAATGGCGGGACGTGCCCGGCGCATCAGGACAGCCAAGGCCAGCCCCAGCAGGTTCTGGCCCAGGACCGCCGAGCCCGCCACGAACACGAGCGTTACCAGCAGGGACAGGGGGAAGGCGTCATCTCCCAGCAGCCTCGCGTAGTTCTCCAGTCCGATCCACTGCGGGTTGCGGGCGGTGCGGCCTGTCAGTCCGGCATTGGTCAAGGAGGCGTGGAAGGCCCAGACGACGGGACCGGCAAGGAAAACCAGCAGGAGCAGGACGGCGGGCAGGACCGGAAGATACCGGAGGCCCTGCCGCGGGCCGGCGGAGGCGGACACAAGCTACTTCCGGACGATGTTTTCGACGCCGACGATCTGCTCCACCGCAGCGTCATAGCCGGCCGCAGCCTCTGCCGGTGTCCGGGCACCGGTGATCACAGCTTCAGTGGCTTCCTGCACCGCAGCGGAGATCCGGGGATAGTCCGAGGTGGCAGGACGGTAGCGGGTTACCGGCACGACGGCGGATACGTCCCCCACGAAGGGATTGGCGGCCTGGTAATCGGGATGCGCAGCGACGTCCTTGCGGACCGCAATCTGCGAGCTGGCAAGGGTGAAGGCCAGCGAATTCTCCATGTTCAGGGCCGTGGCGAGGAATTCGAAAGCGAGGTCCGGGTCCTTGGTGCCCGCGCCCACCGCCAGCGTCCACCCTCCGGACATGCTCACCGCACCCGGGGCTGCGCCGTCACGCGTGGGGAAAGGAGCGACGCCCATGTCCTGCGCATAGCCGGGCCATTCGTAGCTGCCGCCTTCCTGCCAGAACGACGGCGCGTAGGAACCTTCCACGGTCCCGCCCAGGCGGCCCTTCGGGAACCACTCGCCAAAGACCTTCTTCCACACGTTGCCGTCCAGCGCCTCCGCGGGACTGACCGCAAGGTCCTCGTCGTAGAGAGTCTTCAGGAACGCCAGGGAATCCTGGAAGCCTGCCGAACCAACCACCCACTTACCGGTGTCGTCGTCGTAGAGCCCGGTTCCCGTGCCGTACAGAAGTTCGTAGAAGCCCTGCATGACAGTGCCTTCGCCGGGGCCCTTGCCCGCGTACATGTTGAAGGGAATGATGTCCGGGCCTTGGGCCTTGATGGTGCGCGCGGCCGTGAGGATGTCCTCCCAGCTCTTCGGCTGCCACGGGACACTGATCCCGGCGGCGGCGAAAACCTTCTTGTTGTACCAGATGACCCGGGTGTCGGTACCCAGCGGCACTGCGTACGTGCCGCCGTCGTCCGCCTTTCCGGCCGCCTTGGCCGCGTCCTCGAAGGCGTCCCAGCCCTCCCATTGGTCCAGGTGGGAGTCGAGCTTAAGGAGGTAGCCGGCGTCGACGTCGGAGCGGACCTTGAAAGTGTCCTCGTAGAACACGTCCGGGGCCGTGGCCGGTGAGCGGAGGGCGAGTGCCAGTTTGGTTCCGTAGTCCTCGTCATTGCCCTGGATGGGCTGCAGGTCCACCGTGACACCCGGGTGGGCGGCCTCGAAATCCTTCTTGGCGGACTGGAACATGGTGTCCAGGGCAGTGAAGGAATCCGTCTTCTGGTAGGCGACCTTGAGGGTGGTTCCGGAATCGCTGTCGGATCCCGGCGAGCAGGCGGTGAGTCCCATCAGTGCTGCGGCCGCGGCCGCCCCTGCCTTCAGCGCCGTGCGGCGCGTGGTGCGGGCCATGGTTCAGGACTCCAGGAGGAGGCGCTGCGCCCGGGGGGCGAGCGCATCTTCCAGTACGAGGGACGCGGCGCCGATGGCGCCCACGTCCTCGCCCACTCCGGTGCCCACCACCTCGATGGGGTGGATGAGCCGCGCTGCGCTGTTGGTGTTCAGCATCTCCGGCACCAGCTCCAGGTAGCGGCGGGAGAGCCGGCTCCAGAACGGGCCGCCGAAGACGACCCGCTCCACGTCCAGGGCGTTGGCCACGACGGAGGCGGCCCGTGCCACCAGGACTGCGGACTTGTCAATGATGGCCAGAGCGCGTTTGTCGCCGGCGTCGGCGAGGTCGCACAGCTGCCCGAAGCTTTGCTGGATTTCGGCTCCGCTGTCGCCGGTGCGCGACCGGGCCAGGATGCCTGCCGCCTCCGCTTCTGCAACGAGGACCTGCGGAATCGCGGAGGATTTCACGCAGCCGTGCTGCCCGCAGTCGCATAGCGGACCGTCCGGATCCACCACGATATG
Organism: Pseudarthrobacter sp. NPDC058362; assembly: GCF_042723515.1. NCBI lineage: Bacteria > Bacillati > Actinomycetota > Actinomycetes > Micrococcales > Micrococcaceae > Pseudarthrobacter > Pseudarthrobacter sp. NPDC058362. The sequence goes on along the minus strand of NZ_JBHXIW010000004.1, from coordinate 150,667 downwards.
TCCGATTTCACCGGCGTTGCCGGAGGTACCCCGGACCACTTCATCGTTCAGCACGATCCCGCAGCCGATGCCGGTGCCCATGTACATGAAAACGAAGCTCCCGGCGCCGCTGGGACCGCCGGCCCACGTCTCGGCCACGGCCGCACTGGTGACGTCCTTGTCCATGAGAACGGGGTAGCCGGTGGCTTCGGACAGCGCATTGCGGAGTTCCACCCGGTCCCAGCCCGACAGCAGCGGCGGGTCCACCACGGTCCCGTGTTCAGGATCGATGGGGCCGGGGGCCGCAATGCCGAGTCCGGCGATGCGTCCCCGGTCCACGCCGGAATCGTTGACCAGGTCAGTGATTCCGGCCGCGATGGTGGAGATCACCGCAGCCGGATCATTGCCGCCGGGAGTTTCAATCCGTACGTGCTGCACCACGGCGCCCACCAGGTCCAGGACCACCAGAGTAGTGACGGCGGGGTCCAGGTGCACGCCGAGCGCATACATCCCGCCGGGGTTGAGCCGGAGGATCGTCCGCGGCTTGCCCGGGCCGCTGCCTTCCTTGCCTGCTTCGACGATGAGGTTCTGGTCCAGCAGCCTGCGGGAGATGTTTGAGATGGTCTGCGGTGAAAGGCCCACGATCTGGGCCAGCTCAACGCGGCTCAGGCCACCGCCGGCACGCCGGATGGCGTCCAGGATCACCGTGAGGTTGAAGTCGCCCATCCGGGGCAGGTTGGTTCCTCGCCTTGGCGCGGATTGGCGGGTCTCAGTCACGGCGTCCCCTAAACGTCTTCGGCCACCCGGTATGGTGCTGCTTGAAATCGTACGGTACACGCCCGGGCTGGCACATGCGCCGCGGCGATGTGGCGGAGGCGGGAGGCGCCGGGCCGCGGTCAATGTACGCGCCGGCAACTGCCCGTCAGGCCCGGCGCCGGCTGAGGGTGATTGTGAACTTTGGGTTCTGGCCCTTTATCACCGTTGGCCCCACTTCGCGTTCCAGTGCCGGCAGGTATGGCAGATGGCGGTTGAACACCGTCCATAGCTCGCCTCCCGGTTCCAGCACGCGGCCCGCGGCGGCAATGAGCTTCAGCCCTGCGCCTGCGTGCACCCCCGCGCCTACGTGGAATGGCGGATTCAGGAGGACCAGATCCGCGGCACCGTCCGGAAGCGTGCTGAGGGCGTCGTCCTGCAGGACGCTGATGCGCTCCCCCAGTCCGTTCGCTTCCGCGGTGGCGCGCGCGGAAGCCACCGCGGCAGCGGACTGGTCCGATGCCGTCACGGCGGCCCCAGGAAACCGGCGGGCATACATCGCGGCCAGGATACCGGTGCCGCATCCCAGGTCCACGGCATGGCGGGCGGGCTTCATCTCCGGCAGGAGCGTGAGCAGGAACCGGGTTCCGATGTCCAGCTTTGCCCCGGCAAAGACCGCCCCATGCGCGGCGACTTCCAGGTCCAGTTCCGCGAGGTGTTCGACGGCGGGAAAGCGGCTGCCTTCCCCGTCCCGCCGGGGGCCGGTGGCCAGCAGCACCCGGGACTTCTGCCGGGCGTGCTGGGGCTGGACGACCTCGAAGTGTTTGGCCAGGACCGCGTTCATGCCCAGGGACATGTGCTTGATCCGGCCGCCGGCCAACAGCACTGCCTCCGGGGCGGCGTAACGGGCGACGGCGGCAGCGGCCTCGTCCAGCTCCGCGAGGGTTTTGGGCAGCTGCATCAGGACCGTTTCCGCTCCGGCCAGCAGGGCAGGGCCAAGCGGCAACTGCCGGAAGCCGGGCGCGGAAGGTGCGCCGCCGTCGTCGCGCGCTCTGTCATGATGCGCTGAGTCAGGGTTGGCTGAATCAGAGTTCGCTGAGTCAGGGTTGGCTGAATCAGAGTTCGCTGAGTCGGGGTTCGCCGGGTCAGGGTTCGCTGGGTCGCGCGGCGCTTCAGGGTAGTGCGAGGCGAGGGCGGCCGCGTTAAGCTGCAACGCGCGCTCCCCCGTGATCAGGTCCTGGTGCACCCGCAACGCGCCCGGCTGGAGGACAGCGCGGGCGCCCAGGGTCAGGGCACCGTAGCGGTCACCGATGACGGCCACAGTACTGCCGGGCCGGACAAAGGACGAGGCTGTCTCCAGCAGGAGCCGGTCCGTGGCGTCCCAGGCCTGGAGGTTTGGCGCTTCCACATCCGGCCGGCGGCGCAGTATCCGGAAAACATCCTCAAGGGTGGGTCCTGTCACGGGGCTGGTGCCGCCTTCCGGGGTGGGGTGGTCTTCTTGATTGCCGCCGCGCGGCGCGGTACCCGTCAGCCCCATGCCTGCGCAGCCTGGCTGGGTTCGATGCCGGGGAGTTTGAGGATGGCGGTCACGGCTGCGCGTCCTGCCCGGTTTGCGCCGATAGTGGACGACGACGGGCCGTAACCCACCAGGTGGACGCGCGGCTCCACTGCCACCCGGGTACCGTCCATAACGATACCGCCGCCGGGACCACGGAGCCCCAGCGGTGCCAGGTGCTCAAGTTCGGCCCGGAAGCCGGTGGCCCAGAGGATGACGTCGGCCGCCAGGAAGCTTCCATCCGCCAGGCGGACACCGTCCGCTTCGATGGCCGTAAACATCGGGCGCCGGTCCAGCGCCCCGCGTGCTGCCGCGGCGCGCAGCGCCGGCGTCCAGACGAGCCCTGTCACCGAGACCACGCTTTGCGGCGGCAGGCCCTGGCGGACGCGCTCTTCCACGAGCGCGACGGCGTCGTGGCCCGCCTGGGAGTCGAACCCTGCGTCCCGCCATTCCGGCTCGCGGCGGGTGAACCAGCTTGTGGTGGTCACCTGGGAGATTTCATCCAGGAGGCCCACCGCGGAGATGCCGCCGCCCACCACAATGACATGCAGCCCCGCGAATTCATCTGCGGCGACGTAGTCGGCCACATGCAACTGCCGGCCCCGAAAGGTTTCCCGGCCGGGATAAATGGGCCAGAAGGGCCGGGTCCAGGTGCCGGTGGCGTTAATGATGGCCCGCGCGCTCCAGTCGTCTTTGTCTGTCCTGACGAGGAGCCGCCCGGCTGGCTCCTCGTCTTCCCGGTGCACGGACCGGACCTTGACCGGCCGATGCACGTCGAGGCCGAGTTCCTCCTCGTAGCCGCTGAAGTACCGGGTGAGGAATTCGGAGCTGGGTTCCCGCGGGTCCGGTGAGGGTTTAGCGATGCCGGGGAGGTCGCTGATGCCGTTCACGGTTGCCATTCGCAGGCTCCTCCACCGGTGCCGCCAGGCGCCGCCCGGGCCTTGCTCGGCATCCAGCACCACGTAGTCCAGGCCGCGGCGCTTGAGGTGGTATGCGGCGGAAAGTCCGGCCTGGCCCGCCCCGATGACTACGACGTCGGCGGGGGTGGGATTCACTCCCCCATGATACCGGGACGGAGGATCCGGCAGATGATGGCCGGCGCGCCATAGCCCTGCGGGGCGCCGTGGCCATAGTCTGGGCACACACGGGGACGGGAGGACCATCATGACGCGAAGCAACGGCGCCGCCGGACAGCTCAGTAAAGCCCTTGGCATTGTCCTGGGGACGGAAACGATACCCCTGCGGCTGAGGGCGTGGGATGGTTCGGAAGCCGGCCCCGAGGGAGCGCCCATCATCGAATTCCGTTCGCGCCGTGCCCTGCGGCGCATGCTGTGGTCCCCCGGCCAGCTTGGCTTGAGCCGGGCCTATGTGGCGGGGGAAATCGATGCGCCCGGTGACATCTTCGCCGCCTTTACCGCCCTGAGCTCCGCGGGCAAGTTCGCCGAGCCGGGCCCGTTCCGCCCTCCCACGCCGCCTGAACTCTGGGCACTGTTGCGGACCGCCGTCCGGCTCGGGGCACTCGGTCCCAATCCGGTTCCGCCCCCGGAAGAAGCGAAAGTGGCGCGAAAGGGGCGCCTGCATTCGCGCAGCCGAGACTCTGCGGCGATCTCCCATCACTACGATGTGGGCAACAGGTTTTATTCCCTGGTGCTGGGCCCATCGATGGTCTACTCGTGCGCGGTCTGGCCGGACGACGGGCAGCCCGGCAGCCGGACGGACGGTTCCTCCGGAGGTCCCGGCGGGCTGGAGGCAGCGCAGGAATCCAAGCTGGACCTCGTCTGCCGCAAGCTGGACCTGGAGCCAGGGACGCGGGTTCTGGATGTGGGCTGTGGCTGGGGCAGTTTCGCCCTGCATGCCGCGGGGAAGTACGGGGCGTCGGTGGTGGGGGTGACGCTCTCGTCGGAACAGGCCGAACTGGCCCGGCAGCGGGTGGCTGATGCGGGACTTTCCGGCAAGGTGGAAATCCGGGTTCAGGACTACCGTGATGTCACGGACGGGCCGTTCGATGCCATCAGTTCCATCGGGATGTCCGAGCACGTTGGCCGGGAACAGACCCCCCGCTATGCGGCTGCCCTGTATGCGCTGCTGAAACCGGGCGGCAGGCTGCTTAACCACGCCATCTCGTGGAATGCCGGCCCCACCAGCCCGGACCCGGATTCGTTTATTCCCCGCTACGTGTTTCCCGACGGCGAAATGATCAGCCTGGGCGAGATGGTGACGGCGCTGGAAGAGGCCCGCTTCGAAGTACTGGACGTGGAGGCCCTCCGCAGGCACTATGCCCTGACCCTGCGGGCGTGGGTTCGGCGGCTGGAGGAGAACTGGGACGACGCCGTGCGGCTTGCCGGCAGCGGGCGGGCCAGGGTGTGGCGTCTGTATATGGCTTCCAGTGCCGTGGGCTTCGAGAACGGGCTGACAGGCGTCAACCAAGTGTTGGTCCAGCGCCCCGGCGGCAAGGAACCTCCCCTGCGCCGGACAGGCTGGCTGTGAAAGAGATCCGCGGCTCTGACTCGGCGGCTCTGCAGCTGACTCCGGGAGGGAAACCCAGGTAAAGAAAAACACCCCGGTCCGAAGACCGGGGTGTTTCTCATATCCGTGGAGCTGAGGGGACTCGAACCCCTGACCCCCTGCATGCCATGCAGGTGCGCTACCAGCTGCGCCACAGCCCCGGATTTGCTGTTCCGCTGGTTTCCCCCGGAGCAACCTGACCAGCTTAATGCACTTTCGCTGGTGACGCCAATCGGGCCTCTGGACTGCCGGAAACCGCTCGGTCGGTCGGCCGCCTCTCCAGGTGTAATGGCCCGCGCGGCGCCAGGCAGGGCCCGGCAAGGCAACGAAAAGAGCAAAAAAATCCGCCGGAACCACATGGTTCCGGCGGATTATTTGGTGGAGCTGAGGGGACTCGAACCCCTGACCCCCTGCATGCCATGCAGGTGCGCTACCAGCTGCGCCACAGCCCCGAACTATTGCCGCTCCGGGAGCGTTTTTCCGGGTCTCCCCGGAGCAACTCAAATATCTTAGAACAGCAATTCCGAAAATTCCAAATCGGGCATATTCGGCTTTTTGGGGTGAACCTTACTCGCCTTCGGCGGCCGCGCCGGCCTTGGCGGAAGCGTCGTCTCCGAGCCCCAGATCCACCACGGGGCAGTCCTTCCAGAGCCGCTCCAGGGCGTAGAAGACGCGGTCCTCTTCGTGCTGCACATGGATCACGATGTCGGAGTAGTCGAGCAGGACCCAGCGTCCGCCGGAGCGGCCCTCGCGGCGGACAGGCCGGAGGTCCAGCTTGGCCAGTTCTTCCTCAATGCCGTCGACGATCGCGTTGACCTGGCGCTCGCTGGGTGCCGAGGCGATAAGGAAGACGTCAGCCAAGGCGAGACGCTCGCTGACGTCCAGGCCCACCACGTCCTGGGCGAGCTTGTCCGCAGCGGCCTTGGCGGCAGCGCGGGCTGTGATGATGGATGATTCTGATGCAGTCACGGGACTCCTTGTAGGTTTGAAAATGCTGTTGGCGCGGCCGGACTGCTAGCCGGAGAATCCGCTAATGATGAGGATGATCCCGGCGATAAGCGCCACGATGCCCAGCGCCAGGACGAAGATCTGCAGCATCCGGTTTCGGTTAGCCCGGGCGAGGCCTGCCGTGGCAGCGTCCAGCGGTTCCAGGCCATGGGCCGATGCCGCCGGAACACGGGGAAGGTCTTCGAAGAGGTCGTCCGCCAATGGTTCGGCGGGCGGCTGCGGTAGGGGCCGTTGTGCTGGCACACGCGTCTCCTGCGGCGCGGACTGCGGCGCTGTTGCCGGCCCTTCCTGTGCCGCCCGGCGTTGCGCCTGTCGGTGCTGGACAGGCTGGGCTTCCAGCACTCCCCCAGCTCCCCCGGCGGCCCGGGCCGCTGCCTCGGCACGGGCAATAACGTGTGATCGCTTGGATCCGGAGCCGTCCGGAACCTGACCCGAAGGACCCTGTGGAGCGTTTGGTCCTTGGGTGCGGTCCGCGGTCGCCGCGGCGCCGCTTTCACGCGCCGGGATCTTGGTGCCCTGATGGGTTGTGACCGGCACGTAGGACGTGGCCGGAGCCTTCATCACGGGGCGATCCACGCCGGGAACCTGGACGAACTCCAGCGGCGTGACCATGGCCAGGTTGGTGGCGGTGGAGGGTGCCTGACGTTCTTTCGCTGCACTGTCCCGGGCCGGCGGGGCGGACGCCTGCTCAGCCAGCTTCTGCCTTGCCATGGCCCGGCGGTTCAGCACGGCCGCACGCTCGGCCAGGGCGATCTGTTCGGCAAGGATCTCCGGGTCAACAGCTTCGGGATCCAGCGAAACTATGTGCTCCATCTTGGCGATCTGGTTGCGCGCCTGCTCAGCGATGAGGGAACGCGCCGCGAGTGCCTGCTCCACGGTCATGGCTGGCAGTCCATGCCCGCTTGCAGGTCCCGGCTGCGGTCCGTCGCCGGCAGCCCTGGGGTGCGCCGGATTGTTCGGCTTCGGGTTCCCAGGGGCGCCGGGTCGTGTGGGTCCATTGCCTTCCGCCGCCGCCGGAGCGTCCATCTGCGCCGGGGGGACGACCGGGTTCAGCCCGGTCAGGGCCTGTTCCTTAAGCTGCTGGAGCCGGAGCTGGCGCCGGGTCACCGGGCCACCGGCAGAAAGCTGGTTTTCCTTCTGCTCCATCTCCTTGATGGCACGGAGGGCAGCGCGGTCGCGGGCGCGGACCTGTGAGGACCGTTCCGTCGACGCCTGCCGGGGCGCGGCGGAAACTTCGGCTGCCGGAGCAGAAGGAGGCGCGCCGTCCGGACCGGAACGACCGGACGAAGCAGGCGTGGCCGCAAGGGCAGGCCCCGAAGCGGAAGGTTCACCGGACGCGGCAGTCGCCTGGCCGTCGTCGTGCGCGGTATTTCCGGCGGCGGCCGCCTGCTGTGCGTCGCGGGCCTTCCGGAGTTCCCTGCGGCTGCGGATGGGGGGCTGTTCGTGACTCATTGAGGACTCATTCAGTACTTGCTGGTTCACGTGCACCGGCCGCGGCGTCCGTCCCGGCAGGCGGGACGTCCGCGTAGAGGCCGTATTTGGCGATGTATTGCACCACGCCGTCCGGTACCAGGTACCAGACCGGGTTGTTCGCTGCCACGCGGCTGCGGCAATCCGTCGAGGAGATGGCCATAGCCGGCACTTCGAGCAGGCTGACGTCGTCCCGGCCCATGCCGTCCAGGACGTGCCCCGGCCGGGTGACACCAACAAAGTGCGCAAGCGACCAGAGTTCGTCAATATCCTTCCAGGACAGGATCTGGGCCAGGGCATCCGCGCCGGTGATAAAGAAGAGGTCCGCCTCGGGGCGCTGGGCGCGCAGGTCGCGGAGCGTATCGATGGTGTAGGTCGGGCCAGGCCGTTCCACGTCCACGCGGCTGACGGTGAACCGCGGGTTCGAGGCAGTGGCGATCACCGTCATGAGGTACCGGTGTTCCGCTTCGCTGACCTGTTTGTGGGACTTCTGCCACGGCTGACCTGTGGGGACAAAAATCACCTCGTCCAGTTCGAACTCGGCGGCAACTTCGCTGGCAGCCACGAGGTGGCCGTGATGGATGGGATCGAACGTCCCGCCCATCACGCCTACCCGCAGCCGGCCGTTGGCACCTTGACGGTGCAGAGCGCGCGAAATGTTAGTGGCCCTGCCCGTGATCGTGCTTGTTCGGGTGCTGGCGGTGCGGGTCGGCGTGCTCCTCGGTGACCTCGTGGCGGTTGCCCAGATTGGTGTAGGAGAGCGTGATGAACATCATCACCAGCAGGATGGCGAAAATGACCACACCGAAGACCCACGGCTCGGCCCAGAGCGGAGCAAGTTCGTGTTCTTCGGCCTCAGCGGCTGCGGTCATGGCGATCTGCTGGAACAGCATGTTCTCCCCTAGGGTTCAAGGATTGCGGCAGCGGAAGTGACCGCTGCGAATGGTTCTGGTCTATGTTACCGCGTTGCTACCCGCGGACCTGGCCCTCGCCCTGGACGATCCACTTGGTGGTGGTGAGCTCCGTCAGGCCCATCGGACCGCGCGCGTGCAGCTTCTGCGTGGAGATGCCCACTTCGGCGCCCAGGCCCAGCTCGCCGCCGTCCGTGAAGCGGGTGGAGGCGTTGACAATCACCGCCGCCGAATCGATCTCGGCGATGAACCGCTCCGCGTTGGCCAGGTTGTTGGTGAGGATCGCCTCGGTGTGGCCGGTGGACCACGTTCGGATGTGCTTGACCGCTTGGTCAAGGCTGTCCACCATGGCCACGGCGAGATCCAGGTCCATGTACTCGGTCCCCCAGTCCTCGTCCGTCGCGGCCTCAGCCGCCACGCCCGCCGGCAACGCGGCGCGGATGCGTTCGTCCACGTGCAGCCTGACGCCGGCCTTCTGCAGCGCGGTCGCGACGGCGGGAAGCACCGTGGAGCCCGAGTGCACCAGGAGCGTCTCCACGGTGTTGCACACGCTGGGGCGCTGGGTCTTCGCGTTGAGCAGGATTTCTACGGCCATCTCTTCGCCGGCGGACTCATCAATGAAGATGTGCACATTGCCCTCGCCGGTCTCGATGACCGGCACGGCGGAGTTGGTGACGACCGACTGGATCAGTTCGCGGCCGCCGCGGGGAATCAGGACGTCAACGCGGCCGCGGGCGCGCATCAGGGCCGTCGCACCGGCGCGGCCGTACTGGTCCACCGTCTGGACGGCGTCCGCGGGCAGGCCCACGGATTCCAGCGCCTCACGCAGGATCCGCACCAGGACCTCGTTAGTGGATTCCGCGGCGCTTCCACCGCGGAGGATGACGGCGTTGCCGCTCTTGAGGGCGAGACCGGCGATGTCCACGGTGACGTTGGGGCGGGCCTCATAGATGGCTGCCACCACGCCCATGGGAACGTTGACCTGGCGCAGGCGCAGGCCGTTGGGCAGCGTCTGGCCGCGGACCACGTTGCCTACCGGGTCCGGCAGGTTCGCCAGGTTCTCCAAAGCATCGGCCAAACCCTGGATGCGGGCAGGCGTCAGCGTGAGCCGGTCCAGCATGGCCGCAGAGGTTCCGTTGGCCTTGCCCCGGGCTACATCTTCGGCGTTGGCTGCGAGGATGGCCTGCTGGTTCTCTTCAAGTGCGGCACAGACGGCGCGCAGCGCCCGGTCCTTCCAGGCCCGGTTGGCCATGGCCATCCGGCGGGCAGCATGGCGCGAACGGTCTGCAATGGCGTGGACGCCGGCCTCGACTTCTTCCTCGGACAAGGGAACAGCGCCCGACGACCCAGCAACTGAAGCCTCAGTGCCGGAAGTCACAGTGCCCGACGCCGGAGCCTCCGCGGATTCCAGCGGCTGCGCCTGGGCAGCCGCGTTGGTCTCTCCGGAATTTTCAGCAGCGTTATGGATCAGGGCCTCAGTCATAGTCCAAGTTTAGGCGAGCGGACGGCTCGGACCAGCACCAGGTCGTCAACGTGAACAACTTCACGCTCGTAGCCGCTGCCCAGCTCCTCCCCCAACTCCATGGTGGTGCGCCCCAGCATGCGGGGAAGCTCCGCCGAGGAGTAGTTGACCAGTCCGCGCGCCACCACGGTGCCGTCGGCAGCCGCTATCTCGACGGCGTCGCCGGCTTCAAACTCTCCGTGCACCGCGGAAATCCCGGCAGGGAGCAGGGACGTCCGGTGGTGCCGCACGGCGCGGACCGCTCCTTCGTCCAGGACCAGGCGGCCCTGGACTGACGCGATGTGGGCCAGCCAGAGCAGCCGGACCGGTTTGCGGGCGCCGTTTACGGTGAACCAAGTGCCCACGTCCTCGCCGCGGAGTGCCGCCGCGGCGTTCGGCGTTGACGTGACCAGGGCGTGGATGCCGGAACCGGCGGCCATGGTGGCAGCCTCAACCTTGGTCAGCATCCCGCCGGTTCCCACGCCGGCTTTGCCCGCCTTGCCGATGGAGACACCCTCCAGATCCTGCGGGCCTTCCACCAGCGGAATCCGCTTGGCCCCGTGGGCGGGCGGACCGTCGTAGAGGGAGTCGACGTCGGAGAGCAGCACCAGCGCGTCGGCGCGGACCAGGTGGGCCACCAGTGCTGCAAGGCGGTCGTTGTCACCGAAGCGGATCTCGTGCGTGGCCACCGTGTCGTTTTCGTTGACCACCGGCACCACCCCGAGGTTAAGGAGGCGGTTGAGCGCCCGGAAGGCGTTGGCGTGCTGGCTGCGGCGCATCAGGTCCTCCGCCGTGAGGAGGACCTGGCTGACCGTGACGCCGTGGGCGCCGAATGCCTGCGTGTACCTGGCCATGAGCAGGCCCTGGCCCACGCTGGCAGCAGCCTGCTGGGTGGCAAGGTCCCGGGGGCGCTTGGCCAGTCCCAGCGGCGCGAGCCCGGCCGCAATGGCACCGGAGGACACCAGGATGATCTCCGCGCCCGTGTTCCGCTTCGCCGCGAGGGCGTCGGCGAGGCTGGTCAGGGACTCCTCGGAGATGCCGCCCTTGATGCTGGTCAGGGAGGACGAGCCGACCTTGACCACGATCCGGCGGGCGTTGGCCAACACGCTCCGGTCGGACGCCGGCTCAGTGGCTTCTGTGGGCGCTGCTGCGGCCATGGAAAAGGGCGCTGCTGCGGGCCTAGAACTCATCGCCTGCGTCCAGTCCACTCTCCTTGAGGGGCTTGGCCACGCGCCGGCTGCTCACGGACTCGGTCCAGATGCCCGCCTTGCGCTCGGCCTCGAGCTCGGCCCGGGCCGCAGCCTTGGCGTCCTTGCGCTCCTGCTGTTCTTCGCGCTTCTGGTTCCGGGTGGGGCGGTCGCCGATGTCCGCGAACCGGACGTCGGTGCCGCGCGGGGACGCCAGGAGCTCGGCGCCTGCCATCATGGTGGGCTCCCAGTCGAAGACCACGCCGTCGTCCTCACCGATGACCACGGTGTCGCCGGGCTTGGCGCCCTGCTTGAACAGCTCGGTTTCCACACCCAGCTTGGCCAGGCGGTCCGCCAGGTAGCCGATGGCCTCCTCGTTGGTGAAGTCCGTCTGCTTGACCCAGCGCACGGGCTTCTCGCCGAGGACGCGGAACAGCGGTTCCAAGCCCTTCTCCTCCCGGCGGATCCGGAAGCCGGTCTCGTTGACCGCACGGGGACGCAGAACGACAGGCTGTACCTTGGGCGGTGCTGCGGCCACGGCGTCCCGGGCGGCCTTGACGATTTCTGCCATCGCGAAGCCCAGCTGGCGCAGGCCCTCATGGCTGGTGGCGGAGACCTCGAAGACGCGGTAGCCGCGGGACTCCAGCTCGGGGCGGACGAAGTCGGCCATATCCTTGCCGTCCGGCAGGTCCACCTTGTTCAGGGCTACCAGGCGCGGGCGGTGGTTGAGGGGCATAACTTCGCCGTCCTGGCCCGCGTAGCTCATGTCCACGGCGTACTTTTCGAGTTCAGCCTCAATGATGGCAAGGTCAGAGAGCGGATCGCGGTCCGATTCAAGCGTGCCGCAGTCCAGAACGTGGACCAGCGCTGCGCAGCGTTCCACGTGGCGGAGGAAGTGGTGGCCAAGGCCCTTGCCCTCGCTGGCGCCTTCGATCAGGCCAGGCACGTCGGCGATGGTGAACCGGACATCGCCCGCCTGGACCACGCCGAGGTTGGGGATGAGGGTTGTGAAGGGGTAGTCCGCAATCTTCGGCCGCGCGGCGGACATGGCAGCGATGAGGCTGGACTTGCCCGCGGACGGGAAGCCGACCAACGCGATGTCGGCGATGGACTTCAGTTCCAGGACGATGTCGCGGGATTCGCCCTCGATGCCGAGCAGCGCGAACCCGGGAGCCCGGCGCTTCTGCGACGACAGCGCTGCGTTGCCCAGGCCGCCGATTCCGCCGGCGGCCGCCACGAATTCGGCGCCTTCGCCCACGAGGTCCGCCAGGACGGTGCCGTCCTTGGACTTGACCACGGTGCCGTCCGGAACGGGCAGGACCAGGGTCTCGCCGTTCTTGCCGCCGCGCCAGTCGCCCATGCCGGGGCCGCCGTTGGTGGCATGCCGGTGCGGTGCGTGGTGGTAATCAAGGAGGGTGGTGGTCTGGTGATCCACGCGAAGGATGACGTCGCCGCCATTGCCGCCATTGCCGCCGTCGGGACCGCCGAGCGGCTTGAACTTTTCGCGGTGGACGGAGACGCACCCATGGCCGCCGGTACCGCCGGATACGTGCAGTACTACCCGGTCTACAAAGCTGGCCACGTGGATCTCCTCAAATGCTGTTTCCCGGCGCCGCTGGACGCCAAGACGATTGTAATGCGGTTAAAAGAACAGTGGAGCGGACCGTATGGCCCGCTCCACCGCTTCAGAACTGTTTGTTACTCTGCAGCCGCAGCAGCAACGATGTTGACGACGCGACGACCGCGGCGGGTACCGAATTCAACGGCTCCCGGGGTCAGTGCGAACAGGGTGTCGTCGCCGCCACGTCCAACGCCGGCGCCCGGGTGGAAGTGGGTGCCGCGCTGGCGGACGATGATTTCGCCTGCGGAAACAACCTGGCCGCCGAAGCGCTTCACGCCGAGGTACTGAGCGTTGGAGTCACGACCGTTGCGAGTGGAGCTCGCGCCCTTTTTATGTGCCATCTGAAATGCCTGCCTCTAAATTCTGGGGAATCTGCTGAAAAACCTGAACAGTAACCGGTGGTTACTTGATGCCGGTGATCTTGACCTTGGTCAGTTCCTGGCGGTGACCCTGGCGCTTCTTGTAACCGGTCTTGTTCTTGAACTTCTGGATCACAATTTTAGGACCACGGAGGTCCTGGAGGATCTCAGCCGTAACAGTCACCTTGGCCAGGTCAGCAGCGGCGGAGGTGACCTTGTCACCGTCTACCAGGAGCAGTGCGGGCAGCTCAATGGTGCTGCCGGCTCCACCGGCGACGCGGTTCAGGGTAACGAAGTCTCCAACGGAAACCTTCTCTTGGCGGCCGCCTGCGCGGACAATCGCGTACACCACTTGGGAACTCACTTCTCTCGACGTTTATTACTAAATTTGCGTGCGGCACCCGGCGCTGAGTGGCTGGGTTTCCGCTGTGCCTCAACGCCGTGGATTTCCCGGGGGAACCCGTGAGCTATCCCGGAAGAAATTGCAGCATGTCCTGGACACGCGGCGACCCCCAGGGTCATAACCCAAGTGTTGGCGTAAGCACCGAAGATCTAGAATACGCTAGTTTTGGCTTCGGCCGCAAATGAGGCTGGTTCCGGCGGGTCGTCTGTGATAGTAGCCACAGGTTGCTCCGGCGCCGGGACCGTGCCCCACCATAGTAGCCGCAGACAAGCCCCGTTACGGTCAGGAATGCAGGCGCGGCGCGTCGAAGAATTCCACTTCCAGCCGGCACGAGTGCCGGAACGCTGTCACCATGGCGGTCCTCTCCGTTTCGGATGCGTTCCGCCCGGCCTCGTCCACGATGGCCACGGCCCGGCGCGTCGCCGCCGCGAAGGCTTCGTCCGCGTACGTGCGCAGCCAATCGGCGTAGGGGTGTCCGGCCGGCTCCCCCGCTGCCACGAATCCTGCGTGCAGCGTGCGCCCTACCTCCGCATATAGCCAAAAGCAGGGCAGCACCGCGGCGGTGAGCACCGCATAACTGCCCGACGCCGACGCTGCCGTCAGGTGATCCACGTACGTCTTGGTCACGGGGCCCAGTCCGCCCTGCGCCGGCCGGGTGCTGAGCCAGGAACGGTGCAGCTCCGACTCGACCTCCAGGCATTGCTGCGCAGAGCCTGCCCAGAACAACTGTTCGGCCTCCGTGGGCGCCAGCGCGCTGGTCCGGGCCAGCACCCGTGAGTAGCCGTTGAGGTAGATGGCGTCCTGGGCGAGGTAATACGCAAACTCGCTTTCGGACAGGTTTCCCGCGGCCAGCGCCTGGATGAAGGGCAGGGCAAAAATGTCCTCGAGGTAGTCCTCGGCGTCCGCCCAGAGCTGCCGGGCGAAGGCACCTTCAGGGCGCGGGACGTCCTGGTGGTGGAAATGGTGCACGGGGCCGTTTCCCGTTCCCACCGACAGCTGGCCCGAAGCAGCCAGTGCGCCCGCCAGCCATGGCTTGACCTCCCGAAGCGATGCTTCCCAATGTCCGAGCCGGGCCTGGATTGTGGCCATCGCCGAGGACAGGGAGCAGCCCGTGCCGTGGCTGTTCCACGTAGCGACCCGCTCGCCCGGCAGTTCCACCACTTCCGCGGACAGCCGGCCGGACGTGTCCACCAACGCATCCGGGCAGTCCCGGCCTGCGAGATGGCCCCCTTTGACCAGGACCGTCGCGCCGGTTGCACGGGCAAGCCGCCGGCCCTGGTCCAGGGCCCCAGCCCAGGTGGACTGCTGCTCTTCGCCAACGAGGACCGCCAGTTCGGCGAGGTTCGGGGTAATGAGGTCCGCCAGTGGCAACAAGGCGCGCAGGGCGGCCTCGGCGGACTCCTGCAGGAGCCGGGCGCCGCTGGTGGCAACCATCACCGGGTCGAGGACCACGACGGCGGGGCGCGCCTTCTCGAGCCAGGCCCGCACCACTTCAATGACCGCTGCCTCGCCGAGCATGCCGATCTTGACCGCGTCCACCGTAATGTCTTCGCTGATGGCATCGAGCTGCTGTGCCAGAAAAGCTGCGGGCGGAACGTGCACTGCCTGCACGCCACGGGTGTTTTGCGCGGTGAGCGCCGTAATGGCAGCCATGCCGTACCCTCCGTGGGCGGCGATGCTCTTCAGGTCCGCCTGGATGCCGGCGCCGCCGGAGGGATCGGAGCCGGCAATGGACAGGACGCGCGGGATGCGGGACAGTGCGGCGCCAGTTTCCCGCACTTGTGGCAGGACAGTGATCGATGACAAGAGACATCCCTTCGCCGGTGCTAACCGGACAGGTTCAACGGGTCTGGATCTCAGCCGCCCTCTGCGCGGCACCCCGTGTCGGTTTCCCAGCCTAGCCTTTTTGCCGTCCCGGACGCAGAAATCCCCGCCTTATGAACTTCTCCCCCGGGGTTTCCAGAGGGAAAAGTCCATGAGACGGGGACTTCCGGAGGGCGCTTGCCCGGGCTACAGCTCCGAGGCCGGCACCCCGACGCCGAGGATGATGGGCTCCTCCGCCTGCTTCGCGGCTGGCGGGGCTGTTTCCGGCGCGGGGCCCGCGGCAGGTTCCGGAGCCTTGGCCGCGTGGGAGTGCCCGGCGGCCGGGACCGGCACGTTTTCGTGCTGCTCCACCGTGGTGGCGTTGGCTGCGCCTTGGGCACGGCTCGCGCTCCGGTTGCGGCGCGGCCTCCGCTGGCGGGACTGCTCCAGCGTGTGGTCGGAGTAGTCCTTCTCCGCGGACGCACCTGCGGGAGCCGCTGGAGCTGCAGAAACCGGTACGGCCAAAGCAGCGGGTGCTGCTGGCTCGGCGGCGGCAGCTGCCGGTGCAGCTTCCTCCTCGCTGACGGGACCGCCCAGGTGTGCGAACGCCTCGGCCAGGCGGTCCAGGGAGAGCGAAGGCTGGGGCTGCTGCTCTTCCGTGTGCTCCACGAACGGCAGCGCAACCTTCTCGCCGCCGAAGGTGAGCACTGCTGCGGGCCGGGCGGAAGCAACGGCGTCGCGCTTTTCCGCTTCCGCGACGCGTTCAGCGGGCACCGGCGCCGCGGGCGCGGCAGCTGATGCTGCCTGCTTGCTTGCTGCCACCTCGTCGTCGTGGAGGTGCGCCGCATGGGCCGCGGCCGCGATGTTGGCCAGGGCCAGGCGGGTCGCCTCTGCCTTGGCGTGGCGTTCGGCGTCGGACGGGTCCGGGTGGACCGTGTGGAGCTGGACGGGGGGTGCCGCCGCCGGCGTCACTTCTGCCTGCTGGCCGCCCCGGCCGCGCCGGCGCTTGCGCTCCCGTCCGCCCGGCTGGTTGCTGTCGCCGCGCTGGTTCTCGTTGCGCGGACCCTCGCCCCTGGATTCGCCGCGGTTGTCGGCACGGTGAACGTGGTGTTCAGCCGCCACAGTGTTGGCGCGGCGGTGCTCTACTGGGTCATCGTGCGTGATCATGCCACGGCCCGCGCAGGCCTCGCACTGCTCGCCGAAGACCTCGAGGAGGCCCGTACCCATGCGCTTGCGCGTCATCTGGACCAGGCCCAAGGACGTAACCTCGGCAACCTGGTGCTTGGTGCGGTCGCGGCCCAGGCACTCCACCAGGCGGCGCAGGACCAGGTCGCGGTTGGACTCGAGCACCATGTCGATGAAGTCGATGACGATGATGCCGCCGATGTCACGCAGGCGCAATTGGCGGACAACTTCCTCGGCAGCTTCGAGGTTGTTCTTGGTGACGGTTTCCTCGAGGTTGCCGCCGCTGCCGGTGAACTTGCCGGTGTTGACGTCCACCACGGTCATGGCTTCGGTCCGGTCGATCACCAGGGAGCCGCCCGAGGGCAGGAAGACCTTGCGCTCGAGGGCCTTGTGGATCTGCTCGTCGATACGCCAGGCGGAGAAGATGTCCTGGTCCTGGGTCCACTTTTCCAGCCTGCCTACCAGGTCCGGAGCCACGTAGGTCACATAGGCCTCGATGGTGTCCCAGGCTTCCTCGCCGGAAACGATCAGCTTGGAGAAATCCTCGTTGAAGACGTCACGGACCACTTTGATGGTCAGGTCCGGTTCACCGTAGAGCAGTTCCGGGGCAAGGATCTTGGTGGACTTCGACTGGTTTTCGATGCCTTCCCACTGCGCGCGGAGGCGGTTGATGTCGTGCGTCAGCTCTTCTTCGGAGGCACCCTCAGCGGCCGTGCGCACAATGACGCCGGCATGCTCCGGCAGGCGGTCTTTGAGGATTCGCTTGAGGCGGTTGCGCTCCACGTCCGGCAACTTCCGGGAGATTCCGGTCATTGACCCGCCCGGGACGTACACCAGGTAGCGGCCCGGCAGCGAAATCTGGCTGGTGAGGCGGGCGCCCTTGTGGCCCACGGGGTCCTTGGTGACCTGCACCAGGACGGTGTCGCCGGACTTCAGCGCGTTCTCGATTCGGCGCTGCTTGCCCTCCAGGTTCACAACGTCCCAGTTGACTTCACCGGCGTAAAGGACGGCGTTGCGGCCGCGGCCGATGTCTACGAACGCGGCCTCCATGGAGGGCAGCACGTTCTGGACCTTGCCCAGGTAGACGTTGCCGATCAGTGAGTCCTGCTGGGTCTTCGAGACGAAGTGCTCGGCCAGGACGCCGTCTTCCAGGACGCCGATCTGGATTCTGTCGTCGCGCTGCCGGACGATCATCTGCCGGTCCACGGATTCCCGGCGTGCCAGGAATTCCGCCTCGGTGATGACGGTGCGGCGACGGCCGGTGTCGCGGGATTCGCGGCGGCGCTGCTTCTTGGCTTCCAGGCGGGTGGAACCCTTGACGCTGGTGACACGGTTGCTGACGGGAATGTCGCTCGCGGGGCGGGGTGCGCGGACGCGGGTAACCGTGTTGGGCGGGTCGTCGTCCTCGCCGCCGGTGAGTTCAAGGTCCTGGTCGCCGCGACGACGGCGGCGGCGCCGTCGCGACGTTACGCCTTCTTCGACCGGTCCGGCGGTGTCTTCATCGGCGGTGTCTTCGTCTTCCTGGCCGTCCGCGGCTTCGCCGTCACGGTCGGAGCGGCTGCGGCCACGGCGGCCACGGCTGCGGCGGCGGCGCCTGCTGCCAGGCTCCTCGGAATCGTCCTCGTCCACGTCATCCTGGTCAGCTTCTACGGCTACGGGCGCGGGCCGGGCAACAGTGCTCAGATCCGGGGCCTGGAACAAGACCGAGGTCGCGGAACCGGGTTCCATGAACAGCGATCCGAACGGGGTGGCCGGTGCGTCTTCGGTCTGCGCGGTGTCTTTTTGGGCTGTGTCGTCCTGGGCGGGTCCTGCCACAGGGGTTCCTGCCTCCGCGGGCCCTGCGGCGGCTTCCGGTGCCGGGGTTTCAGCTGAGGGGGTTGCGGCTGCGGGCTCGACAGTTTCGGTTGCGTCGGCGGCCGGAGCTTCCTCCGCGGCAGCATCGGGAGCGGCTGCCTGCGCCTTGCGCGTTGACGTACGACGGCGGCGCACCGGTTTGGCGTCCGGCTCCCCTGAGGTTTCCTGACCGGCGTCTGCGGGGACGGCAGGGTCCCCGCTGCCGTCCCCCGCGACTTCGCTCTGTAGAGAGTCGGCGGGCGGAACGTCACCCTTGACTACTGGGGTTGCATCAGCAGCAGACGGTGCGGCCTCCGGTTTCTTGCGGGCCCGGGTGCGGCGGGCAGGGGCAGCCTTCGCCGCAGCTGGTACTTCCCCGCCGGAATCTGCACGGCCGGCGGTTTCAGTCAGCGAAGTTTCGGTAATCCCAGTTTCGGTAAGCCCAGTTTCGGTGAGCGCCGGCTCGCCCAGGGACGGTTCAGCCAGCTGCGGCTCGCTCAGTTCCGGTTCAGCCAGTGCAGGGTCAACGTGTGCCGTGGCTTCTGCGGCGTCTTTCTTGGGCGCAGCCTTGCGCCGGGTCCTGGTGGCTTTCTTGGGGGCAACGGCGGCATCCGCCGCAACAGCTTCTTCGTTAACGGCCAAACCTTGTTCATTTTCCATACGTGGCAACACTCCTGCCCCTGACGTACCGCCACATCCGGCACCCATTGGGGCAAATATTGTCAAAACCCGCAGGCGTTGACAGAAGTCAAGTGGATACTCCCAGGTTCGCACCGGCGTGGGGGTGCGGCAGCCCGTGGGAGCCGGCAGGATGTCCTGAAACCCGTTGTTCTACGTGCTACAACCAGGTGCCGCCCAATGGAGTCGCGGGAGTCTGATCCGTATACAACCGGAGCCTGCCCTGCGCGTCATTGGCGGTCTTGCAAACAAGCCACCGGACCGGAGTCCGAATGTGGATCGGCTTCCAGCCACGCTTATTGTCTCACACCCCGGCAATTGCGGGGCGGAAGCGCGGCCCGGACATGTGCGGCTGAAAGGCCCTCCCAGCGGGCGGCGTTACAATCGGGGCAACGAGCACCCTGATGAGAAGGACGCTATACCAATGCCCAGCATCTCCCCCGCCAACAGCTCACCCGCGCCGGCCCGGGGCGCTGAACCAGGCTCCGGCAGTGCCGCCCCCGTCCCTGCCGTGACCCGCACCCGGCCGTTCGGTTGGCTCCTGGTGATTACCGGCGTCGTCGGCTGGATCGCCTCCGGAGTCCTGGTGCTGGAGAAGCTCGAAGTCCTCAAGGACCCAAGCCACACGACGGTTTGCGACGTTAACCCGTGGATATCCTGCGGACAGGTCATGCAGACGTGGCAGAGCTCCGTGTTTGGCTTTCCCAACATGTTCATCGGGATCGTCGCGTTTGCGGTGGTTATCACGGTTGGCATGGCACTGCTGGCCGGCGCAACCTTCGCTCGGTGGTACTGGGTTGGCCTGCAGGTGGGCGTCACGCTGGGCTTCGCCTTCGTGGTGTGGCTCTGGTCCCAGGCGCTCTACGTCATCAACATCCTCTGCCCGTTCTGCATGGTGGTCTGGGCCGCCATGATTCCGCTGTTTGTGTGGGTGACCATCCGCAACATCACCGCCGGAGTTATTCCCCTTCCGGCCAAAGCAGCCAAAATCCTCGGCGACTCCGGCTGGATCATCACTGCCCTGCTGTACATTGCGGTGATTGCAACGATCTTCTTCGCGTTCATCCACGTGTTCGCCGGAACCTCCGGCTACTAGCTCCCACCAACTCCGCGAGATGACAGTTAAGGCCGATGTTCTTCGTGAACATCGGCCTTAACTGTCATCTCGCGTGGATCAGTTCTGGAACCAGATCTTGATCTCGCGCTCGGCGGACTCGGTGGAGTCGGAGCCGTGCACCAGGTTCTGCTGGACCTTCAGGCCCCAGTCGCGGCCGAAGTCGCCGCGGATGGTGCCAGGGGCCGCCGTCGTGGGGTCCGTGGTGCCGGCCAGCGAACGGAAGCCCTCGATGACGCGGTGGCCTTCGAAAATTGCTGCCACCACGGGACCGCTCAGCATGAACTCGACGAGGGGCTCGTAGAACGGCTTGCCGACGTGCTCTTCGTAGTGCTGCTCCAGCAGCCCGCGGGTGGCGTCCACCTTCTTCAGTTCAGCCAGCGTGTAGCCCTTGGCTTCGATCCGGCCCAGGATGGCGCCGGTCAGGTTACGGGTGACGCCGTCGGGCTTAATCAGGACGAGGGTGCGCTCAGTGGTCACAACTGCTCCAATGCGTTTTGGCGGGATTTCGGACATTAGTCTACGGGGCCTGGTCCGGGTGCGCCGGGCCCGGGCCTGCCTGGTCCGGGTGGGCGGCTTCCCATTCGGCCTGTTCCCGCTCGCGCTGCGCACCCTCGTGGTCAAGCCGGATGCCGGTACGGATGCCATACCACCAGGCAAGTGCGAACATGGCGCCCACCAGGAACATGGCCGGTTCGATGAACCCGGCGAGGATCAGCACAGCCTGGAGTGCCCAGCCCAGGCCGATGCCCCAGGGGCGGTTGAGGAAAGCGCACGCTGCGACCATGACCAGGCTGAGGCCGATACCCACGGCCAGGATGAGCACGGGGGACATTTCGCCGCGCCGCAGGCCGAAGACCGCCAACGTCGCAAAGAACATCACGAACGCCTCGAGCAGGAGGACGGTGGAAGCGAACATGACTTTGGTGGAGCGCCGCTTCTTCGGCATGCCGGGGCGCCATTCACGCTGGGCCTTGGTGAGCCTGGCCATCACTACGCCTCCGTCTTCCCGAGCAGGATGCGGGCCTCGGCCACCAGGGTGATCGAGCCGGTGACCAACACGGCCCCGGAGAGGTCGTCATTCGCTTCGGCACGCTCCACGGCCCACTCGAGGGCGTCGTCAAGCCTCTCGGCAATGTGCACGTTGTCCTCGCCGAAGCCCAGGTCCACTGCGAGTTCCGCCAGTTCGGCCGCGGGCACGGCGCGCGGGGAGTTGGACTGCGTGAAACAGTATTCCTCCGCCACTCCGCCGAAGGATTCCTTCAGCTGGCGCAGGATTTCTTCAGCATCCTTTTCCCTCAGCACGCCCACTACCGGCACCAGCCGGGTGAAGGTGAATGCTTCCTGGAGTGCAGCCGCCGAGGCCTTGATGCCGTCCGGGTTATGCGCGGCGTCCACGATGATGGTCGGAGCCGTACGCACCACCTCGAGCCGGCCCGGCGACGTGACCTGCGCGAAGCCTTCCTGCAGCACCGTGAAGTCGAGTTCCTTCTCGCCGCCGAAAAATGCTTCCAGCGCGGCTACGGCCACGGCAGCGTTCTGGGCCTGGTGGGCACCGTGCAGGGGTACCAGCAGGTCCGGGTAACGGCCTGCGATCCCCTGGACCGTCACCATCTGGCCGCCCACCGCAACAGTCCGGGACTCGACGCCGAACTCCACGCCTTCAAAACGGAACGGCACCCCCACGTCCTTGGCCTTCTCCAGGAGCACCTGGGCAGCGTCCAGCGGCTGCGCGGCGCTGACGAGGTAGCCGCCGGGCTTGATGATTCCGGCCTTCTCGTGGGCGATGTCCTCGGTGGTGTCACCCAGGAGGTCCGTGTGGTCCAGGGAGATCGGAGTAACCACCGACACCTGGCCGTCACCGACGTTGGTGGCGTCGGTGATGCCGCCGAGCCCCACCTCGATGATGGCCACGTTCACCGGCTGGTCCGCGAATACGGCGAACGCCAGAATGGTCAGGCACTCGAAGTAGGTCAGCCGGGGCTGGCCATCGGCTTCCAACTCCGCATCAACGATCTGCAGGTAGGGGCGGATTTCGTCCCAGATCCGCACAAACGTCTCATCCGGAACCGGGTGCCCGTCGATACTGATGCGCTCGGTCACCTTGGACAGGTGCGGGCTGGTGTAGCGTCCGGTACTCAGGCCGTGGGCGCGCAGCACCGACTCGATCATGCGGGACGTCGACGTCTTGCCGTTGGTCCCGGTGATGTGGATGATCGGGAACGCCTTGTTGGGCTCGCCCAGCACATCCATGGCCCGGAAGAGCGGTGCCAGCCGGGGCTCCATCTTGTTCTCCGGGGCGCGTCCCAGCAGTTCCGCGTAGACGCTTTCGACGGAAAATTCGTCGTGTGAATGTTCGGACATAGGATCAGGCCTCCACTTTCGACACCATGACGGCGGGCTCGTCAACGTCCGCCGGCTCGGCGGTGAGGTCCACACTCAGCGTCTCGCCCTTGACGAGCTCTGCGTTGGCCCGGAGGGCGTCCACCACGTTCTGCCGTGCGGCGACGGAGGTGCGGATCCGGTCGCTCACGTTCAGTCCGGCGTCCTTGCGGGCCTGCTGGATGGCGCGGACCAGGTCCCGGGCCAGGCCTTCGGCCTCCAGCTCCGGAGTGACCTCGGTGTTGAGGACCACGAAGCCGCCACCGGGGAGCACCGCCACGGATGCGGAACCGCCTTCGGACTCAGCAACCACGGTCTCCAGGGTGTACTCCTGCGGCT
Organism: Pseudarthrobacter sp. NPDC058362; assembly: GCF_042723515.1. Lineage (NCBI taxonomy): Bacteria > Bacillati > Actinomycetota > Actinomycetes > Micrococcales > Micrococcaceae > Pseudarthrobacter > Pseudarthrobacter sp. NPDC058362. The sequence continues at coordinate 128,081 of NZ_JBHXIW010000004.1, read as the reverse complement.
CAAGCTCCAGCCCGCCGGCAGTCACCACGCCGGACTCGGACACCGACCAGTCGCCCGACTTGGACCCCTTGATGGCAACCTGGACGTTCTTGCCCAGGCGCGGGCCGGCCGCGCGGGCATTGACCACGAGCTTCTGCTGGATGCCGAATTCCTCCGGCGCGGCCGTGGCGGCGTCCAGCAGGCGGACCGAGCGCAGGTTCAGTTCATCGGCAACGACGGCGGCGAACCCTTCCAGCGCATCCGCGCCGGGTGCCACCACAGTAAGTTCCTGCAGCGGCAGGCGGACGCGAAGGTTGGCGGCCTTGCGCAGCGACGAGCCCGTGGAGCAGATCTGCTGGACGCGTTCCATGGCTTCGACCAGCTCCGGGTTGGCCGGGAACAGGCCGGCATCCGGCCAGTCGGCCAGGTGCACCGAACGGCCGCCGGTGAGTCCGCGCCAGATCTCCTCGGTGACGAGTGGCAACAGGGACGCGGCCGTGCGGGTGACGGTCTCCAACGCCGTGAAGAGCGCGTCGAAGGCATCGTGGTCCTCGTCGAAGAACCGTTGCCGGCTGCGCCGGACGTACCAGTTGGTGAGCATGTCCAGGTAGCTGCGCAGGGCATCGCAGGCACCGGAGATGTCGTACTCGTCAAGCTTGGCGGTCATGCTGCGCACCAGCTCGCCGGTGTGGGCCAGCAGGTACTGGTCCAGGGTGTCCGCGTAGCCGTCGTAGCGCAGCTTCGCGTCATAGCCGGCGCCGCCGTTGGCGGCATTCGTGTAGAGGGTGAAGAAGCTGTACACGTTCCACAGCGGCAGGATGACCTGGCGTACGCCGTCGCGGATGCCCTGTTCGGTGACGATCAGGTTTCCGCCGCGGAGGATGGGGCTGGACATCAGGAACCAGCGCATGGCGTCGGAGCCGTCGCGGTCCAGGACTTCGGAGACGTCCGGGTAGTTACGCAGGCTCTTGGACATCTTCTGCCCGTCGGAGCCCAGCACGATGCCGTGGCTGATGACGTTCCGGAAGGCGGGCCGGTCGAACAGCGCGGTGGAGAGGATGTGCAGCATGTAGAACCAGCCGCGGGTCTGGCCGATGTACTCCACGATGAAGTCGGCCGGGTTGTGGGTGTCGAACCACGCCTCGTTCTGGAACGGGTAGTGCACCTGGCCGTACGGCATGGAACCGGAGTCAAACCAGACGTCCAGGACGTCCTCGACGCGGCGCATCACGGACTGGCCCTCTTCGGGTGTGCGGGGATCGTCCGGGTTGGGCCGGGTCAGTTCGTCGATGAACGGGCGATGCAGGTCAATCTGGCCGTCCTTGTTCAATGGAAGGCGGCCGAAATCGGCTTCAATCTCGGCCAGCGAACCGTAGACGTCGGTGCGGGGGTATTCGGGATCGCTGGACTGCCACACCGGAATGGGGCTGCCCCAGTACCGGTTGCGGCTGATGGACCAGTCCCGGGCGTTTTCCAGCCACTTGCCGAACTGGCCGTCCTTGACGTTGCCGGGGATCCAGTTGATCTCCTGGTTCAGCTCGGACATGCGGTCCTTGAACTTGGTCACTTCCACGTACCAGGAGGACACCGCACGGTAGATCAGGGGGTTGCGGCAGCGCCAGCAGTGCGGGTAGCTATGCTCGTAGCTGGCCTGCCTGACCAGCCGGCCCTGGGCACGAAGCACCTGCGTGATGGGCTTGTTCGCTTCGAAGACCTGCAGTCCCGCGATGTCGTGGAGGTCGCCGTGCTTGAAGAGCGGCAGGAATTTGGCGCCTTCGTCGACGGAAAGGATCACCGGGATACCGGCTTCTTCGCAGATTTTCTGGTCGTCTTCACCGTAGGCAGGAGCCTGGTGCACGATCCCCGTGCCATCGGTGGTGGTCACGTAGTCCGCGGCAAGGATCCGCCAGGCGTTCTCCATGCCGTACTTTTCGTTGTCGCTGAAGTCCAGCCACAGCGGCCGGTAGGCCAGACCGGCCAGCTCCGCGCCCGTGTGCGTGGAAGTGATGGCTGCGGCCGCGACAGCGGCGTCCGGATAGCCCAGGTCCTTGGCGTACGCCGGCAGCAGGTCAACGGCCAGCAGGAAGCTTCCGGTGACCGGAGCTTCGCCGGCAGCCGCCTTGATCCCGCTGGGGCCGGCAGGCAGCACGGCATACGTGATGGAAGGGCCGACGGCGAGCGCAGCGTTGGTGGGCAGCGTCCAGGGCGTGGTGGTCCAGGCGAGCGCCTGCACTCCTGCGAGCTGCTTCGAGAGCTCCGACTCCCCCGGCAGGATCGGGAACGTCACGGTGACGGTCTGGTCCTGGCGGTTCTTGTAGACGTCGTCGTCCATGCGCAGTTCGTGGTTGGACAGCGGCGTCTCGTCCTTCCAGCAGTAGGGCAGGACGCGGTAGCCGTTGTACGTCAGGCCCTTGTCGTGCAGCTGCTTGAACGCCCACAGGACGGATTCCATGTATTCAACGTTGAGCGTCTTGTAGTCGTTATCGAAGTCGACCCAGCGGGCCTGGCGGGTCACGTAGTCGCGCCATTCGTCGGCGTACTTCATGACGGAGGCACGGCAGGCCTCGTTGAACTTGTCGATGCCCATGGCTTCAATCTGGGTCTTGTCCGTCATTCCCAGCTGCTTCATGGCTTCGAGCTCGGCGGGAAGGCCGTGGGTGTCCCAGCCAAACCGGCGTTCCACCCGCTTGCCGCGCTGGGTCTGGTAGCGGCCCACCAGGTCCTTGGCGTAGCCGGTGAGGAGGTGCCCGTAGTGGGGCAGGCCGTTGGCGAAGGGAGGCCCGTCGTAGAAGACGAATTCGTTGCTGCCGGGAGCACCGCCGGGGGCATCGGCACTGCGCTGGTCGATGCTCGCCTGGAACGTGCCGTCCTGGTCCCAGTACTTCAGGATGCGTTCTTCGACCTCCGGAAACTTCACGGAGGCGGAAACGCCTGCGCCGCTGGGGGAAGTGCTGCTGGAGGCTGAGGCCTTGGGATAATACGTCATTCTCGACATCCTGGGTTGGGCTTGGCGAACCTCCGGCTTCCGCCGGCAGTTCCGTTCAGGATGCGAGGACGGCTTCGGCACTGCCCTTCCGGACCGTACGCCAACCGCGGTACCACCTCACTTACCGGCGCTGCCTGTCCCCTGGGGAACGGGCGGGCCGGCCGCTCATTACTGCTGTGACGGGCTTACCCGTCCGGTTCTACTGGCGTGGACCACCTGCCGTTTCGGCAGGCCGGTCCGCGCGTTCTTCCGGAAGCTCGCCGGTGATTGCCGGGTCGTAGCCACTCCTGAGTCTACTATCCCTGCGGCGCAGGTTTCCATTCAGCTCCGGGCCCCGGGTCAGCCTTTCCGAATGAGTTTATGGTTGGCGGCCTGGGCAACGGGGCGGATCACGATCTGGTCCAGATTTACGTGGTGCGGAACGGTCACGGCGTAGCGGACGACGTCCGCCACGTCGTCGGCGGTGAGCGGTTTCTCGACGCCCTGGTAAACCTTTGCCGCCGCTTGCTGGTCGCCGAGCCGGTTCAGGGCGAACTCTTCGGTCTGCACCAGCCCGGGGGCGATCTCGATGACGCGGATGTTGTTCTCGGCCTCCTCGAGCCGGAGCGCGTTGGTCATGGCGTGCTGGGCGAACTTGGCGGCGTTGTAGCCCCCGCCTCCCTCGTACGCCACCAGGCCGGCAGTCGAGGTCAGGTTCAGCACTGTGCCTTCGCCGTTGGCGCGCAGCATCGGCAGAAAGGCGCGGGTGAGCTTCATGGTGCCCAGGACGTTGACCCGGTACATCCATTCCCAGTCGTCGGTGTCGGCCGATCCGACGGTGTCGGCGCCGCGGGCCCCGCCCGCGATGTTGACCAGCGTGCTGATGCCCCCGGCTTCGGTGACCTGCGCGAGGAGGCGCGCGACGTCGTCGTCCTCTGCGATGTCCCCGGGAAGCGCGACGGCGCCGGTTTCAGCCGCCAGCGCCGCGAGCCTTTCCGCGCGGCGGGCCACGGCGTAAACGGTCCATCCTTCAGCGCGCAGCGCGCGGACGGCCGCTTCGCCGATTCCGCTGCTCGCGCCGGTCACCAAAGCTGTCTTGTTCTGCGATTCGTCAGTCATGCCACCACCCTATGAAAGAATTGCCCAATGGCTGAAGACACGCAGGGCACAGACACGCCCACCACCGCCCCCATCAATGTTCCGGACAAGCCGGCCCTCGAAGGCTTGGAAGCCTCGCTGACTCAGCGCTGGCTGGCCGAAGGGACCTACAAGTTCAACCCCGACACCACGCGGGACCAGGTCTACTCCATCGACACTCCGCCGCCCACCGCCTCCGGGTCCCTGCATGTGGGGCACATGTTCTCCTTCACCCAGACGGACGTGCTGGCCCGCTACCAGCGCATGACCGGCAAGAACGTGTTCTACCCGATGGGCTGGGACGACAACGGGCTCCCCACCGAGCGCCGCGTCCAGAACTACTACGGCGTCCGCTGCGATCCGGCCATCCCTTACAACGCGGACTACCGCCCGCCCGCCCAGCCGGCCAAGAACCAACGCGACTTCGACGTCGTCTCGCGCCGGAACTTCATCGAGCTGTGTGAAGAGCTGGCTGTGGAGGACGAGAAGGTCTTCGAAAGCCTGTTCCAGCAGCTGGGCCTTTCCGTGGACTGGCAGCTGACCTATCGCACGATCGACGACGTTTCCCGCGAGGTGTCCCAGCGGGCGTTCCTGGCCAACCTGGCCGCCGGCGACGCCTACATGGCCGAGGCCCCCACCCTCTGGGATGTCACCTTCCGGACGGCCGTTGCCCAGGCTGAACTTGAGGACCGCGAGGTGGCCGGTGCCTACTACCGCTACCCCTTCTTCACCGAAGACGGCGAAAAGATCTACATCGAGACCACCCGCCCCGAACTCCTCGCCGCCTGCGCGGCGCTGGTGGCAAATCCCGACGACGAACGGTACCAGCCGCTGTTCGGCAAGACCGTGACGTCCCCGGTCTTCGGCGTCGAGGTGGAGGTCAAGGCCCACCCTCTTGCCAAGGCGGACAAGGGTTCCGGCATTGCCATGGTGTGCACGTTCGGTGACCTGACCGACGTGACCTGGTGGCGTGAACTCCAGCTGCCCACCCGCGCCATCGTGGGCCGCGACGGCCGCATTATTGGCGAGACCCCTGACTGGATCACCACTGAGGCCGGCCGTTCCGCGTTCGCGTCGATCGCCGGGAAGACCGTGTTCAGCGCCAAGGAAGGCGTGGTGGAGCTGCTGGCCGCCGAGGGCCTCCTGGACGGCGAACCAAAGAAGATCATGCACCCGGTGAACTTCTTCGAGAAGGGCGACAAGCCCCTGGAAGTTGTCACCTCGCGCCAGTGGTATATCCGCAACGGCGGCCGGGATGAGGACCGCCGCGAACGGCTGATCAGCCGGGGCCGCGAGATCGACTTCCACCCGGCGTTCATGCGGTCCCGGTTCGAGAACTGGATTTCTGGCCTGAACGGTGACTGGCTGGTGTCCCGCCAACGCTTCTTTGGCGTGCCGATCCCCGTCTGGTACCCACTGGACGCAGACGGCAACCCGGACTACGACGCGCCCATTCTGCCCTCGGATGAACAGCTGCCCGTTGACCCGGCCGCCGACGCTGCCCCGGGCTACGACGAAGCCCAGCGCGATGTGCCCGGCGGCTTTACGGGCGACGCCGACGTCCTGGATACCTGGGCCACCTCGGCCCTGACCCCGCAGATCGTGGGCGGCTGGACCCGCAACGAGGAACTGTTTGCCAAGGTGTACCCGTTCGACCTGCGCCCGCAGGGACACGACATCATCCGCACCTGGCTGTTCTCCTCCGTAGTGCGCGCGGACGCCCTGCAGGAGAGCGCCCCGTGGAAGCACGCCGCGATCTCCGGCTGGATCCTGGACCCCGACCGGAAGAAGATGTCCAAGTCCAAGGGCAACGTGGTAGTCCCCACGGACGTACTGAACGAGTACGGTTCCGACGCGGTCCGGTACTGGGCCACATCCGCGAAGCTGGGGGCGGACACCGCCTACGAAATCGCCCAGATGAAGATCGGCCGCCGCCTGGCCATCAAGCTCCTGAACGCCTCCAAGTTCGTGCTGAACCTGGGCGCCACCGAGGATTCCGTGGTTGGCGATGACCTGTCCGTTCTTTCCAACGCGCTGGACCGGGCGCTGCTGGCGCAGCTGTCCGACGTGACGGCACAGGCCACCAAGGCGTTCGAGAACTATGACTACGCCCGCGCGCTGCAAATCACGGAATCGTTCTTCTGGCAGTTCACCGACGACTACGTAGAGCTGATTAAGGACCGCGCCTATGGTGCCGCCGGCGAGGCGGAACAGGCTTCCGTCCTGGCTGCGCTGGCTACAACGCTGGACACGCTGCTGCGCCTGTTCGCCCCGTTCCTGCCGTTCGCCACCGAAGAAGTGTGGAGCTGGTGGCGCCACGGTTCAGTGCACCGGGCAGCCTGGCCGGCGCCCGTAGCGGTGGACGGCGACACCACGATGCTGGCTACGGTGGGCACTGCCCTGAGCGGCGTCCGGAAGGCCAAGTCCGAGGCGAAGGTCAAGCAGCGCACCGAGGTGCTCACGGCCACCATCACCGCGTCCGAGTCCCTGACTGCACAGCTCAAGGCCGGACTCAACGACCTGAAGGCGGCATCCAACGCCCGGGAGCTCACCCTGGTGGCGGGCGACGGCGAACTGGCCGTCAGCGGCGTGGTCCTTGCAGCACCTGACGGAGCAGCCGGGGAGTAGAAACCCGTTTTTGGGCCGGCCTGTTTTTGGGCAAAGGGGAAGCCCCATCAGCGTTTTGCCGTTGGTGGGGCTTCGACTTTTCGGCCATCCGGTGACGACTTCGATGGTCTGGCAGGATCCGCCGAGCTTCAGGTCTTCCTACCACGTCACTGGTAGCCTGCATCCGGCTTTGCCGATGGCTGCGCCGGTAATACATATCACTGAATCTTTGGTTCCTGCGTCCCGCTTCTTTCGAAGTGGGTAAGAACTATTGTGGTCCCGCCCCCGGCGGTGCGCAAGGGGCCCGGACTAACTACATGGCAGTAGTTTCCTAGTCGAACCGGGGGCTTTCGGTGCGGCTGCGCTTGAGCTCGAAGAACGACGGGAAGCCGGCCAGCGTGGTAGCGGCGTCCCACAGTTTTCCGGCTTCCTCACCACGGGGGATACGGGTCAGCACCGGGCCGAAGAACGCGGTTCCGTTGAAAGCCACGATGGGCGTCCCCACATCCTGGCCCACCAGGGAGATTCCTTGGTCGTGGCTTGCCCGGAGTGGGGCGTCGTAGGCGTCCGTGGTGGCCGCCTCGGCCAGGGACGCCGGGAGGCCGCACTCCGCCAGTGCCTTGCTGATGACCACGGAGCGGTCCGTTTCGCCGGCTTCGTGGATCATGCTGCCCATGGCGTCGTAAAGCGGTTTGACGGTTTCCTGGCCGTGCTCCTGCTGGGCTGCGATGATGACCCGGACAGGTCCCCACGCGTTGTCCATGGCCTCGCGGTAGCCGGGGTCCAGGTCCCGGCCTTCATTCAGGACGGACAGGCTCATCACGTGCCATTCGGTCTGGATGTCCCGGACGGATTCCACCTCACCGATCCACCGCGACGTCACCCAAGCGAACGGGCAGGCGGGGTCGAACCAGAAATCGGCACGGTTCTTGGCAGGTTCGGTCATGGAAGCTCCTTGGTGGGCACTGGGCTTAATAGGCACTGGGCTTGATAGGCACTGGGCTGATGGCACTGTGCGGACGGGAGGTCAGGCCGACTTCCGCCTCTTGGCCGCGTGGGGAACGATGGTGGGTTCAACGCCGTTGAGGACCACGTCGCGGGTAATGACCACGCTGGCCACGTCCTCGCGGCTGGGAAGGTCGAACATGACGGGCAGCAGCACTTCTTCCATAATGGCCCGGAGTCCGCGGGCCCCGGTGCCGCGCTCAAGGGCCTGCTCCGCGATGGCCTCCAGGGCGTTGTCGTCGAACACCAGCTCCACGCCGTCGATCTGGAACATCTTCTGGTACTGCTTGACCAGTGCGTTCTTGGGCGTGGACAGGATCTGGATCAGGGCGTCCCGGTCCAGGTTGGAAACCGTGGTGATGACGGGAAGCCGCCCGATGAACTCCGGGATGAGTCCGAACTTCAGGAGGTCCTCCGGCATGACTTCACCGTAGGAGTCCACCTTCTTGCTGGCCTCGTTCAGCGGGGCACCAAAGCCGATGCCCTTCCGGCCCGAGCGGGAGCCGATGATTTCCTCGAGGCCTGCAAAGGCTCCGGCGACGATGAACAGCACGTTGGTGGTGTCGATCTGGATGAATTCCTGGTGCGGGTGCTTCCTGCCGCCCTGCGGCGGAACCGATGCCACGGTCCCCTCGAGGATCTTCAGCAGCGCCTGCTGCACGCCTTCGCCGGAGACATCCCGGGTGATGGAGGGGTTTTCGCTCTTGCGCGAGATCTTGTCGATCTCGTCGATGTAGATGATGCCCTGTTCGGCCTTCTTGACGTCGTAGTCCGCGGCCTGGATGAGCTTGAGGAGGATGTTTTCGACGTCCTCGCCCACGTATCCGGCTTCGGTCAACGCGGTGGCGTCCGCGACGGCGAACGGTACGTTCAGGCGCCGGGCGAGGGTTTGGGCGAGGTAGGTCTTGCCGCAGCCGGTGGGACCGATGAGGAGGATGTTCGACTTGGCGATTTCGACGTCGTCATGGTGGCCACCGTCCGCCAACGTCCCCGCCTTGGGCGCGTGGCCGGCCTGGATACGCTTGTAGTGGTTGTACACGGCGACGGCAAGGGAGCGCTTTGCCGGTTCCTGGCCGATGACGTATTCCTGCAGGAAGTCGAAAATTTCCCGGGGCTTGGGAAGTTCAAAGCTGCCGAGGTCCGCGACTTCGGCGAGTTCCTCTTCGATGATTTCGTTGCAAAGCTCAATGCACTCATCACAGATGTAGACACCGGGCCCGGCAATGAGCTTGCGCACCTGCTTCTGGCTCTTTCCGCAGAAAGAGCACTTCAGCAGATCCGTGCTCTCGCCAATCCGAGCCATATGTGAACCCCTTAGTATCGTGCTGCCGGGCAGCCTTGCACCTTTGCTGGAAACTCCACCAGCCTGCATGGACCGGTTTGTGACGATATCCACTCTAGGTCACATCGGCGCCCAAGGGTGGAATGAAAAGGCCGGTGCGGCCAAAAGAACGGCCGCACCGGCGCTTGTTTGCTCCTAGCGGGTGATCGCCTGGGGTTTGATCTTGCGCGAATCAAGCACCTGGTCGATCAGCCCGTATGCGTGGGCCTCTTCCGCGGTGAGGATCTTGTCGCGCTCGATGTCGTTGTTAACCTGCTCGGACGTGCGTCCGGAGTGGTGGGCCAGCGTGTCCTCGAGCCAGGAACGCATCCGCATGACCTCAGCGGCCTGGATTTCGAGGTCCGATGCCTGGCCGCCCTGTCCGCCGGAGAGGGCGGGCTGGTGGATGAGCACGCGGGCGTTCGGCAGGGCCAGGCGCTTGCCGGGGGTGCCGGCCGCGAGCAGGACGGCGGCCGCACTGGCGGCCTGGCCCAAACAAACAGTCTGGATCTCGGGGCGGATGTACTGCATGGTGTCGTAGATCGCCGTCATCGCCGTGAACGAACCGCCCGGCGAGTTGATGTAGAGCGTGATGTCGCGGTCCGGGTCCGTGGACTCGAGGACCAGCAACTGCGCCATGATGTCGTCCGCGGAGGCGTCATCCACCTGCACGCCGAGGAAGATGATGCGGTCCTCGAACAGCTTGGTGTATGGGTCCTGGCGCTTGAAGCCGTACGGGGTGCGCTCCTCGAACTGCGGCAGGACGTAGCGGCTGGACGGAAGATTACCGGCAGACCACCCGAAGTTGTAGTTCATGTTCTTTGCTCCTGATCTGAGTGTTCTTGGTGCCGGTTACTTCTGGGAATCCGCGTCGCCGGAACCGTTGGAGGTTCCGCCGCCGCCGGACACCGATCCGGCGTGTGCCGCGATCTTGTCGAAGAATCCGTATTCGAGCGCTTCGGTGGCCGTGAACCACTTGTCGCGGTCGTTGTCCTTGAGGATGGTCTCCACCGTCTGGCCGGTCTGCTCTGCGGTCAGTTCGGCCATGACCTTCTTCATGTGCAGGATAAGCTCCGCCTGGATCTTGATGTCCGAGGCCGTGCCGCCGATTCCGCCGGACGGCTGGTGCATGAGGACGCGGGCGTTGGGGGTGGCGTAGCGCTTGCCCTTCGTGCCTGAGGAGAGAAGGAACTGGCCCATGGAGGCGGCGAGGCCGGTAGCCACGGTCACGACGTCGTTCGGGATGAACTGCATGGTGTCGTAGATGGCCATGCCGGCCGTGACGGAACCGCCCGGGGAGTTGATGTACAGGTAGATGTCCTTTTCCGGGTTTTCCGCGGAGAGGAGGAGCAGCTGCGAGCAAATGGCGTTGGCGTTGTCGTCCCGCACTTCGGAGCCCAGCCAGATGATCCGTTCCTTGAGGAGACGGTTGTAGATGTAGTTGTCCTGGGCAGCAGGATCGACGGTCGCCATCCGGGGAGCCTCGTGGTGCTGTGACATGTGTACTTACCTCTCGCTGGTGACGGTGACATCACTGAAAATCTCTACTTGGACCCTAACCGGTTTCGCGGGTGTTTTGTTCGCGCACCATGGGCTGTTCGCTGACGGCGCACGATCGGCGGAACCGCGCGGCGGCGGCCTGTTCCGGAAATGCGGACGGCCTCCGGATCACGTGATCCGGAGGCCGTTCCGCTGCGCATGCAGCGGGCGTTCAGAAGCGGCTAGGCCTTGGCCTCTGCCTTCTCTTCTTCGGCGGGTGCTTCAGCAGCTTCGGCTTCAACAGCGTCAGCGGCAGGTGCCTCTTCACCGGCGGGGCGGACAAAGTCGCTCAGGTCCACGGAGTTTCCCGCGGTGTCGGTGACCTCAGCCTGGCCGAGGACGACGGCAAGCGCCTTCCGGCGGCGGACCTCGGAAACCATCATGGGAACCTGGCCGCTCTGGTCGATGATCTGGGCGAACTGGTTCGGGTCCATGCCGTACTGGCTGGCGGTGGTGACGATGTAGTCGATCAGCTCGCTCTGGCTGACGTTGACTTCTTCCTTCTCGGCGATGGCGTCGAGGATGATTTCGTTCTGGAAGGCGCGGGCCGTGTTGGCGCGGACTTCCTCGCGGTGCTCGTCGGTGTCGTGCTCGCCCTCACCGTGGCCGTTGCCCTCCTTGAAGTGGGCTTCCAGCTGCTCTTCGACGACGGAGTCCGGAACCGGAACCTCAACGAGCTCGACGAGCTTGTCCAGGACCTTGTCGCGGGCCTCGACGCCCTGCTCGACAACCTTGGAGTCGGCTGCCTGCTTGGCGAGGTCTGCGCGTAGTTCCTCGAGGGTGTCGAACTCGGATGCCAGCTGGGCGAAGTCGTCGTTGGCTTCGGGGAGCTCACGCTCCTTGACTGCCTTGACGACAACCTTCACCTGGGCCTCCTGGCCAGCGTGCTCGCCGCCTACCAGGGTGGTGTTGAAGATGGCGTCCTCGTCAGCGCTCAGGCCGGTAACGGCCTCGTCCAGGCCCTCGAGCATGGTGCCGGAGCCAACCTGGTAGGACAGGCCGGAGGCGGAGTCGACATCATTGCCGTCGATGGAGGCCGTGATGTCGATGGTCAGGAAGTCGCCGTCGGCAACCGGACGCTCAACGGACTTCAGCGTGCCGAAGCGGCCCCGCAGTTCGTCCAGCGCCTTGTCCACGTCTTCGTCGGAGGACTCTGCGGCAGCGACCTCAACCTTGATGCCGGCGTAGTCGGGCAGTTCGACCTCGGGGCGGACATCCACCTCGGCAGCGAACTTCAGGCCGCCGTCGGTAGCGGACGGGTCCGGAACCTCGGTGATTTCCACCTCGGGGCGGCTGAGGGGGCGGATGCCGGATTCCTGCACGGCAGCCTGGTACCAGCCGTTGAGGCCTTCGTTGATGGCCGTCTCCAGGACGTAGCCGCGGCCCACGCGCTGGTCGATGAGCTTGGCAGGGACCTTGCCCTTACGGAACCCAGGGACCTGGATCTGCGAGGCAACAGTCTTGTAGGCCGAGTCGATGCTGGGCTTCAGTTCCTCAAAGGGGACCTCAACATTGAGCTTGACCCGCGTGGGGGTGAGGTTCTCGACAGCGCTCTTCACGGTCTAAGTACTCCTGGGATTGTTGGATGGGGTTCTGCAAACGCAACGTTCTTGTCCGGCCGGGTGGTCCGGGCAGCAGAGTCGGGGTGACAGGATTTGAACCTGCGACTTCCTGCTCCCAAAGCAGGCGCTCTAGCCAAGCTGAGCTACACCCCGTTAATGCACAGGCAAGTCTACGGTCTCCGGCGCGGGGATTGCACATTTGACACGTGGGGCATGAATTAGGTTTAGTTATATCCGGCTTGGACAGCCACCCCGGAGTTACCGGCCCCGGGGACGTAGCTTAATGGTAAAGCCTCAGTCTTCCAAACTGATTACGCGGGTTCGATTCCCGTCGTCCCCTCCAGGAAAAACACCCCCAGTCACCGGACCGGGGGTGTTTTTTGCGGCAGCCCTAAGCCTGGCAGGAGGGGCACCAGTAGAGCTTGCGCCCGGCCAGCTCAGCCAGCAGCACCGTGGTCCGGCAAACCCGGCACGGCAACCCTTCCCGCTTATAGACGTAGTGCGCGTCAGCGGCCTCGGGATACTCCGCAGACTTCAGAGCAATCCGCTGCTGCGGGTCCGCGCTGCCACCGCTCCAGTAGCGCGCCGGTGTGGTGATAATCCGCCCGTCCGCGACGCCGTCATTCATCAGGACCGCCAGTTCCCGCCACAGGCGCCGTGCCGCAGCATCCTCGACGGCGGACCCGGGCAACCAGGGGTCGAGCCGGCGGCGGAAGAGCACCTCTGCCCGGTAGACGTTGCCCACCCCGGCAATGACGGCCTGGTCCATCAGTAGTGCGGCCAAGGGCGTCCTGCGTCCGCGCAGCCGGGCCGCGAACCTGGCGGCGTCGCCGCGGACGTTCCGCAACGGGTCCGGGCCAAGGCGCGCCGACACCGCTGCAGCCTCGACAGCGGTGATGGCGGCGCAGGTGGTGGCGCCACGAAGGTCGGCCCAGCCGTGGGAACTGGCCAGGCGGACCCGGACGGCCCCCACCGGAGGAGGCGGGCCGGCGTAGGAGGCACCGCCGTCGTCCGCTGCCGCGGGAGTCTCCCGCTCCCCTACCCGGCGCGGCGCACCAATGCTGGACGCACCCGCGAACGTGCGGTCACCACCAAAGCTCCACGCACCGTAGAGCCCCAGGTGCACATGCAGCACCAGGCCGTGGTCGAAATGCAGAAACAGGTGCTTACCGTGGGCGTCGGCGGCGACAAGGGTGTACCCGTCAAGCAGCGCCGCGCCCGCGGCGAACCGGCCCTGCGGGCTCGACACCGCGAGCCGCCTGCCGCCGAAGACGTCACCGAACTGCCGGGCCAGGCGGCGTACCGAATGCCCTTCGGGCACTACTCGATGACCTCGCCGGTGGCCTCGTAGGCCGCGATCTTGCCGATGCGCCGGACGTGGCGTTCGTCATTGCTGAACGGTTCGGTCAGGAAGGCCTCGATCAGCTCCGTGGCCTCTTCAACCGTGTGCTGGCGTCCGCCGACGGCCACGACGTTGGCGTCGTTGTGCTCGCGCGCCAGTTTGGCCGTGGAGAGGTTCCAGGCCAGCGCAGCGCGGATTCCTTTGACCTTGTTTGCGGCGATCTGCTCGCCGTTGCCGGAGCCGCCCAGCACGATCCCGAGCGCGTGGACGCCGGCCTGCTGGTCTGCCACCACGGCGAGCGCCGCGTTGATGCAGAAGGACGGGTAGTCGTCCTGGGTGTCGTATTCCTTGGGTCCGTGGTCCACAACCTCGTAGCCCTTGGCGGTGAGGTGGGAAACCAGGTGGGCGCTGAGCTCCATCCCGGCGTGGTCGGTGGCGATGTGGACCCGCGGGAAGGCTGGGGCTGAAGTCACGAGCAGTATCCGTTCAGTGGTGGGCGCTGGACCGGACCGCTGCGGGCCTGGCCGGGAGCAGGACAACAGGGATAAGGATACTAGGACCCGCCTCCAGCAGCGGTGTCCGGGGTCCCGCCGCGACGGGCGCGCGCCGCAACCCTCGTGAGGACGTCCGCCAGGCGGGCGGCGGTGTCAGGGCTTCCGCCGCTGACCGCCACCTGCTGGCCGTCGTTTTTGCGGACGACGACGGCGGGACCGCTGCTGACGAGCATGGCTGCGGTCCCGTCGTGGTGCCGGTAGCCCCACCCGCCATAGTCGGCGGCCTTAACCTCCGCGGCGCTGGCAGCGGAGATGGCACCGGCCGGAACGTCCATGACCGGGACCAGTCCGGCGAGCCGGACCTTCAGTCCCCGGCGGTCCGCGGTGACGCGGGCGAAGAGGAACGCGGCGCCCACCACGGCGAGGAGGACCAGCAGCAGGCCCAGCCAGGGCACGGCGATGGCGATCAGGGCGCCCGGAAACAGTGATGCCACGGCGATCATCACAAACACGGAGCTGCGCGCATGGACCCACAGCCGGATGTCATCCCGCACCAGGTCCGGATCCAGTTCACGGGCCACGGCGGCTTCCAGGGCCTGGTCATCTTCCGGCGACCACTGCCGGTCTGCCTTGTAGACGAAGGCCATCACCACGCCCAGGGACAACGCCGCCCCCGATCCCAGGGCGAGGACGGTCAGGTCAACCCTGGACTGGCGCGCGTCCGCGAGCCCGGCCTGGCCCACCAGGCCGGCGGCCAGGACACTGGTGATGAAGAGGGTAAGGAAGAGGCCGGTTCCCATCATGATGCGGCGCATCACCACCGGCCGGCTCAGCGGCACCGCCTGGACCAGCCCCAGCCAGCCGACCACGATGATCAGGGCTGCGCCGCCCCCCATGTAGGCACCAAACGGGGCGAATGATGCACCGCCGTCGTCCGTCCAGCGGATAGCCAACGGGTCCGGAAGGTCAGGGCGCAGCAGCGAGGCGCACACGACAAAGCCCGCGGCCAGGACCACAGGAAATCCCAGCGCGAAGCGCAGCGCCCTCGCGTCCACCGAATCCAGAAACTTTGCCATACCTCAACGCTACTCCCGCTGCACTGCGGCGGACGGTCCGGAGAAGGACTCTCCGGACCGCCTAACTGTCGTCCGGGGATGCAAGAATGAACCGAACCGGCGATGGAGCCGCCAGCCGGTGAACGCTAATTCTCTGGAGGACCCTTGCCAGGCATAAACCTGACGCGCGACGAAGCCCGCGAACGAGCTCAGCTGATCACCGTGGATTCCTACGAGGTGGACCTGGACCTGACGCGCGGCAGCGAAGTCTTCGGCAGCACCACCACGGTGAAGTTCGGGGCGAAGCCCGGTTCCTCCACGTTCATCGACGCCATCACCGCGGCAGTCCACAGTGTCACCCTGAACGGGCGCACGCTGGATCCCGGAGCTGTGTCAGACGGGGTAAGAATCCAGCTCCCCGGCCTTGCGGAGCAGAACGAACTGACCGTGGTTGCCGACGCGCCCTATATGAACACGGGCGAAGGACTGCACCGTTTCGTGGACCCGGTGGACAACGAGGTCTACCTCTACACCCAGTTCGAGGTGCCGGACTCCCGCCGGATGTTCGCGGTGTTCGAGCAGCCCGACCTCAAAGCCACGTTCACTTTCACCGTCACGGCGCCATCGCACTGGGACGTCGTCTCCAACTCCCCCACCCCGGTGCCCGTGGAAACTTCACGGGACCCCGACGGCGGCGCCCGCTCGGTCTGGGCGTTTGCGCCCACCCCCCGCCTGTCCTCCTACGTCACGGCGCTGATCGCAGGGCCGTACCAGTCGGTGCGCAGCGAGGTCACCAGCTCCGACGGACGGGTTGTTCCGCTGGGGGTGTTCGCGCGTAAGTCCCTGATGCAGTACCTGGACGCGCAGAACATCTTCGAACTCACCCGGCAGGGTTTCGCATTTTTTGAGGCGCAGTTCGGCTGCCCTTACCCGTTTGAGAAGTACGACCAACTGTTCGTGCCCGAGTTCAATGCCGGCGCCATGGAAAACGCCGGCGCTGTGACCATCCTGGAAGGCTACGTCTTCCGCAGCAAGGTGACCGAAGCCCAGGTTGAACGCCGCGCCATCACGGTGCTGCACGAGCTCGCACACATGTGGTTCGGGGACCTGGTGACCATGCGGTGGTGGAACGATTTGTGGCTGAACGAGTCCTTCGCCGAGTACATGTCGCATCTGGCGGCCGTGGAGAACACCTCGTTCACCGGGGCGTGGACCACGTTCGCGTCGGTGGAGAAGTCCTGGGCCTACAAACAGGACCAGCTCCCCACCACGCACCCGATCTTCGCGGAGATCAAGGACCTGCAGGACGTCGAGGTCAACTTTGACGGCATCACCTACGCCAAGGGCGCCTCGGTGCTGCGGCAGCTCGTGGCCTGGGTTGGTCCGGAGCAGTTCATGGCAGGTGTCCGCGAATACTTTGCCAAGCACTCCTGGCAGAACACCGAGCTGCAGGACCTGATGGTGGAGCTGGAGAAGGCCAGCGGCCGGGACCTGGACAGCTGGGGCCGGCAGTGGCTGGAAACTGCCGGGGTGAACACGCTGGCCCCCGAGCTGGACGTGGACGCCGACGGCACGATCCGAACGTTCAACATTGTGCAGACAGCGGTGCCGGAGTGGCCCACGCTCCGCCCGCACCGGCTGGCCGTGGGTTTCTACAACCTGGACGGCGCCGGCAAGCTGCAGCGGGTCCACCGGGAGGAACTGGACGTGGACGGGGAGCGCACGGAAGTGCCGGCCCTGGCCGGGCTGCAGCGACCGGACCTGGTCCTGGTCAATGATGACGACCTCGCGTACGCCAAGGTCCGGCTGGACCCGGCGTCGCTGGCCACCGCCACCGGGCACCTGAGGGATTTTGCCGGCAGCCTGCCGCGGACCCTGGTCTGGAACTCGGCCTGGGACGCCGCACGCGACGGCGAAGCTCCGGCCCGGGGCTACGTGGAGCTGGTGCTGGCCAACGTGGCGGCCGAAACCGACTCCTCCGTCATCCTGGTGCAGCTGCGGCAGCTGGCCACCACGCTGAACTTCTACGTGGCAGAGGAATACCGCGAGGCCACGGCGGTGGCCGCCGCGGACCGGCTGTGGGAGCTCGCGTCCGACGTTCCGGGCGGATCCGACGCCCAGCTGCAGTTCGTCAAGGCGTTCGCGCTGCACGCCCGGACGGACGCCGAGCTCTCCGCCGTGGCGGGGTTGCTCGACGGCACCGTGGAGCTGTCCGGGCTCACCGTGGACCAGGACCTGCGCTGGGAACTGGTCGCCTCACTGGTGGCCGGCGGCCGGATGGGCCAGGACGGGATCGACGCGGAGCTGGCGAAGGACAACACGGCCAGCGGCCAGAATGCGGCCGCGCTCGCCAAGGCGGCAATCCCCACACCGGAGGCGAAGGCTGCGGCATGGGATTCGATCGTGGTCAAGGGCGAGCTGTCCAACGCGCTGCAGGGCTCCGCGGTGGCCGGGTTCATGCGCGTCCTGGACCGGACACTGCTGGAACCGTACGCGGAGAAGTATTTCGAGGCAGTGCCGGGAATCGTCGAATCCCGGACGCACGCGCTCGCCCAGCAGATCGTCGTCGGGCTTTACCCGGCGCTGCTGACCACGCAGGAGACCGTGGACCGTACGGACGGCTTCATCGCCGCCTTGCCTCCGGCCAGCGCCGCACTGCGCCGCATGATGCTGGAAAACCGCGACGGCGTGGCGCGCGCCCTTCGTGCCAGGGACACAGACGCTGCTGCCGGCCCTGACGCTGCGGGGGCCCGCCGATGAACCTCACTGAGCATCACTACGAACTGGAAGTCCGATGGACGGGAAACCTCGGGGACGGCACGTCGTCGTACCGCGGCTATTCGCGGGATCACGATATCGCGATCCCCGGACTGCCCGTCCTCAAGGGTTCCGCTGACCCCACGTTTCACGGCGACCGGGAGCGGTACAACCCTGAACAACTGCTGCTGGCGGCCCTGGCGCAGTGCCACATGCTTTCTTACCTGCACGTGGCGGTCCGGCACGGCGTCGTGGTCACCGATTACCGCGACCCTGCTGCCGGCCTGCTGCGGCTCAACCGGGACGGCAGTGGACAGTTTGAGCGGGTCGTCCTGCGGCCGCACGTCACGGTGGCGGACGCCGGGCAGATAGGACTGGCGCAGCGGCTGCACCGCGAGGCCAACGCGGTCTGCTTCATTGCCCGCAGCGTCAACTTTCCGGTAGAGCACCAGCCCGTGACCTCGGCGGGCTGAACCGGACAGGCCGCCCGGCGCTAGGGTGGAAAATGAACGTAGCCCATCCCCAAGGAGCCCCCGCCGCACATGGTCAGCTTGTTGTCAGTCCTTCCCCCGGTTGCCGCCGACCCTGACGGGATCAGCATTCCCGGGGTGGCGATCAGCCTCGGCGTCGGTTTTGCCGTCTGGCTGCTTGCCACGTACGTCATCTCCCGCATCACCAAGCGGGTGGCCGCCGGCAGCAGCCTGTTCAAGCGGCCCACCTTCAAATGGGCCGCCCCGGCGCTCCGGGCGCTCGACCATGAGCGCAGGGTCCAGCGTGCGGAGACCATCGGTTCGCTGCTGAACAGCATCGTTGGTGTCCTGGTGGTGGTGATCACCGGCATGTACGTACTGCAGAACCTGGACATCAACATCGCTCCCCTGCTGACCAGCGTCGGCATCCTGGGTATCGCCATCGGTTTCGGCGCCCAGCAGCTGATCCGGGATTTCCTGGCCGGAATCTTCATCACCATCGAGGACCAGTTCGGCATCGGTGACGTCATCGAAACCAGCGAGGTAGTGGGCGTAGTGGAATCCATGGGCCTGCGCATCACCCGCGTCCGGTCCGACGACGGCGCCATCTGGTACCTGCGCAACGGCGAGATTCTGCGGGTGGGAAACCGTTCGCAGGGAAACTATGTGCCCCTGCATGAGGGCCCGGACGGAACCACGGACCAGGGCACCACGAAGCCTGACAACGACAAGACCGACCAGAAAGCCGGCGACTAGCCATGACCACCACGCCTGAACCGCGCCAGCCACGCCAGCTGATGCAAAACGACCCGTTCAGCCAGCCGGGCTACACGGACAACTTCTACGACGCCGTGGGCGGGCACGAAACGTTCGTGAAGTTGATCGACGTCTTTTACGACGGGGTGGCCACCGACCCGCTGCTGCGTCCCATGTATCCCGAAGAGGACCTGGGTCCGGCCAAGCGTCGGTTCCTGATGTTCCTTGAGCAGTATTGGGGCGGTCCTACAACCTACGGTGCGGAGCGCGGACATCCGCGGTTGCGCATGCGGCACATGCCGTTCAAGGTCACGCCGGAGGCAAAGGACAGGTGGCTTTTCCACATGCGGGCCGCCGTCGACGCGCTGGAACTGCCGCCCCTGTACGAGGGCACGCTGTGGGACTACATGGAGCGTGCGGCGCTGTCCATGGTCAACAGCCCGTCGGAGCCGTAGGCACGGTACGCCAGGGATAGGTCCGGGCAGGGCCGGATCGGTTACGGCAGGCCGCTGCCGGACCGGACGAGGACATGCCCGCGGGGTCCGGTCAGGCGGAACCAGCGGCCGGAGCGGTAAAGCTCCTGCTCGCCGTCCCCGAGGAAGCCCAGGGCGAGGGCCGCGAACGCCGCCCCGGCCGGCAAGCCGGAGTCGTCCAGTTTCCTGCCCCACACTGCAGCCCTTGCATTGTTGACGATCAGCGTCCCCGGTTTGTCCGGCACGATTTCCGCGACCTCGGCCATGCCGGCCTCCGCGGCGCTGCGCAGGAAGGCATCGGCGACGGTTCCCGCGTGCTCCCAGCCGCCGCGGGGCGCACTCACGCCGGTCCAGGATTCAGTGACGATTGACGGCGGGACCGGCAGTTCGACGTCGTCCGCTCCCGCGCGGGCTATCCGGTCCAGGACGGCTGCAAGCGGCACCGTGACATCCGTGCCGGAGGGCTGCGCGAGCGCCATGGTGCGCAGCCCGAGGATAGTGGGAGTCGATTCGCCCAGCAGACGGGGCCGCAGGACGCAGACGTAAGCGGCAAGGACGGTGCCGGCCCCCTGGAGGCGGATGGCGCCGTCGTCAATGGCCTTGGCGCGGGTGGCGAAGGTTTTCAGGTCGGCCAGGTCCCGGGGGTCTGCGAAACGGAAAGAGCTGGTAAGAAGATCGGACACACTCAAACCCTACCGGCTGGCCTCCGGTTGAGCGGTCCTTGGGTGACGTCTAGAGTCAAGCCATGACTGAAGCCGAAACCGGACTGTTGGCCCCGCCCAACGGTGACCCCACCGCATCGCTGATCAAACTGCTGGACCTTGGCGAACTGGAAGGTGCCCGGACAGACGAGGACATCTTCCTGGGTCCATCGCAGCAGCAGCCGCATCACAGGGTGTTCGGCGGGCAGGTCCTGGCGCAGTCGCTGGTGGCATCCATCCGCACCGTTGACCCTGACCGCTTTGTCCACTCCATGCACGGCTATTTCCTCCGTCCGGGCGATGCCAACAAGCCCATCACGTTCGGTGTGCAGCGGCTGCGTGACGGACGCTCCTTTTCCGCGCGGCGGGTCCACGCGTACCAGGACGGTGTCCCGATCCTCTCGATGATCGCTTCCTTCCAGGGGAACGACGAAGGCATTGAGCACGCGTCTACCATGCCGGCGGGAATCCCCGATCCCGAGTCGCTTCCAAGCACGGCGGACCTGCTGGGCAAGTTCGACCATCCCGTGGCCCGGCACTGGGCTTTCGAGCGGCCGTTCGACATCCGGCACGTCGATCCCCCGCTGTACGTATCGGCAAAAGGTCCCAGGGAGCCGCGCAACGCGGTCTGGATGAAGACGTTCGGGCCCATGCCGGACAACACCAACCTGCACCGTGCAGCGCTGGCGTACGCGAGCGACTACACGCTGCTGGAATCCATCCTGCGCCGGCACGGGCTGAGCTGGATCACGCCCGGCATGAACGTCGCGAGCCTGGATCATGCGATGTGGTGGCACCGGCCGGCCCGGGTGGACGAGTGGCTGCTGTACGTCCAGGAGTCGCCCAGTGCGCAAGGCGCCCGGGGGCTGGCAACGGGCAAGATCTTCAACCGGGAGGGCGAGCACGTGGCATCGGTGGCCCAGGAGGGGATGATCCGTGTGCCAACGGACTTCAAGAACAAGGTGGTGGGAGCCTTCCAGTCCAAGGTCGTGGAGCACCAAATCCGGAAGGCATCACGGGAGTAGCAGGGCGGCTGAGCGGGGCTGATTGGCGGGGGTTTAGCCGGCTGTGGGAAAGGCCGGCGTCCGCGTGTGGAGTACACGTGGTCGCCGGCCTTCCGTATGCCTGCTGTCTGCCGGCTACAGCCGCGAGGGTGTCAGTCGCGGGTCAGGCGGCGGTGCGTGACCCGGTGGGGCTTGGCCGCGTCCGGGCCGAGGCGCTCGACCTTGTTCTCCTCGTAGGACTCGAAGTTACCCTCGAACCAGTACCACTTGGAGGGGTTTTCTTCGTCGCCCTCGTAAGCAAGGATGTGGGTGGCCACCCGGTCCAGGAACCACCGGTCGTGCGAGACCACCACGGCGCAGCCGGGGAATTCCAGCAGCGCGTTTTCCAGACTGCTGAGGGTCTCGACGTCGAGGTCGTTGGTGGGCTCGTCAAGGAGCAGGAGGTTTCCGCCCTGCTTGAGGGTCAGTGCCAGGTTCAGCCGGTTGCGCTCGCCTCCGGAGAGCACCCCTGCCTTCTTCTGCTGGTCCGGGCCCTTGAAGCCAAAGGCGGCCACGTAGGCGCGGGACGGCATTTCGACATTGCCCACCTGAATGAAATCCAGCCCGTCCGAGACGACTTCCCACAAGGTCTTGTTGGGGTCGATGCCGCCGCGGCTCTGGTCAGCGTAGGAGATTTTGACCGAGTCGCCGATCTTGAGTTCTCCGCCGTCCAGCGGCTCCAGGCCCACAATGGTCTTGAAAAGGGTGGACTTGCCGACGCCGTTGGGTCCGATCACGCCGACGATGCCGTTGCGTGGCAGGCTGAAGGACAGCCCGTCGATCAGCACGCGGTCGTCGAAGCCCTTCTGCAGGTCCTTGGCCTCCAGGACCAGGCCGCCCAAGCGGGGTCCCGGCGGGATCTGGATCTCTTCGAAATCGAGCTTGCGGGTGCGGTCTGCCTCGGCGGCCATTTCCTCGTAGCGGGCCAGACGGGCTTTGGACTTGGTCTGGCGGCCCTTGGCGTTGGAACGGACCCACTCGAGTTCCTCGGCAAGGCGCTTGGCCTGCTTGGCGTCCTTCTTGCCCTGGATTTCGAGACGCGCACGCTTCTTCTCCAGATAGGTGGAGTAGTTGCCCTCGTAGGGGTACAGGTGGCCGCGGTCCACTTCGGCGATCCATTCGGCCACGTGGTCCAGGAAGTACCGGTCGTGGGTGACCGCCAGGACGGCGCCTGCGTAAGTGGACAGGTGCTGTTCAAGCCACAGCACGCTTTCCGCGTCCAAGTGGTTGGTGGGCTCGTCAAGAAGCAGCAGGTCCGGCTTCTGCAGGAGCAGCTTGCACAGGGCCACGCGGCGCCGTTCACCACCGGAGAGGTTGGTCACGTCCGCGTCCGCCGGCGGGCAGCGGAGGGCGTCCATGGCCTGTTCCAGCTGGGAGTCGAGGTCCCAGGCATCGGCGGCATCGATGGCCTCCTGCAGCTGGCCCATCTCTTCCAGGAGTGCGTCGTAGTCAGCGTCCGGGCTGGCCATTTCTTCGGAGATCTCGTTGAAACGCTGGATCTTGCCGTAGATCTCGCCGACGCCTTCCTGGACGTTGCCCAGGACGGTCTTTTCCTCGTTCAGCGGGGGTTCCTGGAGCAGTATTCCCACGCTGTAGCCGGGGCTGAGCCGTGCCTCGCCGTTTGACGGGGTGTCCAGTCCGGCCATGATCTTCAGGATGGTGGACTTACCGGCACCGTTCGGGCCCACGACGCCGATCTTGGCGCCCGGGAAGAAGGACATGCTTACGTCATCAAGAATGAGTTTTTCGCCAACGGCTTTGCGGGCCTTGGTCATTGTGTAGATAAATTCCGCCATGGTTCCAAATCTAGTGGGTAGGCGGTCATATCTCACATTCCGAAGCTGCCGCTCAGGATCCGACGAAGCACTTGCCGCTGGCCAGGACAGGCATCACCGTTACCGTCACGGCGCCCTCACGAACCTGGCCGATTACGCAGTCCTTCCCTTGGAGCACAGCGGCCTCGATCGAGTCCGCCGCCAGCCCGGTGGGTGTAGTGCTTTCCGATACCTCAAGCGAGCGGGTATCAATGCCTGCTCCGGTCAGGGCATCACGGACCTGTGCCGTGGACGGTTTGGGCGCACCCGCGGCGAGCCTGCCCAGGACATCGGTCACTTTGGTGCGTAATCCTGAAACGGCAGCGGCCTGTCCAGTGGGGCCGGCCGTTGCAGTTCCTGTGGGTTCGGCGGTGGGAACCGTGATTCCAGCTCCCGGCGTACCGTCCTGGGCAGATCCCGAAGCCGCCGGCGAGCTGCCCGTGACGCGAGGATCCTGAGCGGCCCCGCTGCAGCCGGTGAGCACCAGGAGCGATGCCGTGAACGCTGCCCCCGCCACCATTGCTGCCCTCCGGAGCCTTCCCTTCCTGCCGTGCAGCAGGTGAACGCCGGAAACGCCCGGCGCAGGGTGGGCCGCACCGGATGTCCGGCGGTCAGGCGTTGTGGGCATGCTGTCATTGTGCCACGATGCCGCGGCTGCTCCGGCGGGCACCGGGTCACGGCCGCGCCGGGTCATGACGCACCGGGTCATGATGCACCGGGCCCGCGGGCACCGTCTCATGGCAGCGCGGGTCAGGCCGGCGCCGCCGTGAGTTCACCCGTGTTCGTGTCCAACGACGAGAGGGCTCCGTCGCGTTCCTCGACTGTCAGTGTCTCGACGCCAAAGTCACCCGGGTCTCCGCCGTTTTCTTCAGCCCCCTCAAAGGTTTGGTCAGAGACCGGGGCTGAACCGGCGTCGTCCGTTCCTTCCTGGTCCACGAGCGAAAGAACGGGCCTGGTGGCGTTGCGGATGTAGTTGGCGGAGCCCCACTGCAGATCGTGGCCCACCGCGTCCGCGTCGATCTCGGTGGAGTGGTAGGTCCGGCCGTCCCGTTCCCAGCTGCGCAGCTTCAGTTTGCCAATCACAATGACGGGCTGGCCCTTGCGCACGCTGCAGGCCAGGTTCCCGGCAAGCTGGCGGTACCCCTGAACGTTGAACCAGTTCGTTTGCCCGTCTGCCCACGTGCCCGTCTCTTTGATGAAGCGGCGGGTAGTGGATGCCAACCGGAAAGAGGCCGTGGCCACTCCCCCGGTCGTGGTGGAAGTCTTGACGTCCGTGGCCACGAAGCCACGGACCGTAATGAAGTCGCTCATCTCTTCGTCCTGTCTCAGATGGTGATGCCCGTTAGCAGGCATCACCAGCATGTCTCCGGGCGGGCGCCCGAAGGAGGGGTGCGTTTGGCTATGTGCATAACCCGCAGGGTTCCGGCGGGTGTGGAGGACTGGTGGCCAACGGTACAGCGGCTGATTCCAGCCGCACGCGGGGCAATGTAAACTTTTTGAG
Organism: Pseudarthrobacter sp. NPDC058362; assembly: GCF_042723515.1. Classification (NCBI taxonomy): domain Bacteria; kingdom Bacillati; phylum Actinomycetota; class Actinomycetes; order Micrococcales; family Micrococcaceae; genus Pseudarthrobacter; species Pseudarthrobacter sp. NPDC058362. The sequence goes on along the minus strand of NZ_JBHXIW010000004.1, from coordinate 103,560 downwards.
GCGCCCGGACTTAGGGTCCAGGGGTGGCCCGCCTCAGTAGCTCAGGGGATAGAGCAGCGGCCTTCTAATCCGCCGGTCGGGGGTTCGATTCCCTCCTGGGGCACCGTGTGATGAGTCGAGACATCCTTCACGGAGGAGTCGGGTCATCATTGACACCCCCGGTCTTCGGACCGGGGGTGTTCTTGTTGTCCGGCCCCTCCCACAGTCCGTCCTGTTTTCGACGCGCATCTTCATCGGCGCTGCGCATGTCCCCGGACGCGCCCCATATGTGGGCGTCGCCGGCGAGGATGCGCCTCGACCACAATTTTGTGCGTCGAAGCCCGACGGCGCAGGGCCGCTCCAGGCGGTCAAGGCTTCCGGCACACTCCGTGGGCTTCTGTTCGGGCGGCGGGACCGGGGTTCGACGGCATCCAGGCGCCATCGCGGTGACGGCCGGAACGGCTGGTGCGGCTGGTCAGATCACCGGGCGTTCGACCACGGGTTCCCCGGTCTTGCGGAACAGGGTTCTGGTGCGGGGGTCCCAGAAGATCAGGTACAGGCCGAAGAGCAGGCCCGTCAGTGCGGCGGCCACACGGGCGAGGGCCAGCGCGAAGCCAAGGTCCTCGGTTTGCAGGTACGGGAACACTTCCAGCTGGTCGGAAATGGCGTAGATCATGAAGAACGAGACCACGAAGTAGAGGGTCTTGACCTGCCAGTCGTTGCGGATCCCGGTGACCGCGAACAGCGGAATGAGCCACACCACGTACCAGGCCTGGATGATCGGAGCCAGCACTACCACCGCCGCCAGGGCCAGGGTCAGCCTGCGCATCAGGCGGTCGTGATCACCCCTGAAGATCTGCCAGGCAATGATGCCGAGGGCCAGGACTTTGCCCGCGGTGAACACCAGCCCGGAAAAGACGTCGTACCCCAGGCCAAACGCCCGCGCCAGGGACCCCACCACCATGCCGATGAGCCCCACGGGTGCGTACCAGATGGCCAGGCTGCCGGGGGCCGAGAGCCCATTGATCCAGCCAAAGCCGAAGCCGTTGACCAGTGCCATGAGCACCAGCATCCCCAGGCTCAGCGCGGCAGTCAGACCCCAGAACCAGAATTTCCGCAGCCAGCCGGCCTCCTTGCCGGCCCACATCAGCCCGATGAACGGCAGGAAGATGATCGTAATGGGCTTGACCGCAATGGACAGCGTGACCAGGACGATACCCAGTACCACGCGCCGCGTGGCGCAGTAGTAGAGACCGGCGAGAGCCAGGCCAATCATGAGCGCGTCGTTGTGGACGCTTGCGATGAAATTGGTCAGGAAGAGTGGATTCGCAGCGGTCAGCCAGAGGGCGCGGTGCGGGTTCACGCCATGCAGCTCCGCAAGCCGCGGCACATAGACGATGCAGAGAACCACACCAACCAGGGCAACCAACCGGAACAGCATGACGCTGGCCTCCGGCTGCACGTTCGTTACCCACACCACGAACTGCTCGATCCACAGGAAGAGCTGGCCATACGGGACGGGCGCTTCGGTCCACATCTTGTCGGCGCCCAGCTGGAAGTAGTTCGACAGCGCGGAGATTCCGTTTTCGTACGGGTTGAAGCCTTCCAACATCAGGCGGCCCTGGCCGATGTAGGCGTAAACGTCCCGGCTGAACAGCGGGATGCTGAACATCATGGGCAGCCCCCAGGCAACAACCGCGGCCAGGGTCACCCTACGTGCCGCGGGCCCCCAGACGCGCACTTTCTGCCCCAGGCGGAGCCAGGCCCTGACCAGCAGCATGCCGCCGACGGCGAGCAGGATAATGGACAACGCCACTCCCAGCGCCTCCGCGCGCATCCAGATGAACAGTGGCATCCGGCGGAGTTCGGAGACGGGGGCGAGCCAGCCCACCCCCAGGGATCCGACCAGCATGAACATGGAACCAGCGAAGCCCGCAAGCAGCGGAGAGCGGGGACTGTCCATCCCGGCGTCCTCCGCGGGAACGGCTGCGTCACCGGCCAGCTCTCCCGTCGCGGGCACAGGCGCCGTCATGTCAGGATCGTCCAATCTTCAGGCGCGAAGATGTGTGGTGTCTTGCGCGCAGCGGCCGGGCCCGGCGTCCCTCGCGGGCCGCCGCAGCAGGTGGAGCATGCGGCGGAATCGTCCGCCGCGCGTCCCAGAATCCTAGCATCGGCGGTCCGCCGGGACGTGTAAAGGTAGGCTGGTCGGGTGCCTATTACTAACGAACGAATCGTCTGGATCGACTGCGAAATGACCGGCCTGGACATCAAGAATGACGCCCTGATCGAGGTGGCCGCCCTGGTCACCGACTCGGACCTGAACATCCTGGGTGACGGCGTGGACGTCGTCATCAAGCCGGATGATGCCGCCGTGGCACAGATGGGCGATTTCGTCAGGGACATGCACACCAAATCCGGCCTCCTGAAGGAACTGCCCAACGGCAAGACTATGGCGGAAGCGGAGGCCCTCGTCATGGAGTACATCGCGGAATGGGTGCCGGACCCCCGCAAGGCTCCGCTGGGTGGCAACTCGGTTGGAACGGACCGCGTATTCCTTGCCCGGGACATGCCCGCCGTGGTTGAGCACCTCCACTACCGGGTCATCGACGTGAGCACCATCAAGGAACTCTCACGCCGCTGGTTCGCGCGTGCCTACTTCCAGTCCCCCGCAAAGAAGGGCGGCCACCGCGCCCTGGGAGACATTAAGGATTCCATCGACGAGCTCCGGTACTACCGCGAGGCCGTCTTCGTTCCCGCCCCCGGTCCGGACAGCGCCACCGCCCAGCAGATCGCGCGCCGTATCACCACGGCCGAATCCCCGAAACAGCCGCAGGCGTAATCTGCGCCACGTTTCCATGAATTTTCCGGGAAATCGGCAAAAGTGGCCAAAACAGTGCTGAACAGCAGGTAAGCTATTTGAGTTGCCTTTCCAGAGGGCCGGGTAGCCGGTCGCTCCGCAGGGCACATGGTGGGCGTAGCTCAGTTGGCAGAGCGCCTGGTTGTGGTCCAGGAGGTCGCGGGTTCAACCCCCGTCGCTCACCCTCACGGGAGGCCGTACCGGATATCCGGTGCGGCCTCCTTTTTTTGCGTACCCCATGTATCAAATACCGGCCACAGCGCAAAGGACGGACGACATGACAGTTCTGCCAATCACCATCTGGGGAGAACCTGTTCTCCACCGCCGGGCCGCAGAGGTTGAGGTCTTCGACGACGCCCTCCGCACGCTCATCGAGGACATGTTCGAAACCAACGACGCCGCCAACGGCGTGGGGCTCGCTGCGCCCCAGATCGGCGTGGGCAAGCGCATCTTCGTGTACAAATACGCCAACGACGACGGCGCTCCCCCTACGGGCGTCGTGGTGAACCCCCAGCTGACGCTCTCCAAGATCTCCGGAGCGCTTCCCGACCCGGATGAGGAGGAAGAGGGCTGCCTCTCATTCCCCGGCGGGCACTACCCGCTAAAACGTGCCGAATGGGCACGGGTGGAGGGCTTCGATGGCTACGGCCAGCCTGTCCGGTTCGAAGCGACGGGCTGGTTCGCGCGGGTGATCCAGCACGAATACGACCACCTCGACGGCAAGCTCTACGTCAACCGGCTGATCGACCGCTACGCGCGCAAAGCCATGAAACAGGCGAAGAAGAGCGGCTGGGGTGTGCCGGGGCTGACCTGGATGCCCGGCGTGGACCCCGATCCCTTCGGCCACTAGGCTCCGTTATCGTGCCAGGATGGTTCGCTGGTCCGGGCAGGTGGCCAGGACCCGCTTCATGGCGTCCTTTTCGGCCTGGGTGACCCAGAGGCCATAGCCTGCTTTGACCGACACCTGGCGGGCCACATAGTGGCAGCGGAACGCCTTGTTCTTTGGCAGCCAGGTGGCGGCGTCAGCGGCGCCCTTTTGCTGGTTGGCGGGCCCGTCCGCGGCCACGAGGTTCACGGGATCGTTGGCCAGGTGCTGGCGCTGCCGGGTTGTCAGTTGCTGGGCGCCCTTCTGCCACGCATCCGACAGCGCCACCACGTGGTCGATCTGCACTTCACGGCTGCTGTCTGCGCCGCGGCGGAAGTCGATGGTCTTCGACGTGTACGGATCCTGGAAGCGGCCCGACGCCACCCTACACCGGGATCGGTCCGTGAACGCGACCTCCAAGAGATCGCGCCGCAGGATGTCGTTGCGGGTATCGCAGCCGTTCCGGTCGGCGTCCAACCAGGCCTGGCCGAACGCCTCCCGCTCGTAGTTGTTGGCCGGTGCCCGGCCTTTGACGGGCAGGCCCTCAAGGACCGACAGCGCCGTAGCATCCGGCACCTGTCGTACGGCTACCACCGGCTTCATCCAGGCGGGGTCGTAGACGGGCGCTTCGACCGGGCCGGCGGCCGCGGGCTCCGCCAGTGCGAACTGCCCGTCGGTAAAGAACCACGCCACTGTCGCCAGCGCAGATACCGCGGCCAGTGCCAGCAACACCCATGCCTGGCGGGATCGGCGGCGGGCACGGCGGTAGGCGGTCCAGCTGGCGCTCATGGCGTCACCGCGCTGCGGTTTACATCCTGCACCCGAAGAGCCTAGGGCACCGGAACATCCCTTCCGCGGATTTCCACAGTGTGGAGGAAGAGTGACGCGTCACATGGGGCGGCGGGCGGCCTCTACTGCTCGCGCATCACGCGGCGGAGGTCCTCCTCGGCGACCGCCAACAGGCCTTCGAGCTGGCGGACCCGGTCCTCGCCGACGTCGCCCGTTGCCTGGGCGGCCCGCGCCCCTTCGAGGAGGCGCAAGGCTTCCTTGTGGTTGGCCTTGGCGACATCCAGGGCGTGTTCGAGGGTGGTTTCGTGCTGAACCGCGGGTTCCTTAGTCATGCCACCAGTGTGGTCCGGTTTCCCGGCTGATTCCAGAGGATCAGCCGGGAAACCGGGTGACCGTTATTAGACTGCGATGGTTGCCAGCGCGGCGGCCGACTCCTTGGCCGGGAATGAGGGCGGGTTGACCCCGGCCATTTCCTCCATGACCCGGACTACCTGGCAGCTGTAGCCGAACTCGTTGTCGTACCAGACGTAGAGGACAAGGTTCTTATCGTTGGAAATCGTGGCGAGCCCATCCACGATGCCCGCACGGCGGGAACCGACGAAGTCCGTGGAAACAACTTCCGGGGAGTCGATGTAGTCGATCTGCTTGCGCAGGTCCGAGTGCAGCGACATCTCGCGCAGGAAGTCGTTCACCTCATCCTTGGTGGTGCCGTTCTCCAGGCTCAGGTTCAGGATCGCCAGGGAGACGTCCGGCGTGGGGACGCGGATGGAGCTGCCGGTCAGCTTGCCCAGAAGCTCGGGCAGGGCCTTGGCAACAGCCTTCGCAGCGCCGGTCTCGGTAATGACCATGTTCAGCGCCGCTGAACGGCCACGGCGATCGCCCTTGTGGAAGTTGTCGATCAGGTTCTGGTCATTGGTGAACGAGTGCACCGTTTCCACGTGGCCGTGGACTACGCCGAACTTGTCGTTGATGGCCTTGAGCACCGGAGTGATGGCGTTCGTCGTGCAGGACGCTGCGGAGACAATCCGATCCGAATCCAGGATGTCCCCGTGGTTGATGCCATGGACGATGTTCTTCAGTTCGCCCTTGCCCGGCGCCGTGAGCAGGACGCGGGCAACGCCCTTGCTCTGCAGGTGCTGGGACAGGCCTTCCGTGTCGCGCCAGCGGCCGGTGTTGTCCACCACCAGGGCGTCCTTGATGCCGTAGGCGGTGTAGTCAATGGTGGCCGGATCGTTCGAGTAGATGACCTGGACCTGGACACCGTTGGCCGTAATGGTGTTGGCCTCCTCGTCAATCCGGATGGTTCCTTCGAACGAACCATGCACGGAATCGCGGCGCAGCAGGCTGGCGCGCTTGGAGAGGTCGTTGTCAGAACCGCGGCGCACCACGATGGCGCGCAGACGCAGCCCGTGGCCGCCTCCGGCCTTCTCAACGAGGAGGCGTGCCAGAAGTCGTCCGATACGGCCAAAGCCGTAGAGCACGACATCCGTGCTGGTGCGGTCGTCGCCGCCGCGCTTGCCCACGATCTCTGCGAGCTCGGCGCGGAGGAACTCCTCCAGGCTGGCGCCGTTACCTTCGTCCTTGAACTTCTGGTTCAGCCGGGCGATGTCGATGGCCGCTGCGCCGAGTTCCATACCGGCGAGCGCGTTCAGCAGCGGAGCGGTCTCCTCCAGGCGCAACTCGTCCTTGCTCATCCGGCGGGCGAAGCGGTGCGCCTTGAGGATGTTCATGGTGGACTTGTTGATCAGGCTCCGGCCGTGGATGCTGGTCACCACGTTGTTCTCGCGGTAAAGCCGCCCGATCACCGGGATCATGGCTTCGGCAAGAGCCTCCCGGCCCATCCACGTATCAAGACAAGAATCTGACGTCTGGCTCACAGAAATACCTTCCTCGGTTCAGCCGCATACGTCTTCGTACGCGGATGTCGGCCACCGGATGATGTCCAGGGGCGCCGTGGCCTGCCGGGTTCGGCCCGCAGGCGCGTGGGTCGCTGCAAAGAAAAACCGCCGGCTGCGAACGCAGCCCAGGCGGGAGAACTTCTACGTCCGGAATCCATTCTAGGTTGGCCGCGGCGCACCGGAAGGCTCCGGACGCGTGAAATCACTCACACGGGAATCCACAACTGATGCCCGTGCGTCCGCCGTCAGTTATGGATCGCCGAGTAGAGGTTCAGGCTGGCGGAGAACACCACCCAGGAGAAATATGGCAGCAGGAGCAAACCGGCGGTCCGGCTGACGGGCCCAAAGCGGAGGGTCAGGAACGCCAGGGAAGCTGCAAGTGCAGTGATGACGAGGAACGCAACCCACAGGGCGGGAGCGCCCAGGAACGGGTACAGTCCAAAAAATGCCAGCGGCCAGGCGGCATTGAGCCCCAGCTGGGCACAGTATCCGGCCAGGGTGCCGCCGCGCAGCGCACCGCGGCGCCATACCAGCCAGGCCGCGACAGCTACGCCGGCGTAGAGGAGCATCCACATGGACCGGAACATCCAGCCAGGCGGCATCCAGGGCGCCTGCGCCGAGGCAGCGAACCAGTCACCGGCGGACCTGATGGGAACAGCGGCGAGGAACCAGGTGGCGGCCGACAGCGCCAGGAACCCTGCGAGCGCGGGCAGGTCGCGGACCCGGCGGGGTGCGGGGGCGGTATCAGCAGGCACGGTTCAGTTCCCCAACAGCGTTTCAGGTCAGTCGACGGCGTTCCAGGTCAATCACGGCAGGTGGATGGGACAGCCGATACGCCGGGTTCTGTACTCCCCCGCTGTTGCCGGCGAAGGAGTGACGGCCATCCATCTAGGAGTACCGTTGCCGGCACCCTCCAGCGGCCTACCCGGACACTCGGGCGGGCAGCCCTCAAATGTGTCCTGTCTGGCCTTGCTCCGGGTGGGGTTTACCTAGCCTTCCCGGTCACCCGGGAAGCTGGTGGTCTCTTACACCACCGTTTCACCCTTACCTGCGCTTGCCATCCGGGGACGGCAAGGCTGGCGGTCTGTTTTCTGTGGCACTGGCCTGCGGGTTACCCCGAGTGGGCGTTACCCACCACCCTGCCCTGTGGAGCCCGGACGTTCCTCGAGCCACTTGCGTGACGCGCGGCCGCCTGGCTGTCCCATCCGCGTCCAGTCTACCGGCGCCGCAGCCTGCTTCAGCCGCCGGTAGGATCGGACGGTGCTGATTCTGCTTCCCCCCTCCGAAGGCAAGACCCCGGCCGCCCGGGGCCCGGCCCTCGACTGGGACTCCCTCGCCTTTCCGGCGCTGAACGCAAGAAGGGCCGAAATCCTTGAGTCGCTGGGCACCGTCAGTGCGCACGAGGATGCCCTCGCCCTCCTGGGGGTGGGCGCATCGCTGCGTGACGACGTCGTACGCAATACGCGGCTGCATGCCGAACCTGCGGCGCCAGCGCACCGGATCTATTCCGGCGTCCTGTACGACGCCCTGGGGTACGGAACCATGAGTGCGGCCCAGCGGCGCAAAGCGGACGACGCAGTGCTGGTCATTTCCGCGCTCTGGGGCGCCATCCGCTTCGGTGACAGCGTTCCGGCCTACCGGCTTTCGATGGGAACGGCACTGCCCGACGTCGGACGCCTCGCCCCGTTCTGGAAGCCCCACCTGGCCGCCGCCCTCGCCCCGGTGGCGGAGGGGCACCTGCTGGTGGATTGCCGCTCCAGCACCTACGCGGCGGCCTGGGCACCGCCGCCGGAACAGACGGCCGCCGTCAACGTGTTTACCGAAACCGGCGGGGTCCGCAAGGTAGTGAGCCACTTTGCCAAGCACACCCGGGGCGAATTGGCGCGGCACCTGCTGACGCGGCGAGGCAAGGCGCCCGCAACCCCGCAGGCCCTGCTGAAGGCTGCACAGGAGAAGTGGGCAGCTGAACTCGTTCCTGGCACGGCACGCAAGCCGCACGCGCTGAACATCATCCTGCCCGGCTGAGGACAGCCGGGCCGGTCAGGCCCATTCTTCGGAGCGGACCAGGATAGCTCCCGAGTCCGGACAGAAAACGATGTCCTCCGGTGCTGCGGCCTTGATGTCGGCAAGGTCCCCGGGACTGAGCTTCATGCCGGATGCCTCCGACGTGCCATGGAACAGCCGGGCGGCCCCCACACCGCGCCGGGCGAGTGTTTTCTCGTAGACCGCCAGCAGCGGTGCATCGAGGGCCTGGGCGAACGCATCGCGGCGGCCCTTGACCTCGGCCGTTTCCGCGGCTACGGCGGCGAGTTCCTGGTCGAGTTCGCCGCGGATTGAACCGAAAGAGCCCTGGATGTCGTCAACGATCCTCTGTTGGGCAGCCTGCTTTTCGCGGAGGGTGTCCAGCCGTTCCAGGACCTCCAGCTCCACGTCCTCAAGGTCCGAGCGCCGCTTGTTGAGTGAGGCGATGTCCTTCTGGAGCGCCACGAGGTCCTTGGACAGTCCCGTCCCGCTGTTGAGCCGCGCTTCGTCCCGGCTGATCCGTACGGTGACCTGTTCGACGTCGGCCTCTGCGCGCTTGAGCTCGGCTTCAGTATCGTGGACGGCAACCTTGGCCGCGCCGAGTTCGCCGTTGGCCACGGCGAGCGCCGCTTCGAGGTCTTTGATCCGGGGGTCCGTCTCCAGGGCGCGCCGGCGGTTGGCCAGCGCGGTCAGCTTGGCGTCCAGTCCCTGCAGGTCGAGCAACTTCAACTGTTCTGCCGGTGCTGCCTTGGCCACTTCTACCTCCGCTTGATCCTTTCCGGCCGCGGCCGGGCACCGAACCGGCGCTTCCTAGACTCTAGCGCCTGGCCCGCTTCCATGCCCGGCTTAGCCTGGAGTCAGGATAAAGTCCCAGGGGTCGCTGTTAGTGGTGCTGACCCGGATTTCGACGTCGTGGCCCTGGTCGCTCAGCACGTTTCCGAGCGCCGATGCTGCCGCGGGGAGCCAGAGCCATTCGCTGGCAAAATGCGAGACATCGACCAGGTAGGGCCTGCCGTTGAGGGCTGCTTCCCGTGCCTCCGAGGCTGGATGGTGGCGCAGGTCGGCGGTGACGTATACGTCCGCGTTGCTGGCCCTGACCTCATTGAACAGCGAATCCCCGGCGCCGCCGCACACGGCGATCCGCCGCACCAGTCCGTCCTTGTCCCCGGACACGCGCACTCCCCCGGCCACCGAGGGCAGGATGCCGAAAACGCGGGCGGCGAAGTCGCCAAGGCTCATGGCGTCGGGCAGTTCGCCCACGCGGCCGATGCCTTCCTCCGGCAGTCCGTTGGCCGACGTCGCCAACGGAGCGACGTCCTGGAGCCCCAGCGCATCCGCCAGGACATCGGAGACGCCCCCGACGGCGGAATCGCCATTGGTGTGCACCGTCAGCAACGCCGTCCCCGATTCGATGAGGCGGTGCACCGCCCGGCCCTTGGGTGTGGTGGCGGCAACGGTCGTGACGCCCTTCAGCAGCAGCGGGTGATGCGTGATCAAGAGCTCGGCACCCCAGTCCACGGCTTCTTCAATGACTTCAAGCGTGGGGTCCACGGCGAACATGACCCGCGACACCGGTGCGGCCGGGTGCCCGGCCACCAGGCCCACCTCGTCCCAGTTCTCCGCCAGTGACTCGGGCCACAGCTCTTCCACCGCCAGAAGCAGCTCGGCCAGGGTTGGAACGGTTTCGGAAGGTGCCGCCGAACCTGGCCCGCCGGGCCCCGGGAAGGGGGCATCGCCGTCGTGGGTCCGGTCATTGTGGTCTTCGGGTCCGGTAACGTCGGTGTCCTCAGGTTCCATAGTCTTATTTCTACCCCATTGCCTGGTCAGACCGGCACGTGCGGACTGCGCCGGCCGGGGCAGGGAATCATCCGGGCCCGCCAACCATTGAAGAGGTCATGAAAACTTTTGTCCTGGGCGGAGGCTGCTTCTGGTGCCTCGACGCCGTCTACCAGAAGACCAAGGGAGTCACCTCAGTGGTCTCCGGCTACACCGGCGGCCATGACCCGGAGCCTGATTACTACTCGGTGTGCAGCGGAACGACGGGCCATGCCGAGGTGGTTGCGGTGACTTTCGATGAGGACGTCATCCCAGCGGATGTTGTCCTGGACATGTTTTTTGCCCTGCACGACCCCACCACGCTGAACCGCCAGGGATACGACGTGGGCACGCAGTACCGGTCGTCGATGTTCTATGAGACAACGGAAGAGAAAATCCTGTTCGAGGAAGCCATCGAACGCAACCAGGCGCTGTGGCACGCTCCGATCGTCACCGAAGTCAGCCGGCTGCCGCGCTTCCACGTCGCCGAGGAGTTGCACCAGGACTATTACGCCAAGCACCCCGAACAGGGCTACTGCCAGGTGATCATCAATCCCAAGCTCGCCAAGGCGCGGAAATATTACTCTGCATGGCTTAACGCTTAGCCAGCCTTGGGCGGCCTCGTTAGGCTGACCTCAGTATCCACCCCTCAAAGATAGGCGTATGTACATGGCACGGATCTATGACGATGTAACGCAGCTGGTCGGCGGAACCCCGCTGGTCAGGCTGAACCGGCTCAGCGAGGGACTGGACGCCACCGTCGCCGTCAAGCTCGAGTTCTACAACCCGGCCAACAGCGTCAAGGACCGCATCGGTGTGGCCATCATCGACGCTGCGGAAAAGTCCGGCGCGCTGAAGCCCGGCGGCACCATCGTCGAAGGAACCTCCGGCAACACCGGCATCGCCCTGGCCATGGTGGGCGCGGCCCGCGGCTACAAGGTCATCCTCACGATGCCGGAGACCATGTCCACCGAGCGCCGCGTCATGCTGCGCGCCTTCGGTGCCGAAATCGTCCTGACCCCCGGGTCCGAAGGCATGCGCGGCGCCGTGGAGAAGGCGCAGGAAATCGTGGCCAACACGGAGAACTCCATCTGGGCACAGCAGTTCGCCAACGAAGCCAACCCGCAGATCCACCGAAACACCACGGCCGAGGAAGTCTGGGCCGACACCGACGGTGGAGTGGATATCTTCGTCTCCGGCGTGGGCACCGGCGGAACCATCACCGGCGTCGGACAGGTCCTGAAAGAACGCAAGCCCGGCGTGCAGATCGTCGCCGTGGAGCCGAAGGACTCCCCCATCCTCAACGGCGGGGCCCCCGGACCGCACAAGATCCAGGGCCTCGGCGCGAACTTCATTCCAGAACTGCTGGACACCAACGTCTACGACGAGGTCCTGGACGCCAGCCTGGAAGACTCCGTGCGCGTTGCCCGCGAACTCGGCGTCAAGGAAGGCATCCTCGGCGGCATTTCCTCCGGTGCCATCGTCTGGGGCGCGCTGGAACTGGCCAAGCGCCCGGAAAACAAGGGAAAGCTGATCGTCGCCGTGGTCTGCGACTTTGGAGAGCGTTACATCTCCACGGTCCTCTATGACGACATCCGCGGCTGATCGGTCCGCAATCCGCCCGTTTCCTGTAGAAAGAACTTTGTGGGCTTTTTCGCAAGACTGAAGGAAGACCTCGACGCCGCCCGGTCACACGACCCGGCGGCGCGGGGTTCTTTCGAGAACTTTTTCGCCTATTCCGGCCTCCACGCCATTTGGATCCACCGGCTGACGCACCGGATGTGGCAGAACCCCGGCCTACGGTTTCCGGCCCGCCTGCTCTCCCAGCTGGGCCGGTTCCTGACCGGCATCGAAATCCACCCCGGCGCCACGATCGGCCGGAGGTTCTTCATCGACCACGGAATGGGCGTGGTCATCGGCGAAACCGCGGAAATCGGCGAAGACGTCATGATCTATCACGGTGTCACCCTGGGCGGGCGGTCCCTGGCACGGATCAAGCGACATCCCACCATCGGGGACCGCGTGACCATCGGCGCCGGCGCGAAGATCCTCGGCCCCATCACCATCGGCCGCGACAGCGCGGTGGGGGCCAACGCCGTGGTGGTCAAGGATGCACCGCCGGAGTCGATCGTCACCGGCGTGCCTGCCAAGTGGCGGCACCGGGACGCGCAGCGGGAAACCAAACCCGCGGTTGACCCGGCCGAATACGACATCGAATACCGGATCTGACACCCACCGCCCAAAAGGCGGGCAGCTCCCCCGAATGTTCCGGGAGGCTGCCCGCCTTTCGCGTTTGCTGAACCTGGCGGGGGGCAGTACCTAGTGGGTGTCCACCGCTTCAACTTCGGACTTGTCCTCGCCCCACAGGGTGTGGAACGTACCCTCGGCATCCACGCGCCCGTACGTGTGCGCCCCGAACAGATCGCGCTGGCCCTGGATCAGGGCTGCGGCGACGCGCTTGCGGCGCAGCCCGTCGTAGTAGGCCAGCGAGGAGGAGAACACGGGAACCGGGATGCCAAGCTGGACCGCGGTTGCCACAACCCGGCGCCAGGCCGGGAGGGCGTTGGCGATGGCCTCGGTGAAGGCCGGGGCAAACAGCAGGTTGGCGGGCTTTTCCTCGGCCGCGTAGGCCTTGGTGATGTCCTTGAGGAGCTCGGCGCGGATGATGCAGCCGGCACGCCAGAGGCTGGCGATCTCGTCCAGCTTGAGGTCCCAGTTGTATTCCTTGGCAGCTGAGGTCAGCATGTCCAGGCCCTGGGCGTAGGAGACCAGCTTGGAGGCGTAGAGCGCCTGGCGGACGTCTTCGACGAACGTTTCCGGGATCTCCACCTCTGCCTCACGGCCCGCCAGCAGTTCCTGGCCGAGCTTGCGCTGGCCTGCCTGCGAGGACAGTGCGCGGGCGAAGACGGATTCGGCGATGCCGGATACCGGCGAGCCCAGTTCCAGGGCGGAGATAACGGTCCAGCGGCCGGTTCCCTTCTGGCCGGCGGCGTCAACCACGACGTCGACGAACGGCTTTCCGGTCTTGGCGTCCACGTGGCCCAGAACCTCGGCGGAGATTTCGATCAGGAAGGAGGACAGCTCGCCCTGGTTCCATTCGGTGAAGATCTTGGCCTGCTCTGCGGGCTCGATGCCTGCACCGGAGCGCAGCAGGTCGAAGGCTTCGCCGATGACCTGCATGTCCGCGTACTCGATGCCGTTGTGGACCATCTTCACGAAGTGTCCGGCGCCGTCGGTTCCAACCCAGGCGCAGCAGGGCTCGCCGTCCACCTTGGCCGAAATTTTCTCCAGCAGCGGACCGAGGGCCTTGTAGGACTCCCTCGAGCCGCCGGGCATGATGGACGGGCCGTTGAGGGCACCTTCCTCACCACCGGAGACACCGACGCCCACGAAGTGGAGGTCCTTCTTGGCCAGCGCTGCCTCGCGGCGGCGGGTGTCCTCGTAGTGGGAGTTGCCGGCGTCGATGATGATGTCGCCCGGTTCCAGGAGGGGTTCCAGCTGCTCGATGACGGAGTCGACCGGCTTGCCGGCCTTGACCATGATCAGGACGCGGCGGGGCTTCTCCAGCGAATCCACCAGCTCCTGCAGGCTCTCGGTCCGAACGAAGTCACCTTCAGAGCCGTAACGTTCCAGCAGGGCGTCCGTCTTCTCCACGGAGCGGTTGTGGAGGGCGACCGTGAAACCGTTCCGGGCAAGGTTGCGCGCCAGGTTAGCGCCCATCACCGCGAGGCCGGTGACACCGATGTGTGCAGACATCAAATACTCCAATTCATCTTCGTGCGACGGACGGCGGCCCCGCCTTGCGGAAGCGCCGTTGTAGCGAGGGGTCGGAATAAAGCATATATATTCCCCGGCGCACGGAAAAGCGGTGACCGCACTGTGGGACCTTTTGTGTCGGGGCGGGTTGGTGCGGCAGTGGGCGGCGATATCGTTCCCACTAGGCTTGTCAGCATGACCAGCAGCCTGCACCACCGTGCCATCGAGAACCTCGGCACCCGCATCATCTCAGGTGAGCTGGCCGCCGGCCACGTCATGCTCGCCGAGCAGCTGGAAGAAGAACTTCAGGTTTCCCGGTCGGTTATCCGCGAGGCGGTCCGCGTTCTCCAGTCCATGGGCCTGGTGGAGACGACAAAACGCGTGGGAATCCGGGTGCTGCCCTCGCACCGCTGGAATCCTTTCGACGCGCAGGTCATCAGGTGGCGGCTTGCCAGTGAGGCGCGCGGCGCCCAGCTGCGTTCCCTCGCAGAGCTGCGCGCCGCCGTCGAACCCGCTGCAGCAGAGCTGGCCGCACACAACGCGCCCGCCCAGCTCAGGCTGGAGCTGATGGACGCCGCCTACGCCATGCGCGAGGCCGGCCACAGCGGCGACGTTACCCGTTTCCTGGAGCTGGACATCCGGTTCCACTCGCTGCTGCTCTCCGGCTCAGGCAATGAAATGTTCGCCAACCTCATGGGGCAGGTGGCCGAGACGCTGACCGGGCGCACAGTTCACGGCCTCATGCCGGACCATCCGCACGAGGGCGCGCTGCAGTGGCACGTCGACGTGGCCGAAGCCATCAGCCGGGGCGACGCCGCGGCGGCCAGGGAAGCATCCGACCGCATCCTCCGCCGCACCATGTCCCGGATGGCGGATACCTGGACAGGCCAGCCCAGGGTCTTTGTTCCGGTGGCGGACTGACACCGCCGGCAACCTGCCACCAGGTTCATCCTGGGACCCGGCGCAACATTTTTTTGTTTCCGGAAGTTCACGGTATATTCGTTTTCAGGCCCTCCCCCGCGGCATCCCCCAATAGTCGCGGTGGAGGGCTTTCCAATGCCCCGGGACGTACCGGACGGGTCACGCCGCGTCCGCTATCTCTCCGCGCAGCCTCCAGCCGCCGCCAAGGCCGTCCCGTTCCAGGACCATGGTAGTCAGGGCGGAATTGCGGTTCCGGCCCAGCCTGACCTGCAGTTGGAGGACCTCCACGTCCACGCCCGCTGCACCGCGCGGCATCCGACGATGGACCTCCCACCAATTGATGCGCTCATACCATCTGACCGGCTGGGCAGCCACGTCCCATTGCCGCCCGTCCCGGAGCACCGCCGTCGGATGGCCATCCCGGCCGGTGCGCACTATTACCTGTTCCATGTGCGCAACCTACGGCAGGGGTCTGACAATGCCGCCGGCGCAGCCGGGAATGCGGAAAACCCCGCCTTCGCGGCTGTTCAGGCCTGCAATGACGGGGTTTCCAATGGTGGGTCCTACCGGGATCGAACCGATGACATCCACGGTGTAAACGTGGCGCTCTACCAGCTGAGCTAAAGACCCGGACCGCTGATTTCCGGCACTTCGCACCGCAACCAACGAACATAGACTGTACCTGAACAGTGCCGGTAAAGGCGAATCGGTGGTGGCCCGGCCTACAGCGGCGGAAGTTCCGCCGCCAGCCAAGCCAGCGCTTCGCTCACACCGGCGTCGAGTTTGATGAGGGCGCGGTCATCGCCGCGCGTAGGTCCGCGGTTGATGATGATGACCGGTTTGCCGACCTTTGCGGCATGCCGCACGAACCGCAGGCCGCTCATCACCGTCAGGGAGGACCCGGCCACCACCAGCGCGGGCGAATCATCCACCACTGCGTAGGACTGTTCCACCCGGTCCTTGGGCACGCTTTCACCGAAGTATACGAAGTCCGGCTTGAGCGTCCCGCCGCAGGCCGGACACACGGCAACGACGAAACTGCCGATCAGCTCCCGGTCCTCCACCGTGGCGTCCGCATCCGGAGCCATCTCCACGAGCCCACTCCGGTCAGCCCGCTCCAGGAAGTCCGGGTTCAGTTCCGCCAGGACCGCCGCCAGGAACTGCCGCGGGTAGGTCCTGGCGCAGTCAAGGCAGACCACTTGGTCGTAGCGCCCATGCAGGTCGATGACATTGACGCTGCCTGCCCCCTGGTGCAACCGGTCCACGTTTTGGGTGATCAGTCCCGACAGATAACCGCGGCGCTCCAGGGCGGCAGCCGCGTAGTGGCCGGCATTGGGGTCGG
Organism: Pseudarthrobacter sp. NPDC058362; assembly: GCF_042723515.1. NCBI lineage: Bacteria > Bacillati > Actinomycetota > Actinomycetes > Micrococcales > Micrococcaceae > Pseudarthrobacter > Pseudarthrobacter sp. NPDC058362. Next base: position 87,316 of record NZ_JBHXIW010000004.1, on the reverse strand, counting down.
CATGGCGGAGGTGGGACCAGCCGATGTGGTTCCGGGCCCAGTAGCGCTGACGGTTCGCAGCGCTGCGGACGAAGTCCTGGTAGGTCATCGGCGACCGCGGCGGCGACCCGGGGCTGCGGTAATCCGGGATCCCCGAATCCGTGCTAAGCCCCGCACCAGTCAATAACGCAAAGGGGCTGCCTGCCAGGACAGCGGCTATGCGTTCGAGGACGCGGACGTCCTCATCAGAAGGATGGGAGGGGCCCGACGGCGGCATGCTGGCAAAGCCGGTCAGGCCTACCCCGTGCCGTCCGCCGGCCATGAAGCATCAGTCCTGCACCAGGGTGGTCAGAGCCGCCTTGTATTCCGCCAGGTCCCTTGCCTGCCCGCGCGGGTTCACCACGCTGTAGCGGACGATGCCCTCGCCATCGATGATGAATGTGCCGCGCAGGGCCATCCCGGTTTCGGCATCGAACACCCCGTATTCCGATGCAACGGCGCCGTGGGGCCAGAAATCCGCCAACAGATCGAAGCTGTAGCCCTCCTGGGCCGCGTAGGCCCGAAGGCTGAATTTGCTGTCCACAGAGACAGCCAGAACCGTCGCGTTGGCGTCCTCGAACGCGGCGATATTGTCGCGGATCTCGCAAAGTTCACCGGTACAGATGCCGGAGAACGCAAAGGGGTAGAACACCACCACGACGTTCTGGCCGGCGAATGAGGAGAGGCGGACCGGCTCCCCGTATTGGTTGACCAGTTCGAAGTCAGGCGCCGGCTGGCCGACCGCGGGAATGGTTCCGGCGGTCACCGCAACTGCGGTCGTCACTTATTCTTCCGGCTGACCAGGCGGGATGCGCTCCAGTCCTTGGAAACGCCGGCGGAGGTGGTCACGTGCAGCCCGGCGGTGGGCGCGGCCTCCTGGATGTCTGCCGGGGAAACGTAGCCGTCGCGGCCGGACTTCGGGGTCAGCACCCAAACCACCCCGTTTTCGCTCAGGGTGGTGAGTGAGTCCATCAGGCTGTCGACGAGGTCGCCGTCGCCGTCGCGCCACCAGAGGATGACGGCGTCAGCCACCTCGTGGTCGTCCTCATCCAGCAACTCGGCGCCGGTGAAGTCCTCGATATCGTCACGCAAGTCGAAGTCGACGTCGTCGTCGTAACCGAACTCCTGAATCAGATCCCCGTTCTTGAAACCCAATTTTTCCGCCACATTTACCGAAGTGGCGGCGTCGGCCTCGCTCACGTGTTCCTCCAATGCCTCATATATGCAGTGTGCATGGTGATTTCCATTACTCCCAAGCCAACACCCTTTGGGCCCGCGCTTCAAGCTGCCGCCCCCGCCGGACGCCATATTCTGCGTCACACCGCGGCCGGAAACCTGCCCCGCGGCGGCTTCTGTCACACAACCAGTATGACGGCGAAATACAAAGGCGGCGCCCGGCCTGCAGCTACGCATCGGCTTCCACTGCGGGCTAGAGTGGCTGATGACAACTGTGCCCGCCGGACGACAACCATGTGAATCCGTGCAGGCATGGGAGCGCTAGGACCCTGCCCGGCACACATGACCGGGCTGTTGTAACCGATACGTCGCATCACGGCGTACGTACGCCGGGCAGTCACCCTGCCTGGCCTGAGTGCGCCGATTCACGCGCGCAAAGAGAGGTTGGACGTGGCTGCAGGAGAAGATACCTCCCATATCCTCAGCGGGTTGACTAACCAGCTGCCTGATCGTGATCCGGAAGAGACTGCCGAATGGGTTGAGTCCCTGGATTCCCTGATCAGGGAACAGGGCACCGAACGTGCCCAATACATCATGCGGAGCCTGCTGCAGCGCGCCGGTGCGCAGAGCGTCGGGGTGCCGATGGTTACCACCACGGACTACGTGAACACCATCCCGGTGGACCAGGAAGCCGAATTCCCGGGCAACGAGGAATACGAGCGCCGCTACCGTGCCTACATGCGCTGGAACGCAGCCGTGATGGTGCACCGCTCCCAGCGCCCGAACATCGGGGTAGGCGGACACATCTCCACCTACGCCGGCGCGGCCACCCTCTACGAAGTGGGCTTCAACCACTTCTTCCGCGGCAAGGACCACCCCGGCGGCGGCGACCAGGTCTTCTTCCAGGGCCACGCCTCCCCCGGCATGTACGCCCGCGCCTTCATGGAAGGCCGGCTGTCCGAAGAGGACCTGGACGGCTTCCGCCAGGAGAAGTCCCGCGAGGGGCACGCGCTGTCCTCCTACCCGCACCCCCGCCTGATGCCCACCTTCTGGGAGTTCCCCACGGTTTCCATGGGCATCGGCCCCATGAACGCCATCTACCAGGCACAGTCCAACCGCTACCTGCACAACCGCGGCCTCAAGGACACCTCCGACCAGCAGGTCTGGGCCTTCCTGGGCGACGGCGAAATGGACGAGCCCGAGTCCCGCGGTTTGCTCCAGCTCGCTGCCAACGAGAACCTGGACAACCTGAACTTCGTGATCAACTGCAACCTGCAGCGCCTGGACGGGCCGGTCCGTGGCAACGGCAAGATCATGCAGGAACTCGAGGCCTTCTTCCGCGGTGCCGGCTGGAACGTCATCAAGGTCGTCTGGGGCCGCGAGTGGGATGAACTGCTCACCAAGGACACCGACGGTTCACTCGTGAAGATCATGAACGAGACCCCGGACGGCGACTACCAGACCTACAAGGCAGAATCCGGCGGGTTCGTGCGCGAGCACTTCTTCGGCAAGACCCCGCAGACCAAGGACATGGTCGCGGACCTCACCGACGACCAGATCTGGAACCTCAAGCGCGGCGGCCACGACTACCGCAAGGTCTACGCAGCCTACAAGGCAGCCACGGAGTTCAAGGGCAAGCCCACCGTCATCCTGGCCAAGACCGTCAAGGGCTACGGCCTCGGTCCGCACTTCGAGGGCCGCAACGCGACCCACCAGATGAAAAAACTCACCCTCGATGACTTGAAGAAGTTCCGCGACCACCTGCGGATCCCGGTCACCGACGAGCAGCTGGAGAAGGACCCCTACCAGCCGCCGTACTTCCACCCGGGCACGGACGCTCCGGAAATCCAGTACATGCTCGAACGCCGCGCCGCCCTGGGCGGATCGGTTCCGGAACGCCGCTCCAAGCACGCCGCCGTCACCCTGCCGGACGCGAAGTCCTACGAGGTGGCCAAGAGGGGCTCCGGCAAGCAGCAGGCCGCCACCACCATGGCGTTCGTCCGCCTGCTCAAGGACCTGATGCGGGACAAGGAGTTCGGCAAGCACATCGCCCCGATCATTCCCGATGAGGCGCGCACGTTCGGCATGGACGCGTTCTTCCCCACCGCGAAGATCTACAACCCCAAGGGCCAGAACTACCTGTCCGTGGACCGCGACCTCGTCCTGGCCTACAAGGAATCCCCTGCGGGCCAGCTCATCCACCCCGGCATCAACGAAGCCGGCGCCGTGGCAGCATTCACCGCCGCCGGCACGGCCTACGCCACCCATGGCGTGCCGCTGGTACCGGTCTACGTGTTCTACTCCATGTTCGGCTTCCAGCGCACCGGTGACGCCTTCTGGGCGGCCGCGGACCAGATGACCCGCGGCTTCATCATCGGCGCTACCGCAGGCCGGACCACCCTGACCGGCGAGGGCCTGCAGCACGCCGACGGCCACTCCCCGCTGCTGGCATCCACCAACCCGGCCGTGGTCACCTACGACCCCGCCTACGGCTACGAGATGGGCCACATCATCCGCGACGGCCTCGAACGCATGTACGGGCCCGAGAGCACCGACCGGAACCTCATGTACTACCTCACCGTGTACAACGAGCCGATCACCCAGCCCGCCGAACCCGAAGAACTCGACGTCGAGGGTGTCATCAAGGGCATCTACCTGCTCGCACCGGCCAAGATCGACGGTCCCCGCACCCAGCTGCTGGCCTCCGGCGTGTCCGTCCCCTGGGCCATCGAAGCCCAGCGGATCCTCGCCGAGGACTGGGGCGTCTCCGCGGATGTCTGGTCCGTCACGTCCTGGAACGAACTGCGCCGCGACGGCCTCGCCGCCGAGGAAGAAGCCTTCCTCAACCCGGGCCAGCCCGCCCGTGTGCCGTTCGTGACGCAGCAGCTGGCCGGTGCGACCGGACCGGTCGTGGCCGTGAGCGATTACATGAAGGCCGTTCCGGACCAGATCCGCCAGTTCGTCCCGAACGAATTCGCCACCCTCGGTGCTGACGGCTTCGGTTTCTCCGACACCCGCGCAGCAGCCCGCCGCTTCTTCAAGAACGACACCCACTCCATCGTGGTCCGTTCGCTGGAGATGCTGGCCCGCCGCGGCGAGGTCGATGCCGAGGCTCCGGCCAAGGCCATCGAGAAGTACAAGCTGCACAATGTCAACGCGGGAACCACGGGCAATGCCGGAGGCGAAGCCTGACCCTGGCGCCCTGAACGGGACGAGACGACGGCGGCCCCCACCTTCCGAGGTGGGGGCCGCCGTCGTCTCTGCGCCGGCAAGTCAGGCGGCACCATGCTGTGGCGCAGGACATGGCGGATTGTAGCCTTCGCACAAATGGAGCTTCCGCGGCGCTGCCCGTATGCTCAGATCATGCCAGCTCCAGCCACCCCGTCCGCCAAGCGCAAGCCCGCCGCCTCCAAGGCCTCTCCGGAGAAGACGGAAACGCTCAAAAAGCTCCGCGCCAACGTTGGGCAGCTGTCCACCACCACCATGCGGGAGCTGGAAAAATCCCTTCCCTGGTACAGCCGGCTCAGCGCGGACGAACGTTCCGCACTGGGCATGGTGGCGCAGAACGGCATCGCCGCCTTCGTGACCTGGTATGAGCGGCCCAGCTCCCCGTCGTGGATCCTGACCGATGTTTTCGGGACCGCCCCCACCGAGCTGACCCGCTCCATCAGCCTTCAAAAGGCGCTGCAGCTGATCCGCATCGTGGTGGAAGTGGTGGAGGACCAGGTTCCGGTGATTGCGCCGGAGGCGGACCAACCGTCCCTGCGCGAAGCGGTGCTGCGGTACTCGCGCGAGGTGGCCTTTGCCGCCGCGGATGTCTATGCCCGCGCTGCGGAATCACGCGGTTCCTGGGACACCCGGCTGGAAGCACTGATCGTGGATGCCATCCTTCGCGGTGAGAACACGGATGCGCTGCGTTCCCGCATCGCAGCGCTCGGCTGGAAAGCCCAAGAACGTTTTACCGTCATGGTGGGCAACTCCCCCTCGGAGCCCAGCGCCAGCTACGTCAGCGAACTGCGCCGCATGGCCGGGCGCTATGCCGAAGACGCCCTCGTAGGCATTCAGGGCGACCGGCTCATCCTCATCCTCGGCGGGGTACAGGACCGTGAAACCGCCTACGTAAAGCTGAGCGAAATGTTCGCTCCGGGACCCGTGGTCTACGGCCCCGAGGCGGGCTCGCTCCTGGAGGCCAGCAGTTCCGCGCAGTCCGCGTTCGCGGGCCTGACCGCAGCCCGCGCCTGGCCCGCCGCGCCACGACCGGTGGCGGCCGACGACCTCCTCCCCGAACGGGTCATCTCCGGAGACGACGCCGCCCGCCGTTCCCTGGTGAAGAACATCTACCGCCCACTGCTCGCGGCATCCAACGGCCTGGTGGAGACCTTGGGCACCTACCTCGAGCTGGGCCATTCACTCGAGGCGACGGCCCGCGAACTGTTCGTCCACGCCAACACCGTGCGCTACCGCCTCAAGCGCGTCTGCGACGTCACCGGCTGGGATCCGCTGCTCCCCCGGGAGGCATTCGTACTCCAGGCAGCCCTGGTGGTGGGCCGTCTTTCCACTCCGCCCAAGGCTGCCGCGGAGCGTCACCCTTCGCGAAATCAGCCGTGACCCGTTGTAGACTTCCTACAACCTGACCACGTGAGCTTGGTGCGGACAAACACCGCTGGATCACACCGCAATTTGGAAAGCTGGATACGTGCTTGCAATAGTCTGCCCTGGACAGGGCTCCCAGACCCCGGGCTTCCTTGCCCCCTGGCTCGAGCTGCCCGCCGTGGCGGACCAGCTGGCGTCCCTGAGCGACATCGCAGGCATCGACCTGATCGCCCACGGCACCACCTCGGACGAGGAAACCATCAAGGACACTGCCGTGGCGCAGCCCCTGATCGTCGCTGCCGGCCTGGTCACAGCCTCTGCCCTCTTCGATGTTGAGCTCAGCAGCCTCCCGGTCATCCTGGCAGGCCACTCCGTCGGTGAAATCACGGCATCCGCGTTGGCCGGTGTGCTCACCGAGAAGGAAGCGATGACCTTCGTCCGCGAACGCGCCAACAGCATGGCAGCCGCAGCCGCAGTAACTCCGACCGGCATGAGCGCGGTCGTGGGCGGCGACCCTGCCGAGGTGCTGGCCGCCATCGGGGCAGCCGGCGCCACGCCTGCCAACGTCAATGGCGCCGGACAGACCGTGGCCGCGGGCACGTTCGACCAGCTTAAGGCGCTGGCCGAAAACCCGCCCGCCAAGGCCCGCGTCATCCCGCTGAAGGTGGCCGGCGCATTCCACACCAGCCACATGTCGCCCGCCGTCAGCGCCCTGGAGGCGCTGGAGCCGCAGCTGGCTCCACAAGCGCCGCGCGTCCCCCTCCTCTCGAATTACGACGGCGGCGAAGTCACCGATGGCGGCGCCGCCGTCGGCAGCCTCATTGCGCAGGTTTCCCGCCCCGTCCGCTGGGACCTCTGCATGGAAACGCTTGTCCGGCGCGGAGTTACCGGCCTGGTCGAGCTGGCACCGGCCGGCACGCTTGCCGGCCTCGCCAAGCGCGGCATGCCCGGCGTAAAGACCGTTGCCGTCAAGACCCCCGACGACCTGTCCGCCGCACTGGCGCTGTTCGCAGAACTGGAGGGCAACGCATGAGCGTTCCCACGTTGAAGCAGGCTCCCATCCACGAGCACACCCGGATCCTGGGCCTCGGCGCCTACCGTCCCGACGTCATCGTCACCAACGAGGACGTGTGCCAGTGGATCGATTCCTCGGACGAGTGGATCCGCCAGCGCACCGGCATCGTGACCCGCCACCGGGCCGCCGCTGACATCAGTGTCATTGACATGGCGGAAGGCGCCGCCCGCGAGGCCATGGAAAAGGCCGGCATCGAAGCATCGGAACTGGGTGCCGTCATCGTGTCCACGGTGACCCACCCGTACGCCACGCCGTCCGCCGCGGCCGCCCTGGCCGACCGGCTGGGAGCCACCCCCGCCCCCGCCTTCGACATCTCCGCTGCCTGCGCCGGCTACTGCTACGGCATTGCCCAGGGTGACGCCCTGGTCCGCTCGGGCGCCGCGAAGTACGTCCTGGTGGTCGGAGCCGAGAAACTTTCGGACGTCATCGACAACCGTGAACGCACCATCTCCTTCCTGCTGGGCGACGGCGCCGGCGCAGTGGTGATCGGTCCGTCCGAGACACCCGGCATCGCACCGTCCGTGTGGGGCTCTGACGGCAGCAAGTGGGACGCCATCGGCATGACCCGTTCGCTCCTGGACGTCCGCGACTTGGGACTGGCAGCACGTCAGTCCGACTCCACCGGAGACCTGGCACTGCTCGAAGAAGCCCAGGAACTCTACCCGACCCTCCGCCAGGACGGCCAGACCGTCTTCCGCTGGGCTGTGTGGGAAATGGCCAAGGTGGCCCAGCAGGCGCTCGAAGCCGCAGGCGTCGAGGCCGAGGACCTGGTGGCCTTCATCCCGCACCAGGCCAACATGCGCATCATCGACGAGATGGTAAAGAAGCTCAAGCTGCCCGAAACGGTTACAGTGGCACGGGACATCGCTGACGCAGGCAACACGTCTGCGGCGTCCATCCCGCTGGCCACCCACCGCCTGCTCCAGGAAAACCCCGGATTGAGCGGCGGGCTTGCCCTCCAGATCGGCTTTGGAGCCGGCCTGGTATTCGGCGCCCAGGTAGTAGTCCTTCCGTAGGAACATCCACACGGACCGCATCCGCGGCCCGCACCGTTTCCGGCAGCCCCTGCCGGCAATACAAGAAAAGGAGCCATCAATGGCTAGCAACGAAGAGATCCTGGCCGGCCTGGCTGAAATCGTCAACGAAGAGACCGGCCTGGCCCCGGAATCCGTAGAAATGGACAAGTCCTTCACCGAGGACCTGGACATCGACTCCATCTCCATGATGACCATCGTGGTCAACGCTGAAGAGAAGTTCGGCGTCCGCATCCCGGACGAAGAGGTCAAGAACCTCAAGACCGTCGGCGACGCCGTCAGCTTCATCGCCGGAGCACAGGCCTAGTCAGCCTTTCGCCGAAAGGCGCCTGCGGGGCTGCCGGTCCGGATTGTCCGGCCCGGCACCCCGCTGTCTTTATCCGGCGCACCCTGCGCCGCCCACCAAATGTGCGGGACCCTCCGAAGAACCGGAGACGGACTCCCCATCGACAGAGAGTGATCCCATGACACGCAAAGTAGTCATAACCGGTCTGGGCGCCACCACGCCCATCGGCGGCGATGTACCCACCATGTGGAACAACGCGCTCAAGGGGGTCTCCGGTGCCCGCACCCTGGAGGACGAATGGGTTGCCCGGTATGAACTTCCCGTCCACTTCGCCGCACGCTGCAGCACGCCCGCCCTGGATGTCCTCAGCCGCGTCGAGGCCAAGCGGATGGACCCCTCGACCCAGTTCGGCGTTATCGCCGCCCGCGAAGCCTGGGCGGACTCCGGCATCACCGAGTTTGACAAGGACCGTCTGGCCGTGGCCTTCGCCACCGGTATCGGCGGCGTGTGGACGTTGCTGGATGCCTGGGACACCCTGAAGGAAAAGGGACCCCGCAGGGTCCTGCCCATGACGGTTCCCATGCTGATGCCCAACGGCGTCGCGGCCGCCGTCAGCCTTGACCTCGGCGCGCGCGCCGGTGCGCACACCCCTGTCTCCGCGTGCGCCTCCGGCACCGAAGCCATGCACCTGGGCCTGGAGCTGATCCGTTCCGGCAAGGCCGATGTGGTGATGTGCGGCGGTGCAGAAGCAGCCATCCACCCAATGCCGCTGGCAGCGTTCGCTTCCATGCAGGCCCTGTCCCGCCGCAATGATGACCCTCAGGCCGCGTCACGTCCGTACGACACCGCCCGCGACGGCTTTGTCATGGGCGAAGGCGCCGGTGCGCTGGTGCTCGAGGCCGAGGAACACGCCCTGGCCCGCGGTGCGCGCATCTACGCTGAGCTCGCGGGCACATCCGTCACAGCGGACGCCTACCACATCACCGCACCCGACCCCGAAGGCCTGGGCGCCACCCGGGCACTGAAGGCGGCCATGTTCGACGGCCGCATCCAGCCGGAGGACGTGGTGCACGTCAACGCGCACGCCACCTCCACCCCCGTGGGTGACAAGCCCGAGTACACCGCACTCCGGGCGGCGCTGGGTAGCCACGTGGACGATGTCGCCGTGTCCGCCACCAAGTCCCAGATGGGCCACCTCCTGGGCGCTTCCGGTGCTGTGGAGGCTGTCCTGACTGTGCTTGCCGTTTATGACCGCAAGGCCCCGGTCACCATCAACCTCGAGAACCAGGATCCGGAGATCCCCCTCGACGTTGTGACCTCCGCCCGCGACCTGCCCTCCGGCAGCATCGTGGCACTGAGCAACTCGTTCGGCTTCGGCGGACACAACGCCGTGGTCGCCGTCCGCAGCGTCTAACACCAGGCTGCCACCGGTTTAGCCGGAACAGCGCAGAAGAGGCCCCGCCGGCGGCGGGGCCTCTTCTGCGCTATGGAGCAGTTGCTACTTCCTGTGCTGGAGGAGGCACGGGAAGAACGTACGACGGCGGTCAGCCCACCTGGTGCAGCCAGCGCACCGGTGCGCCTTCCGCTGCGTGCCGGAAAGGCTCGAGCTCCTCATCCCAGGCCTCACCGAGTGCGAGCGAGAGTTCGTGGTAGACGGCTGCAGGATCGCCGGCACCTGATTCGTAGGCATAACGGATGCGGTCCTCGGAGACCATGATGTTGCCGTGGACGTCAGTCATGGCATGGAAGATCCCCAGCTCGGGGGTATGCGACCAGCGGCCCCCATCGACACCCTGGCTCGGCTCCTCGGTGACCTCGTAACGCAGGTGGGCCCAGCCGCGCAGCGACGAGGCCAGCTTGGCCCCCGTTCCCGGCGTTCCGGTCCACGACAGCTCCGCCCGGAACATTCCGGGCGCAGCAGGCTGAGGGGTCCACTCCAGGTCCGTCCGCTTGTCAACGACGGACCCGATGGCCCACTCCACATGCGGACACAGGGCGGTAGGGGCCGAGTGAACAAACAGCACACCGCGGGTCATTGCAACAGACATTCCATCCTCCATAGCTCTAGGTACGTCTTCCCCAACGCCCTCAGCCCGGATGGAACAGTCATGCAAATTCACCTGCGGTTGCGGTTCTTCCGCGATATTCAGCTTAGATAATGCAAGGTCCGGGCTGCCAAAGCGCAGGAAGCCTGTGAGCTTCAAGCAGCAGTTGAAAGTTGCCGGACGTGATTCTTATTGTGCCGTACGCTCCGAAATTACGCCAGTGCAATACACCCCGCTTCCGGACTGCCTGGCGGTGATGCGGCCAGGCAGTGGTGCCCAGGGTTTTCAGGCACGGGGATGGGCCTGCTGGTAACTCTTGCGCAGCCGGTCGACGGAGACGTGGGTATAGATCTGGGTGGTGGCCAGGCTGCTGTGGCCCAGGATTTCCTGAACGGCGCGCAGGTCTGCACCGCCGTCCAACAGATGGGTGGCGGCAGAGTGCCGGAGAGCATGAGGACCGGACGCGGAGGTGTCCCCCAAGGCCTCAAAAAGCCCATGGACCAGGGACCGCACTTGGCGCTGGCCCACGCGGCCTCCCCTGGCGCCGAGGAACAATGCGGGACCGCTCCCGGCCCCGGCGAGCTGCGGACGCCCCCTCCGGAGCCAATCATCCAGCGCCACAGCGGCCGGTACGCCGTAGGGAACCGTGCGTTCCTTGTCGCCCTTTCCGATCACCCGCAGGGTCCGGCGGTCCTGATCGAGGTCATCAATATCCAGCCCCGTCAGTTCACCCACCCGGATGCCCGTGGCGTACAGCAGCTCCACCAGTGCCCGGTTCCGGACAGCCAGCGGATCCCCCTCTGCTGCGGCCTGTTCCAGCCTGTCCAGGATGCGGTTCAGCTTGGACTCCTGCAGCACACCCGGCAGCTGCCGCTCCCGCTGCGGTGCCTTAAGCCGAAGCGCGGGATCCGCGTCGATTCGTTCTTCCCTCAGGGCCCAGGCCGTGAAAGACCGTGCGGTGGCGGCCCTGCGCGCCAGGGTGGCCCGGGCGACACCTGACTGGCTCTGGGTGCCGAGCCAACGGCGAAGTGTTCCCAGCTCAAGACCCTCGGGCCCCGTGCAGCCCTCACCGGCCGCGAACGAGAGCAGGCTGCCCAGGTCGCCCCGGTACGCCCGGAGCGTGTGCGCCGACATGGCCCGCTCTCCGGAAATGTACCGGCAAAAAGCGTCCAGGGCGTCTGTGAGCGCTGCCGGCAGTTGCTCGTCTTCCACCACTCCACTGTCTCAGGCCCGGGTGCCGGATCGGTTCCCGGACACGGCAGTCAGGACAGATCATCGGATATGCCCCGCCGCCGTCACACGCTGGCCTTGCCGCGTTTCCATCCCCCACGCTCAGACACAGCCAGCCCCAGCAGGCCCAGCCGCCCCAGCCCGGCCCGTACGGAGTCGGTGCCAAGCCCGGCCACCGCAGCCAGCTTTTCCACGGAGGTGGTGGACCGCAAGGGCAGTGCGTCCAGCAGGATGAGGTCCTCGAGGGTAAGCCCATCCTGCACCTGCGAAGCACCCTGGGGCGGCTCCGGCAGGTCCGCTCCGCTCGGCGATGCCAGCTCGGCGATTTCGGCGGCATCGGTAACGCAGATTGCACCTCCGTCCCGCAGGAGCCGGTGGCAGCCTGCGGAGTTGGCACTGTGCACCGATCCGGGCACGGCACCCACCGCCCTGCCCAGGGCCTCAGCGTGATGCGCTGTATTCAACGCCCCGGACCGCCACCTGGCCTCCACGACGACCGTGACCGCGGAGAGTGCCGCTATAAGCCTGTTGCGCTGGAGGAACCGGTATCTCGTAGGCGCTGACCCCGGCGGCACTTCTGCCAGCACGGCACCCTGGTTTGCCACGGCGCGCAGCAGTTCCTCATTGCCGGAGGGGTAGAACCGGTCCACGCCGCCGGCCATCACGGCGATGGTGGGAACAGGTCCGCTGCCTCCGGCCAATGCGGCGCGGTGGGCGTGGGCATCGATTCCGTAAGCGCCGCCGGATACCACCGTGAAGCCGCGCTGCGCCAGGGAGTAGGCAATTTCTCCCGTTACGGCGGCACCGTAGCTGGTGCTGTCCCGGGACCCGACCAAAGCGATGCTTCGCTGCACATGCGGCAGCTGCTGTTCGTGCCCGCGCCACCAGAGGCAGATTGGTTCCTGGATGCCGAGGTCGGCAAGTTGCGCCGGCCAGAGGTCATCCGATGGGATCAGCAGCCGACCGCCCAGGCGCGCCATGGTGGCAACGTCGCGTTCCGGGGCAAGGTCGGGTACCCGGGGCAGCCAGCGTTTGATGCTGGCAGCCAGGCCGGACCAGCCGGCCGCTGCACCGCTCCCGGCGAGCAAGCCACTGATTTCCTGTTCAATCAAAGCGCCGCCGGTGACCTGGCCGGTAGCGAGGCGCAGGGCGTCCACGGCCCCCGCAGCCTGGACAAGGGCCAGACCGGCGGCGTCCTGCGGTTCCATGAGCCGTGACAGGGCCGCCCGGGCAAGTCTCTCAGCCTCCATGCCGGGTTCCTTCATGCCGCTGCCGCCACTGCCTGCCGCAGGCCGAGGGCCTGACCGATGTCGTCAGGGTCCGGCGCGTCCCGGTGCCCCAGGTCCGCCAGGGTCCAGGCCAGCCTGAGCACGCGGTCGTACCCCCGGGCGGTGAGGACGCCGCGTTCGAGCGAGTGGTCCAGGATCCGCGTTGTGCCGGGGGCCAAGCGGAGGTCGCCGCGGAGGATGCGGCCCGGCACCTGTGAGTTTGTCTCGAACCCGAAGGCCTCAAGCCTTCCTCGTTGCCTGGCACGGGCCTCCTTGACCCGGCCTGCCACTGCCGCGGTGCCCTCCTCCGCTGCGGACTGCCCGAACTCCGCGAGCGAGACCCGGTCAACCTGCAGCTGGATGTCCACCCTGTCCAGCAAGGGACCGGAGAGCCGGGCAAAGTAGCGGCGCCGCATCATGGCGGTACAGGTGCATTCAAGTCCCTTGCCGGACGCCTTGCCGCAGGGGCAGGGGTTGGCTGCCAGAACCAGCTGGAACCTGGCAGGGTACGCGGCTGTCCCCGCCGAGCGGTGGATCACCAGCTCTCCGGATTCCAGCGGCTGGCGCAGCGCGTCGAGCACGCGCCGCTCATATTCCGGTGCCTCGTCCAGGAACAGCACGCCGCGGTGCGCCCTGGATGCCGCCCCTGGCCGCGGCAGGCCGGATCCCCCGCCGATGATGGCTGCGGATGTGGCGGAATGGTGCGGGTTTTCGAAGGGCGGCCGCCGAAGCAGCTGCATCATGGAAGAGGGCAGCCCGCACAGCGAGTGGATGGCCGTGACCTCCATTGATTCCCGGTCTCCGAGGTCCGGGAGCAGGCCCGGAAGGCGCTCGGCGAGCATGGTCTTCCCCGCACCGGGCGGTCCCGTCAGCAGGAGGTGGTGGGCCCCGGCCGCAGCAACCTCAAGGGCGCGGCGGGCGTCACCCTGCCCGGACACGTCTGCCATGTCCGGAACCGCCCCGGGGGCTGAAGGGCAGTCCCCTTCCTGGTCATCGTCTTCCGGTTCGAAGTCCAGCGCGAGGTTCTGGGGATCCGCGCCAAAGTCGACGGCGACCCGAGCAAGTGTCCGATAACCGCTGACGTTGGCCCCGGGAACCAGCGCGGCCTCCGCATAGTTGGCCTGCGCGACTACGATGTCGGGGTAGCCTGCCTGGACTGCAGCCATGACGGCTGGAAGGATGCCGCGCACCGGGCGCAGCCTGCCGTCCAGGCCAAGTTCGGCGATGAAGACGGTCCGGCCGGAGGGCCTGGTGTCGTTGGCCGCACGGAGAACTGCCATGGTCACCGCAAGGTCGAAGCCGGAACCGCGTTTGGGGAGCGAGGCCGGAATGAGGTTGGCCGTGATCTTGCGCCGGCTCAACGGAATGCCGGAGTTCTTGGCGGCGGAACGGATGCGTTCCTTGGCCTCGTTCAGAGAGGCGTCCGGAAGGCCAAGGATCACGAATGCAGGCAGCGTCTGGCCGATGTCGGCTTCCACCTCCACCATGTACCCGTTCAGCCCGACCAGCGCCACGGAGTAGGTGCGGCCCAAGACCATCACCCCACCCCCTTGAGGTGCTCCAGTTGGGGTGCGCCGCCGCCGTAGTCCACTACCGCAATGACGTCCACGCGGCGCAGGGGCATCCGCAACTCCCGGTCGCGGCACCAGGCCGACCCGAGGCGGTGGAGCCGGGCCAGCTTGTCCGCCCCCACCGCTTCGAAGGGATGGCCGTAGTCCAGCGAACGCCGCGTCTTCACTTCCGCAATGACCAGGGCATCCCCGTCCAGGGCCACAATGTCGATCTCGCCTTCAGGGCAGCGCCAGTTGCGCTCCACCACCAGCATGCCCTGCGATTCCAGGTAACCGGCCGCGAGTTGCTCACCCCGCCGGCCCAGTACGTCTTTGGCTTTCATGTCCACCTCCACCACCAGCCTGGCGGTGTGCGGTGGATAGGGGGGAGGAAACTTTCGCTATGTGGACAGGCCGCCTTTCAGGACCGGCTGTGGAGGAGAAGTGGACGGGTTAGTTGCCCAGGTCTACGTCCTTCGGAAGCGCCAGCTCCTCGTTGCGGGGCAGTTCCTCGACGTTGACGTCCTTGAAGGTGAGCACGCGGACGCTCTTGACGAACCGTGCCGAGCGGTAAACGTCCCAGACCCAGGCGTCCTGCAGCGTGAGGTCGAAGTAGACCTCACCGTCGGCGCTGCGCGCCTGCAGGTCAACATGGTTGGCAAGGTAGAAGCGACGCTCGGTCTCGACTACATAGCTGAACAGGCCCACAACATCGCGGTACTCGCGGTAGAGCTGCAGTTCCATGTCAGTCTCATAGTTTTCAAGATCCTCAGCACTCATGCTTCCATCTTGCACCATCGGCAGCCGCGCAGCGGCCGGTCAGGCCCCGGCCTCCTGGAGCTCCCCGTCCTGCAGTGCTTCCAGTTCGCCGCCAAGCAGCCGCCAGCTCACCCGGTGGTAGGGGGTGGGCCCGTCATTCCGGAGCGCCTCCCGGTGCAGTGCCGTGGCGTATCCCTTGTTCACGTCCCAGCCGAAGCCGGGATACTCGGCGTGCAGGGCCCGCATGGCCTGGTCCCGTTCCACTTTGGCGATGACGCTGGCAGCGGCAACGCTGAGGCACTGCATGTCTGCCTTGACCTTGGTGTGCACGGGCGCTTCGCACGCGATTTCCTGGACAGGTTCATCGAAGAGGGACGGCTGCCCGGACGGCGAGAGCCAGTTATGGCTCCCGTCCAGGAGGACCACGTCAGGTGTGATGCCAGCGGCCACTACCGTATTCCATGCCCTCGTGCCGGCCAGGCGCAGCGCGGCGATGATGCCGAACGCGTCGATCTCCGCCGCAGAGGCATGGCCGACGGCGGACGCAACGCTCCAGCGGCGGACCAGCGGCTCAAGCCGCTCCCGCTCAGGGGCGCTCAGCAGTTTGCTGTCACGAACGCCCGCGAGAGGTTTTTGGCATTCCAGGTCCACCACCGCGATGCCGACACTCACCGGGCCGGCCAGCGCTCCCCTGCCTACTTCGTCGACTCCCGCCAGGTAGCGGACGCCGCTGCTGCGGAACGTCCGTTCGTGCCGCAGGGTGGGTGCCTTGGCTGCCGGCGGTTTCCGGGCGGGCTTCTTCGCGGCAGTGGCGGGCAGGGTGTTCGCTGGCATGGTCAGGAGCCCGGCGGTACGTTCTTGAAAACGTCCGGGTAGTTGTCGAGGGTGGTGATCCGGTTCAGCGGCCAGGCAATGACGGCAGCCTTGCCCTCGAGGTCGTCCAGATCGATGAAGCCGCCGTCGGCATCCATGTGCGCCCGGGAGTCCGCGGAGTGGTTTCGGTTGTCGCCCATGACCCACACTTTCCCTTCGGGTACCACCACGTCGAATGCCCGGACCTGGGGAACTTCAGCGGGGTTGATATAGCCCTCATCAATGGCTTTTCCGTTGATAGTCAGTTTACCGCCGGCTTCGCAGCAGACCACATGGTCGCCGGGCAACCCGATCACCCTCTTGACCAGGTGCTGCTCGGAATTATCCGGCAGGAGGCCCACGAAGGTCAGGCTGTCCTGCACCCAGGTGAATGGACCGTCCGCCTTGTCCGGCACAGCGGGCAGCCAGCCCTTGGTGTCACGGAACACCACCACATCGCCGCGACTCAGCGCGAACGGTTCAGGGACCAAGAGGTTCACGAAAATCCGGTCGTCCACGTCCAGGGTGTCCACCATGGATTCGGAAGGGATGAAGAACGCCCGGAAAAGGAACGTCTTGATCAGGAAGGAAAGGACGACGGCGATGACCACCACGGTGGCGATCTCTTTCAGCCACGTCAGCACCGGATGGGCGTCGCGCTTTTCTGCTGTTTTGGCCGCAGCACGGCTTTCGGGGCGGTTTTCGGCGCCGGGCACTGCCGCGTCTGCCTGCTCCGCACCGGAGGCACCGGGAGCGCCCTCGGGCCGTGGTTCAGGCATGCGGGAGTGGTTCTCGGGCATCTACTGTCCATTCTGTGTGCTGGGGCCTGCGGCAGCCGGCCGTGGTACTGGTGCAAATCTATCAAGGGGCCAGATGATCCGGATGGGCCGGCCCACCACCCGGTCCACCGGAACCATTCCCCCGCCCGGTGCGCCGAGCAGGCTGCGGGAGTCCGCCGACACCGACCGGTGGTCCCCCATCACCCAGAGCCGGCCGGCCGGGACCAGCGCCTCGAACTCCTGGGTGCTGGGGACATCCCCGGGGTAGAGGTACGGCTCGTCAAGCGGTTCACCGTTGACCGTTACCATGCCGGCGGAGTCACAGCAGGCCACCAGGTCCCCGGGAACGCCGATGACGCGCTTGATGTACATGGTGTCGCTCCCGGCCAGGCCCAGCCACACGGCGGCGCCGGTGATGGCTTCACCCAGCGGGCCCCGGCCGCTGTCCAGCGGCGCGAACGTTCCACGGCCGTCGAACACCACGATGTCGCCGCGGCGCACGGGGTCCGTTTGGAAGGCCGTCCGTGACACCAGGATCCGGTCATCCTGGCGGAACGCCGGCTCCATGGACTGCGACGGGATGAAATACCCATCGATCCACAGGGCCCGGACCAGCCCGCTGGCCACGAGCGCACTGCACAGGACCAGCAACACAAAACGCCAGCCCTTAATGCGGGGCTGGCGTTTTGTCTGGTCCATGTCCGTGTCCTCGGCGCTGGTGCTTGGTGCTCCGGCGCCGGCCGGCTACGGCTGGGTCCGGCCTGTGGTCCGGGAGGACTACTTGGCGGTGTTGAAGTCGCGCTTTTCCTTGATCTTGGCGGCCTTACCGCGCAGTGCACGCATGTAGTACAGCTTGGCACGGCGGACGTCACCCTTGGTGACAACCTCGATCTTTTCGATGATCGGGGAGTGCACCGGGAAGGTACGCTCCACGCCGACACCGAACGAAACCTTGCGGACGGTGAAGGTTTCGCGGACGCCGTCACCCTGGCGGCCCAGGACGAAGCCCTGGAAGACCTGGACGCGGGAGTTCTTGCCTTCGATGATGTTCACGTGAACCTTGATGGTGTCACCGGCGCGGAAAACGGGAACATCGCTGCGCAGCGACGCTGCGTCGACGGAGTCGAGAATATGCATGGTAATTGCACTCCTGGTGAACGCCACAGGTCATTCACTTTAGGTCACGGCGGGCAAGCCCGGACACCTGGCGGTGCACCGGAAATTCCGGCCGAAAGGTAAATGGTCCTGCCGTCTTCACCGATTGAAGCGGCAGGTTGTCAGGCTGTTGGCGGCGCTCCCCCTGTGGCAGGTGCGGGCCCAGCAGACACAAGGACTAATTTTGCCACACCCGGAGGGCATCAGCCAATCGGCCGGCGCACCAGCCTGCCGTCCACGATCTCGTACCCCAGCCCGTACAGTTCGGAACGGTCGGCGCGCGGGAGGTTGCCGGCGTCGAACCCCTCGAGGAGGTCCGGCCGCCGCTCCGCCGTGCGCCGGTACTGCTCGTGACGCCGCCATTGCGCGATTTTTCCATGGTTGCCGCTCAACAATACCGCGGGGACGTCGCGACCCCGCCACTGGGAGGGCTTGGTGTAGACGGGATACTCCAGCAGTCCGTCGGAGTGGGACTCCTCCACCAGCGATTCGGGATTTCCCACGACGCCGGGCAGGAGCCTGCCCACGGCCTCCACCATGGCGAGCACCGCCACTTCACCACCGTTGAGGACGTAGTCCCCGAGGCTGACGGGGCGCACCTCGAAGTGCTCTTCGGCCCACTCTAGGACCCGCTCGTCAATGCCTTCGTAGCGCCCGCACGCGAACGTGAGGTGCTCTTCTTCGGCGAGTTCGTAGGCAAGGGCCTGGGTGAACCGCTCGCCCGCAGGCGACGGGACGATCAAGACCGGCTTTCCCGCACCTTGGGGCCGGGCTTCGACCACGGCCGAGAGCGCCTGCGCCCATGGCTCCGGCTTCATGACCATGCCTGCGCCGCCGCCGTAGGGGGTATCGTCCACCGTGCGGTGCCGGTCGGTGGTGAAGCTGCGGAGGTCGTGGACGTACAGGTCCAGCAGCCCGTCCTGCCGGGCTTTGCCGATCAGCGAAAGTTCCAGGGGCGCCAGGTATTCGGGAAAGATGCTGACGACGTCGACGCGCATCTACGCGCTGCCTTCCGGACCGTCCGTGGCGGCTTCCCCGGCGTTCAGTTCGAAGAGTCCCGGCGGAGGGGTGATAAGGATGTAGCCTTCGTCGATGTTGACTTCGGGAACGATCTCCTCGACGAAGGGGACAAGGATCTCCCCACCCTCCGGGGTGGTGACCATCAGCAGGTCCTGGACCGGCATCGTGTTCAGAGCGGCAACCTTGCCCACCACGGCGCCATCCACGCGGGCCTCCAGACCGACGAGCTCGTGCTCGTACCAGCCTTCGTCGTCCTCCTCGGCAAGCCCGGCCGTCTCGATGAACAGTTTTGCCCCGCGCAGCGTTTCAGCTTTGTTGCGGTCGGCCACTTCCTCGAAGCCGAGCAGGAGGATGTCCTTGTTCCACCTGGCGCTGGAAACCGTGAGCGGACCGGAGGACGCAGGTTCCACGAGGAAACCCGCGCCGGGAACAAAGCGGTCCCCGGGGGCGTCGGTCAGGACCTGGACCGTGACTTCTCCGCGGATGCCGTGGGGTTTGCCGATTCGCGCCACCTGAAGCTTCATCTGTTCCTCTGTTTTGTTCGCTCTGTGGGTGTTGGTTGGGTAAAAGCACTCCGGCCCCTCCACCGTGCGGTGGAGGGGCCGGAGCAAAAACTGGTGTTGCCGAGCGCTCAGCGGCGGCGGTCGGTGTCGACGACGTCGACCCTTACCGGTTCGCCGCCGGCCAGTGCTGCCACGACAGTGCGCAGTGCGCGTGCCGTCCGGCCCTGGCGGCCGATCACCCGTCCCAGGTCATCCTGGTGAACGCGAACCTCGAGGGTATCCCCGCGGCGGTTGTTCTTAGAATTGACCTTGACGTCATCCGGGGAATCGACGATTCCGCGGACCAGGTGCTCCAGCGCTTCTGCCAGCAATCTACTCAGCCTCGGTGGTCTCTGCTTCAGCGTCGGCCGGGGCTTCGGCTGCGTCAGCCTTGGAGGCCTTCTTGGTGATTGCTTCCGGAATGATCACGGAACCCTTTTCCGGGGCAACGAAAGCTTCCTTCGGAGCCTTGGTCTTCAGGGTGCCTTCCTGGCCCGGGAGGCCCTTGAACTTCTGCCAGTCACCGGTGATCTTCAGGATCGCGGCAACCTGCTCGGACGGCTGGGCACCGACGGACAGCCAGTACTGCGCACGCTCGGAGTCGACCTCGATGTATGAGGGCTCTTCGGTGGGGTGGTACTTGCCGATTTCCTCGATGGCGCGGCCGTCACGCTTGGTGCGTGAGTCTGCAACGACGATGCGGTAGTACGGGGCGCGCATTTTACCAAAGCGCTTAAGGCGAATCTTTACGGCCACTTTTGTGGTCACTCCTGTTTCAGAAAAGGGGTTGAACCCGGCGTTCTGCACCCGTGGGGCGGGCCATACTTGCGGGCTCGAAGGACAGGATCCAGACGCGGAGAGAGGGGCCACGCAGATCGAGTACCTGTCCATTGTGCCAGATCAGCGCATGGATTTCGACTTGGCATCCGCCCGGCACGCCGGGCCCGGGCGGCGCTTAGGCCGACCAGACGTACAAGGAGGTGCGGTCGCCCTCGTCCACGCTGCCGGCCAGTCGGGCCACCTGCTCAACGTAGGTCCGCGACTGGGCTGCACCGAACGGCATGTCATCCTGCCCGGCCCATTCCGCTGCGACATCGTCCAGCACGTTTCCCTCGCCTTCGGTTTCGTAGGTGAGGAGGTCGGCCAGGGCCCTGACCATGGCCGGTGGAACGGCCAGGAGCGAGTCGCTGGCCACGTCCACCATGGTCAGCTCATAGTCGGCTCCGCCTGCGTGCACCGCCTTGCCGGCGAGGTCACCCAGCTGCTCGACCTCGAAGTCGCTGATGTCCGGGATCCGCACCGCCTGGCCGCCGGCGGCGGCGGGACTGCCGCTGTCCAGCTGGCCGGCCCGCTTCAGGGCGGCGTCGTGCGTGGCGACAAAAATCTCGGTGAAGCCCATGGGAGTTACCCTCGTTCCGTCGTCGGTACGGCGCGGATAGCGGCGCCTTGCGCCTCCGCCGCTCCGGCAGGTGGCCGGGTATTTCTCAGCCTAGTACAGCGCAGGGCCGGATCAGCGCACGGCAACCCGAAGCCGGTTCCGCCAGGGATCCTCGAAGCGCAGCTCCGCTCCGGTGTGGTGCGACGGCACCCCCGCGACCTTGAGCCGGTCGGCCAGCGCGCCGACGTCGTCTGTTGACGGCACTTCGATGAGCACCTCGCCGAGCCCCAGCGTGTCCTTGCGCGGGCCGGCGCCGCGGCTGTTCCAGACGTTCATGGCCATATGGTGGTGGTAGCGGCCGGCGGAGACGAAGAGCGCCTGGCCGTGCCAGCCGGCCGTCTTCTCGAAGCCGAGGGTACCGACGTAGAAGTCCCGCGCCGTCTGCACGTCACCCACTTGGAGGTGGACGTGGCCCACGCCGGCTCCCGTTCCGCGCTGCCCCTCAAGGGATTCTTCGGTGAGGTACTGCTCGAGGTAGCGCTGGGGCGTCAGGGCCAGGCTGTCCATCACCACGTCCGTGCCGTTCCAGGACCAGTTGCTGCGGGGGCGATCCCAATATAGTTCAATGCCGTTGCCCTCGGGATCGCTGAAGTAGAAGGCCTCGCTGACCAGGTGGTCGGCGCTGCCCGTGAACAGGCCCGGGTCGAACTGGGCAGCCGTGGCCACCGTAGCGGCGAGGGCCTGCTGCGTTTCGAAGAGAAGTGCCGTGTGGAACAGGCCGGCCTCTCCCCGGCCCGGCAGGTGCAAACCGGGCGCCGGAGCCAGGTGGACCAGCGGCCTGCCCAGCCGGCCCAGGTAGACGCCGCCGTCCTGCTCGGCCACGACGTCCAGGCCCAGCGCCTTTTGGTAGTAGTGCGTCATGAGCTTCATGTCGCCCACCTTGAGCATCACCGTGCCCATGCCGAGCCCGGAGGGAAGAAGGTCCTGTTTTTCGGTCTCTGCGGTCATTGGAACGCCCCTACTCGTGCGGCCGCCCGGGTGGTGGCCCTGTCATGTCAAATGACTTGAAGCTTCAATTTATTCCTTGTTCATAAACTATGCGGCCGGCCAGCACCACCTGCTGCAGATGGCGGATTGCTTCCGGCCGGGTCCGCGGATCTGCGCTGCACACCACCACGTCTGCCCGCGCGCCTTCGGAAATGCCGTCCGCTCCCAGCCACTCGCGCGCGCCCCAGCAGGCGGCGTCGAGCGCCGCAGCTGCCGGCAGGCCCGCGGCATGGAGCGCCAGGATCTCGTCCGCAATGCGGCCGTGCCGGATGACGCTCCCGGCGTCGGTGCCCGCGAAAACCCGCACGCCGGCGTCGAACGCCTCCGCCACCCGCTCCGCGCGGCGCTCCCAGAGCGCCAGCATATGGGCCGCGTAGCGCGGGAATTTCGGCTGCGCCTGCGCGGCAATGTCCGGAAAAGTGGCGATATTGATCAGAGTGGGCACAATCGGCACGCGCTGCTCGGCGAAGCGGGACAGGTGCCGCGGCAGGAGGCCGGTGGCGTGTTCAATGCAGTCGATGCCGCCGTCCAGCATCTGGTCAAGGGTCTCCTCGGCGAAACAGTGGGCGGTGACACGGGCGCCTTCGTCGTGCGCCGCCCGGATGGCATCGCGGACGACGGCGGAAGGAAAGGAGGGTGCCAGGTCGCCAGCGCCCCGGTCGATCCAGTCGCCAACGAGCTTCACCCAGCCGTCGCCGTCGCGCGCCTGTTTCCGGACCATTTCGACGAGCCCGTCCGGTTCGACTTCGTGGGCGAACCCCCGGAGGTAGCGCCGGGTGCGCGCGACGTGCCGCCCGGCGCGGATCAGTACCGGAAACTCTCCGCCGCCCTGCATCCAGCGCGTGTCCGCCGGGGAACCGGCGTCCCGGATCAGCAGCGTGCCGGCAGCCAGGTCCGCCCGCGCCTGTGCTGCGGCGGTGGCGGCGTCCACGGGACCCTGCGGCCCCAGGCCGATATGGCAATGTGCGTCAACAAACCCCGGCAGCACCCAGCCGGGCAGGACCCGGTCCGGCACCCGCTCAGGCTTCCGGAAGGTCAGGCGCCCGTCCACGGACCACAGCCCGCGCACTTCCCGGTCCGGGCCTGTGAGCGCCGGTCCGCTGAAATGGATAACCTCCGGCATGGAACTCCTCTCGTCCTGCCCGGTCAGGCTAGCACCGTGAATGTGACGCCGCTCCCCCGGTGCCTGTGGTAGCTTCTTCCCTGACCACACGGGTGCCCCTGCAGGGGCTGAGATCGGGCTGACGCAGCCTGCGACCGTCGAACCTGTCCGGGTAATGCCGGCGAAGGAAGTGAGTATTCCTTGAGTACACCAGAAACACAGCTGAACCCTGCCCTCGATGCGTCTGCGGAGCCTGTCACGCAGTCCCTGAAGTCCCATTCGCTCGCCTTCCTCGAAGACAGCGAATCAGGCCTCCGGGTTCCTGTCACCGAGATTTCCCTGGCGAACTCCCCCAACGGCGAGCCCAACCCGCCATTCCGTGCATACCGGACCGCCGGTCCGGGAAGTGACCCGGTCCGGGGCCTGCGGCCCTTCCGCACCGAGTGGATCGAAGCGCGCGGGGACACGGAAGCATACAGCGGACGGGAGCGGAACCTGCTCGACGACGGCCGGTCGGCTGTCCGCCGCGGCGCAGCCTCCGCGGAGTGGAAGGGCGCGCAGCCGGTGCCCCGCCGCGCCGTCGACGGCAAGACAGTCACCCAGATGCACTACGCCAGGCAGGGCATCATCACGCCCGAGATGCGCTTCGTGGCGCTGCGGGAAAACTGCGATGTGGAACTGGTCCGCAGCGAGGTTGCCGCGGGCCGGGCCATCATCCCCAACAACATCAACCACCCGGAATCGGAACCGATGATCATCGGCAAGGCATTCCTGGTGAAGATCAACGCCAACATCGGCAACTCCGCTGTCACCAGTTCCATCGCCGAGGAAGTAGACAAACTGCAGTGGGCCACCCAGTGGGGCGCGGATACAGTCATGGACCTCTCAACCGGCGACGACATCCACACCACGCGCGAGTGGATCATCCGCAACTCCCCCGTGCCGATCGGCACCGTCCCCATCTACCAGGCCCTGGAGAAGGTCAACGGCGAAGCAAACGCCCTGACGTGGGAGATCTTCCGTGACACGGTGATTGAGCAGTGCGAACAGGGCGTGGACTATATGACTGTCCACGCCGGCGTGCTCCTGCGCTATGTTCCGCTCACTGCCAACCGGGTCACCGGCATCGTGTCCCGCGGCGGCTCCATCATGGCGGGCTGGTGCCTGGCGCACCACCAGGAAAATTTCCTGTACACGCACTTCGACGAACTCTGCGAAATCTTCGCCAAGTACGACGTCGCGTTCTCGCTCGGCGACGGGCTGCGGCCGGGCGCCACGGCGGACGCCAATGACGCCGCCCAGTTCGCCGAGCTGGACACCCTGGCCGAGCTCACCCAGCGCGCCTGGGAGTACGACGTCCAGGTCATGGTTGAAGGTCCGGGCCACGTCCCGTTCCACCTGGTCCGTGAAAACGTCGAACGGCAGCAGGAGCTGTGCAAGGGCGCCCCGTTCTATACCCTGGGGCCGCTGGTCACCGACGTTGCCCCCGGCTACGACCACATCACTTCGGCCATCGGCGCCACGGAGATTGCCCGCTACGGCACGGCGATGCTCTGCTACGTGACTCCCAAGGAGCACCTGGGCCTGCCCAACAAGGACGACGTCAAGACCGGCGTGATCACCTACAAGATCGCGGCACACGCGGCGGACCTGGCAAAGGGCCACCCCGGCGCGCACGAACGCGACGACGCCCTGTCCAAGGCAAGGTTCGAGTTCCGGTGGCGGGACCAGTTTGCATTGTCCCTGGACCCGGTCACGGCCGAGGCGTTCCATGATGAGACCCTGCCGGCTGAACCGGCCAAGACCGCACACTTCTGCTCCATGTGCGGGCCGAAGTTCTGCTCGATGCGGATCAGCCAGGACATCCGGGACGAGTACGGTTCAGCGGAGGCGCAGGCCGCACTGGCGGAGGCGGCGTCCGGAATGCGGGAGAAGAGCCAGGAATTCCTTGCCGCCGGCGGGAAGGTCTACCTCCCGGAGTTGAAGGTGCCGGCGGGGAGCTAGGAGGCTTGTGCCGTCTGGCCGCGGCTGACACCTGCGATAAACCGCCGGATGGTCCTGTCGCCTTCCACGGAATCGTGCGGCCGGTGCCCGCCGGCAGCAGTGCGGTGCACGGCGCCGGTTTCCCGCAGGTAGCCGGCAATCTCTTCGAACAACGGCTCCCAGCCTCCGGTGAGCACCAGGGTGGGGACACCGGGAACGATATGCAGCGGAGCTTCTGCGCACTCGCGGAACTGTGCCCGGTGCGCCGCCGTTGCGGGCAGGTCGGCCGTCAGGGACAGGCAGGCCGGCTCCACGAGAACCAGGGAATGGACGAGGTCAGGACGTTCCACCGCGGCGAGCATCGCGGGTATGGCGCCTTGGGCGTGGGCCACGACATGGCCGCCTGACGCGCCGCGGCCGTCGTCCTGCAGCGCGCGGAGGATGATCGCGGCGTCCCCGCCAAAGGACGGCTCTGCCGTCCCGGCCGCGGGACCGTACCCGAGGCGCCGGAGGAACAGGGCATCGTAGGCCAGCGCCATGCCGTGCTGGCGGGGCCAGGCGGCCGCGCCGAAGCTTCCGGCGCCATGCACGAACACTACCCGTTGCTTGACCATTACCCCACCCTATTCCACGGCTACAGCATCTTAAGTAAGTAGCGCCAAGTGTCGTTTTGAAGGGTCAAAACGGCACTTGGCGCTACCTGGTTGGGATGGGTTACTTGCCGAGGAACTTATCGAAGCCCTTGGGCAGGTTCAGCTGCGAGGGGTCGAAGTCGCCCTGCTGGCCGAACGCGGCACCGGTGGGCAGCGCCTTGCCGGCGTTGGCGCGGCGCGCTTCGGCCTCCCTGCGCTCCTGCGCAGCCTTGGCGGGGTTGCCGGACTTGGCCTTTTTCTTGGGCGCGTTCTTGGCATTCTTCCGCGCCCCGCCGGCGCCGGGGAGGCCCGGCATTCCCGGCATTCCGGGCATGCCGCCCTGCGCCATCTTCTTCATCATCTTCTGCGCCTGCGCAAAACGCTCCAGCAGGCCGTTGACCTCGGAGACGTGCACACCCGAACCCCGGGCGATGCGGGCGCGGCGGGAGCCGTTGATGATCTTGGGGGCGAGCCGCTCATGCGGCGTCATGGACCGCACGATCGCCTCGACCCGGTCAATCTCGCGCTCGTCGAACTGCTCCAGCTGCTGGCGCATGTTCTGGGCGCCGGGCATCATCATGAGCATCTTCTTCATGGAGCCCATATTGCGGATCTGCTGCATCTGGGCGAGGAAGTCTTCCAGGGTGAAGTCTTCCTGGTCGGCGAACTTCTTCGCCATCCGGGCTGCCTCGTCTTTGTCCCAGGACTTTTCCGCCTGCTCGATGAGCGTCAGGACGTCGCCCATGTCCAGGATGCGGGAGGCCATCCGGTCCGGGTGGAACAGCTCGAAGTCGTCCAGTCCTTCGCCGGTGGACGCGAACATCACGGGCTTGCCGGTCACCGACGCAACGGAAAGTGCGGCACCGCCGCGCGCGTCGCCGTCGAGCTTTGAAAGCACGATGCCGGTGAAGTTCACGCCTTCATCGAACGCCAGCGCCGTGTTCACGGCGTCCTGGCCGATCATGGCGTCGATGACGAACAGGACTTCGTTGGGCACGATGGCGCGGCGGATCTGGCGCGCCTGTTCCATCATGTCGGCGTCGACGCCGGTCCGGCCGGCCGTGTCCACGATGACCACGTCGTGGAGTTTCTGGCGGGCTTCCTCCACGCCAGCACGCGCAACCGCAACGGGGTCGCCGGCGGGCTGGTCGAGCTCAGAGGACGTGGCTCCCGGGTGCGGCGCGAACACCGGCACCTTGGCGCGCTGGCCCACCACCTGGAGCTGCGTGACGGCGTTGGGCCGCTGCAGGTCGCACGCCACGAGCATGGGGCTGTGGCCCTGGGACTTCAGCCACTTGGAGAGCTTTCCGGCGAGGGTGGTCTTACCGGCGCCTTGGAGGCCGGCCAGCATGATGATGGTGGGGCCGTTCTTGGCCAGGCGGATCCGGCGGGTCTCACCGCCGAGGATCTCCACCAGCTCCTCGTTGACGATCTTGACGATCTGCTGGCTCGGGTTCAGCGCACCGGACACCTCGGCACCCAGGGCGCGTTCCCGGACGCGGCCGGTGAATTCACGGACAACGGGAACGGCAACGTCGGCGTCAAGGAGCGCGCGGCGGATCTCGCGTACGGTGGCGTCAACGTCAGCCTCGGTGAGGCGGCCCTTGCCGCGGAGATTCTTGAAGGTTGCTGTCAACCGGTCAGAAAGTGAATTGAACACGTGCCGTTCTTTCAGTGGATGATCGGGACTCGACTATCTAGGGTACCAACTCGGACACGCAAGGTGGCATGCTGGCAAAATGACCAGCCCAACAACTGTCAGGACCCTGCTCATCCTCGGCGCTTCCGGCGACCTCACCGGCCGGCTGCTGCTCCCTGGCCTCGCCCGGCTGGTGGCACGCGGACGTGCCGGGGGTCTGCGCCTGGCCGGTGCCGGCTCTGATCCATGGACGCAGGAACAGTGGCGCCAACGGGTTGGCGAAGCCTTCAGCACCGCCGCCAGGGATGCCGATGAGCAGAACCGGCAGGCCCTGGAATCCATGGCCGGCGAAACCGCGTACCACCAGCTGGACGTCACGGCGGACGGCGCCCTGGCCGGACTCATCGCCAGCCTTGAAGGGCCGGTGGCCATCTACTTCGCACTGCCGCCGCAGGTCAGCCAATGGGCCTGCGAGGCCCTGCAGCCGGATCAGCTTCCGCCGGGCACGCGGCTGGTCATGGAAAAGCCCTTCGGCTCCGGCGAGGAATCGGCGCGGGCCCTTAACCGGACCCTTGTGCAACTGGTTCCCGAGGACCACATCCACCGCGTTGACCATTTCCTGGGCAAGGCCACGGTGCTGAACATCCTGGGCCTGCGCTTCGCGAACAACTTCCTGGAGCCGGTCTGGAACCGGGAGCACGTGGAAAAGGTGGAAATCATCTTCGACGAGGACCTGGCGCTGGAAGGCCGCGCCCGGTATTACGACGGCGCCGGCGCCCTCCGGGACATGGTCCAGAGCCACCTGCTGCAGATCATGGCGCTCATGGCCATCGAGCCGCCGGCCACCATCGGCGAGCGCGACCTCCGCGATGCCGTCGCCACCGCGCTTCGGGCCAGCAGCGTCACTGCCCCGTATGGGGAGTCCACCCGCCGCGCCCGGTACACAGCGGGGACTGTGGCCGGTGTTGACGTCCCGGGCTACGCCCGGGAGGAGGGCGTGGATCCGGGCCGGAACACCGAAACCCTGGCCGAAGTCGAGGTCCGGATCGCCAACTGGCGCTGGAGCGGCGTTCCCTTCATCCTGCGTTCGGGCAAGGCCATGGGCACCAAGCGCAAGGAGGCGGTGGTGACTTTCCGTCCCGTCCCCCACCTTCCCGAGGGCTTCACGGGAGTGGACTCCCCCAACCAGCTGCGCATCGGCTTCGGACCGGACACGCTCCAGTTCGACGTAGACGTCAATGGCCCGGGCAACATCTTCAGCCTGGGCCGGATCACCCTGGATGCGGAGCTGAGCGCCTCGGATCTCCTCCCCTACGGTGAAGTGCTGGAGGGGGTGCTCAACGGGGACCCGCTCCTGTCCGTCCGGGGCGATACAGCGGAGGAATGCTGGCGGATCGTGGAGCCGGTGCTTCAGTCCTGGGCGGAGGGCGCCGTTCCGCTGGAGGAGTACGACGCCGGCTCGGACGGTCCGCTTTCCTGGCCCGCCAGGGGTGCGGTCCACTGAGCGCAAACGCCAGAGGCCTGTCCGCAGATCCTCACCGTCAAGGTTCGGATCCGCGAACAGGCCTCTGATACGGGCGTCAGATTGCGGCTACCCCGCGTTCGCCGGTCCGAACCCGGACTGCCTCGAAAACGTCCATCGTCCAGACCTTGCCGTCGCCGGCGCGGCCCGTGTTGGAGCTGGCGATGATGACGTCCAGGATGTCGTCCGCCTGTTCGTCCGTAGCAAGGACCTCCACCCGGATTTTCGGCAGCAGATCAACGTTGTACTCGGCTCCGCGGTACACCTCCGTGTAGCCGCGCTGCCGGCCGTAGCCGCTGGCTGCGCTGACCGTGAGGCCCTGGACCCCGTAGGATTCCAGCCCTTCCCGGATGGCTTCGAGTTTTTCGGGCCTGACGATGGCAGTAATCAGTTTCATGCCCCCACGCTTTCCTTGCCTGTTGCCGATTCGGTCTGCTGCGTGCCGGCTGCTGCCTGGTCCGCCGTCTGGCTCTTGCCGGTCATCACGTCATGCAGGGGCTGGAACGAGCCGCCGTGCCCGGAGACGCCGAACTCGTAGGCCGTCTCCGCGTGCAGGCTGAGGTCCACGCCCACGGTTTCCTGCTCCTGGGATACCCGGAAGCCCATGGTCTTGTGGATGGCCAGGGCAATGATGACCGTAAAGACTGCCGAGTAGGCGATGGCGATGCCGGCCGCAGCCAACTGGGCCCACATCTGGGTCATGCCGCCGCCATAGAAGAGGCCGCCGCCGGCGCCGTCTTCCGGCAATGCGATGAAGCCAAGTGCCACGGTGCCGATGATGCCCGAAACCAAGTGCACACCCACCACATCCAGCGAGTCGTCGAAGCCCCAACGGAACTTTAGACCCACGGCCAGGGCGGAGGCAACGCCTGCCACGACGCCCAGTCCCAGGGCACCCACCGGGCTGACGTTGGCGCAGGCCGGAGTGATGGCAACCAGCCCGGCCACCACACCGGATGCTGCGCCGAGGGACGTGGGGTGGCCGTCGCGGATGCGTTCGGTGACGAGCCAGCCGAGCATGGCCGCTGCCGGCGCCGCCAGGGTGTTGACCCAGATGAGACCGCCCTGTTCAGCGGAAGAGGCGAGGCCGCCGTTGAAGCCGAACCAGCCGAACCACAGGATGGCTGCGCCGAGCATGACGAACGGGATGTTGTGCGGCCGGTGATTGGGGTCCTTGCCGAAGCCTTTGCGGTTGCCGATGATGAGGACCAGGATCAGGGCCGCCACGCCGGCGTTGATGTGGACGACGGTGCCGCCTGCGAAGTCGATGGCCGGGCCGAGCGCCTGGCCGATGGCGCCTTCCTCACCGAAGAGACCGCCACCCCACACCATGTAGGCCAGGGGGCAGTACACCAGTGTGACCCAGACGGGCACGAAAACGCTCCATGCGCCGAACTTGGCGCGGTCGGCGATGGCGCCGCTGATCAGGGCAACGGTGATGATGGCGAAGGTTGCCCCGTAGCCCACCAGGATGAGGCCGTCCGGCGAATCCGCCGTGTTGACTCCCTCGAGGCCGAAGCTCGCAAACGGGTTCCCGACGATCTGCAGGAAGCCGTCACCGCCCGTCATCGAGTAGCCCCACAGCACCCACACGACACTGACGATGCCGATGGAGATGAAGCTCATCATCATCATGTTCAGCGCTGCCTTGGCGCGCGTCATGCCACCGTAGAAAAATGCGAGCCCTGGTGTCATGAGCAGCACGAGTGCTGCCGCCACCATCAGCCATACGTGACCTGGGGTAAGTTCCATGGTGCACGTCCTCCCTATGATCGATTCTGCGGAATACTCCGCCTGCCAACGCCGTTTTGCGTCCTGTATCGAGTCTGGGGTTGACGTGTTTCGGCTGCCGCGGATTTATATTGCGGCCCTGTTACATCAACCTCCAGGAAGTAAATGGTGCATATCCGGCTTGTTACGGTGGTGTTTCGTCCCCTTCGCCGGTTCCCGGCACTGTCCACGGCAAGGATTGCGGCATCATGACGGCAGAACCCCGCGACAGCGGCGCCCCACCCACGTTCCTGGCGCGATTCCTGCAGCGTCCCGGAAAGTTCCCGCGGGACATCAAGGTGATGCTTGCCGCCGCGTTCCTGATCGCCCTTGGCTTCGGCCTCGTGGCCCCCGTGCTGCCGCAGTTCGCCACCACGTTCGGGGTGGGAAACACCGAGGCGTCCGTGATCGTGGCCATCTTCGCGTTCATGCGCCTGGTGTTTGCTCCGGCAGGCGGGGCGCTCATTGGACGGCTGGGGGAACGGCCCGTCTACGTCGCGGGGCTGCTGATTGTGGCGGCGTCCACGGCAGCCTGCGCCTTCGCCCAGGACTACTGGCAGCTGTTGCTGTTCCGAGGCCTGGGCGGTGCCGGATCGGTGATGTTCACGGTCGCCTCAATGGCACTGGTGGTCCGGCTGGCGCCGGCCGAAAGCCGCGGCCGGGTGTCCGGCGCCTACGCCTCGGCGTTCCTGGTGGGCAACGTGTGCGGGCCCATCGTGGGCGGCCTGCTGGCAGGTTTCGGCCTGCGCGTTCCGTTCCTGGCCTACGCCGCCGCTCTGGTGGTGGCCGCCTGGGTGGTCCAGACGCAGCTGAGCCATCAGCGCCGTAGCAGCGGAGGCGCGCAGCGAACTCCGGCGCTTTCGTTTACCGAGGCCTTGGCGGCAGGCGCCTACCGGTCCGCGCTGGTCTCCAGCTTCGCCAACGGGTGGGCGACATTCGGCGTGCGGATGGCAACGGTACCGCTCTTCGCCGCTGCCGTTTTTGGTTCCGGTCCGGCCGCTGCGGGGCTTGCCCTTGCCGTATTCGCTGCGGGCAATGCCGCAGCGCTCACGTTTTCCGGCCGCCTGGCGGACAGCGTGGGGCGCCGGCCCATGATGGTCTGGGGGCTTCTGGTTGCCGCGGGCGCCACAGCGGCGATCGGCACGACAGCGGATCTGGGCTGGTTCCTGGCCGCTTCTGCGCTGGCCGGCGTCGGCTCAGGCCTCTTCGGCCCGGCCCAGCAGGCCGCGGTAGCGGATGTCATCGGCAACGACCGTTCCGGCGGCAAGGTCCTGGCCGTCTACCAGATGGTGTCAGACGTCGGAGCGATCGTGGGTCCTGTACTGGCCGGAGTGCTTGCGGACCGGCTGGGTTATGGCTGGGCGTTCGGGGTGACCGGCGGGATCATGCTGGTGGCGGCCTGCAGCTGGCTCGCCACCAGGGAGACCCTGCGCCCGGCTCACTGAGCGGGCGCAGGCCGATCTGCCAAACGCGCGCTACGGCTAGTTCAGCAGCGCGTCAACGAAGCCTTCAGCCTCGAACGGTGCAAGGTCGTCCGCGCCCTCGCCCAGGCCAATGAGCTTGACCGGCACGCCAAGGCTCTTCTGGATGGCCACCACGATGCCGCCCTTGGCGGTGCCGTCCAGCTTGGTCAGGACGATACCGGTGATGTTGACCACTTCGGAGAACACCCGGGCCTGGTTAAGGCCGTTCTGGCCCGTCGTTGCGTCCAGCACCAGCAGGACCTCGTCAACGTCCGCGAGTTTCTCGACGACGCGCTTGACCTTGCCCAGCTCGTCCATCAGGCCTACCTTGTTCTGGAGGCGGCCCGCGGTGTCGATCATGACCACGTCCACCTCTTGCTCGATGCCGGCCTTAACGGCCTCGTAGGCAACCGAGGCGGGGTCGGCGCCGTCGATATCCGACTTAACGGTGGGGACGCCCACGCGCTGGCCCCAGGTGGCCAGCTGTTCGGCGGCGGCGGCACGGAACGTGTCCGCGGCTCCCAGCAGGACGTCCTTGTCCTCGGCCACCAGGACGCGTGCCAGCTTGCCGACGGTGGTGGTCTTGCCCACCCCGTTGACGCCGACGACCATCATGACCGCGGGCTTGCCGTCCTGCCGCTCGATGTTGAGGCTGCGGTCCATGGTGGGGTCCACCAGCTTGACCAGCTCTTCGCGCAGGAGGGCCTTGACGTCCTCGGGGGTGCGCGTGCCCAGGACCTTGACGCGTTCACGGAGTGCATCCACCAGCTGCATCGTGGGCTCGGTGCCCAGGTCCGCCAGGAGGAGGGTTTCCTCCACTTCGTCCCAGACGCCCTCGTCGATCCGGTCGCTGGAGAGCAGCGCAAGCAGGCCCTTGCCCATGATGTTGTTGGACCGGACCAGCCGCTCCCGCAGGCGCATGAGCCGTCCGGCAACGGGCAGCGGGGTATCGACGGGGATGGTTTCGAGCCCGGCGGCATCGTCCGGAACCTCAGCGCCCTCCAGGCCTTCCAGCTCCACGCCTGCAGGCGCCGTCCGGTCCGCCACCGGCGCATCGGAGACCATAGTGCTGCCGCCGCGGGCGGCCTCGGGATCATTGGCGTCGCGGGTCCCCGGGTACTGGTTGATGTTCCGGCGGGTCTTGAGCAGGACCGGAATCAGCCCGCCGATAACCACCAGGGCAGCAACAATGGACAGGATAATGGGAAGGATTTCATTCACTCCCCTAGCTTCTCACAGGGCAGCTACACGTCCGCGGTCTGCCGGTCCCCTGCCAGGCGTTGGCTGATGACGGTGGAAACGCCATCACCGCGCATGGTCACGCCGTAGAGGGCGTCCGCCACTTCCATGGTGCGTTTCTGGTGGGTGATCACAATCAGCTGGCTGGATTCCCGCAGCTCCTCGAAGATGGTGATGAGGCGGCCCAGGTTGGTATCGTCCAGGGCAGCTTCCACCTCGTCCATGACATAAAACGGGGACGGCCGCGCCTTGAAGATCGCCACCAGCAGCGCCACGGCCGTCAGCGAGCGTTCACCGCCCGAGAGCAGTGAGAGCCGCTTGATCTTCTTGCCGGCCGGCCGGGCTTCCACCTCGATGCCTGTGGCCAGCATGTCGTCCGGGTCGGTGAGGACCAGCCGGCCCTCACCGCCCGGGAACAGCCGTTCAAAGACCCGCACGAACTGGGCCTGGGTGTCCTCGAACGCTTCAGCGAACACCCGCTGCACGCGCTGGTCCACTTCCTTGATGATGTCCAGCAGGTCCTTGCGGCTGGCCTTCAGGTCCTCCAGCTGGGAGCTGAGGAACTGGTGTCGTTCCTCCAGGGCCGCGAATTCCTCCAGGGCCAGGGGGTTGACCTTGCCCAGGCTGGCAAGATCCCGTTCCGCCCTGCGAAGCCGCTTCTCCTGCTCGGCACGCACGTAGGGATTTCCCTCGAAGATATCCTCGCCGGCCTCGTCCACAGGGGTACGGAGGGCGGCCCATTTGTCCCCGGACTCCTCCGCCGGTACGGGCACAGGGACGTGAGGCCCGAACTCTGCCACGAGCGCGTCCGGGGTAATCCCCAGTTCGTCGATGGCCCGGGTTTCCAGGGCCTCGATCCGAGCCTTTTGCTGGGCGCGGGCGAGTTCGTCACGGTGGACAGTATCGGTCAGCTCCGCCAGCTCGCGGGCCAGGGCTTCGGTGGCCGAGCGCACCTCAGCCAGTTCCTTGTCCCGTCGTTCCCGGTTTTCCTCGGCGAGGTCCCGTTCGTGCCGGGCAAGGTCCACGGAAACGTCCAGGTACCGAAGGGAAAGGCCCACGGCGGCACCCACCGCAGCGGCCCGTCCCGCCTGCAGCCGGCGCCGGCGGGCCCGCTCTGCGGCTTCGGCCCGGGCACGCCGCTCGGTGACGGCGGCCCGTTCCAGCGAAGCGGCCCGGTTTCCTGTGGCGGACAGCTGCTCTTCGGCGCTGCGCAGCGCCAGGCGCACCTCCATCTCGGCGGCACGGGCGACCGACGCTGCCTGGGCGAGTTCGTCGCGGTGTGCGGTTGAAGGCTCTTCCTCCAGCGGCGCCTCCTGCGCTGCGGCAAGCCTCGCTGCCACAGCGGCGAGCGCTTCCTCCTCCGCGGCGACATTGGCCTCGGCGCGGGCCAGGGACTGGGCCAGGCGGTCGCTTTCCCCCACAGCGCTGCGCAGGACGGAATTCAGGTGGCCCAGGCGTTCGGCGACGGCGGCGAGGCGGGCGTCGGACTCGTGCAGCCGGTCCATCGCGGCATCGGCCCGGTCCTGCGCGCCGGCCCGCCGCGCCTCTGCGGCGGCCAGTGCAAACCTGTTGCGCTCCAGAGTGGCGGTGACCTCCTGAAGGTCAGCTTCGGCGCCGTCCACGGCGGCCTGAACCTCAAGCAGCGAGGGTGCCTTCGCCGAGCCGCCGTTGGCGGAGACGGCGGTGAAGATGTCCCCGGCGCGGGTAACCGCGGTGACGTCCGGGTGGCGGTCCACCAGTTCCGCCGCGGCTTCGAGGCTCTTGACGACGGCGGTGCGCGCCAGCAGGTGCCTGACCCGTCCGGCGAACTGTCCGTGCCCGCCCACCACGCCTGCGGCCGGGAGGGCACCCTCCGGGAGTTCCGGCAGCGGCGGCCCGGATGCCGGTTCCCCGTCTCCTGCCGAAGCCATCAGCAATGCTGCCCGTCCGGCGTCGTCCGTTTTAAGCAATTGAAGGAGCGCCACCGCGGTTTCCGGGCCGTCCACGAGGACCGCCTCCGCTGCTTCGCCCAGGGCAGCTGCGATGGCGGCCTCGAATCCGCTTTCCACCTCAATCTCGCCGGCGAAGCTTCCCCGGATACCAGCCAGTCCCGCCTGGAGTGCGTGGCTGGCGCCGTTCTTCCGTTCCAGCCCCAGCTTCAATGCATCCCGGCGGGCCACGAGGGCGTCCCGGCGGCGGATTCCCTCATTCACGTCCGCGGCCAGGCCGGCGATGTCCTCCAGTACAGCATCAAGCGCTTCGGCCGCGGCTTCGTACTCGGCGTCCAGGGACTCTTCGCCCTCCTCCACGCCTGCCACCTGGTTCTCCAAGGCGGAGAATTCGGCTTGGGCGCGGGCACGGCGCTCTTGTCCTGCGGCCAGTGACTCGCGCAGCCTGCCGAGTTCCGCCTGCGCAGACTCCACCCGTGAACGGGCCGCAGCCACTTGCCCGGCGAGCTTGGCCAGGCCTTCGCGCCGGTCGGCGGCCGCCCGCAGCTGCGCGGTGAGCCTTTTATCCTCGGCCAGTGCGGCGCGTTCTGCCTCCGCCTTCGCGGCCTCGGCCTGTTCCAGGGCGCTGCGCCGCTTCTCCGTGTCCCGTTCCAGCCCGGCGAGTTCTTCGCGGACGCTCGCGGCTTGGCGCTCCAGCTGGTCGGGGTCGCGGCCGGATGCCGGTTCGGTGTCCACGGCACCGAGCAGGCGGCTGCGCTCCTGCGCGAGCGAACCCAGGGACCGGAACCGCTCTCTGGCAGCACTGAGCCGGTACCAGGTATCCCGGGCGGCATTGAGCCGGGGCGTGGCCTGGGCTGCCAGCTGCTCCAGCTCCGCCTGCTGCCGGCGTCCGGCTGCGAGGTCGTGTTCGACGGCGGTCCGCCGGGCCTTCAGCGCGGCCTCGTCAGCCACGTCCCGCTCCAGGGCCGACTGCAGCTGGACCAGGTCATCGGCAAGGAGCCGGGCACGCGCGTCCCGGACGTCGAACTGGACGCGCTGGGCGCGGCGGGCCACTTCGGCCTGCTTGCCCAGGGGCGTCAGCTGGCGCCGGATCTCCCCGGTGAGGTCCGTGAGCCGCTGGAGATTTGCCTGCATGGCCTCGAGCTTGCGGACGGTGCGTTCCTTGCGGCGGCGGTGTTTGAGGATTCCGGCGGCTTCCTCGATGAAGCCGCGGCGGTCCTCGGGGGTTGCGTGCAGCACACGGTCCAGCTGCCCCTGCCCCACGATGACGTGCATTTCCCGGCCCAGGCCTGAATCGGAGAGCAGTTCCTGGATGTCCAGCAGCCGGCAGCCGGACCCGTTGATGGCATACTCGGACCCGCCGGTCCGAAACAGTGTCCTCGAGATGGTCACCTCGCTGTATTCGATGGGCAGGGCACCATCAGCATTGTCGATAGTGAGCGAAACATGGGCGCGGCCCAGCGGCGGCCGGCCGGAGGTGCCGGCGAAGATGACGTCCTCCATCTTGCCGCCGCGCAGGGTCTTCGCGCCCTGCTCGCCCATCACCCAGGCCAGGGCATCCACCACGTTGGATTTGCCGGACCCGTTGGGGCCCACCACAGCGGTCACGCCGGGCTCAAAATCGAAGGTGGTGGCCGACGCGAAGGACTTGAATCCCCGGACGGTCAGGCTTTTGAGGTGCAAGGTATTTCGGGTCTCCTCGTGGTGTCAGCGGGTGCCGGGCTGACACCAAATCTAACCCGGCGGACCTCCCGGCCGTGGGATGCGCAGGCTTTCCGCTACCAGCGTCCGTTGCGGGGCCGCGGCTGGCAGACCGGGCAGGTGTGCGACGACCGGTTCATAAACTGCTCACGGCGGATGGTGGCGTTGATGCCGGCGGCCGCGCACCGGTGGCAGGGCTCGCCGGTGCGGCCGTAGGCGTTCAGCGACCGATCGAAGTAGCCGGAGGCGCCGTTGACGTTCACGTACAGCGAGTCGAAGCTGGTTCCGCCGGCGGCGAGGGCATCCGTCATGACGTCCCGTGCGGCGGCCACCAGCCGTTCGGCGTCCGCCCGACGCAGGGTGTCTGTGGGCCGTGCATAGTGCAGGCGCGCCCGCCACAGGGCCTCGTCCGCATAGATGTTCCCGATTCCGGACACCAGGCCCTGGTCCAGGAGGGCCCGTTTGAGGCCGGTTTTGCGCCCGCGCAGCCGGCGGTAGAACAGGTCGAAGGAGAAGTGCGGGTCCAGCGGATCCCGGGCGATATGCGCCGCTTCGGCAGCGATCAGGGGCAGGGGGCTTTCCGCCTGCCCGCCGGGGCCGCCGTCGTCTGTTGGTACCAGGTCGGTGACGAAGAGTCCGCCGAAGATCCGCTGGTCCACGAACCGCAGCTGGCCCGGCATGCCGGCGACCGCACTGAGGCGCAGTCGGACCTTCAGGTGTTTTTCGTCCGGGACGCCGGCGTCCTGCATCAGCAGCTGCCCGCTCATGCCCAGATGCGCCATCAGGGCCACCTCCGGCCGGCTTCCCCCAGGCGTCTCCCCATCCACGAGCGGAAGCCACAGGAACTTGCCCCGGCGCACCACATCGGTGACGGTGGCTCCTTCAAGGTTCCCCACGAAATCCGCAGGACCTGCGGCGTGCCGCCGGATGGACCGCGCATCCAGCACGTCCGCCGCTTCGATGGTGCGACCGCGGACCCAGGTGGCCAGGCCGCGGCGCACCACTTCCACCTCAGGGAGTTCAGGCATGGCCGTTACTGGGTTGCGCCGGCGCCGTTGAGGGCGCGCCACGCGTCAGCGGCTGCTTCCTGCTCCGCTTCCTTCTTGGAATGGCCGGAGCCCTTGCCATACGCGGTACCGCCAACGTGCAGCACCGCGGTGAACGTGCGGGCATGGTCCGGCCCGGTGCCGTCCACGGCGTAGTTGATGGTGCCCAGCTGCCGGCTCGCGGCCAGTTCCTGGATGCTGGTCTTCCAGTCCGTCCCCGCGCCGAGCGCAGCGGCGTCCTTGAGCAGCGGCCCGATCAGTCGCATCACCAGCTGGCGGGCGGTCTCGATGTCGTTGGAGACGTAAGTGGCGCCGATCAGGGCTTCCATGGTGTCCGCCAGGATGGACGCCTTGTCCTTGCCGTGGGTCAGCTTCTCGCCCTGGCCCAGGTAAATGTATTCGCCGATGCCCAGGCTGCGGCCGATCCCGGCCAAGGCTCGGGTGCTGACGACGGCGGAACGGCGCTTGGCGAGTTCACCCTCAGGCAGGTCCGGATTGTCCCGGTACAGGGCATCCGTGACAGAGAAGCCCAGGATGGAATCCCCCAGGAACTCCAGCCGCTCGTTGGTGGGGATGCCGCCGTTTTCGTAGGCGTAGGAACGGTGGGTCAGCGCAAGACGAAGCGTCCCGGCGTCAATAGAGACACCGAGACGCTTCAGAAGCTCTTCAGTTGAAGACATCGCGTCAGCCTGGCGGCCGATTAGACGTCCGCGACCTTGCGGCCCTTGTACTCAAGGAACAGCGCGGTGCCAGCCGAGTCGGTAACGACCTTTGCCTGGTGCGGCAGGCTGTAGGTGACCTGGCCGTTTTCAACGGTCTTCACCAGGTGGGGTGCGGTCGCCTTCCACTGCGAGCGGCGGGCGCGGGTATTCGAGCGAGACATTTTCCGCTTGGGAACAGCCACGGCTAACTCATTTCTCTCTAGACAAACACGTACAAATCAATTTTGCCGGTCAGGCTTAGCCATATCAGCTAGGGCAGCCCAGCGAGGATCAAGGACCTCGTGGTGGTGCCCCGGCTCGTCTTCCAGGCGAACTCCGCATTCGGAGCAAAGGCCCTGGCAGTCTTCCCGGCACACCGGCTGGAACGGCAGCATGGTCACCACTGCGTCCCGCAACACCGGTTCAAGATCGATTACATCGTGCTCGACTCGACGTTGCTCTTCATCTTCTTCTCCATCCGAAAGCTGGACGCCTTCGTAGAAGAAAAGTTCTTGCACATTGACCTCAAGGTCATACGCAAGGGGATCCAGGCATCGGCCGCATTCACCAGTTACTTCGGCGAGCGCGGTTCCTGATACCAGAATTCCTTCGTGTACGGCCTCAAGCCTCAGGTCCAGCTCGATGTCCGAGCCTTCCTGAACGCCAATGAGCGCCACACCAAGGTCACCTGGTGCGGGTACATGTTCCTTCAGTGTCCGCATGCTTCCCGGACTGCGCCCGAGGTCCTTGACGTCGAACGCCAGGGGCGAACCAGCATCTCTTTTAATGAGAACTCCTGTTGAACATATGACCGACGTACCATCTTAGCCTGAAGAGCCGCAGGGACTCAAACCAGCAAACCGGCGGCGCCGAAGTACCGGTCAAGCCTACCCGTTCGGCCGCTGATCCGCCGCAGGCGCGCCCGCGGACATCCGCCGCAGCACCGAACGCGGCACGTAATCGGAGATGTCCCCGCCCAGCCCCGCAACCTCCTTGATCAGCGTTGAGGACAGGTGCAGGTAGTGCGCCTCCGCGGGCAGGAAGACGGTCTCCACGCCGCTGAGCTGCCGGTTCATGGTGGCCATCGGCAGTTCATAGTCGAAGTCCGAGGAGGACCTCAGGCCCTTGACGATCGCGGAGACTCCCCGCTGCCGGCAGTACTCTGCAAGCAGCCCCTCCCCGACGGGTTCCACCACGATGCCCTTAAGTGAAGCCAGCGTTTCCCGTGCCATTTCCAAGCGCTCGGGCTGGGTGAACCGGTACTTCTTGGCAGGATTCGTGGACACCGCAACGATGACTTCGTCGAAGAGGCCCGCGGCCCGGGCGATGACCTCGAGATGGCCGTTATGGATGGGATCGAAGGATCCTGGGCACACCGCTCGTCTCATGCTCCGAACCTACCGTATGGAAACGCCGGGATACCATGACTGGATGCATCCAGCAGCGGAACTTTCCCCCTCCACGGAGCCTGCTCCCTGGCAGCGCACGGCCCTCGGAGCCAACCTTCTGTCCCCGGACGGCGGCCTGGGCGTCACCATCTTCGAAGAGATGACCACCCTGGCCGCGAAGACCGGCGCCATCAACCTGGGCCAGGGTTTTCCGGACGAGGACGGTCCGCTGGAAATCCGCGAGGCCGCCCGCGCTGCAATCGCTGCCGGAGCCAACCAGTACGCGCCCGGCAAGGGTATCCCGGAACTGCGCGAAGCTGTGGCGGCACACCAGCAGCGTTTCTATGGCCTCACCCCGGACCCGCAGGCGGAAGTGATCGTCACCACCGGAGCCACCGAAGGAATCGCGGCCGCGCTGCTGGCCTTCTGCCGGCCGGGCGATGAAGTCCTGACGCTGGAGCCCTTCTACGACTCCTATGGGGCAGTGATCGGGCTCTCCGGCGCCACCCACGTGACTGCTCCCCTCCTGGCTCCCGACTTCATGCCGGACATGGCGGCGCTGGAGGCGGCCTTCAGCGAACGCACCCGCGTAGTGCTGCTGAACAACCCGCATAACCCCACAGGCGCTGTCTTCCCGCGTCACGTGCTGCAGCGCGTCGTGGACCTGGCGGTCAAGCACGGCAGCATCATCGTCACGGACGAGGTGTACGAGCACCTCACCTTCGGCGCCAGCCACATTCCAGTGGCCACCCTGCCCGGCGCGGCCGGGCGAACGCTGACCATCTCCTCCGCCGGAAAGACGTTCTCGCTCACGGGATGGAAAATCGGCTGGCTGACGGGGCCGGAAGATCTCGTAGCTGCCGTCCGGACCGTCAAGCAGTTCCTGACGTACAGTTCCGGCACCCCGTTCCAGGCGGCCGTCGCGACCGGCCTTGCGCTTCCGGACGCGTTCTACGACGGCGTTGCGTCCACCTTGGCGCGGA
This sequence comes from Pseudarthrobacter sp. NPDC058362, assembly GCF_042723515.1. Classification (NCBI taxonomy): domain Bacteria; kingdom Bacillati; phylum Actinomycetota; class Actinomycetes; order Micrococcales; family Micrococcaceae; genus Pseudarthrobacter; species Pseudarthrobacter sp. NPDC058362. The sequence continues at coordinate 46,412 of NZ_JBHXIW010000004.1, read as the reverse complement.
AGCGGGACATCCTGGGCGACGGCCTGAGGGCAGCCGGCTTCGAGGTCTTCTCACCCCAGGGAACCTATTTCATCAACGTGGACACCGCCCCGCTGGGCATCAGCGACGCGGTGGACCTTGCCCGCCGGCTACCCGCGCTGGTGGGCGTTGCAGCCATCCCTGTGCCGGTGTTCTGCCACGATGAAGGCGCACGCCGCACCCGCAGCCTTCTCCGTTTCGCTTTCTGCAAGAAGGTGGACGTCCTGGAGGAAGCCGCCGGACGGCTGGCCACCCTGGGCGGAAAGCTCTGATGCCGGCGGGGACCGACATTCCGGCCTCGCGGTTCCTTCGCGGTGCGGGCCAGCATGCGTCCATCGAAGCCGACGCTTTCACCGAAGGGAGTTTCGTGCTCAGCATCGGCGGCGCGGAGCAGTCGCACGTGAATCTCGCACGCCCGGAGGAGATCTTCTACGAGTACCTCCGCCGGATCGGCCACCTGGTGGATCTTGCGGCCCCGGCAGGTGCTCCCCTGCGCGCCCTGCACCTGGGTGCCGGCGCACTGACCCTGGCCCGCTACATCCAGGCAACCCGGCCAGGCTCGGAACAGTACGCGGTGGAGCTCGAACGGGAGCTCCTGGACTTCGTGCTCCGGTACCTGCCGCTGCCGGACGGTACGGAACTGCACGCTGTCACGGGCGATGCCCGCGCCGAGCTTGCCGGGCTGGACCCGGAGCTCCGCTTCGACGTGGTCATCCTGGATATTTTCTCCGGTCCCGAGGCCCCGGCCCACCTGGCCTGTGCCGATTTCTACAGAGAGGTGCGCGCGCGGCTGAACGCCGCCGGCATCCTGGTGGTCAACGTTGGCGACGAGCCGGGCCTGACGCTGGTGCGCAGCCAGGTTGCAGCCATGCGCCAGGCTATGGCTGACGTGGCCGCGGTTGCCGAGGCAGGCATGTTCGAGGGGCGCTATCCGGGCAACATCATCCTGGCCGGAACCCAGACCGCATGGCCGGCGGAATGGAGTGTCCAACTGGCAGCACGCGGCCCCCACCCGGCCCGGGTCCTGACAGGCCCCGACCTGGACCCGCTGGGCGGCTGACCGGCCGGAGGGTCACGTGGGCGGCGGAAGGATCGGGACTGCCTGTCAGGCTTGCGGCAGGTCGTCGCCGTCGATCGCGTCAGGCACCGCGGGTTCAGCGAACCAGAGCCGCGTCTCTCCGTACTTCTTCTCCGCAAAGCGGGCCATCCCTCCGGGCCACTCAGGTTCCGGTGAACGGGATGACCGTTCCACCACCACCACAGCACCGGGTGCCAGATGGGCGGAGAGCTTCTCAAGGACCGCCGAGAGGGCCACTTCGTCCAGCGGGTATGGCGGATCCAGGAACACCAGCTCCCAAGCTGCTGCCTCCGGAACGCGGTCCAGGAACGGCTCCACCTTGGACCGGTGCACAGTCACGGCCTTGCGGCCCACGATCCCGTTGATGAGGTCCGCGTTCCGCTGGCACACTCCGCTGGCCTTGGCGTCGGACTCTACAAGGTCCACCGCCTGCGCCCCCCGGCTGGCACTTTCGACGCCCAGCGCGCCGGAGCCAGCGTACAGGTCCAGCACCCGCGCGCCAGAGATGACGTCAAAAGCGTCCAGCCGGGAAAACAGTGCTTCCTTCACCCGGTCGGTGGTGGGCCGGGTGAGGGACCCGGGCACGCCCGTGAGGGGCATCCCGCCTGCCGCCCCGGCAACAATCCGGCTCATCGCCGGCCCCTTCCGGCAGCACGGCGCACCGCACGGCCAGCGGCAACGGCCGGCACCCTATTAACCGCGTTCAAGGAACGCCTCCTTCTCGGGGTTGAGGTACTTGTCGATGGCGTCCGCGAGCGCCGGATGCGCCGCGAGGTTCGGATCAAGCGCGACGATCCGGTGGGCGTCGTCGCGGGCCCGGGCGATCACATCCTCGTGTTCCAGGACCCGCAGCAGCTTCAGCGTGGACCGCCCGCCGGACTGGGAAGCGCCCAGGATGTCGCCTTCGCGCCGCAGCTTGAGATCTTCCTGGGACAGTTCAAACCCGTCCGTGGTGGCCGCAACGGCGTCCAGGCGCCGCCGGCTCGGGTGCCCAGGTTCCAATGCGGTGACCAGGAGGCAGGTGCCGGGCAGGCCGCCGCGGCCCACCCGCCCGCGCAGCTGGTGCAGCTGGGAGATGCCGAACCGGTCAGCGTCGAGGATCACCATTAGCGTGGCGTTGTGCACGTCCACGCCCACTTCGATCACGGTGGTAGACACCAGGACCTTGATGCGGTTCGCGGTGAAGTCCGCCATCGCGGCCGACTTCACGGCAGGGTCCTGCCGGCCGTGCAACGGGGCCAGGGGAACACCGGCGAGCGCGGGTTCCTGGGCCAGCTGTTCGACGACGGCGGTCACCGAAGCGAGCTCCCGGGCAGGACCGTCGTTGTCCAGGTCCGCCCCTGCCGGACCCCCGCCCAGAGGTTCCGCTTCCCCCGGGCTGAAGTCGCCGTCGTCGTCCGTTCCGATCTTGGGGCACACGACGTACACTTGGTGGCCCGCGTCAACCTCTTCACGTGAACGCGACCAGATGCGCCCTGCCCAGCCGGGGTTTTCGGCAAGGCCCACCACATGGGTGGTGATTCCGGCGCGGCCGGCCGGGAGCTCGTCCAGCACGGACGTTTCAAGGTCGCCGAACACGGTCATGGCCACGGTCCGTGGAATGGGCGTGGCGGTCATGACCAGAAGGTGCGGCGGTTTGCGTGCCTTGGCGCGCAGGGCGTCGCGCTGCTCCACACCGAACCGGTGCTGCTCATCCACCACGATCAGGCCGAGGTCGTAGAAGGAGACGTTGTCGCTCAGCAGGGCGTGGGTGCCAATCACAATCCCTGCCGTGCCCGAGGCCGCGTCCAGCATGGCCTGCTTGCGGGCTGCGGTGGTCATGGATCCGGTAAGGAGCGTAACCTGCACAGCAGGGGCGCTGCCCAGGCCGCCCAGGAGCCCGTCGCCGGACAGCGGACCGAGCGTGCGGCGGATGGATTCGTAATGCTGGGCTGCCAGGACCTCCGTGGGGGCCAGCAGGGCAGCCTGTCCCCCGGCATCCACCACCTGGAGCATGGCCCGGAGCGCAACCACGGTCTTGCCCGACCCCACTTCACCCTGGAGGAGCCGGTTCATGGGTGAATCCATGGCCAGTTCGGCGGCGAACGTTTCATCTACCGCGGCCTGGCCGGCAGTGAGCGTGAACGGCAGGTTGGCGTCGAATGCCGCGACCAGCCCGTCCGGGACGGGCTTCCGCGCGGTGGCTTCCTCGGCCGCGATCTGGGCCCGGCGGCGGGCCAGCGCGGACTGGAGCACCAGGGCTTCGTGGTAACGCAGGCGTTGGCGCGCGCGCTTCCAGTCGTCTGCGGACGTCGGGGCGTGAACCAGCCGATAGGCCTCCGCCAGCGGCATAAACCCTTCCCGGGCCGTGACATAGTCGGGCAGCGGGTCCGGCAGGGCATCGAGGTCCATGGTGTCCAGCAGCGCTTCCACGGCCTTCTGTATTTTCCAGCTGGGCAGCTTGGCCGTGGCCGGATAGACCGGGATGGGCATGGCGGCCAGCTTTTCGGCGTCCCCGCCCCCGGCCATGATCGGGTCCTCGTCCAGGACGAGGTAGTCCGGATTGGTCAGGCCCAGTGCGCCCTTGAAGCTGGTCACCTTGCCGGAAAACAGCGCCCGTCGTCCCGGCAGGAGATCGTTCCTGGCGCGGAACCCATTGAAGAAACTGATCTTCAGCGTCCCCGGGACCTTCCCGCGGTAGTCGGTGCCTCCCACCAGGCGGAGGCCGGCCTGTCCGTCGTCGTCCGAGACCACCACGTCCGTGATGGAGCCCTTCCGCTGCACCATCTTCCGGGTATTGCTGGAAAGGACACGGGCGATGAGGGTGACTTCCTCGTCGCGGGGAATTTCATTGATGGGCGTCAATTCGCCGCGGGTCAGGTAGCGGCGGGGAAAATAGGTGAGGAGCCCGCCCACCGTGGTGATGCCCAGGTTCTTTTCAATGACCGCCGCGGAGCGGTTGCCGATGCGCCGCTCCAGCGCCAGGTCCAGTTCAGCGGTCATGCCCAGTTCAGCGGTCATGCCCGTTGGCGAGGGAGTCCACCGTGCCCGCTACAGGCTCCCGGGGCAGCGCGAGTTCGCTGACGCTGATGTTGTCCGGATCACCCAGGGACCGGATGGCTTCCACTGCAGGTTCCGCGTCCGGGACGTGGACGTGCACCCGCCACCGGTAGTTGCCCTCCGGATCCGCGCCGTTGCCCACCTGGCTCATGATCACCGACTCGCCGATTTCGTCCAGGCGCTGCCGCAGGGTGGCGGCGTTCAACGGCGACAGGCTGATAGTGCACATGACTTCGACGCCGTCGTCGTCCGGCATGTCCGTGTGGATGTGCGGGTCCTGGACGTCGTAGCCGTGGAGTCCGTCCAGCAGCTCACCCTGCAGTTCCTCACCCAGCACCGCCGAGCGCAGGCAGTCCAGGATCAGGAGCATGCCCACTCCGCCGGCATCCACCACGTGGGCACTGGCCAGCGCGGCGAGCTGGTCTTCGGTGTGGACGACGGCGGCCAGCGCACCTTCCACGGCGGCGTCCAGTGCCAGCCCGAGGGCGTGGTTGCTGTCATCGCCGTTCTGCCCGGCGTCGACGGCGGCGGCTGCGCGCGCCGCGGCCTCCATCACCGACAGCATGGTTCCCGGCACGGGGTCGCTGAGGGCGGACCAGGCGCGGATCTGTGCCCGGTTCAGGGCAGCGGCGAGCAGGGTGGACGTCAGCCGGGTGTGCCCGGCCAGCGGTTCGGCAGCGGCAGAGAGGAAGACGGAGAAGAGCGTCCCCGAGTTTCCGCGTGCTTCCTCCATGGCGGCCCGCCCCGCGACGGCCAGGACTTCGCCCACGTCCGCCTGCGCGGCCGTAGCATCGTCGCAGGCCAGTGACCGGGCGGCGGCCCGGACGGTCAGGTATAGGTTGGTGCCGGTGTCCCCGTCCGCCACCGGAAAGATGTTGATGGCGTTCAACCGGTCGCTGTGGTTGCCCAGTGCCGTCTCAGCCTTGCCCAACCACCGCTTCATCGCTTGCGCGTTGGCGGTTACCTTAGTGTGCAAAATGATCCCATCCCCGGGTGCCGGCGGGCCGGCCCGCTATCGTCACGCCCGGGCCGTCCGTACGTCCGGGTGCTTGTATCGAGCCTATCGCAGCGAATCCCTCCGGCAGCTGAACACCGGCCGGGAATGTGGCCAGCAAGCCATGGTCCTCGCCGCCGCCCAGTACCCACTCGCGGGCATCTGTTCCCAGGATTTCCGCCGCCGGTGCGAGCACTGCTGCGAGGGCGTCCAAGGCTCCGGGTTCAAGGTCGACGACGACGCCGCCTGCCGTGGCCAGGCGTAGTCCCTCGCGCAGGAGACCGTCGGAGATATCCATCATGGCCGTCGCACCGGCCTGCCGGGCCGCCGGACCGGCTGCCAGCGGCGGCCTGGGCCTGCTTTGGCGCGAGGGGAAGACCTGCTGCGCGGGGCTGAGCTTCGAGGCCGGAATGTCGGATTCCAGCAGCGCAAGGCCTGCCGCGGCGTGCCCGGCAGTACCGGCCAGGGCGACGGTGTCCCCCGGCTGCGCGCCGGAGCGAAGTACTGGCCTGCCGCCGTCGAGCGTTCCAATGACGGCGGCCGTCACTGAAATCTCCCGTCCCCGCCCGAGGTCGCCGCCTGCCACGGAGCAGCGCTCCGCCCCGAGTTCGCGGACCGCTGCCACCAGGCCGTCGGCGAGGTCCTCCACCCAGGCAACCGGGGTATCCGGCGGCAGCGTGAGGCTGACCACCAGGGACGTGGCCGCGGCGCCCATGGCATTGATGTCGCTGAGGTTCTGTGCCGCCGCCTTCCAGCCCACGTCGAACCCGGTGGTGCGGTACCCGTTGGGCCATTCAAGGCGGAAGTCCTGGTCCTGGACCTGGGTGTCGATGCTGATGACCGTCCTTCCGTCCGGAGCTGCGATGATGGCCGCGTCGTCCCCGGGGCCCAGCAACGTTGCTTCCGCATGGTGCCCGGGCAGCTCGAGCCGGGGGAAGATTCGGGCCAGAAGTTCTGGCTCGGAGAGGCGGGAAACGGTGAGGGCGGAGTCCGGCATGGCGGCAGCGGACTCGGCCACCGAACGGGATCCGCCGGTTTGGCGCGTGGGGTTTTCAGGCACGCTCCTACGCTACAGCCAGCCTCCGACAGAGGGGGCCGCAGGGCCGCACGAAACCCCGGCCACCGCGGAATTGGCACCGTCTTCCGGGAACCGGGATGATGGAAGGCATGCGAGCCCTCTCCCGATTCTCCGTGTCCCTCCCGCGCGGAAGGACATCCGCGAGGGCTCAGGGAACTATGGCGGCATTGTGTTGCGGACTGGTACTGGCCGCCTGCTCCCCGGCTGTAGACGTCCCGGCCGCCGCGGATGCCGCCAACCCGGCCTGTGCGCCCATGATGGTGGCGCTGCCTGATTCCCTCGGGGACGCGAAGCTGCGCAAGACGAACAGCCAGGCCACTGCGGCGTGGGGCGAGCCCTCACTGGTGATCCTGCGGTGCGGGGTGAACGTTCCGGGACCCACCACGGACCGCTGCGTCACCGTGAATGGAATCGACTGGCTGCTGAAGGAAGGCGACCCCGTGTGGACGCTGACCACCTATGGCCGGTCCCCTGCCACCGAAATTCTGATGGACCCGGATAAGATCAGCTCGGCCACCGTCCTGGCTGAACTGGCCAATGCCGCGGGCAAGGTCCCGGCGAAGCGCAGCTGCATCGGCCAGGAGGAACTGCAGAACCTGCCGGACAGCCAGTAAGCGCCGGGCACGGCACTTAGGGGCGACTACGGGTCGTTGACAGAAGTCACTGTTGTCGACAGTATTGCGCGCAGGATGGGCGTCAGCCCGAATTCGTGGGGGATGCGGGGGCAAACGATGCGTTGGCGTGTGAGCAGGAAGGGTGGTCGGCGACCGGCCACGTCAAACGACCCTGTCACTGCGGCGATCGCCGCATGTGCGGCCGGCGGGCCGCTGATCGCGCGCCACCCGGACATGGTGCCGGGGATCGAGGAGCTGCCGGAGTGGATTGACGTGCACGACTCCGACGAGATTGACGGCTTTAACACGGTGGTTTGGTTCGACGACGAGATCAGCTCCTGCTGCGATGCCTACGACGACGGCCTGGACCAGGCGCTGGCGGACCAGGCGGGCATCGAGGACATCCTGGCGGAGGATCGCGAGGTGGTCTACCTGCGGACGAAGCTGGCTATTGCTGACGTGAAGGCTGCGGTAATCCGCGCTGTCGTTGAGGTAAACCGATCCCCCCGGAAGCCCGCACCCACCGGCGTGCTTTCGAACGATACGGTCGACAGGCTGGCGTCCGGGGTGCTGCCCCTGCTCGGGCAGGCGGGATTCGTGAACAAGCCGACTGGGCCGCGGTACTTCTACCGTGAAGGCAGCGAGGGCTTCGTCCAATCCATCGCGCTCGCGCCCGGCGCAGGCACTTCCGGCGACGGCACCAGCTATGCCGGACTCGTGTGGGTGATGTCCGGCACGCACGTGCCCGGTTTTGGCCGGGACGTCCCCTCGAGCCCCGACCGCGTGGCGCCGGTGCACTGCGGCCAGCCGGCCTACCACTGGGTCGCACCGACCGTCGACGCGCTGACCCGGTTATTGCACGACGAGGTGTTGCCCGTTCTCAACCTGACGCGCGGCCGCGCTGAGTTCGCTGCCTGGGTCGGCGGCGATCCAACGAGGGTGCCGGTGCCGAACCATCGACCGACGTATGCGCGACTCTTCGCGCAGTGGGGCCTGACCGATCAGGCGGCCCGCGTGGTGGACCACATCGACGAACACGAGCGGTCCCTGCGGCTTCACCCGGACACCGTCAGGGCCCGTGAGCTCATCCGGGACGCGCGGCCGTAGCCCCCGCCGGCGGGGATCAGCGCAGGCCGGTTTTCCGGTTCAGCGCCAGGTAGATCAGCTCGTCGATCAGTTCTGCGTAGTCCAGCCCGGAGGCCGCCCACATCTGCGGGTACATGCTCTTGGGCGTGAATCCCGGCATGGTGTTGATCTCGTTGATGATCAGGTCGCCACTGGCCGTGTAGAAGAAGTCGACCCGGCTCAGGCCTTCAGCCCCCACTGCGTCGAACGCGGCTGCGGCAAGCTCCCGGACCCGGGCGATGGCTTCTTCCGGAATATCTGCCGGGCAGCTAAGCGCCGCCGCCCCGTCCTCGACGTACTTGGCGGTGAAGTCGTAAAACTCGTGGCCACCGCCGGCTACCGAGATCTCGCCGGGCATGGACGTACGCGGAGCATCGGTGCCGCGGCCTTCCAGAACGGCGCATTCGATTTCACGGCCCACGATTCCGGCTTCAATAACCAGCTTGAGGTCGTGCCGGCGTGCTTCCTCGATGGCGGCATCGAGGTCCGCCAGCGAGTCCACTTTGGAGATGCCCATCGAGGAGCCTGCCCGGGCCGGCTTGACGAAGACGGGAAAGCCGAGGCGGTCCACCTGCTTGCGGACTAATTCGGGATCGTTGCGCCACTGCCGGTCAGTCACGGCGACGTAGGGACCGACCTGGAGTCCGGCGGCCTCGAAGACCACCTTCATGTAGTGCTTGTCCATGCCGACGGCGGAAGCCAGTACGCCGGCACCCACGTACCGGGTATCGGACAGCTCCAGCAGGCCCTGGATGGTGCCGTCCTCGCCGAACGGTCCGTGCAACAGTGGAAAGACCACGTCTACGGTGCCAAGCTCCGTCGGAACCTCGTTGGGCGCTGCCACGATCAGCTGGTGTTCGCCGCCGATCTCCGCAAGTGTCACGGTGCGGTCCGATGCTTCAACTTCGGGCAGGGACGCCGAAGCGAGGGACCACTGGGCGGTGTCGCCGGAGGCCAGCACCCACTGGCCGGATTTGGCGATCCCGATGGGAATGACGTCGTACTTGTCCCGGTTGATGGCGCCGAGCACGCCTGCTGCCGTGACGCAGCTGACCGCGTGCTCACTTGAGCGTCCGCCGAACAGTACGGCGACACGGGGCTTTATCCGGCGGTCTGGTTCATCTGCCGGCAGTTGGTGATGGGACATGTCAGTAATCGCCTTCAGGTTTCAGTTCCCGGGACAGCAAGGCGGGCCCCAGTTGGTCTACGGATAGTTTTCCGGCCAGGACGGCCACGACGGCGGCGGTGATGGGCATGTCCACCCCCAGCTTGCCGGCCAGCTCATGGACAGCCTGGCCGGACTTGATGCCTTCCGCGGTCTGCGTCATCTGCCGTCCCACTTCCTCCAGGGTGAGGCCCTGGCCCAGCAGGCGGCCGGCGGTGTGGTTACGGGAGAGCGGTGAGGAACAGGTGGCCACCAGGTCCCCGAGGCCGGCCAGCCCTGCCATCGTCTTCGCTTCTCCGCCCAGCGCCAGGGCGAGGCGGGATGTTTCGGCCAGGCCCCGGGTGATCACGGAGGCTTTGGTGTTGTCGCCCATCTGCTTGCCCTCGCAAATGCCTACGGCCAGCGCGATGACGTTCTTCACGATGCCGCCGATTTCCACGCCGACAGTGTCGGTGGTGGTGTACGGGCGGAAGTACGGCGCGGTGCAGCTTCTGGCGATCCAGCCGGCCACGGCCGGGTCGGTGCACGCGACCACGGATGCGGTGGGCTCCTCGCGGGCGATCTCCATGGCCAGGTTGGGTCCGGACACGATGGCGATCCGGTCTGCCGGAAGGCCGAGTTCGGCCGCAATGACCTCGCTCATCCGCGCATCCGTGTCGAGTTCCAGGCCTTTCATGAGCGACACCACCACGGCGCCCGGCGCAATGAAGTCCTTCCACGCCCGCAGCTGCGGGCGCAGGGACTGCGCAGGAACGGCAAGGACAACCAGCTCCGCCCCTGCCAGCACATCCTGCACGTCCGTGGACGCCGTGATGGACGCCGGCAGTGGCACATCTTTCAGGTACTGGGTGTTGAGGTGTGCCGTATTAATCTGCTCGACGACCTCGGGCCGCCGGCCCCAGAGCCTGATAGTGCGGTCGTCGCCTGAGGCCAGGGCCGCGTCAGCAAGGACCTTGGCGAATGTGGTGCCCCAGGAACCGGCGCCCAGGACGGCAACGGAGCGGGCCGAGCCCTGCCGGGCCTGTTCCTGGTTCACTGGGCCCCTGTTCCCGCGCCGGGCCGTTCCGCGCGGCCCGACGTCCCCTGCTGGCGGAAGGGATCCCAGCGTTCAGCCGGTGGTTCTTCGTTCCGCAGGCCTGCAAGCAGTTCAGTAATCGCATCCATGATGACGGCTGTGGCGGCGATGAGGGTTGACTTGTCCAGCGGCTTGCCCGCAAACGCGCTGAGGTCGACGGGGTCGCCCACCACGACCCGGGATTTCTTCCGCGGGAACAGGTGGACCTTCCTGCCGTAGCGCGGCAGGACCTCGTGGGCACCCCAATGAGCGATGGGAACGACGGGGATTCCGCCTTCCAGCGCCAGCCTGGCGGCTCCGGTGTGCCCCTTCATCGGCCACAGGTCGGGGTCCCGCGTCAGGGTTCCTTCGGGGTAGATGATGATCGCGCCGCCCTCGGCAACCACTTCCTGGGCGACCTGCAGCGACCGGTTCGCCCCCGCCGTCGAACGCTCCACCGGAATCTGCTTGGTGGCGCGCAGTAGCGGCCCCAGCCCCGGGACCTTGAACAGGGAGGCCTTCGCCAGGAAGTGCGGCGCACGTTTCTGGTTGTAGAGCAAATGGCCCACTACGAGCGGATCGATCTCCGTGCAGTGGTTGGGCGCGGCGATGAAGCCGCCTGGGGGCAGCTTTTCCGTTCCCGACCATTCCTTGCTCATCAGCAGGTTCATGAGGGGTCGGACCACGGTGGCGATAAACACGAACGTGGCCCTGCTCTTGGCCGATTCCTTCACAGCGTACCGTTACTTCCTGGCCGAGATGTCGAAGTCCGCACCGAGGCCGGCGAGCTTCTCGGTGAACCGCTCGTAGCCGCGGTTGATGATGTCGATGCCGGTGACACGGGAAGTGCCGGTGGCCGCCAGGGCGGCAATGAGGTGGCTGAAGCCGCCCCGAAGGTCCGGAACGTCGATGTCCGTGCCCTTGAGCTGCGTGGGTCCGGAAATGACAGCCGAGTGCAGGAAGTTTCGCTGCCCGAACCGGCACGGGACGCTGCCAAGGCATTCGCGGTGTACCTGGATGCTGGCACCCATCCGGATCAGGGCGTCGGTGAACCCGAACCGGTTTTCGTAGACCGTCTCATGCACGATGGACACGCCTTCGGCCTGGGTCAGTGCCACAACCAGCGGCTGCTGCCAGTCGGTCATGAAGCCGGGGTGCACGTCCGTTTCCAGGACCAGGGGGTTCAACTTGCCGCCGCGGTGGTAGAAGCGGATGCCGTCTTCGCCGATGTCCATGCCGCCGCCCACCTTGCGGTAGGTGTTCAGGAAGGTCATCATGTCGCGCTGGGAGGCGCCTTCCACGAAGATGTCGCCACGGGTCACTAACGCGGCCGAGGCCCAGGAAGCCGACTCGTTACGGTCCGAGAGCGCGCGGTGGTTGTAGCCGCCAAGGTCCCGGACGCCTTCGATGCGGATGGTCCGGTCGGTCTGGACGCTAATGATGGCGCCCATCTTCTGCAGGACGGCGATGAGGTCGATAATCTCGGGCTCGGTGGCGGCGCCGGACAGTTCGGTGATGCCTTCAGCCCGGGTGGCGCTCAGCAGCACCTGCTCGGTGGCGCCCACGGACGGGTAGGGAAGGGAAATTTTGGCTCCATGCAGGCCCTTGGGGGCGGAAATGTGGATGCCGCCGGGGCGCTTTTCGACGACGGCCCCGAACTGGCGCAGGACGTCCAGGTGGTAATCAATCGGCCGGTCGCCGATCTTGCAGCCGCCCAGGTCCGGGATAAAGGCTTCGCCGATGGCATGGATCAGCGGTCCGCAGAGCAGGATGGGAATCCGGGAATCGCCGGCGTGGGCGTCAATGGCGGTACTCGACGCGGTCTTGGCGTGCTTCGGGTCCAGGGTAAGGTCACCGGTGGCCGGGTCCTTGGCGACGGTGACACCGTGCAGCTGGAGCAGGGACGTGACGACTTCGACGTCCTTGATCTCGGGGACGTTGCGCAGCACGGAGGGCTCGTTGCCCAGCAGCGCAGCAACCATCGCCTTGGGGACAAGATTCTTCGCTCCGCGGACACTCACGCGCCCGGCCAGCGGAACGCCGCCGCGGATTGTCAGAACACTACTCATTTACCGGTTTCCTAACGATGACTCGCCCCAAAGATCCTTGCAAAGGCTCCAACCAAGCATAGGAGGTCGTGTTACCGAACCGAAATAAGCCCCGCCCGCGGACGGTCGTGGCGGCCTGCCGCGAGCCGCAGCCGCCCGGCATCCATCACCGCGGGCGGCCAGGTGAAGCCCGGTGAGGCTCAGGAATGGCGTGCCGGCAGGGTGGTGGGCATGAAGGAAGGCCGACGGGATTCGTAGGCCGTGATATCCGCCTCATGCTGGAGGGTCAGGCCGATGTCGTCCAGTCCTTCGAGCAGGCGCCAGCGGGTGTAGTCGTCGATCTCGAAGGGCGCCACGATGTTGCCGCACACCACGGTCTTGGACTGCAGGTCCACCGTGACCTCGGTTCCGGGCGCGTTTTCGAGTTCCTTCCAGATGAGTTCGATGTCGTCCTGGGCCACCTGCGCAGCGAGCAGGCCCTGCTTGCCCGAGTTGCCCCGGAAAATATCGGCGAACCGGGATGACAGGACTGCCTTGAATCCGTAGTCCTTCAGAGCCCACACTGCGTGTTCCCGGGAGGAACCGGTGCCGAAGTCCGGCCCGGCCACCAGGACGGACCCTGCATTGAACGGCGCCTGGTTCAGGATGAAGGACGGGTCCTTCCGCCATGCGGAGAACAGGGCGTCCTCGAAGCCGGTCCGGGTGATGCGCTTCAGGTATACGGCCGGGATGATCTGGTCCGTGTCGACGTTGCTCTGGCGCAGCGGGACGCCGATGCCGGTGTGGGTGGTGAATCTTTCCATGGCTGTGTCCTAGGCTGCGTCGGTACGGATGGCGGCGGGTTCGGGTGCCGGTTCAAGGTCCGACGGCGAGCTCAGCGTGCCGCGGACAGCAGTAGCGGCGGCCACGACTGGAGAGACGAGGTGCGTGCGGCCGCCCTTGCCCTGGCGTCCTTCGAAGTTGCGGTTCGATGTCGAGGCGCAGCGCTCCCCCGGCTCCAGCTGGTCCGGATTCATGCCCAGGCACATGGAACAGCCTGCGAACCGCCATTCGGCGCCGAATTCCTTGAAGACGCGGTCCAGGCCCTCAGCCTCGGCCTCAAGCCGGACCCGGGCAGAACCGGGGACTACCAGCATGCGGACCTGGGGGTCCTTCTGCCGGCCCCGGATGATGTCCGCAGCAGCGCGCAGGTCCTCGATGCGGGAGTTGGTGCAGGAACCCAGGAAGACGGTGTCCACCCGGATGTCCTTCATGGGCGTGCCGGCCTGGAGGCCCATGTACTGCAGGGCACGCTCGGCCGCAGCCTTGGCGTTCTCGTCGCCGAAGTCCTCCGGCGACGGGACAGCCTCGGACAGCGAGACGCCCTGGCCGGGGTTCGTACCCCAGGTGACGAACGGTTCCAGCGTGTCGGCATCCAGGTCCACCTGTGCGTCGAACGTGGCGTCGTCGTCGGTCCTCAGGGTGTTCCAGTACTCGACGGCGGCATCCCACTCAGCGTCTTCGGGGGCGTGCGGACGGCCCTTCATATACGCGTAGGTGGTCTCGTCCGGCGCCACCATGCCCGCGCGGGCGCCGGCCTCGATGGACATGTTGCAGATGGTCATCCGGGCTTCCATGGACAGCGCCCGGATGGCTGATCCGCGGTATTCCAGGACGTAGCCCTGCCCGCCCCCGGTTCCGATCTTGGCGATGACGGCCAGGATGATGTCCTTGGCGGTGACGCCGGAGCGGAGGGTTCCTTCGACGTTGATGGCCATGGTCTTGAACGGCTTCAGGGACAGGGTCTGGGTCGCCATGACGTGCTCCACCTCGGAGGTACCGATCCCCATGGCCAGGGCGCCAAACGCGCCGTGCGTGGAGGTGTGCGAATCACCGCAGACAACGGTCATGCCGGGCTGCGTGAGGCCAAGCTGGGGGCCCACCACGTGGACGATGCCCTGCTCCGCGTCGCCCAGGCTGTGCAGGCGGACGCCGAACTCCGCACAGTTGTTGCGCAGCGTCTGGATCTGGGTGCGGCTGGTGATGTCAGCGATCGGCTTGTCGATATCCAGGGTGGGAGTGTTATGGTCCTCCGTGGCGATGGTGAGGTCCGGGCGCCGCAACGGGCGTCCCGCCAGCCGCAGTCCCTCGAACGCCTGGGGCGACGTGACTTCGTGGACCAGGTGCAGGTCGATGAAGAGAAGGTCGGGCTGGGCATTGGCTCCATCGCCGTCGCCTTTGCGCACCACGTGTGCGTCCCAGACCTTCTCGGCCAATGTCTTTGCCATGGCCAGCTCCCTTCCCCGCGATTGAACAGAGTCCCGTTTAAACCGAGTTCCGTTTGATTAGTCCTACTGAAGCAGGGCGGCTCCGCGCTGCGCCAGCCGAAAGATTTGCATCTCAGATATTGAGACGGCAATATCATTACATGGACAATTCTAGTGGAGTCGGTGTCATTGATAAAGCGGCCCAGGTGCTCGATGCGCTTGAAGCCGGACCGACCACCCTCGCGCAACTCGTAGCAGCAACCGGACTCGCCCGGCCCACTGTCCACCGCCTCGCCCTCGCCCTGGTCCACCACCGCCTGGTCAGCCGCGACATCCAGGGCCGCTTTGTCCTGGGCAGCCGGCTCGTCGAACTGGCCTCCGCTGCAGGCGAGGACCGCCTGATCGCCTCCGCCGGCCCGGTCCTCATGCAGCTGCGCGACGCCACCGGCGAAAGCGCCCAGATCTTCCGCCGCCAGGGTGACTGGCGGGTGTGCGTTGCGTCCGCCGAGCGCCCCATCGGCCTGCGCGACACCATCCCCGTTGGTACCCAACTGTCCATGAAGGCCGGCTCAGCCGCCCAGGTATTGCTCGCGTGGGAGGACCACGACCGCCTGCTCGAAGGCCTGCAGGCGGCCCGCTTCACGCCTACCGTCCTGGCGGGCGTACGACGGCGGGGCTGGGGACAGAGCCTCGGCGAACGTGAGCCGGGGGTCGCCTCAGTCTCGGCACCGGTGCGCGGACCCTCCGGCCGGGTGATCGCCGCCGTTTCAATCTCAGGCCCCATCGAGCGCCTGACCCGGCAGCCGGGCAGGCTCCATGCCGAAGTGGTGTGCAACGCCGGCCGAATCCTCACCGAGGCACTGCGCAAGAACAACGACTAACTGCTACGCGGGATGGTACGGGGGCAGCGTTACCCTGATGGCATGGGTAGCTACGCAGTATTCCTCCGTGGCATCAACGTGGGCGGGATCAACATCACAATGGCCGACCTCCGCCGCGCGCTGCAGGACTGCGGCTTTGCGGATGCGAAAACAGTCCTGGCCACCGGAAACGCCGTGCTGAACAGTAGCCTGGACGCCGCGGGCGTGAAGCGGGAGGCGGAGAAATGCCTGCGCGGTGCCTTTGGCTACGAAGCCTGGGTGGTGGTGCTGGACGCGGCCCGCGTGGCCGAACTGGTGGGCGCCTGCCCCTACCCGGCTGACGACAAGGCCACGCACACCTACATCACGCTCTCCTCCGATCCCGCCGTGCTGGACGAACTCGAGGCCGCCGGCTCAGGCCTTGAGGCAACGACGCTGCAGCGGCTGGGCCCGGCGGCCCTGGCGTGGCTGGCGCCGGCGGGCGGGACCCTGGCCAGCCCATTCAGCAAGCTTTCGGCCAAGGCAAAGTACAAGGCTGCCACCACCACCCGTAACCTGCGGACCCTCATCAAGGTCCGCGATGCAGCTGCAGCGCTTTAGCGCGCCGCCTCCAGCGCGGCGTTGAAGGCCTGGAGCCTGCGCACCTCGGCGTCCACGGGTTCGACCACAAGCTCCCCGGCGACCTTTGCGACGGCCGCGTGCAGCCGCCGTCGTGCCTTGCGGGCACGCGAACGAGCTGCTGCCCCGGCAATGAAGCGCCCGGAGAGTGCAAGGACGATGCCCAACACCACTCCCAGCACGATCATCAGGGTAGGCACAGGCCAGCCCTCCACCAGTGGCACCTCCGGAACGGGAAGCTGCAGGTACCCGAGTCCGGCGAGGACGCCGAGCCAGCCGAGGCCGCCCAGGACCGTCATCAGTGCCAGCCACTGCACCACGTTGAAGACCTGCCACCACCAGGACCGGCGGTTGGCAGCGAGGTCCGTGCCCGCGATGGCCTGGTCCAGTGCATCGGGCAGGCGTTCCCGGCCTTCCCTGGCAGCGCCGCGGATCGCCGCACGCCAGGGTCCCGGTGCGCCGGCGCTGGCAGCATCGGCGAAGTCGCGCACGGCGGCGTCCGCCCTGGCGCGCTCCGGTGCGCCGGCCGCCGGAAGCGAGCTCCGGTTCAGCTCGGCCGGCGCGTTGCTGCGGAGGTTGAGCCGGCGCAGTGGGTCCGGCCTGAAGCGGGACAGCCAGCGCGTCACCGGCCAGCCGGTCCTCCTGGTGGCCTCAAGCCGGTAGGAAGCCGCTACTGCACGGACCACCACAGGCACGTTGGCCGCCGTCGCCAGCTCGTCTGCGAGCCGGGACCTGGAGGCCGCCTTGATACCGGCGGCCTCGCCGTCACCGGAGGCCTTCCCCAATAGCTCTGCAGCCCTGGTGACATCCGCGGCAAGCCGCTGGGCTTGCGCTTTTCGTTGCACGGCTGCCCGCCGGATGGCCGTCCGGACGTCCTGGACCCCTGTGCCAGTCAGCGCGGAAGCCGCCATGATTTGGACCCCCGGCAGCCCGTCCCGGGCCAGAATGCCGCGCAGCGATGCAAGGACCGGCTGGACGTCCTGCCCGGGCAGGCGGTCCACCTGGTTCAGGACCACCATGGTCACAGCGCCGTGGGAGGCCAACGGGGCCAGGAAATCCTGGTGCACCGCGGCGTCCGCGTACTTTTGCGGGTCCAGCACCCACACCAGCACATCCACCAGGCCCACCATGCGCCGGACCACTTCGCGGTTCGCTTCCCTGGTCGAATCGAAGTCCGGGAGGTCCAGCAGGATGAGCCCGGTGTCTCCGTCAGCGAAGCCGTCCACCGGTGCGGCATGATGGCGCTGGCGCACCTCCAGCCAGTCAAGCAGGGGCTCGCTGCCTGCGCTGCCCCAGACCCCCGCCAAAGGTTCCGACGTCGTGGGGCGGCGGGCGGCCGCCGTCGCAATTTCCGCCCCGCTGACGGCGTTGAAAAGTGAAGACTTGCCGCTGCCGGTGGCACCAAAGAATCCCACCACGGTGTGGTCCCCGGACAGGGAACGGCGTGAACTGGCACGTTCCAGTACTTCAAGGACGCCGTCGAGCGCTTCGTCCGGGAGCACCCCTCCCCCGAGCTCGCGGGCGTCATTCAGGGCCTCCAGGCGGCGATCCAGGCGGGTGGTTTCCCTGGCGCCGCTGTGGCGGCTCATGCTGCTGCCGCCAACCGGGCGAGCGCCGACGCCTGCGCTGACAGGGCGCCGGCTACCTTGGGGTCACCGGCCGGCAGGAGGGTGAGGAACCTCTGCTTCTCCCCGTCCAGGAGCCGGCGGCAGCGGACCGCCAGGTCGTCCCGGGCCGTCGCTGCCATCCTGCGGACTGCGTCCTCGCCGAAGACGGCCTCCAGGAGCCTCTGGCCCACCACGGCGGTCCCACCGGCAATGCCGATTTCCAGCCCCGTGAGCCCAGCGGTCATGGAGAACACGACGATCATGAGTGCAGCGCCGAGGCCGTTGACGCCAAAGGACAGCCAGCGCGCCTGGGTGCGCTTACCCTGTCCCTCGGTCCGGATCAGTTCCATCAGTCCCGCCTGCCAGCCGCGGATCTCGGCAGCTGCCTGTTCAGCGAACCCGGGGCCTGCGCCCGAGAGGTCCGCCGTGCCCAGCAGGTTCCGACCGGCCGGGTCCGACCGCCAGCGCTGGTCTGTCTCTTCCGCCGCGGTTGCCGCTTCGTCAAGGATGACGGCCTGGAGCCCGGTCTCGATGGCGGTTTCCACCTTCACCGCGGGCGTCGGTTCACCCCGGAAGAAGGCACCGAGCCGGTCGCGGAACCGGCCCACGTTCTGCTCGAGCGCCCGGAAGAACTCCCCGGTGCCCACGAAATCCTGCCAGCGTGCCAGCACTTCGCCTCGGAGCAGCGCGCCGTCTCTGGTCGCCTCCATAATCCTCCGGACGGCATCGCCATAGGCGGCGGTTGCATCCGCTTCGAGGCTGGCCGCAGCCGCCTCCTGCTGCTCAAGTGCCCCGGCGACGCCGGTCACCCTTTCCGCCAGGGCCCGGACAGCCCCGTTGAGGGTGCGTCGGGCAACATCGGAACGG
This sequence comes from Pseudarthrobacter sp. NPDC058362, assembly GCF_042723515.1. Taxonomy (NCBI): domain Bacteria; kingdom Bacillati; phylum Actinomycetota; class Actinomycetes; order Micrococcales; family Micrococcaceae; genus Pseudarthrobacter; species Pseudarthrobacter sp. NPDC058362. The sequence goes on along the minus strand of NZ_JBHXIW010000004.1, from coordinate 28,001 downwards.
CCGACGGCGTCCGCGGCCAGTTCCTCCAACCACATTCGGAGGGGGCGCGCAGCATCCGGAGGCAGCATCCCCGCCGGACCGAGGGCGGTCTCGTGGACGACGAACAGCTGAGCCCCGCCCAGCCCCTCACGGTCCAGGAGTCCGCGCAGGTCGGCACTGACCTCTTCCTCGGCGCCCGGCGGGACCCGGTCCAGCACGATCGCCACCATGATGTCGCGGGAGGCGGCGTCAACGAGCAGCTTCCATGGCACGGCATCCGCATACCGGTTCGCCGTGGTGACGAAGACCCAAAGGTCTGCAGCGGCGAGCAGTTGACCGGCCAGCCTCCGGTTTTCATCGGAGATTGAGTCCACGTCCGGCGCGTCGAGGATGGCAACCCCGGCGGGGACCGCAGGTTCGGCCAGCAGGATCAGGGACGACGCCGCGGCCTCCTCCGCGGGGACGTCGCCGCCGGGCAGCCGGCCGCTGTCCAGGCTTCCGCGGATGCGGCTGAGTCCCGGCAACACGCGCTGGCCCTCGAACCAGTTTCCCTCGGCAGGGTGATGCAGGAGGATCGGCTGGCGGGTGGTGGGCCGGATAGCACCCGCCCGCGTGACTGGATGGCCTGCCAGGGCATTGACCAGCGTGGACTTTCCGGCGCCCGTGGAACCGCCGACGACGGCCAGCAACGGCGCGTCCAGGCTGCGGTAACGGGGCAGGATGTAGTCGTCCAGCTGCGCCGCGGCTGCAGCGGCCTCCCGCCTGGCCTGCTCCGACCCGGGCAGGGCCAGGGGAAGCTCAACAGCGCGGAGCCCTGCGCGCACGTCTTCAAGGAGCTCCACTGCGGCGGCGCTGCGGCGGTCCGGTTGGGATGGCTGCTCCGGCTGGTGGTGCGGGCCCGGCCCGTTCTGAGACGTCACATGTTCATCATGCCAGTTCAGTCCGGCGGGCGACCGGGAGTTGCCGGAAAACAAAAATGGCCCCGGGCGTCTGCCCGGGACCATTTTCGATGGTGACCCCAGCGGGATTCGAACCCGCGTTACCGCCGTGAGAGGGCGGCGTACTAGGCCGCTATACGATGGGGCCGTGTACTTTCGCCAGCGTTTCCGCCGGTCAAGCTCAGTGATTGTTTCACACACTTTGCTCTAGTTTCAAATCGGCGAACCGCTTGAAACTGCCCTGTTTTGCAGCCGGATGGTGGCTGTAAACCAAGCGCTGGGATACCAGGACTCGAACCTAGAATGACGGTACCAGAAACCGTAGTGTTGCCAATTACACCATATCCCAATGGCACTTTCGGGCCGGTTTTCAGGGTATTTGCCCCGCTCCGTGCGCCTCAGCACGAGAAATTACTTTACCCGAGACTTTGGGCTTTGCACAAATCGGCATGCCCCGGGCTCAGGCCGGGCCCTTCGCTGGCTTGGTCCGACAGCAGAGGGCGCTTGCCATATCCCGGCAGCTAAGTTTACTCTCGGTAGGTTACTGATGGGTAACCAACTTTGTCCGGCGATTGACAGTCCCATGCCCGCCGGGGAAGGACAGTCTGCGGCACTGCTGCCGTCGGCTCCACTGCCGAGAGGAACAACCGTGACACAAAGCCGTGCCACCCGGATACACCTTTTCCAGTCCCGCGCCCAGCGCGTCGCCATCGCCGTTCTGGCCCTGCTTCTGATCGCCCTGCTGGCGTTCTACAGCCTGGTCACCTCGCGCATTACTGACGGCTCCAGCCAGCTCAGGGATGGAGCCAGTAAGGCATCGTCAGGAGCCGCGCAGCTCAAAAACGGGGCCGAGAAGCTGGCCACTGGGGCAGGCCTGGCGGATACCGGCGCAGGCAAACTGTCCGCGGGCGCGGCGAAAATCCACGCCGGCATCAGCCAGAAACTGGCCCCCGGAGCAGACAGGCTCCAGGCCGGCGCGCGGAACCTGGCCACCGGCGCCGCCAAGATCCAGGCCGATGTCAACAACAAGCTCGCACCAGGCGTCTACAAAGTGGACGACGGCGCCCAAAGACTCGCGGCCGGCGCCCGGCAGTTGTCGGCCGCCCTCACCCCGACCCCCTCGGGTGCCGCACCAAACAACCTGGCCGACGGTGCCACCCAGCTCGATGCCGGCGCAGCGCGCCTGGCCGACGGCGCAGTGGCACTGTCAGCCGGCACGGACCAGCTTAAGGGCTACCCGGGAGTCAACGGCGATCCCGCCGCGGGAACCGGAACGGCAGCCCTGCTGCAGGCCCTGGAGCTGCTCCAATCCGCCGCCCAGGACCCGGTCCAGGGCCTGGTTCCGCTCTCCGTGGTCAAGGACAAGATTGCCGCGATCACCGACGGCGCGCGGAGGCTGGACGCAGGCGCATCCCGTCTGCAGGCCGGCGCGGGGCAGCTTGAAGCGGGTGCAGGCCAGCTTCATGCCGGCACAGGAAAGCTCACCGATGGTTTCGCCACCCTCGCCGGGAGGCTGAACGGCACGGATCCCGCCAGCCCGGGCCTGGTCCTTGGTATCGAGCTTCTTGCCGACGGCACCGCCAAGATCCGGACGGGGATGGACGGCGTTCCGGGGAATCCCGAGCGGCCCGGCCTGATCAAGGCTTCCGCCCGCATGACCGACGGCACTGCGCGGCTGGCCGAGAGCACGGCAGCATTGAACGCCGGTATCAAGGGCGATCCGGCAGATCCGGACAACCCCGGGTTGCTCCGCGGGTCGCAGGCGCTCGCGGCAGGCGCCTCGGATCTGTCCACCGGCAACACGAAACTGGCGGCCGGCTCGGTCCAGTTGTCCAGCGGCGCCGGAAAGCTGGCCGCCGGCAACGCCCAGATCGCAGAGGGGACGGACAAGCTGTATTCGGGGGCTGCGGCGGTGACGCCGGCAGCCGTGCTGGAACGCTCCGGCCGGCCGCTCGCTCCGTGGGTGGTGGGCGGCGTCGGATCCGTGATCATCCTGCTGGCAGCCCTGGCTGTCCGCCAGCGCCGCCGGCCGTCGGCCGGGGCCTAAGCGAGGAGCCCGGGCAGGGAGGCGACCATTCCGCCGTCGTACCCCTGCCCCGACTCCCCCGTCCGGTTAAGCCAGACGCCCAGCAAGCCAGCCGCCGTCGACCCTTCCGCGTCGAGGAGGCGGTTATCGCCGACGTAGAGCGTGGCGCCGGGTTCGGTGCCCAGCAGCCTGACGCCCTCGAGGTAGATGGCGGGGTCTGGCTTGGCCACGCCGACGGTGTCCGTCCCAACCAGCCGCGTGACCCGCTCCAGGCCGGCGCTGTCCAGCTTGGCCCGCTGGTAGTCGTGCACGTTGTTGCTCACGGCGCCGTACGGTATGCCAGCAGCATCCAGCAGATCCAAGAACGGCAGGACGTCAGGAAACGGCTTGACGTAGGCGGGCTGCTTTTCCATGTAGGCGTTGAGCCACCGGTGGGATTCTTCGCCCTCGCCGAGTTCCACGCCGAAGTGCCCCAGCGCCGCACGGCCGCGCAGCAGCCGCTGCTCGTTGAAGGTCAGCTCGCCGGCCAGGTAGCGGTCGTAGTAGTGCGTGGTTTCGTGCGTGAAGATGCGGCCGAACCGTGCCCACCCGGCCTGGTCCAGGCCCGGCAGCAGGTGTTCGCTGACCTCGCGGAGGGCGGTGGTCATGGCGTATTCGAGATCAACAAGCGTGTCGTCAATGTCGAACAGGACGCCGTGGACCGCGCCAAAGGGGGTCTGCAGCACGGAGCCGGGCATCTGGCTGGTGGCAGTCATCAGCCGCGGAAGGCGCGGAGCCGGGCGAGGGAGGACTCCTTACCCAGGATCACCATGGACTCGAACAGCGGGGGCGAAATCCTGCGGCCTGATACGGCGGTGCGGACCGGGCCGAACGCGAGGCGGGGCTTGAGGCCAAGGTCCTCCACGAGCGCCTGCTTGAGCGCGGACTGGAGGTTCTCGGCAGTCCAGTCCTCCTCCGGCTCCAGGGCGGCGATAGCCGCGTCAAGCACCTCGTCGAGGTTTTCGGGCAGGCCCTTGCGTGCATCATCGGCGACATCCACGGCGTTGTCGGCCTTGAACAGGAATGCCAGCATCTCGGGGGCCTCGCCCAGGAGGGTGATGCGTTCCTGGACCAGCGGAGCCGCCTCGGTGAGGATCTCTTCCTGCCGGTCCGTGAGGATCTCCCCCACCAGGTCCGCCGCCCGCAGGTAGGGGACCAGGCGTTCCCGGAACACCTCCGGCGCCAGCATGCGGACATGCGTGCCGTTGATCGCCTCGGCCTTCTTCAGGTCGAAGCGCGCAGGGTTGCCCAGCACGTCATGGATGTCGAAATGCTCCACCAGCTGTTCAACGGTGAAGATGTCCTCGTCCGCGCTGAGCGACCAGCCCAGGAGCGACAGGTAGTTCAGCAGGCCCTCAGGGATGAAGCCCCGCTCCCGGTGCAGGAAGAGACTCGATTCGGGGTCGCGCTTCGAAAGCTTCTTGTTTCCCTGGCCCATGACGTACGGCAGGTGGCCGAACTCCGGCATGTATTCTGCAACGCCCACGGCGTACAGTGCCCGGTACAAGGCAATCTGCCGCGGGGTGGAGCTGAGCAGGTCCTCACCCCGCAGGACGTGGGTGATGCCCATGAGGGCGTCATCCACGGGGTTGACCAGCGTGTACAGCGGCGCGCCGTTGGCCCGCACCACGGCGAAGTCAGGCACGGACCCCGCCTTGAAGGTGATGTCGCCGCGGACCAGGTCCGTGAAGGTGATGTCCTCGTCAGGCATCCGGAGCCGCAGCACAGCGTGGCGGCCCTCGGCCTTGAACTGGGCGAGCTGTTCCTCCGTCAGGTGGCGGTCGAAGCCGTCGTAGCCGAGCTTGGGATCGCGGCCGGCGGCACGGTGACGGGCTTCGATCTCCTCCGGGGTGGAGTAGGACTCGTAGATGAATCCGCCGTCCCGCAGCCGCTGGATGACGTCCTGGTAGATGCCGCTGCGCTGGGACTGGCGGTACGGCTCATGCGGGCCGCCCACCTCAACACCCTCGTCCCAGTCGATGCCCAGCCACTTCAGCGCATCCAGGAGCTGGTGGTAGCTTTCCTCGCTGTCGCGGGCCGAATCGGTGTCCTCGATCCGGAACACCATGGTGCCCTTGGTATGCCGGGCGTACGCCCAGTTGAACAGCGCCGTGCGGATCAGCCCGACGTGCGGGGTTCCGGTGGGCGACGGGCAGAACCGGACGCGGACCGGGGTCTCCGCGGTAACGGGCGGGATGGAGGCAGCAGGCGACGGGGAAGCGATAGTCATAGTGGCTTCAACTTTACCGCCTGCATGCCTCCGCTCTTCGCGCGCCCGGCGTCCCTAGCGGCGGACAATCGGGTTGGACAGCCGCCCGATTCCCTCGATCTCCACCTCGAAGCGGTCCCCCGCGCTGACCAGTCCAACCCCGGCCGGGGTGCCGGTCATGATGACATCGCCGGGCAGCAGCGTGAAGGCCTGCGACACGATGGACACAATTTCGCGGACTCCGCGGATCATCTGGCTGGTGCTGCCGTCCTGGCGCAGTTCGCCGTTCAGCCGGCCCTGGATGTGAAGGTCCTCGGTGTCCAGGTCGGTTTCGATCCAGGGGCCCAGGGGGGCGGAGGTGTCGAAGCCCTTGGCGCGGGCCCACTGCAGGTCGGTTTTCTGGACGTCGCGGGCGGTGAGGTCGTTGCCGCACGTGTAGCCGAAGATCACATCATCCACACGGTCTTCGGGGACGTCCTTGCAGATACGTCCGATGACCACGCACAGTTCGGCCTCGAAGGAGACTTCCTCGGAGAACTCGGGCAGGACCACCGGGTCGTTCGGGCCCACCACGGAGGTGTTCGGCTTCAGGAAGAGCAGCGGCTGCGCCGGCACGTCGTTGCCCAGCTCGCGGGCATGTTCCACGAAGTTGCGGCCGACGCCCACCACCTTGCTGCGCGGAATGATCGGAGCCAGCAGGCGAACGTCTTCGAGCTTGTGGCGGACGGAGGTGCGCTCCACGCCATTAAAGAACGGGTCGCCGTGGATGACAGTGATTTCCTCACTGCCCGGCTCGCCTTCCACAATGCCGTAGAGGGGATCGGAATCGACTACAAACCTGGCAATACGCATGGCTCCTACCCTACCGTCCCGCTTTCGCTGCGCAGGTAGTGAAGCTGGGCCGCGACCGACGTTTCAGCCGCGCGCCTGACTGAACGTCCGACGTCGGCATACACGGCGTCGGTGACCTCACCCACGGACGCGTCCCGGCCCAGCCGGCCCAGGACAGCGCGGATCTGCACCAGGCGATCCTCCCGGTGGCGGAGGTAGTCCCGGGCACTACCTTCAAGCGACGGCAGCGGCGGACCGTGGGCGGGCAGGACTGCCGCCGGCCCCAGCCGCTCCAGGCGGGCCAGCGTGGCCAGGTAGTCGCCCAGCGTCCCATCCGGATAATCCAGCATAGTGGTGCCGCGCCCCAGGATCGTATCGCCGGTCAGCACGGAGCCCGCAGGGCCGTCATCCGGGAGGTGGAAGCACATCGAATCGGAGGTGTGGCCCGGGGCGGGAACCACCGCGATCTCCAGCCCGGCGGCCTGGATGCGTTCCCCCGCCGCCAGCAGCGGGCCGCCGTGGCAATGCGCGGGATCAGCGGCACGGACGGGCGCGCCGGTCAGTTCGTGGAGCCGGGGCGCCCCGGCGGTGTGGTCCGCGTGGCGGTGGGTAATGAGGATGAGCTCCACCGGGCCGGCCCCGGCAAGGGCCTGCAGATGTGTTTCATCCGCCGGGCCGGGGTCCACCACCACCGCGGTGGGGTGTCCGGGAGCCCGCACAACGTACGAGTTGGTCCCCTCCAGGCTCATGGGGCCCGGGTTCGGTGCAAGGATGTAGCCAGCGGACGGTGTGGCCCGCCGCAGGGCCGGAGTCGGTGCAGTGCTCACCAGGCAATCCTCCCAAATTAAGCGCAATGCGGGGTCACTTCGGCCGTCCCGGCCACCGGGAAGCGGCAGGAGTGACCCCGCATTGCTTGGGATAGCTTGAGTTGCCTGGGACAGCTAGACCAGGCGGGTGAGCCAGCCGTGGGTGTCCGGGTACGTCCCGGTCTGGATGCCCAGCAGGCGCTCGCGGATGGCCATGGTCGTCTCCCCGGCCTTGGCGTCTTCGGATCCGATGAACTCGGTGGCGTCCTTGAGCACGCCGATGGGCGTGATGACGGCGGCGGTCCCGCAGGCGAACACCTCGGCGATGTCGCCGGAGGCAACCCCCTCGCGCCACTCGTCGAGGGTGATCTTGCGTTCGGCGACCTCCCGGCCCATGTCCTGGGCCACCTGGATGACGGACATGCGCGTGACGCCCTCGAGGATGGTCCCGCTGAGCGCCGGCGTCACGAGCGAGCCGTCCTTCATGACGAAGAAGACATTCATGCCGCCGAGCTCTTCAACAGCGTTGTCGTTGAACTGGTCCAGGAAGAGCACCTGCTTGCAGCCGTTGGCCTCGGCCTCCTGCTGGGCGATGAGCGAGGCGGCGTAGTTGCCGCCGCACTTGGCAGCACCGGTACCGCCGCGGCCGGCGCGGGCATACTCTCGGGAGATCCAGATGGACACGGGCTTCAGCTCGCCGCCGAAATAGTTGCCTGCCGGTGAGGCGATGACGCGGAAGGAAACCTCGCGGGCGGCCCGGACGCCCAGAAACGCCTCGGTGGCGATCATGAACGGGCGCAGGTACAGTGCTTCGCCGTCGCCGGAGGGAACCCATTCCTTGTCGGCGGCCACGAGTTCGCGGATGGCGCCAAGGAAGTACTCGGCCGGCAGTTCAGGCAGGGCGATCCGCCGGGCGGACTTGTTCAGCCTGGCCGCGTTTGCTTCCGGACGGAACGTCCAGATGGAGCCGTCCGCGTGCCGGTAGGCCTTGAGCCCCTCGAAAATCTCCTGCCCGTAGTGCAGGACGGCCGCCGAAGGGTCAAGCGTAATGGGTCCGTAGGCCTCGACCCGGGGGTTGTGCCAGCCGCCGTTGCCGTTCTCGTCCACGCTGTAGTCGACGATTGCGGTGTGGTCGGTGAAGTGGTTGCCAAATCCCGGGTTCGCCAGGATGGCTGCACGCTCTTCGGCGGACTTCGGGTTGGCCGAAGGCAGCTGGGTGAATTCGACGCCAGGGGCAGTCTGAGTCATGGTTCCTCCACGATCGGCCGCCGGCGGTTCAGCGCTGAACGGCGGGCGGCATTTGGTGATTCGAGACAAGCTTACGCCCGTTGCCGCACGCGTTCGTACGGTCAGAGCCCGGCTGCGATCGCGTCGCCCACCTGGGCGGTCGTACGCGCAGCACCGGTCCGGCTTTCGACGTCGGCACTCACTGCCGCTTCGATCTTCTGCGCAGCTGCGGAGTAGCCCAAGTGGTCCAAAAGGAGCGCCGCGGACAGGATTGCCGCCGTCGGATCCGCTTTGCCCTGGCCGGCGATGTCCGGAGCCGATCCGTGGACCGGCTCGAACATCGACGGTGCGGTGCGGTCCATGTTGATGTTGCCTGATGCGGCCAGTCCGATGCCCCCGGTGATGGCGGCTGCGAGGTCCGTGAGGATGTCGCCGAAGAGATTGTCGGTAACGATCACGTCGAACCGGGACGGCTCGGTGACCATGAAGATGGTGGCGGCGTCAACGTGCAGGTAGTCGTGCGTGACCTCGGGGAACTCCTGGGCCACGGCCTCGACGGTGCGCTTCCACAGGTGGCCGGCGTAGACCAGGACGTTGTGCTTGTGGACCAGTGTGAGGTGCTTGCGCTCCCTGGCGCTGGCGCGGCGGAAGGCATCACGGACCACGCGCTCCACGCCGTGCGCGGTGTTCAGGGACACTTCGGTGGCCACCTCGTGCGGGGTGCCGGCGCGAAGGCTGCCTCCGTTGCCCACGTAAGGGCCCTCTGTCCCTTCGCGCACCACAATGAAATCGATGGTGCCGGGGTTGGCCAGCGGACTGCCCACCGTGCCGTACAGCCGTGAGGGGCGGAGGTTCACATAGTGGTCCAGGCTGAAGCGGAGCTTGAGCAGCATCTCGCGCTCAATGATGCCTGAAGGAATGCGGGTATCGCCGGGGGCCGCGCCCACCGCGCCGAAGAGGATGGCGTCCCGGGTGCGGAGGTCCCCCAGGACCTCATCCGGCAGCGTTTCGCCCGTTTCCAGCCAGTGCTCGGCGCCGAGCTTGTAGTGGGTCTGCTTGAGCTCGACACCCTCCGCGGCCACCGCCTTCTCCAGGATTTTGACGGCCTCGGCGATAACCTCCGGCCCGATGCCGTCGCCGGGAATGACTGCAAGATCAATGGAAGCGCTCATAATTTCAGGGTAGCCAACTGATCCATATGCTGGGCAATCCGTCTCAGGATGCGGGAGGACCCTCTCTACGTGCCACTGGTGCGCCGCCGCCCCCACCGCATGGTCGTACGGGTAGCCACCGCCGAGCAGGCGAGGAGCAGGACGGCCAGGCCAGCCATTAGGGGAGCGGCGGAAGGCGAAACAGCCGCCGCAGTCTGGACACCGTACCCTGGGTTTCTGCCAGCGAGGCCCCCGGACAAAGCCTGCGGGCCGGCCTGTGTGATGGCCACGCCGGATGGTTCCCGCTCCGAGGAGGGCATCCGGCCGGACTCCACCGGCACCTCAACCACCGGACCCGGCTCCACCGGCACCACCGGCACCTCAACCACCGGACCCGGCTCCACCGGCACCACCGGCACCTCAACCACCGGACCCGGCTCCACCGGCACCACCGGCACCTCAACCA
>NZ_JBHXIW010000004.1:0-18231 GCF_042723515.1 Pseudarthrobacter sp. NPDC058362 | reverse complement strand
CACCGGACCCGTTAGACCCCGGGGATCTTTGCAGCCTGCTTCCAACCAGTCGATTTTGTCCAGGTTTCGCCCGCCGGGCAGGACACTCCCGCTATTTGGAGGAATAATGTCCTCGTCGTGGTGTGAGCCCAGGTGGTCATGCGGCCCGTTCAACGCGTCCACGCTGACGGTGACTGCAACATACGGGTTGAGTGCAGAGCCCGTGGCATGGCAGATCGTGATAGTCCTATCGGCGTTTTGTGGTGAGGCCGTTGCAGTCGCCGTGGTGGCCAGCGCGGCCAAACCCAAAACCCCCATTCCTGCAAGGATCCGTCTCATTTTCCCACTCCGTCCAATTCATGGTCCAAGCCGACCAGCCAAGAAGGAGAAGGGACCGCCCCGTGCTGAAGGTAACAGCGCCAGCGCAAAACCGGGGTGATGGTTCTCCCAGCTGAATCATCGATTGCTTACCCGATCAGCGTAGGAGCGCCCCACCGACCCGTCCCGAGTAGCGATTACCTGTATTGGCGCACGTCAGGTACGCAATACTTGTGATGGATACTCAAGAAAAACGGCTCTGCTGGGACTGCCTATTGGGCGTCCCGGCAGAGCCGGAGTGAGACGTGTGCGTGCGTCAGGCGCCGGAAGGCTCCTCGTACTTGGGGAACACCGGGGTGGGGGCCGGCAGCGCGGTGCCAGCCGCAATCGGTGTACCGAGCGCCGCGAACGCGCGGGCATCGCCTTCGGGCTGGCCCAGTGCCGTCAGCAGCGATGCGGTGGCCGCAGGCATGACAGGCTGCGTCAGGATGGCCACGATCCGCAGGACCTCGAGTGTCACGTACAGCACGGTATTCATGCGTTCGACGTCGGTCTTCCGCAGTACCCAGGGGGCCTGCTCGGCGAAGTAGGCATTGGTGTCGCCCAGCACGCCCCAGATGGTTTCAAGGGCGCGGCTGAATTCCTGCTTGTCGAACGCGGCACGCGCAGCCTCCAGCAGCGCTCCCGCCTGGGCCAGGATGGCAGTATCGGCCTCGGTGAGCGCGCCCGGTACCGGTACCGCTCCCCCGCAGTTCTTGGCCACCATGGACAGGGACCGCTGGGCGAGGTTGCCGAAGTTGTTGGCCAGGTCCGAGTTCATTCGGCCGACGATCGCCTCGTGGTTGTAGCTTCCGTCAGCACCGAAGGGAACTTCGCGGAGGAAGAAGAAGCGGACCTGGTCCAGGCCGTACTGCGCCACGAAGTCTGCCGGGGCCACCACGTTGCCCAGGGACTTGGACATCTTGACGCCGTTGTTGTGCAGGAAACCGTGGATCATGATCCGCTTGGGCAGTTCCAGGCCGGCGCTCATGAGGAAAGCGGGCCAGTAGATGGCATGGAACCGGGAGATGTCCTTTCCAATCACATGCACGTCGGCCGGCCAGAAGGTCCGGAACTTTTCCGAATCAACGTCCGGGTAGCCAACACCGGTCAGGTAGTTGGTCAGGGCATCCACCCATACATACATCACGTGCTTGTCATTGCCGGGCACCGGGACGCCCCAGTCGAACGTGGTCCGGCTGATGGACAGGTCCTCGAGGCCGCGCCTGACGAAGCTGATGACCTCATTGAAGCGGTACTGCGGAGCCCCGAATTCCGGCTGCGCCTCGTACAGTGCCAGCAGTTTGTCCTGGTAGGCGGAAAGCCGGAAGAAGTAGCTCTCCTCCGCCGTCCAGGTCACTTCGGTGTCCGTCTCTTTTGAGTACCGCACGCCGTCGTCCTTCACCACGGTGTCGTCCTCACCGTAGAAGGCTTCGTCGCGGACCGAGTACCAGCCCTCGTACTTGGACAGGTAGATGTCCCCGTTCGCTTCCATCTTCTTCCAGATGGCCTGCGAGGCGGCGTAGTGGTCCTCGTCGGTGGTGCGGATGAACCGGTCGTACGTGATGTCCAGGGCAGCATGGGCGGCCTTGTAGATCTCCGCGTTCCGGTCCACCAGTTCCTTGGGCGTGATGCCTTCCTTCTCCGCGGTCTGGGCGATCTTCATCCCGTGCTCGTCGGTGCCGGTCAGGAACATCACGTCATACCCGTCCAGCCGCTTGAACCGTGCCATGGCATCGGTGGCGATGTACTCATAGGCATGGCCGATGTGCGGCACGCCATTGGGGTAGGTAATGGCCGTGGTGATGTAGAACGGCGTTTTCTCTGAAGCAGTCACGTTGCGGACGTTACCTTCGGGTGCGGAGGGACAGGCTAGATCAGTTCAGTCAGCGTATCGCTGAGCCGGACCAGTTCGTGGTCGTGGGAGGCGACCAGTACGGCAATGCCGTCCGACGTGGTGTCCTTCAGGATGCTGATGATCCGGTTGGCGGACGCCCGGTCCAGGCTCGCGGTGGGTTCGTCCACCACCAGGACCCGTGTTCCCAGGATCAGTGCGCGCGCAATCGCCACGCGCTGGCGCTCACCGCCGGAGAGCTGCGCGGGACGGTGCCGCATGCGGCGCCCCAGGCCAACGAGGTCCAGCAGATCCTTGGCCATGTCCCGGCGCTGGTCCACTTCGCCGTCGGGGACGGCGGGCAGCAGGACGTTTTCCAGGGCGCTCATGCCGTCGATCAGCGCACCGCCCTGGTCAACATAACCGATGAGCGCACGACGGCGGTCGGCGATTTCGTCGTCGCCCATGCTTTCAAGGGAATCGCCTTCCCAAAAAACGCGGCCCGACGTCGGCAGGGTCAGCCCCGCGCCGACGGTGAGGATACTCGTCTTGCCGGAGCCGCTGCGCCCGGCAACGCAGTGCATCTCGCCGGCGTGCAGGGTCAGGTCGAAATTTTCCACCACGGTGACGGCTTCGGCGCCGCCCTTGCCGCCGCCGTAGCGGATAGTGATGTCACTCAGCTCCAGGGGCGTCGCGTGGTCCGTCGACTTGACGATGGTGTTGGCACGGGTCTGCAGGGGGACCTCACCGGAGCCGGCCCTGCGGCTCCGCTGGACGTTGGTCGGGTTTGTCATTGGACTACTTTCGTTGCAATCGGAATCCAGCAAAGGACAGCGAGGAGGCCGGCCACGCCTGCCCACAGTGCTGCGTAGGGGGCCAGGAGCAGGCCGATCCCCAGTGCGCCCAGGACACCGAGCGGCAGGGCCACGGTGCCCACCAGGGCATTTTCGAACAGCCGGACCTGGCGCAGCATGTCCGGGTTCCACCCCATGGCCTCCAGGATGGCGAGGTACTGGCGCTTGGAGTTGAGCTCGAACCGGCCGGTGACCAGCGTGAGGACCAGTCCCACCAGCACGCCCGCCAGTGCCAGCAGGATGCTGGGAAGCGCAACGCTGGTCGCGGCGAGGCCGCTGAGTGCGCTGGCGCCGGCGGCCCGGGGAATGTCGATCAGGAGCGCGATCAGTCCGCCCACGGCGGCCCCGAAGACGCCGACCGCCACGGCAAGCGAGAGCGTGTTGAACTTGTTGGTTGCCAGTTGGCGGTTGGCGAACGTCAACGGGGAGTCCACGGGGATGAGCCGCTCGTCGTGCTGCGGCTCCTGGTCGATCTCGTCGCGGTGGCGCAGCTGCCGGGCGGCGAAGTATGCTGCGCCGGCGTACAGTGCCAGCACGGCGGCGGACACCAGGACGGTGGGCAGGCTCCAGCTGACCAGGCTGAGGATAATGCCCGCGACGGCAAGGAGGACGGCACCGACCCCGAATTCCTCCAGCACCCAATTGCGGATCCTCCGCTGAGTCCAGCCCATGGCCCGCAGGGTACCCGCCTCGCTCCTGCGCTTGCGGATGTAGCTGACGGTGGACGCACCGGTCAGCAGCGCGGCACCGCACAGGGTCAGGAAAAGCAGCGTGATGTTGGTTCCGGAGAGCGAACCGGCGACAGCGTCAGCAGCATCCTGGCGGACCCACGACTGGGTGACCGTGCCCAGATCGGACTCCTTCCCGGCGTCGTCCTTGGAATATCCGGGGACGAAAATGCTTGCGTCCTCACGGGCGGAACCAGCCACGACGGTGGCTTCCAGGCCCATGTCGCGGATTTCCGCGGCGAGCTTCTCGACCTCCGGCTGGGCCTCCTTCCAGCTGCCGGGCGCTGCGGCGCGGACACGGACGGCGTCAATGACCGCCGCGTTTTCGGTGTAGCCGCGGGCGGCGGCCAGGCCGTAGTAGTCGGTGATGGCTCCGGCTGACTGGCTGGCCAGGCCTGTGGCGCTCAGGGACGGCTTGAGTTCAGTGGCGTCCACATCCTTGCCCTCGGCGTCCTTGGCCAGGGTGAAGGGGGTAGGGTCGTAGCCGCCGAGGGGCAGCTTGTTGACGTCACCTGCGGCTTCCGCCACCGACGCCGGGTTGAACGTGCCGTAGACCATGGCGAGCGGGGCTGCTGTCTTCTCCCCCGTGGCCAGGTTTTCGCGGTAGGAACGTTCGTCCACGGGTTCCCGCTGTGTCTGGTCCACCGGGGCTCCGTTGGCGCCGGTTTCCGGCAAGCGGTTCACCGTCACCCATTCGCCCGGCACCGCATTCTTGGCGACAGCGCCGTTCGCCGCAGTCTCCCCGTCGGTGTACTTGGGTGCTGCTGCAAAGTCCGTGCTCCATTCCGCGGGCGTGTAAAGGCCCTGGTTGAAGTTGCCGGTCTTGCCGAGCAGGGAGGAGTGGTCGGTCGATCCGGGCCAGTCAAGCGCGAAAGGATCCTTGGAGACGAACGGCAGGTAGTCCTTGTCCAGCGACCGCGAGGCCGTACCGACCTCCTTGACCACTTTGCCGGCGTCGTCAATTTCTTCGATCTTGACGTTGTAAGTGAGGTCCAGCGACGTGCCTTCGCGGACCACCAGGGGGATGGCTTGGGAGTTCTCGGTCAGCTGGCCTTTGCTCTTGGCCTGCTGGTACTGGGTCATCAGGGGCGCCCAGTACTTGAGCTTGACGCCCAGGAAGTCCGGTCCTTCTTCGAGTTCCTCCAGGCTGATGCCGTTGGTGAAGAGGCCTTCGAAGTAGCGCCCGATGGCTCCCGCGTCGCGGGCGTCCGCCGGAGGTGCCTTTTCCAGCGGGGCCAGGAAGTCGCCCGCTGGACCGAGCAGGGCCCGTTCGGCGGCAGGGTCCACTGCAACCACGGACTCGGTGACCTCTGGCGCGAGGGGCAGGGAAATCGAAGCGTTGAAGAGGTTGTGCTCGGAGCCTCCGGCCGGGGCGGGGAACTTAATGCCGGTCTCGCCTTCCGGCGCGGCGATGCGGATGCTCTTGCCGCCTTCGGTCTGTTCCTCTACCAGCCTGGCTTTGCCGAGCGTGCCTTCAGCGGTGGATTTGAACAGCGTGGTCTCGGAAACGCCGTCCGAGCTGACGGCAGTGGCGGTGAGGCGGTATTTGGTGGGCTCATCGTTGAGCACCGACTCGGCCGCGGGCCACTGGTCCGGCGGAGTGGCGCCCGCTGCCTGGTCCGCCGTCGCGGTTCCGGCAAGGCCGGCGTTGTAGCCAAGGAAGTCCATGGCGTCGAGGCGGGGCGATTCGAGGTTTTGGGTGACCCGGGAGACCAGGCTGATCGGTGCCGCAACGGAGGTACCGGACAGCTTCCGAATGGCTTCGAGCTGGTCGAAGGTGATCCCGCCGGACCCAGTGGCGATATCAGGCTGCAGCAGGGCGCCGGAGTCCGCCTTGGTCTGGACAAGGACGTCGTAGAGTCCGCGTGAATTTTCATCCACGGTCCGGTTGAGGGCAGCCTGTGACTGACCCTGGACGAGGACCGACAAGCACATGGCTGCGATCAAGATGGCCGCGGTCAACAGCAGCACTTTGCTTCTGATGAACCTCTGGACGGCGTTCATTGAGCTCCCTGGAACCTGGTTTGCGTGCGCACGGACGTGTCCGCCGCCGGCGGACACGGACGATGACGGACGGATGTGCAAAAGGTATTGGCCGGTCTGCGGGCCTGGTCCCGGAACGGGACCCAGCCATTGTAAGCAGACCGGCCAATCATACGTGGACCGGGGCGGACACGCCCACCCGCGAACGGGGCCTCCGGCGTTTCGCCGGCGGCCAGCCCACGGCGTTCCTTAGTCCTCCAGGTCCACTTCGCGGACCATGTCCGCGCCGATCCCTGCCTTGATGGCATCCAGGACCTGCTGCGGAACGGAGCTGTCGATGGTCAGGAGCGCCAGGACCTGGCCGCCCTCGTCAGAGCGGGCCACCTGCATGCCGGCGATGTTAATGTTGTTCATGCCCAGGATGTGGCCGATGGTGCCGATCACGCCGGGCCGGTCCGTGTAGGCGACCACTACGAGGTGCTCGCTGATGGGGATCTCGACTTCGAAGCCGTTGATTCCCACGAGCTTCTCCACCTGCTTGGGTCCCGTGAGGGTGCCCGCCACGGAGATCTGGCTGCCGTCGCTGAGGGCACCGCGCAGGGTGAGGACGTTGCGGTAGGACTCGGTCTCCGGGGTGGTGATGAGGCGGACGTTGATGCCGCGCTGTTCCGCGATCACGGGGGCGTTGACGTAGGAAACCTGTTCCGTCACCACGTCGGCAAAGATGCCCTTCAGCGCTGCGAGTTCCAGCACCTTGACGTCCAGCGAGGAGATCTCCCCGGCCACCTCGACGTCGAACTGCGTCAGTGAGTCGTGGGTGAGTGCGGTGAAGATCCGGCCCAGCTTCTCGACCAGGGCGATGCCGGGCCTGACGTCCGGGGCGATGACGCCGCCGGCGACGTTGACGGCGTCCGGTACCAGTTCACCGGCCAGTGCCAGGCGCACGGACTTGGCTACCGAAACGCCGGCCTTCTCCTGGGCTTCGTCGGTGGATGCGCCCAGGTGCGGGGTGACCACGACGTTGTCCAGCTTGAAGAAGGGCAGGTCCGTGCTCGGTTCCTTGGAGAACACGTCCACGCCCGCACCGGCGATGTCGCCGTCCTGGAGTGCGGTGAAAAGCGCTTCCTCGTCCACCAGGCCGCCGCGGGCCACGTTAATGACGTAGGCCGACTTCTTCATTTTCTTGAAGGCGTCCGCCCCCAGCATGCCGACGGTCTCGGGCGTCTTGGGCATGTGGATGGTGATGAAGTCTGCCTGTGCCAGAAGTTCATCCAGGGTGACCAGCTGCACGCCGAGCTGGGCTGCCCGGGCCGAGGTGATGTAGGGGTCGTAGGCCAGGATCTTGGTGTCGAAGCCCTTGAGCCGGGCCGCGACGAGGGCGCCGATCCTGCCCAGGCCGATGATGCCGATCTTCTTCTCGAAAAGTTCAATGCCCGTGTATTTGGACCGCTTCCATTCGCCGTCCTTGAGGGCGGCACTCGCCTGCGGAATGTGCCGGGCCAGGCTGAGGATGTGTCCTACGGTGAGCTCTGCGGCCGAAACGATGTTGGAGGTAGGCGCGTTGACCACCATGACGCCCGCCTGGGTGGCGGCTTTGATGTCCACGTTATCCAGCCCGACGCCGGCACGGGCAATTACTTTCAGGTTCCTGGCAGCGGCAATCGCCTCAGCATCCACCTGGGTGGCCGAACGGACCAGGATGGCGTCAACGTCGGTGATCGCCGAGAGGAGCTGGGAACGGTCGGAGCCGTCTGTCTGGCGGATTTCAAAGTCCGGGCCGAGAGCCTCCACGGTGGCGGGGGAAAGTTCTTCGGCGAGCAGTACTACGGGTTTTGACACGGCTGATCCTCTGCGTTGCAGTCCTGGGGATGGAACAAGTCTAGGCCGACGCAAAGGCCGGGCTCACATTGTTAAGTGTGAACCCGGCCTCAACACCGCCGATGGCGTGGCTAACGGCTGGCTGCCTAGCGGGCAGCGGAGCCTTCGACATAGTCCACGTCCTGCTGCTGCCAGGAGAACAGGGAGCGCAGCTCGCGGCCCACGGCCTCGATGGGGTGCTGCTCAGCCTTGGCGCGCAGTTCCTTGAACTCCACGGCGCCGTTGTCCTGGTCCTCGATGAACCGCTTGGCGAACGCGCCGGACTGGATGTCGGCCAGGACGGCCTTCATGTTTTCCTTCACCTCGGGGGTGATAACGCGCGGGCCGGAGACGTAGTCACCGTACTCCGCGGTGTCGGAGACGCTCCAGCGCTGCTTGGCGATGCCGCCTTCCCACATCAGGTCCACAATGAGCTTCAGCTCGTGCAGGACCTCGAAGTAGGCGATCTGGGGCTGGTAGCCGGCCTCGGTGAGGGTCTCGAAGCCGTACTGGACGAGCTGGGAGACACCGCCGCAGAGGACAGCCTGCTCGCCGAAGAGGTCGGTCTCGGTCTCTTCGGTGAACGTGGTCTGGATAACGCCGGCGCGGGTGCCGCCGATGGCCTTGGCGTAGGACTTGGCGAGCTCCCAGGCGGAACCGGAAGCGTCCTGCTCCACGGCGATGATGTCGGGGATGCCGCGGCCGGCTTCGAATTCGCGGCGGACGGTGTGGCCCGGTGCCTTCGGTGCAACCAGGATGACATCGACGCCTTCGGGGGCCTGGATGTAGCCGAAGCGGATGTTGAAGCCATGCGCGAAGGCAAGGGCCTTACCGGGGGTCAGCTTGTCCTTGATGGAGTCGTTGTAGATCGCGCGCTGGTGCTGGTCCGGCGCAAGGATCATGATGACGTCGGCCCATTCGGCGGCGTCGGCAACGTTCTTGACCGTGAAGCCGGCTTCCTCTGCCTTGGCGGTGGACTTGGAACCGTCTTTGAGCGCAATGACAACCTCAACGCCGGAATCGCGCAGGTTCAGTGCGTGGGCGTGGCCTTGGGATCCGTAGCCGACGATGGCGACCTTGCGGCCCTGGATGATCGACAGGTCTGCATCGTCGTCGTAGAACATTTCAGTCACTTGCGTAACTCCTCTTGAGTGGTGTGTAGATATTTTCTGGTGGTGCTGCGGTTACGGGCGCCTACGCGGAGCGCAGCGCCCGGTCACTCATGGAGCGGGATCCCCGTCCAACGGCCAGGGTGCCGGACTGCACGATTTCGCGGATGCCGAAGGGCTCCAGCACTGAGAGCAGCGCCGTGAGCTTTTCGGGATGGCCGGTTGCCTCAATGACGACGGAGTCGGTGGAAACGTCCACCACTGAGGCGCGGAACAGGTCTGCAGCCTGGGTGACCTGCAGGCGTGTTGCGGCATCCGCACGTACCTTGACCAGGATGTGGTCGCGCTGTACGGAAGATTCGGGGGTCAGCTCAACGATCTTGATGACGTTGATCAGCTTGTTGAGCTGCTTGGTGACTTGTTCGATCAGGTCACCGTCGGCGTCGACCACGACGGTCATCCGGGAGACGCCCGGCACTTCCGTCGGGCCGACGGCCAGGGAGTTGATGTTGAAGGCGCGGCGGGCGAAGAGGCTGGCTACGCGGGTCAGGACGCCCGGCTTATCCTCCACCAGCACGGACAATGTGTGACGGCTCATGGCCTAGTCCTCCTCTTCCCATTCCGGGGTCATGTTGCGGGCAACCTGGATCTGGTCGTTGCTCACGCCGGCGGGCACCATCGGCCACACCATGGAGTTGGGGCTCACCACGAAGTCGATGACCACCGGGCGGTCGTTGATTTCGAGGGCCTTCTGGATGGTGGCGTCGATATCCTCGTCACGTTCACACCGGAATGACGCACATCCGTAGGCCTCGCCCAATTTAACGAAGTCCGGGATGCGGACGGTGTCGTGGCCGGTGTTGAGGTCGGTGTTGGAATAGCGGCCTTCGTAGAAGAGGGTCTGCCACTGACGGACCATGCCCAGCGATGAGTTGTTGATGACAGCAACCTTGATGGGGATCTTGTTGATGGCACAGGTGGCCAGCTCCTGGTTGGTCATCTGGAAGCAGCCGTCGCCATCGATCGCCCAGACCACGCGGTCCGGCTCCCCCACCTTGGCGCCCATGGCGGCCGGGACGGCGTAGCCCATCGTTCCGGCGCCGCCGGAGTTCAGCCATGCATGCGGACGCTCGTATTTGATGAACTGCGCGGCCCACATCTGGTGCTGGCCCACACCCGCGACGTACACGCCTTCGGGTCCGGTCAGGGCACCAATGCGTTCGATGACCTTCTGCGGCGCCGTCAGTCCGTCGTCCGGCTCCGTCCAGCCAAGCGGATAGGTTTCCTTGAGGTTGTTCAGGAAGGCCCACCAGGTGGTCAGGTCAGGGGTGCCTGCCGCCTCGAACTGGGCGCGGACGGCGTCCGTCAGTTCAGGGATGATCTCCTTGACGGAACCCACGATGGGGACATCGGCGGTGCGGTTCTTGGAGATCTCGGCGGGGTCGATGTCCGCGTGGATGACCTTGGCTGTCGGGGCGAAGGTCTTCAGCACACCGGTCACGCGGTCGTCGAACCGCGCGCCGAGGGTGATCAGGAGATCGGACTGCTGGAGCGCGGTAACGGCGGAGACGCTGCCGTGCATACCGGGCATGCCCACGTGCTGCGGATGCGAGTCCGGGAAGACGCCTTTGGCCATCAGTGTGGTGACCACCGGGGCTCCGGTTGCCTCGGCCAGGGCCATCAGCTCAGCAGAGGCGTGCGCCTTGACCACGCCGCCGCCCACGTACAGGACCGGCTTGCTGGAAGCGGCAATCAGCTTGGCAGCTTCGCGCACCTGCTTGTTGTGGCCACGGGTGACGGGGCGATAGCCGGGGAGGTCGATCTTCGGCGGCCAGGAGAACGTCATCTGGCCCACCTGGGCGTCCTTGGCGACGTCCACCAGAACCGGACCAGGACGGCCGGTGGAGGCCAGGTGGAAGGCCTCGGCCATGACATGCGGAATGTCATTGGCGTCGGTGACCAGGAAGGAATGCTTGGTGATGGGCATGGTGATGCCCACGATGTCAGCTTCCTGGAAGGCATCGGTGCCAATGACACCGCTGGACACCTGGCCGGTGATGGCCACCATCGGCACGGAGTCCATGTGGGCATCCATGATGGCGGTAACGAGGTTGGTGGCTCCCGGGCCGGAGGTGGCGATGCAGACGCCCACCCGCCCGGTAACCATGGCATAGCCTTGCGCGGCGTGGCCGGCTCCCTGTTCGTGACGGACCAGCACGTGGTTCATGGTGGAGGCCATCAAGGGGTCGTAGGTGGGCAGGATCGCGCCACCGGGCAAACCAAAAATATCGTCGACGCCGAGTTCTTCGAGCGAGCGGACAATAGCTTGCGAGCCGGTCATCACCGTTGGGGGTACAACGTTGTTCGGCCCAAGGACAGGAGAGGCAGCAGCAAGGTCGGCGACGGCGGCGTTGTCAGCCGTCCGGTCGGCACGGTCCGAAGCCTTGGGGGCTCCGGCGGACTTGGCAGCCATCAGCGAGGGGCTGATCGGCGATCCTTTGCTCATCGGACTCTTCCTTGTGGATCTTCTTATGTAGTGAACTGCGGGGAATAAAAAAACCCCTCAGCCTGGCGGCTCTTCGAGGGGTTCGCGCGTGACGGTTCGTTACCGGGGCTAGTGTGCCACGCGCTTGGTAAGGACGACGACGGTGCCGATAACGAAGGTCATGCGTTCAGTTTTCCCTCTGGCTAAGACGGGTGTCAACGAAGCGACAGTCCATCTCACCATGTGGACGCCTATGTCCACGTGGTGATCCTGCCCCGAACTTCCGGCGTGGACGCCGTCAGCCCGGGGCACCTTGGATCACCCCTTATTGCGCCCTACCGCCCCAGACAGGAAACATCCCGCCGAAGGCTTCGGGCCGTGTGTATCAGCCGCAATACGCGCCGGTGCTGGCGCTGTGGACCAGCTTCGCGTACTTGGCCAGGACACCCTTGGTGTAGCGGGCGGGAAGGGGCTCCCAGCCCACCTTTCGGGCTTCGAGCTCGGCTTCGTCCACCAGGAGGTCGAAGCTGCGTGCGGCGATGTCGACGCGGATCCTGTCGCCGTCCTTCACGAAGGCGATAGGGCCGCCGTCGACCGCTTCCGGCGCAACGTGGCCGATGCACAGGCCCGTGGTGCCGCCGGAGAACCGGCCGTCGGTGAGGAGCAGGACGTCCTTGCCCAGCCCGGCACCCTTGATGGCGCCGGTGATGGCGAGCATCTCGCGCATGCCCGGTCCGCCCTTCGGTCCTTCGTAACGGATGACGACGACGTCCCCGGCCTTGATCTGTCCGTTGTCCAGCGCGTCCAGCGCACCCTGCTCGCGTTCGAAGACGCGGGCGGTGCCCTCGAAGATATCGGCGTCGAAGCCGGCGCTCTTGACCACGGCGCCTTCCGGAGCCATGGAACCGTGCAGGATGGTGATGCCGCCGGTCTTGTGGATGGGGTTGTCCAGCGCGCGGAGGATCTTGCCGTCAACATCCGGCGGGTTGATGGCCTCGAGGTTTTCGGCGACGGTCTTGCCGGTGACGGTGAGGCAGTCGCCGTGCAGCAGGCCGGCGTCAAGCAGTGCCTTCATGATGACCGGCACGCCACCGATCTTGTCCACGTCGGTCATGACGTACCGGCCGAACGGCTTAAGGTCCCCCAAGTGCGGGATCTTGTCGCCGATGCGGTTGAAGTCGTCCAGCGTCAGTTCGACCTCGGCCTCGCGGGCGATGGCAAGGAGGTGCAATACGGCGTTGGTGGAACCGCCGAAGGCCATCGTGACGGCAATGGCGTTTTCGAAGGCCTTCTTGGTCATAATGTCGCGCGCGGTGATGCCCTTGCGGAGCAGTTCCACAACAGCCTCGCCGGACTTGCGGGCAAATTCATCACGACGGCGGTCTGCCGAGGGCGGGGCGGCGGAACCGGGCAGGGACATACCCAGAGCCTCGCCGATACAGGCCATCGTGTTGGCGGTGTACATGCCACCGCAGGCGCCTTCGCCCGGGCAGATGGCCTTTTCGATGCGGGTGAGGTCCTCCATGCTCATCTTGCCGGCGGCGCAGGCGCCTACGGCTTCGAAGGCATCGATGAGGGTGACTTCCTTTTCGGAGCCGTCCTCCAGCTTGACCCAGCCGGGCATGATGGAGCCGGCGTAGAGGAACACGCTGGAGAGGTCCAGGCGGGCGGCAGCCATCAGCATGCCGGGAAGGGACTTGTCGCAGCCGGCCAGCAGCACGGAGCCATCGATCCGCTCAGCCTGCATGACGGTTTCCACCGAGTCGGCGATGACTTCGCGTGAAACCAGGGAGAAGTGCATGCCCTCGTGGCCCATGGAGATGCCGTCCGATACGGAGATGGTGCCGAATTGCATCGGGAACCCGCCGCCGGCGTGCACGCCTTCCTTGGCGCCCTGCGCCAGGCGGTTCAGGGACAGGTTGCAGGGGGTGATTTCGTTCCACGAGCTCGCGACGCCCACTTGGGGTTTCGCGAAGTCGTCGTCCCCCATGCCTACCGCGCGGAACATGCCACGTGCCGGAGCAGCGTGGATGCCGTCAGTTACTACGCGGCTCCGGGGTTTGATGTCAGGCTTGTTCTCGGTTGCGGTCTGGGCGTCACTCATAGGGGAAAGTCTAGGGCTCCGGCCAAGTGCCCCAGGACGGCACAGGCCGCGAACAGCGTAATTTCCGGAATATTTCGATCAAATAGTGGACCCGCGTCCCACATTTTGGACAAGGTCCGGTTGTGGGGAGCTTTCGCACCCTCCCGGCGTCAGACGGCACTCCCCCGTTCCACGGCCTTCGCCTCGTTGGAGAGCATGGACAGCACGTCCCGGACAGTGGTCCGTTCGGCGACGTCCGCACGGGCCAGGGCGACGATGCTGCGGCGGGCGGCCACCCCTTCGAGCGGGCGGAGGACGAAGCCCCGCCCTTGGTTGCCCGTAGCCGTGTAACGGGGCAGCAGGGAGAGTCCGTGGCCGGCACTCACGAGCGCTTCCAGGACCCGCAGGTCCGGGAACCGCTGGGCCTGAACCGCGCTGCTTCCGGCCTGCTGCTCGATTTCCCGGAACACTGCGTCAAAGGGAAAGCCCTCCGGCACCCCCAGCCAGGCATAGCCCACCACGTCCTTGGCTGTCAGCCTGGCTTTGGCTGCCAGCGGATGGCCGGCCGGCACCGCGACGTCCAGGGGTTCCTTCAGCAGCGGGACCACCGTCAGCCCTTGCCGGGAAAAGACGTCAGGGCCGTCCACGCTGTGGGCCAGGACGATGTCATAGTCGGCCACGAGTTCGGGGAACCCGGAAACACCCGGGTCTTCCAGGCACGCTTCAAGTTGGAGCCCGGGTACGGCCTTGACCCGGTTCAGCAGCCCGGGCAGGAACATTTCGGCGGCACTTGGGAAGAACGCAGCACGGACGTGCGCCTGCCAGCCCTGCCGGTAGGTATCAATGGTCGCTTCAGCCTTTGCCATGGCCGTGGACACATCGGCAGCGGCAGCGGCCATCGCCCGTCCCGCTTCGGTCAGCCGCACTCCGCGACCCGATTTTTCTATGAGCGCGACCCCCAGTTCGTCCTGGAGCGTGCGCAATTGCTGCGACACCGCGGATGGGGTCACGCGGAGCGCCTCCGCGGCGGCAACGACCGTTCCCCGGTCCGCCAGTTCACGCAGGATCTGGAGGCGCTTGAAGTCCATGTAGCGAGGCTACCGCTAACTCCGCCCAAGGCGGTCCTGCGGCACAACACGGTCCCGGACCGGTCTCTGGACAGCCGTGGGTGCCCGACGTAGCGTCAGGGTGGAGGCTACCGTTCCATCCAAACAGAAGGGCTTGCCATGGACATCGTTCTTTGGATCATTCTCATCGTCGTTGCAGTGGCCGTCGTGTGGTGGCTCCTGAACCGCAACAGTTCCTCCACCGCCGGCCCCACCCGGGAGGATGCCCCGCCGGCACATGCCAACGGCGCCCTCTCCGGCGGGAGCGCCGCGCCCTCAGCGGAAGCCGCGGCAACCAGCGGGATTCCGGGGGCGGCCGGCTTCGGCGCCCCGGCCGAACCCGTTGCACCCACTGCGGCAGAGGAGCCGGCAGACGCGGCAACGGGCGGCGGGCGGCCCGGCAGCGAATGGGAAACCCAGTGGTCCGAAGGCAGTGCAACAGGAACCCCGGAGGCCACGCAGCCGGCCTCATCTTCCGGCGTCGCCGCGGCTCCGGGTACCGGTACCGGCGGCACGCCGGCCGGCGGACCAGTGCATCACGCCGAGTACACGGACCGTCATGCGCCCACGCTGCCCGGCGCCGAGTCGGCCGCCGTCGAAGAGGACGTGCGCGACACCGGAGGCCACCCCCGCGCGGATCATCAGGACACTGTTCACCGCGGCGCTGTCTTTAACGACGCCGTGGACAACGAGGCGGGCGACCAAGCGGTCATGGGAGTACCCGACGGCGCTGCTGCCGCGGAGACCATGGACCGGACCCAGTCTTCGGCGCTGGTGGAAACCGGCGCTGACAGTCTGCCGGACGATGAAGCCGCACCGGCTGAACCTGCCGGACATCTGGCGGCCGATGAACCGTACGGCGCCGGGTCCGTGGCTGCCGGCGCTGATGGGACAGGTCCGTCGGGCTACCCCGTCAAGGGCGTCGCCGCGGACATGGTCTATTACGACGAGGACCACCCCGGGTACAGCGAAGCCCGTGCCGAGGTGTGGTTCGAGTCGGCCGCCCACGCCGAAGCAGCCGGCTTCCGGGCGCCGCGCAGGCAGCGCCTCTAAGCCGCCCGTGCCGCCGCGCTTCGCCAGGCCTCTGTGGGCAGCGGCAGCTGCCGCCGGCATCATGCTCAGTGCCTGCACCACGCCGCCTCCGGCAACCGGGAGCGGCGTGCGTGCCTCCGGCACCCTTGACCTGGAATTGGACATTCCCTGGGCGGGAGTATTCCTGCCGGACGGTACAGGCATCATTTCCGAACGGGGCACGGCCGCTCTGAAGGCCGTGCGGGGATCCGAAGCCACCCTCATCGGCACGGTCCCGGGGGTGGCACCTGCCGGGGAGGGCGGACTGCTGGGGCTGGCTCTTTCTCCCGGATTCGCCAAGGACCGGCTGCTCTACGCCTACGTCACCTCTGATTCGGACAACCGTGTGGTGCGGCTGCGCGTGGCTGACGCCGGGAACGGCATGCTTTCCCTTGGCGACCCCGAAGTCGTGTTCACGGACATCCCCAAGGCCACGACCCACAACGGCGGCCGTATCCGCTTTGGACCCGACGGCTATCTCTATGTGGGTACCGGAGACTCACAGCGCCGCGAACAGCCCCAGGACCCCGCTGCGCTGGGAGGGAAGATTCTCCGGCTCACCCCGGAGGGCCGTCCGGCGCCCGGCAACCCGTTCGGCAACGCCGTCTACAGCCTGGGCCACCGCAACGTCCAGGGACTGGCGTGGGACGCCGAGGGGCGGCTGTGGGCCACGGAGTTCGGGCCCGATGTGGACGACGAGCTGAACCTCATCCTGCCCGGAGCCAACTACGGGTGGCCTGAGGTCACTGGAGCCCCGGGCCGGCCGGAGTTCCAGGATGCCAAGGTGGTCTGGCCAGCCACCAGCGAGGCCTCCCCCAGCGGAATGGAGATTGCCGGGTCCACGGCCTACGTCGGCGCTCTGCGCGGGCAGCGGCTCTGGACCATTCCCCTGTCCGGCGCTGCGGCCGGAAAACCTGTGGCCCATTTCACAGGAATGTACGGGCGGATCAGGGACGTCGTCAGGACTCCCGAGGGTGGTTTTTGGTTGCTCACCAACAACCAAAACCCTGATTTCGCGGTGGTTTTGGACCCTCCAGGCTGACGCACACCAAACCCTGCCCGCCGATTTCACACTGGCGAAAAGTTCGTGTAGAGTTTCATGTCGTTGCGGAGAACAGCGGGGAAACAAAAGCCCCGGTGAGCAAAGCAAATAAGATGCACCTCTAGCTCAATTGGCAGAGCAATTGACTCTTAATCAATGGGTTCCGGGTTCAAGTCCCGGGGGGTGCACAACAGGGAAAACTGACCCCTGGCCAGCGGAGACGCGGGCCAGGGGTTTGTTTCGTTCTCCGGAGGGCTTGCTCCGGGACAAGGGCTGCACCGCAGACCGGGGACGATCCGTACAATGCATGCGGGAAACAAAAAAGACGCGGCCACCGGACCGGGCCGGGGTCGCGCCGACGTGGGTTCGCTGGGGAACCGCACTGGATGGTGAGAGCCTGCGCCCTAGTGGGTGTTGTCCACCAGGGCTGCGTTGGCGGGGGTGGAACCGAACTGGCTGGCCAGCTCACGGACCACGGCCTGGAGTTCCTGGCGGAGCACTTCCGGATCGATGGAGGCCGAAGCAAGGACGGAGCGTTCCATCTCCACGGCGGCTGCAACGGCTTCCTTGCCGCGTTCGGTCAGGGACACAACGTGGCTCCGGCGGTCCGACGTGCTGCGCACGCGGACAATGTGGCCATGGGCTTCAAGCCTGCTGAGGGTCTTGCCCATGGTCTGGGCCTGGACCCGGACGTACTGGGCGAGCTGTGCCTGCGTCATGGGGCCCTGGGCCGCGAGAACCTCGATGGCAATGACGCCTGCATGGGTCAGCCCGATCGCGGCGAGTTTTTCATTCCAAGAGTGTTCAACGAGGCGCGCAGCAGTGGACAATAGGCGCCCCGTGGGCCAGTGATCCATATCAGGCATACAAGCCAGTATAGCCAAATGCCGATTGGCACAGTCGAACACCCCTTACTAGGCTGGTGTGTCACCCCAGCAACCAGGAGAAAAACAATGGCTGAAAGACTCGTTACCGGTGACCAGGCGCCGGCGTTCACGCTCACGGACTCCACCGGCAAGGACGTCAGCCTCGCCCCCGGCAATGGCCGGAGCACCATCGTCTACTTCTACCCGGCAGCCTCCACCCCCGGTTGCACCAAGCAGGCGTGTGACTTCCGGGACAGCCTGGCATCCCTGCAGGCGGCAGGCTACGACGTCCTGGGAATCTCCCCCGATCCCGTAGCCAAGCTGGCCAAATTCGCGGAGAACGAAGCACTGACCTTCCCGCTGCTGTCGGATGCCGACCACTCCGTAGCCAACGCCTATGGCGCGTGGGGCGAGAAGAAGAATTACGGAAAGACGTACCAGGGCCTTATCCGTTCCACTGTCGTTGTGGGCCCGGACGGGAAGGTGGCTGTGGCCCAGTACAACGTGCGGGCCACTGGACACGTCGCCAAACTCCGCCGGGACCTTGGCCTCGACGGCTAACAGTCCGGTCGAGCGGGTCAGACGCCCCGGCATGCCCGCCCGGCATCCGGGCGACGTTACAATGGAAGCTGGCTTCCGCCGTTGTGGGTTTGGGCGTTCGGCTCAGAAGCGTTTGCCTGGGCAGCGGGAAGCATTGCGCGAGTGGTGAAATTGGCAGACACGCAGGATTTAGGTTCCTGTGCCTTCGGGCGTGGGGGTTCAAGTCCCCCCTTGCGCACACTTGTGATGAGTCGAGACATCCTTCACGGATGAGTCGGGTCATCGGTTACACCCCGGTCTTCGGACCGGGGTGTTTTTCTTTGTCCGGATGTTCTGG
>NZ_JBHXIW010000003.1:366205-448477 GCF_042723515.1 Pseudarthrobacter sp. NPDC058362 | reverse complement strand
GCCACCACCCTTTATATAACCTCCTTTTTTGGGGGGCTGTTTTTTTTTTTTTTTGCTCAATTAATTTTCCCCCCCGGGGGCGGGCCCCCCAGTTGGGGGGGGGCCCCGGCGCCGCTTTTCGTGTTGCAGGGAGATGTACAACCAGCGGTCAGCCGTTGTTTCCCTGGGACTCGAGGAGGGCGGCCAGCGACGAAAGAATCCGCTCCGCTTCCTCGGTGAGGTGCGGCTCACGAGCTGTCTCGGACTCGATCTCGAGACGAACTTCGCACCCATGCTGAAAGTCTGCCGCCATGACCTGCAGCAGCGACCGGGCGTCGGCTGCGGCCGTTCCGTCCTTGCTGATAGTGACGGGTAATCCGGACGCGGTGACTGCCCGGACAAACTCAGCGGCTGGTCTGGCATGCAGGCCGACCAGGGCCCTGACCACGGCCTTGCGTGATGGCAAAAGTACTCCTCGATTCGGCTTCCTCACGAAGCCGCTATGCAATTTCCCATCCAATATAGCCGCCGCGCCTACGGCTCCGGACACCCGCCCCGCCATGTTGCGGAAAGCGGGGCATTAGCGGTCTAGACCTGCCATAAAATGGATGCTGCAACCCAACGGCAGGGAGAACAACCATGGCAGGTAGCGCTGCGGCCATTGCAGGCACTATCGACCGCGAGAGTGGCATCGCCATATACGTCCAGCTCCGCGAAATCCTCCGGACCTATATCGCTGAGTCATGTCCCCCAGGGTCGGCGCTGCCCTCCGAACGGGATCTCGCGGACCGTTTCGGCCTGGCCCGCATGACGGTCCGGCAGGCGATTGATGCCCTGGTAGGGGAGGAGGTCATCGAGCGCGTGGTGGGGCTGGGGACTTTCGTGCGCAAGCCGAAGGTTGATCTCCAGGTAAAGCTGACGTCATACAGCGAAGAGATGCAGCGCCGCGGGATGGTACCCGCTGCCAAAGTCCTGAGCTTCGAGCAGATCGGCGCCAGCGCCTTTCTGGCGCGCGAACTCCAGGTTGAGGAGGGAACGCCCCTGGTTCGCTTCCGGCGGCTTCTGCTCGCCGATGGAGAGCCGATGAGCGTTGATGAGAACTTCATCCCGGCCCATCGGGTGCCGGGGCTGCTGGACCAGGAGCCCCCTACGTCTCTCTACAACGTCCTCAGTGAACAATTCGGGCTGGTGATGGAGTGGGGGGAGGACATGATCGAGGCGACGGCCGCCTCCCCCTCCACCGCGCGGCTCCTGAACGTGGAGGTGGGCTCGCCGTTGTTGAAGATTCAACGCCATGCGTTTGTTGCACGTGCCATGGTTGACTATTCGGTGTCCTACTACCGTGCCGACCGCTACAAGCTGTGGGTTCCGCTCCAGCGGCCCGGTGCGCGGAGGGCGCGAAACCACTAAACGCGCCGTTCCCCCCGTGGATGCCGGCGCAGGCTGGGGAGACGTGAAAGACGGAAGGCCCGGTCCTTATGGACCGGGCCTTCCGTCTATGGCATGGAACCTAGTGGCTCAGACTCTTGGACTCGTCGGCTGCCTCGACCGCCGCATGTCCGTGGCCGTGTGCGGCCTCGAGTTCAGCAGGAGTGGCCGGAGCGACACGATCCTCGAAGAACCACCGGGAGAGGAACGCGCGACGCTTCTCCTTGCGTGTCACCAAGCCGTGCTCGTTCGGTTGGGCAGGAATCACCGTTGGCGACTCGAAACCAACCAGCTTGTAGCGCTTGTACTCGTCCAGCGGAGCGTGGACCTCGATGAATTCACCATGCGGCAGGCGAACAATGCGGCCAGTCTCCCGGCCGTGGAGGGCGATCTCGCGGTCCTTGCGCTGGAGGGCCAGGGCCACTCGCTTGGTGACAATGAATGCGATGACCGGTCCGATGAAGAACAGGGCCCGCAGCCAGTAGGTCACGTCGTTCAGAGAGACACTGAAGTGCGTCGCGATAAGGTCGGAGCCCGCAGCGGCCCACATCACGCAGTACCAGACAAAGCCGGCCATACCGATAGCCGTACGGGTAGGAGCGTTACGGGGACGGTCCAGCACGTGGTGTTCCCGGGTGTCCTTGGTTACCCAGCTCTCGATCCACGGGTACATGAACATAACAGTGAACAGTATGCCGGCCGGGACCAGGGCCGGGAGCAGCACGTTCAAGGTGAGCGTGTAACCGAAAATCACGTATTCGAAGTAGAAATCGCCGATGACGCCGGGCATCAGGCGGAGAGCGCCGTCAACGAATCCGATGTACCAGTCGGGCTGGGTGCCTGCAGACACAGGGGAAGGGTCGTACGGGCCATAGTTCCAGATCGGGTTGATGGTGAAGAACCCGGCCATCAGAGCCAGGACCCCAAACACGATGAAGAAGAAACCGCCTGCTTTGGCTGCGTAGACAGGACCCAGAGGATAGCCCACAACATTGTTGTCGTTGCGGCCTGGACCGGGGTACTGGGTGTGCTTGTGCACTACCACCATGAAGAGGTGCAGGACAATCATCAGCAGGATCAAGGCCGGTACCAGCAGAATGTGCAGGACATACAGGCGGCCGATGACGGCCGTGCCGGGGAACTCGCCCCCGAAGAGGAAGAACGAGATATATGTACCGACGACCGGGATGGACTTGATGACGCCGTCGATGATGCGCAGGCCGTTACCGGAGAGCAGGTCATCGGGGAGGGAGTAGCCGGTGAAGCCGGCAGCCATGGCCAGGATCAGCAGGACGCCACCTACGACCCAGTTCATTTCACGGGGCTTGCGGAACGCCCCGGTGAAGAACACCCGCAGCATGTGCACGGCAATCGAGGCAACGAAAAGTAGTGCGGCCCAGTGGTGGACCTGGCGCATGAAGAGGCCGCCGCGGATATCGAACGAGATGTTCAACGAGGAGCTGTAGGCAACCGACATCTCCACGCCCTTCAACGGCACGTACGAACCCTCATAGTGCGTCTCCGCCATGGAGGGATCGAAGAAGAACGTCAGGAAGGTGCCTGAGAGCAGCAGTACTACGAAAGAGTAAAGTGCCACTTCGCCGAACATGAAGGACCAGTGGTCGGGGAAAACCTTGCGGCCGAATTCACGGAGGATCCCGGAACCGCCGACACGCGCGTCAACGAAGTCGGTAATCCGGCCTGCCTTGGTTTTGGCGACGAAAGCGGGCTCAGCTGTTGATGCTGCGCTCATGCATATCACGCTCCCAGTAACTCGGTCCTACAGGTTCTTTGAAATCGCTGGTAGCGACAAGGTAGCCCTCGTCATCGACTGCGATAGGCAGCTGGGGCAGTGGGCGGCTCGCCGGTCCGAAGATCACCTTGCACTCTTGAGTGAGGTCGAAGGTGGATTGGTGGCACGGGCACAGCAGGTGGTGGGTCTGCTGCTCGTAAAGGGCAACAGGGCATCCCACGTGGGTGCAGATCTTGGAATACGCAACAATACCGTTGTAGCCCCAGTCTTCACGGCCCTCGGAAGGGTTGAGCGACGCGGGGTCAAGGCGCATGAGCAGGACGACGGCCTTGGCCTTCTCGTTCAGCTTGCCTTCGTGGAGCTCGTTGAGCCCCTCCGGAATGACGTGGAACGCGGACCCGATCGTGACATCCGAGGCCTTGATGGGGGTACCGTCCGGGTCGCGGGTAAGGCGCTTAAGCTTGCCTTCCTGCGGAGCCCACATGGTGTGCGCCAGCTTGTCATCGGGACGCGGTCCCAGGTCGCCGAAGATGGCGACGGCGGGGAGGGGTGCAAGCGCCACAGCGCCGAGGAGGGTGTTGCGGATCAGCGGACGGCGCTTGATGCCGGTTTCCTCCACAATGTCGTCCACGATGCGGACTGCAGCCTGGCGGTCCTCTTCGTAGCGGATCGCGTGGCGCTCTTCCGAGACTTCGTGGTCGGGCATCAGGGCCTTGGCCCAGTGGACGATGCCGGTACCAATGCCGAGCATCGCGAAGGCGGTGCCAAGGCCAAGCAGCATGTTCTGCAGCCGGATAGTGCCGATGCTGGATTCTTCGCCTCCCAGGTCGATGGCAAAGTACGCCACCAGGAAGATCAGGGTTCCGACAACAGAGATGCCAAATAGTAAGGCGACCTGCCGTTCTGCCCGCTTTGCGGCCTTCGGGTCCGTGTCAGCCAGGCGCAAACGGTGCGGGGGAATTCCAGGGTCCTGGAACTTCTCCACCTCATTCTGACCAGCCGTAGCTACGGTGCCCGAGTGGTTCGGACTGCCGTCACTATGGTTGCCCATAATTCGCCTCATCCTTCTCTCGTCCCGGCGGTAGCCGGGTTAGTTTCTAATTTCAAGCTGCTGTTGACCAGCAGAAGTGTTTGCCCGTTCGGGCGGATCCCTAGGATGTCCGGGAGGTTAGCCAAATCGTGAAAGCGATGATGACGCCGAGGCCGGCAACCCACACAAAAAGACCTTCGGCAACGGGACCCAGGGAGCCCAGGGCGGCGCCACCGGGCGAACCGGTGCTTTCGATCTGCTTCAGGAACGTGATGATGTCACGCTTGCCCTCTGGGGAGATGTTCGAGTCGCTGAAGACGGGCATATTCTGCGGACCGGTGACCATGGCCTCGTAGATGTGTTTTCCGGAAACGTCGGCCAGGCCCGGGGCGAACTTGCCCCGGGTCAGTGCACCACCGGCAGCGGCCGCGTTGTGGCACATCGCGCAGTTGACGCGGAAGAGCTCGCCGCCTTCGGCTGCGTTTCCGCCTTCGTCCAGCAGTCCTTCTTCAGGGATTGCCGGGCCGGCACCGAGAGAGGCAACGTAGGCTGAAAGCTGCTCGGTCTGCTCATCGTTGAACTGGACTGGCTTCTTAAGGGCCTGAGGGCCGTTCATCTGCATCGGCATGCGGCCGGTTCCGACCTGGAAGTCCACGGATGCTGCACCGACGCCTACCAGGGAAGGGCCGTCCTGGGTGCCGCTGGCTCCCATGCCGTGGCAGGTGGCGCAGTTGGCGGCGAAGAGCTTGCCGCCTTCTTCGACATCATCGGAGCTGTAGCTCGTCGTGGAGGCCTTTGCCTCATTGACGGAGGTGGCCGCAGCGTAGATCCCACCCGTGAGGAGGAGGCCCATCAGAAGCAGCGCGATGGCTGCGAGTGGGTGACGCCGCTTTTGTGAGAGTGCCTTCACGTGGTGGTTCCTTTATTCGATCGTGCGCCGGCTCGTGGAGCCGCTACCTGAAATTCTGCCTCTTGTAGAAAAAGAATCAAAGCTGGCTACTTGAGTACGTAGATGACCAGGAAGAGGCCGATCCACACCACGTCGACGAAGTGCCAGTAGTACGACGTGACGATCGCGGAGGTGGCCTCGAAGTGGCCGAACTTCTTGGCTGCGAAGGAGCGTCCCATAATCAGCAGGAAGGCGACCAGTCCACCGATCACGTGCAGGCCGTGGAAGCCGGTGGTCATGTAGAACGCGGAGCCATAGGCGTTCGAGGAGAGCGATACGTGCTCGGAGACGAGCATCGCGTATTCGGTGGCCTGGCCGGCGACGAAGAAGGCGCCCATCAGGAACGTGAGGGTGAACCATTCGTTCATTCCCCAGCGGCCGAACTGGAAGACACCACCGGTTCGGCGCGGCTGGAGGCGCTCGGCGGCGAAGACGCCCATCTGGCAGGTGAAGGAACTTGCCACGAGGACGATGGTGTTGGCGAGCGCAAACGGGAAGTTCAGTTTGGCGGTCTCATCCGCCCACATCTCACCACTGGTGGAGCGGAGCGTGAAGTACATGGCAAAGAGACCGGCAAAGAACATCAACTCGCTGGAGAGCCACACTACGGTTCCAACGGAAACCATATTGGGGCGGTTCAGCGTGGGGTGCGCCGGGGTACTGGGGGCATGGGTCGCAGATGTCACATAGACATTATGTCTGTAAAAGTCCGTGCTGCCCAACGCAAACCGCCTTTTGGAAGGACTTTTTCTACAAAGACGCGAAATCGCGGTGAAAAGTTCCCCGGGGCCGTTCATATTGGTCACCCGCTGGTGTGATCGATAGCATCAGGACGTGACTTCTCAGGCATCCACGGCGCCGGTCAACTCCTGGCCCCGCCTTATCTCGGCGTTGATCAAAGGCACGGACCTCACGGCCGACGACACCTCCTGGGCCATGGACAGGATCATGTCCGGAGAAGCGACGCCGGCCCAGATTGCCGGCTTCCTGGTGGCGCTCAGCGCCAAGGGCGAGACGGTGGAGGAACTGTCCGGCCTGGTGGAGACGATGCTGCTGCATGCCAACCCGATCTCGATCGCAGGCGAAAAGCTGGACATCGTCGGCACCGGGGGCGACCAGCTCAACACTGTGAATATCTCCAGCATGGCAGCCCTGGTGGCTGCCGGGGCCGGCGCAAGAGTGGTCAAGCACGGGAACCGCGCCTCGTCGTCGTCCTCGGGTTCCGCGGACGTGCTGGAGGCACTCGGCGTGCGGCTGGACCTGCCCATAGAGAATGTGGCGAGGAACGCCGCAGAGGCTGGTATCACCTTTTGCTTCGCGCAGGTCTTCCACCCGTCATTCCGCCACACCGCCGTGCCGCGCAGGGAACTTGCCATCCCCACTGCCTTTAACTTCCTGGGCCCGTTGACGAACCCGGCACGGGTGCAGGCCTCGGCTGTCGGCGTCGCCAATGCACGGATGGCTCCCCTGGTGGCAGGAGTACTGGCGCAGCGGGGGAGCAGGGGCCTGGTGTTCCGAGGAGACGACGGGCTGGACGAGCTCACCACCACTGGACCGTCCACTGTATGGGAGATCCGGGACGGTGCCGTCACTGAAGCGGGGTTCTCGCCGGAAGACCTGGGCATCAGGCTGGCGACAGTCGAACAGCTTCGTGGCGGCGATGCGGAGGCCAACGCCCAGGTGGTGCGCGACGTGCTTGCAGGACAGGAAGGCCCTGTACGCGATGCGGTTCTGCTCAATGCGGCGGCCGGGCTCGTGGCGTTCGACACAGCCGCCGAAGGGACCTTCCTGGAGCGGATGCGCACGGCTTATGTCCGCGCCAAGCAGTCCATAGATTCCGGAGCGGCGGCTGCCGTGCTCGATAAGTGGGTCGCGCTGACCCGCCCCTGATCCGGCCGGCTTACTGCTCGAATCCTAGGGCGAAGGCGGCGTCGAGGTCGTGTTGTGAGTAGGCCCGGAAAGCAATGTGCGTAGTCGTGTGCACTACAGCGGGCACCTTGGAAAGCTTGTCTGCAATGACGTCGGCGAGGTCCTCGTGCCTGGCCACCCGCGCTACGGCGATCAGGTCCCATTCACCGGTCACCGAATACACCTCACTGATTCCCTCGATGGCCGAGATCTCTTCAGCCGTTTCCGGAATGCGGGCGGCGTCGGTCTTGATCAGAACGAATGCGGTGATCACGGTGAATCCTTTCGGATCAGTTGCGCCGTAGCAATGCCCGGCAAGCTTTTCGGTGCTGACAGCCTATTACATCAGGGCAATGTTCCCCGCGAGGTTGAGCGCACAACGAGCCCTGCCAGCAAGCGATAGCCGAGCAGCAGAACGCCCAGGCTCAGGAACGCGACGATCACGAAGGGGAGCACTACCGTTTGTCCTGTGAGGGCGCGCAGGAGCATGCCGCCTGCCAGGCTGCAAAGCCAAATCACGACGCCGGCCCATCGCACCTTCAACGGGTGCAGCCATGCACGGGAGGCCAGCCAGCCTATCGCCGCGCCGGCCAGGAACGGCCACGCGGTTAGCAGCACCCCCGCCACTACGTCTCCACGTTCGTGGGCTCCGCGTCCGACAGCGGCAAACAGCATGATCAGCACGGCGTCAGTCAGTGCCACAGCGGCTACGGGCCAGGGGGACCGCAGGTCGCGGCGGCTAAGCAGGGAAGGCATGCTTCGAGCCTAGCGTCCACAGGCTGCGTCTTCGTGCCGTTGTGTGTGGCAAGTGGCAGGGTTAGGCTCGGGGCGGAAGGGGGCACCATGCCGCGCAATATTGGAACCTGCCTGTGGTTTACGGACCAGGCTGAGCAGGCAGCCGAGTTTTACACGTCTGTTTTTGACGGGGGACGGGTCGTGAATGTGTCGCGGTTTGGCGACGGCGGGCCGGGTGGTTCCGGCCACGCGGCCGCAGTCGAATTCGAGATTGAAGGGCGACGGTTCATGGCACTTAACGGATCCAGGGGAGCACCTTTTACCGCGGCTGTCTCACTGGTGGTTGACTGCGAGAACCAGCAAACCATCGACAGGTACTGGAATGCGCTGACTGCCGGCGGTTCCGAGGGACGCTGCGGATGGCTTACCGACCGGTTTGGCCTGACGTGGCAGATCGTGCCCACCGGATTGCCCGGGCTGATCGGTGGCCCTGATGCCGCTGGGTCGCGCCGCGCCATGGATGCCATGTTGGGAATGGGCAAGCTTGACGTAGACGCACTCCAGAAGGCCTACAGGGGCTGAGCGCCGGTGGGCAGGGGAGTTGGCTGCTGTGCGGGCATCGGGCTGTGAACAAGGCGCTGTGGATCTGCTCCCTGCTCGGGGCGGCCGTCGGGATCACGCTGGGATTGGCTGTCTTTGACAATCCTGTGCTGGGCTTCGCGCTGGGGCTCGGCGTGGGGGCGCTGGTTGGTACTTCCATCGGGCGCAGGGCATAGCTTCACATTTCGCTGCTTTGGCCTCACGCCAGGCGCCTCGCGCGTAGGAGTGCAGGGAAGAGAAGCCATCGTGCCGCGACGGGGATGTCAAAAGCGTTACTTGACATAATGTAGATTATCGGCGTTTTCCAAGTGGTGTCGGACAGGCGTTCCCTGAGCCGCATGAGATGGCAAACGGGCAGGTCAGGCCATTGTCTAAACGTCCGGCCTCGCTAAGAATGAGTTGATGACGGTCTACGTGCAAGCCCTCGAAACCGCAGTTCCACCAACGAAGCTCATCCAGTCCGAGGCCCGCGACGTGTTCGCAGCACAGCCGGGCCTGACACGGCTTGGCTCCAGGCTGGTCAGCACGTGCTTCGATTCCGCCGCGATCGATACCCGGTATACGGCCGTCGATGAGCTGACGATGGATCACGGCGCTGACGATCCACAGTTCTTCGACGCGGCCACGGGCCTGCTCCTGAACCCGAGCACCAAAGTCCGCAACGAGATCTTCGGCCGCGAGGCCACCAGACTCTTCGTCCAGGCCGCGCGCGCTGCGGTGAATGCGTGTCCAGACCTCAATTTACTTGACATAACTCATCTCGTCACCGTCTCCTGCACGGGCTTTTTCAACCCCGGGCCTGACTACAAGATCGTCAGAGAGCTTGGCTTGGACCCCGCCGTGCAGCGTTACCATCTTGGATTCATGGGCTGCTATGCGGCCTTTCCCGCCCTTCGGGCGGCTAAACACTTCTGCGAGGCGGACCCCAACGCCGTCGTCCTGGTGGTCTGCGCGGAACTCTGCTCCCTGCACGTGCGCACCTCCAATGATCCGGACACCATCATGGGATCGGCACTCTTTGCCGATGGTGCCGCAGCGGCGGTCATCACCGCCCGTCCCGGCACGCGGGAATCAGCCCTGCTCCAGCTGGACCACTTCGAGACAGTCCTCACGCCCGTCGGAGAGGACTCCATGGCCTGGAACATCGGCGACCACGGGTTCGAGATGATCCTGGGTAATTACGTGCCGCATATCATCGATGACCACATCATCGGCGCCCTCCGGCCCCTGCTGGCGCGGGACCCGGAACTCGAGCCCCTCCCCTACGCCTCCATCCCCCACTGGGCGATCCACCCCGGTGGCCGGAGCATCCTGGACAAAGTCCAGTCTCGCCTGGAGCTCACGGACACCCAGTTGGTCCCTGCCCGGGAAACACTGCGCAATTATGGCAACATGAGCAGCGCAACGGTCCTCTTCGTCCTCAAACACATCCTGGCGCAGCCGCCTGTAACAGACTCCGGTCAGAAAGACGCCGGCGAGCGGATCTGCTCGATGGCCTTCGGACCCGGACTGACCGTGGAGACAGGGCTTTTCACCAAGCTGCGGCAGCAGCCGGACGTCGCAACAGGCGTGTCAGAGCCCGGCCGGGCGCAAGTGCCGGTGGGCTGAGCATGCCACTCCTGATGCGGCGGCGGGCGGCAGCGGCGGAAGAGCTCATGGACCGGCCGGACTGCGATCCCGCCCGCCTGGAAAACACGTACCGCCAGTTCGGCGTGGTTAATCGCGTGGTGTCGGGATGGCGCCGGCTCTACGTCCGTGAAGTGCGTCCGCTCCTCGCCCCGACCGGCACGGCAACGCTTCTGGACGTCGGGTCCGGCGGCGGAGACCTCGCCGTCACCCTGCGCCGATGGGCACGAAGCGACGCTTTCGACCTTCGGATCACCGGGATCGACCCTGATCCCCGGGCCATTGCTTTTGCCGTCCAACGCCCCCCGGTGAGTGGCGTGGAATTCCGCCAGGCGCACAGCTCCGACCTGGTTGCTGAGGGCAGGCGCTACGACCTGGTGGTCTCCAACCATGTCCTCCACCATCTCAGCCCGGCCCAGCTCCACCAGCTGCTGGAGGACACGGAAACCCTCGCCACCCGCCTCTGCCTCCACAATGACCTTCGCCGCAGTCCTGCCGCCTACGCACTGTTCAGCGTGGCGGCGCTGCCGTTCAGGCACTCGTTCATCCGGGCAGACGGGCTGACATCCATCCGCCGGAGCTATACACCGGCCGAACTCACCGCGGCAGCGCCGCCGGGCTGGGCGGTGGCCCGCACCGCTGCCTTTCACCACGCGCTCGTGCGCCGTGCCTGAAGCCAGGCCGGATGTCGCCATTGCCGGGGGCGGCCCTGTCGGGCTGTACCTGGCTGTCCTGCTCCTGCAGCAAGGGCTCAGCGTCCGGGTGTATGAACAGCGCCGCACCCGCGAACGTCACTCGCGGGCCATCGGGATCCATCCCCCGGCACTGCGCGCGCTGGCCCTGGCCGGGGCCGCTTCGGCGATGGTGCGGGACGGCGTCCCGATCCGTTCCGGCTTGGCCATGAGCCGGGGGCGGGTGGTGGGCAGAATGGACTTTGGTGGCGTCGCGGAAGATTTTCCCTTCATCCTGGCGCTCCCGCAGTTCCGGACAGAGGAGATCCTGGAGGAACGGGTCCTCGCCCTCGACTCCGGGGCCATCGTGCGGGGCGCGAAGGTTACAGGAGTAGCGGACGACGACGGCGCGGTCACCTTCACGGTCCGTTACACCACGGGCGGGACACCCCCAGCCGTACTCACCGCCGGGGTCCTGGTCGCCGCGGACGGCGCCCGGTCCGGTTTGCGGGACTATTTCGGCCCGGCCGTGGTCAGGCGGAACTACCCGGACCACTACCTGATGGGAGACTTCGCGGCCGGGGACCTGGACGCGGAGCGGGCGGTCCTGTTCCTCGAACCGGACGGAATCGTGGAGTCCTTTCCCCTGCCCGGCCATCTGCGGCGCTGGGTGGTGCGGTTGCCGGCGCCCGCAGGCAACGCGGATGCGACTGAGCTGGGCAGGCTGGTGCGCCAGCGGACCGGGATCAATCCGGCTCCGGCGACGAACACCATGCTGAGCGCCTTCAGTGTCCGCTCCGCGATTGCCCGGGACTCCGTGCGCGGCCGGGCCGTCCTGCTGGGGGACGCCGCGCACGAGATCAGCCCCATCGGCGGCCAGGGAATGAACCTGGGCTGGCTGGATGCCGCCTCCCTGGCGCCGCTGATGCCGCGCATCCTGGCCGGCCCCTATCCGGCGGGGGAACTGCGGGACTACGGGCGTGCGCGGCACCGGGCAGCACTCGTGGCCAGGCGCCAAGCTGAAATTAACATGCTGCTGGGCCGCCCCCTGCCCGCTCCCCTGCTCACCGCGCGCAATGCCGCCGTCGGCGCCGCCGCGGCAGTTCCAACGGTCAACAGATGGGTGGCCCGCCGCTTCACGATGCAGTCGGATACCAGCGGGCCGGCTTAACGGCCCAGGACTGCCGGCCGGCCGATAGGCTGGGTCCATGACCCATACCCCTCCGCGGACGCCACTGGGCGCCGCGGAAATCAGCGACCTGGTGGACCGGATCCTCGACGCCGGCACCCTGCCGCCCATTGTGCAGGCCGGCCATCCGGCCCTGCGCCAGCGGGCCGCCGCCTTCGACGGCCAGTTGTCACGGGACCGGCTGGAACGGTTAATCGGTCTCATGCGGCAGGTGATGCACGAGGCCCCCGGCGTCGGTCTTGCGGCACCCCAGCTGGGCATCCCCCTCCAGCTTGCGGTGCTCGAGGACCAGTTCGACGTCGATCCGGAGGCCGCCACGCTGCGGCGACGAAGCCCGCTGGAATTCCTGGCCATCCTGAATCCGCGGTACGGCCCCGCCGGGCCCACCACGGCGGCGTTCTATGAAGGCTGCCTCTCGCTCAACGGTCTCCAGGCCGTGGTGGCTCGTCCGGAGTCGGTGGTGCTGGAGTTCCAGGCGCCCGACGGCGCGGCGCAGCGCCGGGAGTTCTCGGGCTGGCAGGCCCGCATTGTGCAGCATGAGACGGACCATCTCAATGGAATCCTTTACCTTGACCGCGCGCAACTCCGATCCCTGAGCACCAATGCCGAGTACGCCGCGCACTGGGCCGAGGCCGGTACCGGCAAGGCACAGGAAGGGCTGGGCTTCGACGCCACCCCTGCAGGAATCAGTGTCCCGGGGGAGCATCCCGATGCCTGACGCTGCCCTGCCGCTGCTGTGCCCGGTGTGTTGCGGTCCCCTCAGCCGGGCGGGCGTCGGGGCAGCCGCAGCGCGAACGCTTTCCTGCGCATCGGGCCACAGCTTCGACGCAGCCCGGCAGGGCTACTTCAACTTCCTGGTGGGCAAAGGCACTCCCTTCGAACCGGACTCCGCCGCGATGGTGGAAGCACGCGTCAACTTCCTGTCCCGCGGGCATTACCTGCCGCTCGCCCGGGCGGTGGCAGCCGCCGTCGTGCCTTCCCTGGGTGAGCACCCGGCTGTCCTTGACTCGGGAACGGGAACCGGCCACTACCTGCGGGCCGTACTTGATGCTTCGGCAGCGGCGGGAAGGCCGGCCGCCGCGCTGGGCCTGGACATTTCGAAGTTCGCGCTGCGCCGCGCTGCGCGCCTGAATCCGGAAGCCCTCAACGTGGTGTGGGACGTGTGGCGGCCGCTGCCGCTCGCCGACGATTCAGTCGACGCCGTCACCGTCGTCTTCGCTCCCCGCAACCCGGCCGAGTTCGCACGCGTCCTGAGACCCGGCGGCCGCCTCGTCGTGGTGACCCCGCGCCCCGGCCATCTCAACATCGTCGCGGACCTGACCGGCATGTTGGGGATTGAAGAAAGCAAGGAGGACCGACTGGGGCAGGCCATGGCCGAACATTTCGATACCCACAGTGCGGCCCCCGTGGATATTCCGCTGGAGCTCTCCCGCCGGGACGCTGCCGACCTGGCGCTCATGGGTCCGGCCGGACACCATTCGGACAGGGAGAGCGTGGAGGCGCGTCTTGCCGGCGTGCCGGAACCCCTCCAGACGGGCGCACGGTTCCAGGTAACGGTATTCGCGGTTCGTTGACGGTGCTTACCGGGCACGTGTCGGCCCACTGCGGTCTTGCGGATAACGAGTTGGACACGGTAAGGCTGCCGACCGTATGATCCTGCCCACAGTGCACCCGCCACGCCTACGATGGGAAGACAGGCACGGGCGGCACCGCGCGCGCGGTTGCCGTGCTGCGAAGGGGGCACGAAGTGTTCGAGTGGTTGGGCGAAAACTGGTGGGCGTTGTGGCTCACCGCCTTCCTTGCCTTTGCTGTGGTCGAAATGATCACGCTGGACCTCTTTTTCATCATGCTGGGAGGCGGCGCCCTCGCTGCACTCGTGGCGGATTTCGCCGGCGCTGACCTTTGGCTGCAGATTGTCGCCTTTTGCGTGGTTTCACTGCTGATGATCGGATTTGTGCGGCCCGTCGCCCTGGCGCACCTTAAGAAGGGGCCGGCTACCCAGCGCAGCAACATCGACCGGCTTATCGGCGAGCACGCCGTGGTGATGGAAGCGGTAACGTCCGACGGCGGCCTGGTCAAGATCGGGGGCGACGTCTGGACTGCGCGCACCGCCTCGGGAATCCTGCCGGCGGGGCAGCGCGTCGTCGTGTCCGCGATCGAGGGAGCCACAGCAGTCGTGTCAGCCGACGCCGTCGAACCGCCGCCTGCGGGCGCCGCCTGACCACCCCGGCGCAGCCGGTACCGCTACAGCCACAACTGATTGGGGAAGAGGGAATAGATGGATATCGCCGGAGGTGCCGCGCTGACCATAGTCCTCGCGGTCCTGATCGTCTTTGTGATTATTGTCCTGGTCCGTTCGGTACGGATCATTCCGCAGGCCAGGGCGGGCGTGGTGGAGCGGCTGGGCAAGTACCAGCGCACGCTAAACCCGGGACTGACCATCCTCATCCCGTTCGTGGATCGGCTCCTCCCCCTTCTGGACCTGCGCGAGCAGGTTGTCTCCTTTCCGCCCCAGCCGGTGATCACCGAGGACAACCTGGTGGTATCCATCGACACCGTGGTCTACTTCCAGGTCACCGATGCGCGGGCGGCCACCTACGAAATCGCCAACTACATCCAGGCCGTGGAACAGCTCACCACAACCACCCTGCGAAACGTGGTGGGCGGCCTGAACCTCGAGCAGGCCCTCACCTCCCGAGACCAGATCAACGGGCAGCTTCGCGGTGTTCTCGACGAGGCCACCGGCCGATGGGGCATCCGGGTCTCGCGGGTGGAGCTCAAGGCCATCGACCCGCCGCACTCCATCCAGGACTCGATGGAAAAGCAGATGCGTGCCGAGCGCGACCGCCGGGCAGCCATCCTGACCGCCGAAGGCACCAAGCAGTCGGCCATCCTCACCGCCGAAGGCCAGCGCCAGGCCTCCATCCTCGCGGCCGAGGGTGACGCCAAGGCCGCCATCCTGCGGGCGGACGGTGAAGCGCAGGCCATCCAGAAGGTCTTCGATGCCATCCACCGGGGAAACCCCGACCAGAAGCTGCTGGCCTACCAATACCTGCAGACGTTGCCCAAGCTGGCCGAAGGGTCGGCGAACAAACTCTGGATCATTCCCAGCGAAGTGGGCGAGGCGCTCAAGGGAATCGGGAACGCGTTGGGCGGGACCAGTCCGGACGCCTCAGGCGGCCTGTTCGATGAAGCGGGCACTCCTCCGGTGGATCCCGTGGCGGACCGGGCCGAACCCTAGGCGCACCGGAACCCTGGGCTAACCGGGCCGAACAAGGCCGGAGGACCCTCCTAGGGACCCTCCGGTTTTTGCCGCGCAGCCCTCTGCGCCCGTATAATGGGGTATTTGTCCGGCTTGAGCAAATCTGCCGGAACAAGAGAGCTTGGCGATGCGTTGAATCTTATGATGCAGCAAAGCGCAAACGATAGTCCGGTGATGCCACGGTGCCGCCGGCTTCCGCGGAGTCCTGCTCCGCGAACCGACCAGAGGGAGAAATCATGAGCGATCGCAGCCTGCGGGGCATGCGCCTTGGTGCGCAGAGCATGGAGACCGAGTCCGGAGTTGAGCCGGCTCCGCGCCAGCGCGTTGAATACCGTTGCGAGGACGGCGAGCAGGTGTTTGTCACCTTCTCCTCCGAGGCAGAGATTCCTCCGGTGTGGGTTTCCAAGACCGGCAAGGAAGCCCTCCTGGTTGACGGCGAACGTCCTGATACCAGCAACGACAAGGCTGTCCGGACGCACTGGGACATGCTCCTGGAACGCCGCTCCCTGCCCGAGCTCGAGCAGATCCTCGAGGACCGGCTGACCATCCTGCGCGAACGCCGCGGAGAACGGCGCAGCGCCTAGGACCCAGCTGCACCACCGGCCTCTTATGCCGTAACGCAAAAGGGGGCGGCCGCTGCAACTGCAGCGGCCGCCCCCTTCGGTGTTCAGATCCGTTTCGGCTGCCGGACCCTTAGGGGCGGGTGGCCTTCCGGCGGGTCAGGGTGTTCCAGCGGGCCAGCAGGCCCCACTTGGTGACGTTAAT
Organism: Pseudarthrobacter sp. NPDC058362; assembly: GCF_042723515.1. Classification (NCBI taxonomy): domain Bacteria; kingdom Bacillati; phylum Actinomycetota; class Actinomycetes; order Micrococcales; family Micrococcaceae; genus Pseudarthrobacter; species Pseudarthrobacter sp. NPDC058362. The sequence goes on along the minus strand of NZ_JBHXIW010000003.1, from coordinate 432,582 downwards.
CATTGCCTCGACAACGATGTTGCCGCTCATCTTGGAGGCACCCAGCTCGCGCTCGACAAAGGTGATGGGCCGCTCCTCGATCCGCAGGCCCAGCTTGGCCACACGCCAGGCGAGGTCCACCTGGAAGCCGTAGCCCACAGAGTCCACCTCAGCCAGGTTCAGTTTTTCCAGCGTGGTGCGGCGGAATGCGCGGTAGCCGCCCGTGACGTCCTTGATCTTCAGGCCAAGCATGAGCCGTGCGTAGGTGCTGCCAACGCGGGAGATGGCCTGGCGGTACAGCGGCCAGTTCACCACGCTGCCGCCGGGCACCCAACGGGAGCCCATGGCCAGGTCCGCGCCCTGCTCAATGGCTTCGAGGAGCTGGGGCAGTTGTTCCGGCTGGTGGGAGCCGTCGGCGTCCATTTCGACCAGAATGTCGTAGCCGGCGTCCAGGCCCCACTTGAACCCTGCGATGTAGGCGGCCCCGAGGCCTTCCTTGCCTTTGCGGTGAAGAACATGGACTTGGGCGTCCTCGGCTGCGAAGGTGTCTGCCAGCTTGCCGGTACCGTCAGGGCTGTTGTCGTCAACCACCAGGACATCCGATGCCGGCACTGCGTCCCGGAGCCGCTTCAGCGTCTTGGGCAGTGATTCCAGCTCGTTGTAGGTGGGGATGATGGTAAGGACGCGCACTGAGGGCCTTTCCGGGTGGGAGCGGTCGGAGCGCCTGGCCGTCAAGGCATGACCGGCAGGCGCAACTATCCATTATAGGGCGGCGGTTTGATGATCCGTGGTCACGCCCGGAGCACAGGGCTGGCGAACAATTCCGCTCCGTCCCGGACGGTCTGGAGACACACCGGATCCGTGCCCGTATCCAGGGCAGGAAGGAGCGGAGTGCGGGCCCTGGGGTCGGTGCTCCAGGACTGCACCCGGCCGTCGGCCACCTGCACCATGAGCTCTTCAACCTCCCAGACGGCGAAACTTGCCGGGGCTCCCGGGACAAGCTGCCCGGCCATGGGGTTGCGGTACCTGGCAGCCCGCCAGCCGGCACGGGTGTGTCCCAGAAACGCGGCGCGGGCGGAAATCCGTTCGGTATCCGTATGGTGCTCCAGGCAGGCGCGGACACTGGACCAGGGCCGCAACGGGGTCACCGGGCTGTCGCTGCCGAAGCAGACGGGAACGCCGGCGGAGTAGAGCGTGGCGAACGGGTTCATGCCGCGGCTCCGCTCCCCCAGTCTTTTGCCGTAGAGTCCTCCCGGGCCTCCCCATACCGCATCGAAGGCCGGCTGGGCACTGACCGTCACCGCATAGTGGGCCAGCTTCTGCACGGCGCCGGCATCGATCATCTCGACGTGTTCAAACCGGTGCCCAGCAGCACGGATGCGTTGTTCACCCACCTCAGCGGCGGCAAGGTCCAGCGCCGTCAGGGCGGCGTCGAGGCCGGCGTCGCCAATGACGTGGAAGCCGCCTTGGAGACCCGCGAGCGAGCACGCCGCCAGGTGGGCCGCAGCTTCCTCCACCGTCAGGTAGAGACTCCCGCGTTCCCCGGGCGCGTCGGAATATCCGTCCCGCAATGCTGCGGTCCGCGAACCAATGGACCCGTCGATGTTCAGGTCCCCGGCGAGTCCGTGGACAGTGCCGCCGAATTGCGCGGCCAGCTCCCTGGCGTGTTCTTCCGAGGTGGCAAGTTCGCCCCAGTACGGGAGGACCTCCGGGTACGCTCCGGGACCTGCCGCGTGTGTTCCATTCCAGGCAGCCGCTACGCGCAAGTCCGCTTCGCCGCCGATGTGTGGTGCACCCATTTCAGCCACCGCCACGTATCCGTTGGCCGCAGCCTCGGACAGGGCCCGCTCCTGGTGGCGGCGCAGCACTTCCTCCGGCAATTTGCGCGTGGCCCGCCGGGCGGCCGAGTGCGCGTCGCGCGATACCCTCGCGCCGCCGTCGTACCCTTCCAGCGCGGCGAGCCCCGCTGCGCTGGCGAGGGAGCCCGACACGAGGGCCGAATGCACGTCCACCCGGGCAAGGTAGACCTGCCGGCCGCGGGCAGCCCGCTCCAGCTCTGCCGCCTCAGGGAGGGTGGCATCGACCCAGGTGGTCTCGTCCCATCCGTGGCCCAGGACAGGACCTTCTCCAGGAGCGGCCGCGACGGCGTCCAGCAACTCACGCGCGGAACGCACGGTCCCGAGCTGAAGGGACGCCAGGGCAATGCCTGTCTCGGTCAGGTGCACGTGGGAGTCGACAAAGCCCGGAGCAACAAGCGCTCCCTGCAGATCGATCACGTCCATGGAACTGTCCACAATGGAGGACGCGGCCTGCTCCGAACCCACCCACGCGACGGTATCCCCATCCACCAGCATCGCTGTGGCAAAGGGGTCGGCAGCCGAGTAAACGGATCCGTTACGGTACAGGACCGGGGCACGGCGGGAATCAGACTCCGGGTGGGTCATAAGGAAAGGCTCCTGGCTACGCGCCGGCCCGTTGGCCGGCGGGGTTAGAGAACAGATGAATAAGCGACGACGCCGCGCCGGATCAGTGCGATGGCGTCACCGCACAGCCGGGCCAAGCGGGGATCCAGGCCCGGGATCTTGGCCAGCTGGTCAAGGAGGTCCACCACCTGTTTTACCCAGCGGACGAAATCGCCGGCTGCCAGGTCCGTGCCGCTCAGCACGTCCTGGAGGTGGCGGCCGCGGGCCCACTTGTACACGGGCCACACCAGCCCTAGCTCGGGCTCCCCCGTGAGCGGAAGCTTGTTCTCCTCCTCCACGTCCTCCAGAGCAGACCATTCCCTCACCACGATGTCGACGGATGTTTCCAGTGAAACGCTCGGCATCCGCGGGCGCAAACCCCGGTCCTCGCGCTTGGCCTGGTAGACCAGGACGCTGGCAAGGGCGGCCACCTCGGCGGCATCGAGGTCATCGAATGCGCCCAGCCGGAGGGACTGCGAAATCAGCAGGTCTTTCTCGCCGTAGATCCGGCGCAGCCGCTGGCCGTCAGGGCTGATCACCAGCCCACCGTCGCCGGCCGGTGCCAGATACCCGTAGGCGGAGAGGACATCGCAGACCCGGTCGAAGGTCTTGGCGATGGTGTTGGTCCGGCCCTGGATCTGGCGGACCAGCCCGTCGGTCTCGCGCCGCAGTTTCCACCAACGCTCCGCCCAGCGGGCGTGGTCCTCCCGTTCGCTGCACCCGTGGCAGGGATGCGCCCTCAGGGCGCGGCGCAGCTCGGTGATCCGCTTTTCCTGGTTGGGCGATGCTGCCGCCCGGCCGAAGTCGTTGCTTCGGTTGTTCCCGGGCGACGGCGGCCTGTTTTCGCGGAGCGCGTTCCGTGCGGACGACGCAAGGTCCCTCCGGGATTTCGGCACTTTGGCGTTGAAGGCTTTGGGGATGCGGATGCGAGTCACCGGCGTGATGGGCCCTTCAAGGTCATCGGTACCGATCCTGCGCAGCTGGCTGTCCAGGGTAAGGATGGCTGGCCGCGGATCACGGCTGCCGTGGTCTGAGCTGAGCACCACGGCCGGTCCCGGCACCCGGCCACCGGGTACGTTGACGACGTCCCCGGGAAGCAGCCGCGCCAGCGAATCGGCACTAATGGACTTCTGTGCGCGGGACATGGACCGGGAGCCGGCATTTTCCGCGTCGGAGAGCTCCCGGCGAAGCCGGGCGTACTCGGTGAAATCCCCCAAGTGGCAGGTCATGGACTTGGCATAACCGGCCAGGGACTCCTCCCGGCTCCGCACCTGGCGGGCAAGTCCCACCACGGAACGGTCCGCCTGGAACTGGGCGAACGAGGACTCAAGGATCTCCCGCGCGCGGGCCCGGCCGAACTGAGCCAGGAGGTTGATGCTCATGTTGTACGTGGGGCGGAAGCTGGAGTTCAGCGGATACGTCCGCCGGGAGGCGAGCCCTGCCACCGCGGTGGGGTCGGTTCCCGGCTGCCAGAGGACCACGGCGTGGCCTTCGACGTCGATGCCCCGCCGCCCGGCGCGTCCCGTAAGCTGCGTGTACTCCCCCGCCGTGATGTCCACGTGGGATTCGCCGTTGAACTTGTCCAGCTTCTCCAGGACTACCGAGCGGGCGGGCATGTTGACTCCGAGGGCAAGCGTTTCCGTTGCGAAGACGGCCTTGACCAGGCCGTCGACGAAAAGCTTTTCCACGACTTCCTTGAACGTCGGCAGCATACCCGCGTGGTGGGCAGCAAATCCACGGAGTAGGCCGTCGCGCCAGCTCCAGAAACCCAGGACATCCAGATCATCGGAAGGAATCTCCAGGGCTGCCTCGTCCACCCGCTGGGCGATGATGCGCTGTTCCTTTTCGCTGGTCAGCCACAGGCCCGAGGCTACGCATTGCGCCACGGCAGCGTCGCAGCCGGCCCGGGAGAAGATGAACGTGATGGCGGGCAGCAGGTCCATCCGGTCCAGGCTGGCAATGACCTGCGGCCGGCTTGCCCGCCTCACGGCGGAGCCTTCCTGGCCGCGGGGGGCTGGCCGTTCGCTGCCGCGGCGGCCCCGCTGGTCCCGCCTGCCCGGCCTGCTCCGGAAACCCTGCTGGACCTCGCTGCGGGCTACAGCCAGGAGGTCCGGGTTGACGTCGAAGCCGCGGCTGGAGGGAAGTTCCCTGGCGGACCCGGTGCGCTCCTCGTCCAACGGCGGCGCGATTTCGTCGAAGGTGGTTTCGCCGGCGAACAGGTCCATGATCCGGCGGCCCACCATGACGTGCTGCCACAGCGGCACCGGGCGGTGTTCGGAGACGATGATGTCCGTATCTCCCCGCACGGTATCCAGCCAGGCGCCGAACTCCTCGGCGTTGGAGACGGTGGCGCTGAGTGAAACGACCTGCACCTCGCTGGGAAGGTGGATGATGACCTCTTCCCACACGGCGCCGCGGAACCGGTCCGCAAGGTAATGCACCTCGTCCATGACCACGTAGCCGAGGTCGAACAGTGTTTCGGAGTCCGCGTAGAGCATGTTGCGCAGGACCTCGGTGGTCATCACGACGACGGGCGCGTCCCCGTTGATGCTGGTATCGCCGGTGAGGAGCCCGACGTTTTCGGCACCGTATCTCTCGCCCAGTTCGCTGAACTTTTGGTTGCTAAGGGCTTTGATGGGCGTGGTGTAGAAGGCCTTGAGGCCGCGCTGCAGGGCAAGGTAGATGGCGAACTCGCCCACGATGGTCTTACCGGCCCCGGTGGGCGCAGCAACCAGGACGCCCCTGCCCTCCTGGAGGGAGCGGCATGCCTGCCGCTGGAAGTCATCGAGCTCAAAGTCCAGTGTCCGGATAAAGGAACCCAGGTAAGTGGCCGCCTCAGCCCTGCGCTCTGCGCTGGCACGGTATCTTTCGGCAGGTGACAGTTCTTCGGGATCGCTGGGACCGCCGGGCTGGGGCCCTGAAGAAAACGGCCCGGTGTTGGAGGACATACCCCAAGCCTACTGGGAGCTTAGAGGTTCTTAAGCTCGCTGCTTGGTGTGGCGATGTTGGCCGACGCTTCGGTTTCCTCGGCGCGTTTAGCCGTGCGCCGGTCCCGCCGTTTGTCGTTCATCAGGCACAGCACCACGGCCAGGAAGAACAACGCCAGCATGGGAATGGCAAGGTAGAACATGCTCATGGCATCCGCACCGGGAGCCGCCATTGCAGCGAACAGGCACACCAGGAACACCGTGATGCGCCAACTCTTCACCAGCTGGGCGCCGCGGAGCAGACCGGCCACGTTGAGCCCGAACAGGACGACGGGCAGGAGGAAAGCAATGCCGAAGGCCAGCATCAGGCGGGTCACGAACGACAGGTACACCTGTGCGGTGATGAAGTTCGACGCTCCGGCCGGGGTGAAGTCGGTCAGGACCCGCACCGCGTTGGGCAGCACCAGCCAGGCGAGCACCACGCCGCCGACGAACAGGGGAACGGCGGCCGCCACGAAGCCGAGTGCCATGCGGCGTTCCTTCTTGTGCAGACCAGGAACAATGAAGGCCCAGAGCTGGTATAGCCAGACCGGGCTGGCCAGTATGAGGCCCATGAACACGGAGATCTGGATCATGAGATCGAAGGAGCTCGCCACACCGTCGAAGTTCAGGCTCGCCAGCCGGCCTTCTTTTTCATTGAGATCCGTGATCGGCTTGATGAGGGCCGCAAGCATGGGCTGGTACAGGATGAATCCCGCAACCGTGCCGAGGATGACGCCGATGGCGGACTTAAACAGCCTGTTCCGCAGCTCCCGCAGGTGGTCCACCAGCGGCATGCGGCCTTCGGGGTTTGCCTGCCGCCCCATAGCTATGGCCACGTGGGGTGTCAGGCGCGGGACGAGGGCGGAACGTCAGTGCCGTCCACGGGACCGCCCGGGTTCGACTGAGGGTGGTTGACAACCCTGCCCTCTACCGGACCGGGACCGGTTTGCCCGGAGGTGTCCTCGGCCGTGCCCTCTTTCTTCATCTCACGGACTTCGGATTTGAAGATGCGCATGGACTGCCCCAGGCTGCGGGCCATTCCGGGCAGTTTGGGCGCTGCAAAGAGAACAAGCGCCAAAACGATGATGATGATCAGGTGCCAGCCTTCAAGCCTCATGTCTAAATCCTTTCGTCTGCATACATCCTACCTCTAGGTGAGGTCCAGATCTCCAAGCCGTTGGGGCTGGCCGCGGTCCGCTTTGCGCTGCACTCTGCGGCGGCGCCGTTGTTCGCTGCGGACGGCCTTGGATGCCTCGTAATCATGTCGCATTGCGGCAGGGGAGGCAAAAACGGCGGAACCGGGAAGAGCCAAGCGTGCATTGGCCGCCTTCGTCGCAGCGTCGCGGGCGGCAGAATCGAGTGGCCCCAGCCTGCCCAACTGCTCCCCTGCCGCGCCAAGGTCCGCCATAGTGGCCATGAACTGGCGGAACAGGCGGATGCCCAGCAGGACATAGAACAGCAGGGCCAGCGCCACGAGGGACACCCAGATCAATATCCACGACCACCAAGGCATGCTGAAAAGTCTAGCCTTCGTATTTGGCCAGCGCGTCCGCGAGCCAGTGCCGGGCCGCGTCGCCGAGCCCGGTTGGCGCGAGTATCCTGGCCGTTCCGCCGTGCTGGGCCACGAACATTGGCAGCCAGGCCGTGTTGCCGAAACGGATGTCCGCCACCATTCCGCCGTCCGGCAATTCCGCCACCCGCTCGGCGTAATAGTCCTCCGCGAGCCCCCTGCCCTGCCGGGTCAGCTGCACAGTGACCGTGGTGTCGCCGTCGTTCGGGGTGAAGAGCCTTTCCGGCACTCCCCCGGCGCCCGCGGCCGCGGCGGAAGCCCCGCGGCCATTCGGCACCAGTTCCTCTACCCGGTCCAGCCGAAAATTGCGGATGCCCTGGACCAGGTGGCAATACGCTTCGAAGTACCAGACATCATCCTGGGAATAGAGCCGGATCGGATCAACGTCGCGGACGGTCAGGCTGTCCCGCTGCGGTGAAAGGTAGGTCAGCCGCAGCTGGCGGCGTCCGGCGATGGCGTCGCGGACGGTGTCATGGACAGCCATGGCTGCCGGGGCGACCGTGGGGCCGGACAGTGCGGCAGCCCGGCGTCCCACGTCGCCGGCTGCCGCACTAAGCTTCAGTGCCACCGCTTCCAGCGCCCCTCCGTCGGCCACGCCCGGCAGGCCTCGCAGGGTCTCAACCCCCGTCAGCAGGGCGGACGCCTCCTCCGTTGTAAACCGCACTGGCCTGGTGAGGTCAAGGTCCTGGCTGATATAGACGCGCCCGTCCTCCCACTGGATATCCAGCAGGTCGTCCGGATAGCCGCCTGGAAGGCCGGAGCAGATAAGGATGTGGAGGTCGTTCTCCAGTTGCCGGCGGCTGATCCCGAAGTGGGCGGCGACCTCTTCGATGCGCAGGCCCTGGTTATGGACCAGGAACGGCACCAGCTGGAGCATCCGCTGCAGCTGGTCCTCTGAGGTTCCCTTGCGGGTGCCGCGGGGTCCGGTTCCCGGGAACTCGTACCGTGGTTTCGGCGCAGCGCTGAATTCCGATGCAGCGCGCAGGCGCCGCCGGACAGCCTCAACAAGCTCTTCAGGCTCAACCGCAACCGCATCAGGACCGTACGAAGCGATTTCTTCGGCGAGCACCTCAGGATCCCGGAACGGGAGGCGAAGAGTGTCGTAGCCGCCGTCGTCAGCTGCCCCATCTGCTGCGGGCGCAGTGCCGCCGCGCTGCTCAGCACGCCGGCGCAGAGCCAGCAGGCGGCCCTTCCTGACGCGTACGACGGCGGTGCGGAGCGGCAGTTCGGGCAGGCGGTCCAGCTCTTCGCGGATGTTGAAACCGGCGGGCGGGGAGTAGCTGTCCCTGTCCAGCGTAGTGACGGCGCTGGTGAAGCGGGACAGCCGGAAGTGCCTGACCGATTTGCGGGCGCGGTCGAATCCCATGAGGTACCACTGGCCGAACCGGCTGCCCAGGCCCCACGGCTCGACGGTACGGACCTCTTCCCTGCCGGTGCTTCCTGCCAGGTAGGTGAACGTCACGGGGTGCCGGGCGTGCATGGCGGCGACCAGGTCGTCGAACGCCTGGCCGGCGGGCTTGATGCGCGGTTGCACGCCTGCGGGAAGCTCGACGGCGGCCAGGCTTCCGGACGACTGAAGTTTCCGGACTGCGCTACGCGCGGCAGTGCCCAGCGCCGCGCGCTCCCAGAGCTGGGACGCCAGCAGGAGGACTGTCCATTCCTCGGGTCCAAACTGGACTTCCGGCAGCCGGTTGGATTCCTTGCCGATGCGGTAACGCGTGGTGGTGCTGTCGTCCTCTGCCCAGCCGGCGTCGGTCAGAGTCTCCACTTCGAAACCCATCCGGCGGAGGTCGTTTTTGTCCCGTTCGAACATCCGGGCAAAAGCCACGTCGTTGTCGGAGGTGTCGTGGTAGACCTTATCGCGCAGTTCGCTGCGGCCGAGGCCGTAGCGGGTGTTCAGGAGCGCTATCAGGAGGTTCAGGAGTCGTTCGGTACGCGATACGGGCACGGTCGCTACGTTACTAAACCCGGGCCCGGAACGCAGGAAGCGCGACAGCGCCGGGCGACGATGTCGCCTGGCGCTGTCGCGCTCTGCCGGACCGCAGGGGACTTTAGCGTACGCCCACCAGGTCCACCACGAAGATCAGGGCTTCGTTGGGAGCGATAGCTCCCCCGGCGCCACGGGAGCCGTAAGCCAGCTCGGACGGGATTTCCAGACGGCGGCGGCCGCCGACCTTCATGCCGAGGAGGCCCTGGTCCCAGCCTTGGATGACCTGGCCTACGCCCACGCGGAAGTCCAGCGGCGCGCCGCGGCCCCACGAGGCGTCAAACTCTTCGCCGGTGGACCAGGCAACGCCCACGTAGTGAGTGGACACAGTGTCTCCCGCTTTGGCTTCGCGACCGTCACCTTCAATCAGGTCGGTGATGACGAGCTCCGTGGGGACGTCGCCTTCCGGGAAATCGATCTCGGGCTTCTGGCGGTCGAATTCGCGCTGTCCAAATGACATGCTTGCTCCTTTTCCTGGTTCTGTGCTTCGGCATCGCGGCCAGAGGCCGCGCTTGTACCAGTCTTGCTACTTGGCGCCGAGGATGTCCACTACGAAGACCAGGTCTCCCTTTGCCTTGCCCTGGCCGGCGTCGCCGTATGCGAGGTCCTTGGGGACCACCAGCAGCACGCGCGACCCAACCGTCTTGCCGGCCAGTCCCTGGGTCCAGCCCTTGATGACCTGGTTCAGCGCGAAGGATGCCGGTTCGCCGCGGTCAAAGCTCGAATCGAACTTCTCACCGCCTTCGAGGTTCACGCCTACGTAGTTGACGGTCAGGGTGTCGGTGGCTTTGACCACGGCTCCCTTGCCCTTGATGAGGTCCTGCGCCACCAGCTTCTTGGGAACGGATGCACCTTTCACCGAAATCTCCGGGACCCCGTCCTTTTCGGTGACGGTGGGCAGGCCGGCCGGCGGGGTTACGGGTTCACCTTCAGGCTTTTCGAGGGCCGGGGCGACGTCCTTGGCCGAAAGGACCTTGATGACCAGCAGCTGCGTGGGCTGCGCCTGGGCGCCTTCCGCGCCGGCCTGGCCCGGAACCGCGAGGGCCAGGCTGGAGCCGACCTTGGCGCCGACAAAGGCGTTGTAGATGACGGCGCTTCCGGTCTTGAGCTCCTCGTTCAGCTCCAGCGGTTCCGGATCGTTCGGGAAGGTATCCTCCAGGGTGCTGCCGTCGGTACCGTTCAGCGCGAGGATGGAGATGTTCGCCACCTGGTTCGCCTTGAGGGTGTCACCGCTGCCTTCGGCCACCACCTTGACGGTGGGCTCTGTGACTTCCAGGGGCTTATCGAACTCGACGCCGGGGGCCTTCTTGTCCCCGTTGTCGGTCAGTTTGAGGGAGTCGAACTTTGCAGTCTCCCCGGCAGATTGGCTGCTGGGCTCCGGCTCGGATGCCGTACCGCTGCAGGCGGTGAGCATCAGCAGGCCGGGGAGAAGGATTGCTAGTAGTCGGCGCACGTAAAAAACTTTCGTCGGGGCAGGATGGATGCAACAGGTCCGCGGAAGGCGGACAGCGTCGCCACGGGCCGGCAAAACGGCCCTGTCCAGAATAGCCCCTCAAGCTGGGAGTCAGCCCATAGTCTCCAGGAGCGCATCCACGCGTTCATCCACGCTGCGGAAGGGATCCTTGCACAGGATGGTCTGGTGTGCCCGGTCGTTAAGCTTCAAGTGCACCCAGTCCACCGTGTAGTCCCGGCCCAGTTCCTGCGCACGGCGGACGAAGTCTCCACGGAGCTTGGCACGCGTGGTCTGGGGCGGGGCATCGACAGCGTCCTTGATGATGGTATCGTCGACGATCCGCCGTACAGCGCCCCGCGACTGCAGCAGGTAGTACAGGCCGCGTGAGCGGGAAATGTCGTGGTAGGTCAGGTCCAGCTGGGCAATGCGGGGTGCGTCAAGCCCGAGCCCATGGCGTTCCCGGTAGGAGTCCATCAGTTTCTTCTTGATGGCCCAGTCGATTTCGGTTTCGATGCCGCGGGTGTCGCCGGATTCAATCGCTTTCAAGGTCCGTTCCCACAGATCCAGGATCAGCGGCACGTGCGGATTGTGTGCGCCATGGTCGTGGACGAAGGCCGTGACTTTAGAGAGGTACTCCTGCTGGATTTCGAGGGCGGTCAGCTGCCGGCCGTTAGCGAGCCGGACGAGCGCCCTGCCGCTGAGGTCGTGGGAGATCTCGCGGATGCTCCGGATAGGGTTTTCCATCCGCATGTCCCGCATGATGACACCGGCCTCGATCATGCGCAGCACCAGGTCCACGGTGCCCACCTTCATGAGGGCCGTGGTTTCGGACATGTTGGAGTCGCCAACGATAACGTGCAGGCGGCGGTAAAACTCAGCGTCCGCATGCGGTTCGTCCCGGGTGTTGATGATCGGGCGCGACCGGGTGGTGGCTGAGGATACGCCCTCCCAGATGTGGTCTGCGCGCTGGGAGAAGGCATAGGTGGCGCCGTGCGGGGTCTTGAGGATTTTGCCGGCCCCGGCAATGAGCTGGCGGGTCACCAGGAACGGAATCAGGATTTCGGCGAGCCTGGAAAACTCGCCGCGCCTCGGGATCAAGTAGTTCTCATGGCTGCCGTACGAGTTGCCGGCCGAATCCGTGTTGTTCTTGAAGAGGTAGACGGTGCCGTTGAAACCCTCGGCCGCCAAGCGGGCCTGGGCCTCGTCCACGAGGTCGTCCAGGATGAGTTCGCCGGCCCGGTCGTGGGCAATCAGCTGGGCGAGGTCGTCGCATTCCGCCGTCGCGTATTCAGGGTGCGAGCCGACATCCAAGTAGAGTCGCGAGCCGTTGGTGAGGAAGACGTTGGACGAACGCCCCCAGCTGACCACCTTGCGGAAGAGATAACGCGCCACTTCCTCAGGGGCGAGGGGCCGGGAATCCGGGCTGGAATAGGAGATTCCGAACTCGGTTTCGATGCCAAAAATCCGCTTGTCCATCAGTCCTCCCGGTCCAGCAGTGCCGTCATGTCCGCGTCGTTGAGCCGCCGGAACGCGCGCCGGGTGCCCCGGGCCGTTTCCGAGAGCCTGTCCAGGACGGCAACCTCAAGGGCACGGGACGGGACAGGGGCCGTAGGCTCTTCGGACTCCGTGGCCACGGCCAGGCCGGACATAGCCAGACGAACAGCGCCGGCAAAGTTCAGGGATGCCTGCCAGCCGCCCTCGATGGCGGCGGAAACCTTCTCGGCCTGGCCGCCCATCACCACAAAGCTGTGTTCGTCGGCAATGGAACCGTCAAAGGTCAGCCGGTAGAGGTGGTCCTCGGCCTGGGTCCGGCCTACCTCAGCGACCGCAAGCTCCACTTCGAAAGGTTTCTGCTCGGCGGTGAAGACGGCGCCCAGGCTTTGGGCGTAGACGCTGGCCAGGCCGCGCGCGGTGACATCCTCGCGGTCATAGGAGTAGCCGCGGACGTCGGCGTAGCGGACGCCGGCCTGGCGCAGGCTCTCGAATTCGTTGTACTTTCCCACCGCAGCGAAAGCGATCTTGTCATAAATCTCGCCGATCTTATGCAGGGACGGGGAAGGATTCTCCGCCACAAGCGCAATTCCGTCGGCGCAGCTGATGACCACCACAGACCGGCCGCGGGCGATTCCCTTCCGGGCAAAATCGGCCCGGTCCTTCATCAGCTGCTCGGGAGAAACGTAGAACTGCTGCGTCATCCTAGGCCTCCCGTCCGGCGATGGTCCGTACTTCGATCACATGCCGTGCCGCCGCGGCAAGCCGATCCTCGGGTACACGCCGAGCGCCGGTGGCATCAACGGTGTACACCACGGGCCAGAGCTGGCGGACGGTGTCCGGACCGCCCGTGGCCGAATCGTCGTCGGCCGCGTCGAAGAGGGACTCCACCGCTATGGCCACTGCTTCCTCTTCGCTGAGGTTGGGCCGCCACAGTTTCTTCAGGGCGCCGCGGGCGAAGACGGAACCGGATCCCACCGTATGATGCTCGTGTTCCTCATAGCGGCCCCCGGTGACGTCGTAGGAGAACAGCCGCCCGACGCCCGCGCCGGTGTCGAAGCCGGCAAAAAGCGGTACAACAGCGAGGCCTTGCAGGGCCATGGGCAGGTTCCCGCGGATCATGGCGCCCAGCCTGTTCGCTTTACCCTCGAGGCTGAGCTGGGTGCCCTCAATTTTTTCGTAGTGCTCCAGCTCCACCTGGAAGAGGCGGGTCAGGTCGATGGCGATGCCGGCAGTTCCCGCGATGCCCAGGACAGAATAGTGGTCTGCGGGAAACACCTTCTCAATGTGCCTGCTGGCAATGATGTTGCCCATGGTAGCGCGCCGGTCCCCCGCCATCAGCACGCCGCCGCCGTAGCTCATGGCCACGATGGTGGTGGCATGAGGCGCCTGCAGAGCTGCGGCCGGAGTCCCATGCTGGATGTTCCGGTTGTACGGCAGAAGATCGGGGCGGTCCCGCTGCAGGTGTTCAGTGAAGGACGAGGTGGCGTTCGCAGCTACCTGGTTGGCGGTTGATTCCTGCACTCATGCACTCCTAGAACGTGGTGGTTCAACTCAGGGTCGGTCCAGTCCCCGGCAGGATGCGGCTTCCGCCACCTCCGGGTTACCTTCTACTGGCCGCCCTTTTGGACGAACGCCCGCACGAATTCTTCGGCGTTGGACTCCAGGACACCATCGATTTCGTCGAGGAGGTCATCCACGCCTTCCGTCGACGCCGAGGCCTGAGCCTCGGGCGGAGCGGGAGGGGCGTCAGGGAGCTCCTCTTCCACCTGGCTGTCCCGCGGTTGCGGCTGCTGCTGCTCCTGACCTGCCATTTCTATCCTCTTTCCTTCCCTGCCGGGCCCTGTGGATCCGGCGATAAGCCCATCCTGCCACGGTGCCGCCGCTGCGGAGCGGTTTACGCCGCAGGCGGAGAAGTTTTGTGTCCCAGCAGTTCCGCAAGGAACGGGCCGGCTTCCCGGTGGCGTTGGAATAACGGGCCGGTCAGTGCTTTGGTTCCCCGCAGCGGCTCCCTGGTGGGTACGCGCTGAAGGCGTCCGGACCCCGGCACGTCGAAGATGACCGAATCCCAACTCGCGCCCACCACGTTCTTGCCGAAGCTGCTCACACACTTGCCCCGGAAAAAGGCACGCGTATCCTGCGGCGGCTCGGACACCGCCGCTGCGATGCCGGCGTCGTCCACAATTCTGTGCATGCGGCCCCGGGCCAGGAACCGATAGTAGAGGCCCTTCTCGGGCCTTAGGTCCGCCCACTGGAGATCCACCAGTCCGAGCCGGGCGTCATCCCAAGCCAGTCCGTCCCGGTCGCGGTAGCCGTTGAGGAGGGAAAGCTTGGCCACCCATTCCACCGAGCCGGCTGCAGCCGGACGGTCCGTGTCCAGCTGGGTGAGGACTGTGGCCCAACGCTCCAGGACCTCATGGGTGTGGCCGTCACCGTAAGCGGCATCGCCCACTCCGGTGTCCTGGGCGAGTTTCGCTGCTGCCTCGTGGTACATCCACTGGAGATCCAGCGCGGTGACGCGCCGGCCGTCCAAGAGGCGGACTTTTGTGGTGAGCGACGTGTCATGGCTGACCGCCTGGAGTGCCGCGACCGGTTCGTGGACCTCGATCCGGGGGGCGAGCCCTGCCTCGATCAGGCTAAGTACCATGGCGGTGGTGCCAAATTTGAGGTAGTTGGACACCTGGCTCAGGTTGGCGTCGCCGATGATCACGTGCAACCGCCGGTACTTGTCCGCGGTGGCGTGCGGTTCGTCACGGGTGTTGATGATGGGCCTGCGGATGGTAGTTTCAAGCCCGACTTCCGCTTCGAAGAAGTCTGCCCGCTGGCTGATCTGATAGCCGGGGGCGGAACTGTCCTGGCCTATGCCCACTCTGCCGGATCCGCAGATGACCTGCCGGCTGACGAAGAACGGGGTCAGGCCGCGCACAATCTCGCCGAAAGGCACCGAACGGGGCATCAGGTAGTTCTCGTGCGATCCGTAGGAGACCGACTTGTTGTCCGTGTTGTTCTTGTAAAGATTCACGGGTGGCAGGTCCGGGTCTGCAGCCAGCCGGCGCACCGCCGCGAGCCCCACGAGGTCCCCCGCGGCATCCCAGGCAACGGCGTCGCGGGGATTCGTGACCTCGGGACTGGAATATTCAGGATGGGCGTGGTCGACGTAGAGGCGTGCCCCGTTGCCCAAAACCATATTCATCAGCAGCGTCCCGGACTCGTCCTCCCCGTCGAGTTCCAGGTCCTCCGCGCCGTAGGCGAGGGCCACGGCTTCGGCGTCAAGCACCGGTGGCTGGTCCGTCAGCTGGCTGGGATGGGCGGCAGACCTCTCCAGGGTCCAGCCGCGGGCATCATGGAGGGGTTCCTCGTCCGTATAGTCCCAGCGGGTCTCCGCTCCCCCGGCAGCACGCTGGCGGGTTACCTGGGCGTAGGCCTGGACCACCCGGGCGCTCATCATGGTGGCGTTGGCAGATGGTGCCGACGGTGCGTGGATGCCATACTCGGTCTCGGCCCCCATCACGCGCATGGCGCCGCCGGCGGGAAGGGCCTCCCCGCCGGCGGGCTCCACCGCAGGCGTCACAGATACTGTCCGGTAGTCGGCATCGTCTCAATGGACTTGCCGGGCTCCTGGCCCGCCTTGCCCTGGACGATGGTTCGGATATAAGTGATCCGTTCGCCCTTCTTACCGGAAATCCTGGCCCAGTCGTCCGGGTTCGTGGTGTTCGGCATGTCCTCATGCTCGCGGAACTCATCAACGACGGCCCGCAGCAGGTGCTCGATTCGCAGGCCCTTCTGGTTGGTAGTGAGCAGGTCCTTGATGGCGTATTTCTTGGCCCGGTCCACCACGTTCTGGACCACGGCACCCGAGTTGAAATCCTTGAAGTACAGCATCTCAGTGTCCCCGTTGGCGTAGGTGACCTCCAGGAACTCATTGGACTTGTCCGTGGAGTACATAGCCTCTACCGTGCGCTGGACCATGGCGTCAACTGTCGCCTGGACATCCCCGTGATGCTCGGCCAGGTCCGACTCATGGAACGGGAGGTCCGTGGTGATGTATTTGTTGAAGATGTCGGCGGCAGCCTCCGCGTCCGGTCGCTGGATCTTGACCTTCACGTCCAGGCGGCCGGGCCGCAGGATGGCGGGATCGATCATGTCCTCCCGGTTGGACGCACCAATCACGATGACGTTGTCCAGCCGCTCCACGCCGTCGATCTCGCTCAGGAGCTGGGGAACGATGGTGGTCTCGACGTCGGACGAGATGCCCGTGCCCCGCGTCCGGAACAGGGAGTCCATTTCGTCGAAGAACACCACGACGGGGCTGCCGTCGGATGCCTTCTCGCGGGCACGGGCGAAAATCAGCCGGATGTGGCGTTCCGTCTCGCCCACGTACTTGTCCAGCAGCTCCGGGCCCTTGATGTTCAGGAAGTAGCTCTTCAGGTCCACGTTCCCGGACCGTTCCGCGGCGCGGGCGGCGAGTGAGTTGGCCACTGCCTTGGCGATCAGCGTCTTGCCGCAGCCCGGCGGCCCGTACAGCAGGATGCCCTTAGGCGCCTTGAGGCCGTGCTCACGGTAGAGGCCGGGGTGCAGGAACGGCAGCTCCACAGCGTCCCGGATCTGTTCTATCTGCGGGCCCAGGCCGCCAATGTCCTCGTACGTAATGTCCGGGACTTCCTCCAGCACCAGGTTCTCGACTTCCGAACGGGGCACCTTTTCCAAGGCATACCCTGTGCGGGAATCGACCGAAAGCGCATCCCCCACCCGCAGCTGTTCGGCCATGAGGGCGCCGGAGAGACGCACGACGCGTTCCTCATCGGCCCTGCCCACCACCAGCGCGCGGTCCCGTCCGAGCATCTCCTTCAGCGTGGCCAGCTCGCCGGCACGTTCGTAGCCGAGACCCGCCACGATGAGGAGTGCCTCGTTCAACAGCACTTCCTGACCCACTGAGAGCTGGTTCATGTTGACCAGCGGGCTGATGCCCACACGCATCTTCCGTCCAGCGTTGAAGATGTCGACAGACTCCTCAGTGGCTGCCTGGCCGCTGGCACCCGGTGACGGCTGCCGCCGCGGGTTCAGCTGCAGGATGGTGCCGAAGCTGTAGGGCGGCTGCCCCTCCTGGTCCAGGGCGTTCTTGAGCCGGAGGATCTCCGCCTTCGCCGTCTCCAGCATGGTGACCAGCTTGGAGTTGTTCTGCGTTGCCGCCGCCAACTGGCGGTCGATGTGCCTGAGCTTGTCCCGGAGGATATTGATCTGCCGGTCGGCGACCGAGAGCTCATTGGCGGCAGACTCATGTGCCGGTGTAGGTCCGGAGTCCTGGTTCGGCGTCTCCATGATGTATCAGCCCCTTCCTGCGGTTCTCTTTAAGACATTAGTCCCAAGATGGCCGGCAGGACGGGTGACTCCCGAAATGTGGACTAGTTCGTAATCTCGGGTGCGTCCTTGACGTTGGTCCCGGCAATGGCGTCCCGGGCTGCGCGGCGCAGTTTCTTGTCCGAGACGGCACGCTCCCCCACGGCCCCGGGCGTCCAGGCGTTGACGTCCTCTTCGTTGAACTCCGTCTTGGAGGGCCTGCGCTTCACGGAAATGCCCGTGACGCCGTCGGCCAGCCGTCGGGTCACCAGCAGGAAGCCCGTGTGGGCCACCATGCGGTGGTCGGGACGGACGGCCAGTCCCTCCAGGTGCCAGCCGCGAACCATTGACTCCCAGGCGTCCGGTTCAGTGAAGCGGCCGTCGGCGCGGATTGCCTCAGCGGTGCGCGAAAGCTGGGTAACAGTTGCCACGTAGTTGATCCAGACCCCGCCGGGAGCCAGCACGGTTGCCACGGCGTCCAGGCATTCCCAGGGTGCCAGCATGTCCAGGACCACGCGGTCCACTGAACCGGGTGCTTCGCTGCGGACCACTTCCTCCTGGAAGTCGCCCAGCGATACCTGCCAGGCAGGGTGCGGCCCGCCGAAGATGGTTTCCACGTTGCCCCGGGCGATGTCAGCAAACTCTTCCCGGCGCTCAAAGGAATGGAGATAACCGTTGTCCCCTACGGCCCGCAGCAGGGAAATGGAGAGAGCGCCGGAGCCGACGCCCGCCTCCACGACGCGCGCGCCGGGAAAGATGTCCGCCATCGTGACAATCTGGCCGGCGTCCTTCGGGTAGACGACGGCGGCGCCGCGCGGCATGGACAGCACAAAATCGGACAGCAGCGGACGCAGGGTCTGATACTGCTGGCCCACGTTGTTGACCACCACGGAGCCGTCCACTTTGCCAATGATGTCGTCGTGGTTCAGGAAACCGCGGTGGGTGTGGAACGCTCCGCCACGTTCCAGCGTGATGGTGTTCATCCGGCCGCGCTCATCGGTCAACTGGACACGCTCACCTTCCCGGAAGGGGCCACGGCGGCGGGCAGCCCCCACCGGCTGCGAGGCGCCGCCGGCAGCACCGGCCCGGGCTGCTCCGTGGGCGTCGTTGACGGCAGTTTCGCTGCTCATGATGTTCCTCGCTCCTATAAACCTTTGGTGCCTGCGCAGGGCCGTCACCGGACGACGGTGCGGCAACTGCGGCGGCAATGCACGACCGGCAGGTAACTCTACCGGTTCCGGCCCTTGGCCCGCTTGTCGGACGCCTGCCGTTTGCCCGTGATGGCAGCGACGACTGCTTCCTGGGACAGGAGCCCCGTGACGATTCCGTTGTGGTCCACCACCGCATACTGGCGGCCCTCCACCTGGGAAAGGAACTGCACCAGCTCCTGGCCTTTGGACCACTCGGGGACATATGCGCCCGGTGCCAGTGCATAGGAAACCGCAGTAACCGGCGTCGACGGCGCCGCGGCAACAGGAACAGCGGCGAGGGCCGTGGGGTCAACGACGGCCTCGGGCCGGCCTTCAGGTCCGCAAACGACGAGGGCGCGGGACTGCCCGGCGTGTTTGCGTGCCTCGGAAACGGAGGCCGTGGCAGGAAGGCCCACTGCCGGCGTCGACAGTCCCGCCGCGGTTACCAGGGGCAGGCGGCCGCGGAGCGTGCCCTGCTGGATTGCCGCCGAGGCGCCCACCCATAGGAAGCCGCCCACAAGCAGGGAAATCATCAGCAGCGGGAAGTCGGGCGGACTCCCGGCGAGCACGGGCCTGGCAATGAACCAGTAGCCGATTGCCACGACGATCACACGCCCCGCCCAGCCCGCAGCAACGGTGCCCTTGGCCTGGCTGCCGGTGACCTTCCAGACGGCAGACTCCACCATGCGTCCGCCGTCCAGCGGAAGCCCTGGCAGGACGTTGAATATCCCGATCAGGAAGTTGGCCCACATAAAGATATTGATCAGGATCTCGGCCACACTGCCGAGGCTGGCCGTGCCCAGCACCAGCCAGGCGCCGCCTGCCAGGACCAGGTTTGCGGCGGGTCCCGCCAGCGCCACGAGGACGGACCTGCCGGGGCTGGCGGTGAAGCTTTCGAACTGGGTATGCCCGCCCCACAGGTTGAGCACGATTTTTTGTGTGGGCCAGCTATAGATGCGGGCCGTCAGGGCGTGAGCCAGTTCATGGATCAGCACCGACACGAGAAGCAGCAGGGCGTACGCGAAAGCCACAAGATAGGCGCTGAAGCCCAGCGCGGGGTTATTCCTGATGAGGATCGGCCCGTAGACGATGACGGTAAAGGCGGCGATGATGAACCACGAATAGGCCAGGATGACGGGAACGCCAGCAATACGGCCCAGCGGAATACCTTCGCGGCGCACCGGGGCTGCGGGATCAGCCACGGGCGGTCCCCAGCGCAGCAGGCTGCTCCAGCGCAGCAGCCTCCCCATCCGACCCTCTGCTGCCGCCCGGAGCCAGCAGTTCCTCAAGGTC
The DNA here is from genome assembly GCF_042723515.1 of Pseudarthrobacter sp. NPDC058362. Taxonomy (NCBI): domain Bacteria; kingdom Bacillati; phylum Actinomycetota; class Actinomycetes; order Micrococcales; family Micrococcaceae; genus Pseudarthrobacter; species Pseudarthrobacter sp. NPDC058362. Next base: position 412,851 of record NZ_JBHXIW010000003.1, on the reverse strand, counting down.
GGCCACGGAGCGCCCTGCCAGCGAATTCCAAAGTGCATAGGCGGGATGCTCGGGAAGCGGCACGATGTGCGGAATGGCCACGGTGGCCACGCCGGAGGCAACGGCGGCGGCAACGCCCGGCCCGGAGTCCTCCAACGCAACACAGTTCCCGATTTGGAGCGCCGCATCGCGTTCCCGGAGAAGGTCGACGGCGGTCAGATACGCCTCCGGGTCCGGCTTGCCCCGCGTGACGGTGTCCCCGGTGACCAGGACCTCGAAGTATGGCCGGGGCAGGCTGGCCACCACCTGGCGTGCCAGCGGTCCCTCGGACATGGTCACGAGTGCGCAGCGGACGCCGGCGAGGTGGAGTTCCTCGAGGAGCTCGCGGGCGCCGGGACGCCACGGGACCTCTTCTTTGACGCGGCTGACCACCGCCTCCGTGAGGGTGTCAACGATGTCCCGGATTCCGAGCGCCACCCCGGCCTTCTGGAGCAGGCCAGCCGAGTAGGTCAACGACTGGCCCACCAGTTGCATGGCCTGTTCATGGCTCCAGGTTCCGCCGTGTGCTTCCACCAGGGCACGCTCGGCGGCGATCCAGTATGGCTCGGTGTCCACAATGGTTCCATCCATGTCCCAGAGGACGGCTTTCAACGGGGCATGGGCGGGTGTGGATTGCATGGATTTAGTCTACGGTCGGTCGCCGAAGGGATCCCGGCAGGTACGCCATCGGCGTACTGCAGCGAACTACCCCGCCGGACCCGGAGGCAGGCAGGCGCGTTGCAATCCCTGCGCAGGGACACATCTTGGACGTAGGGTGAAGAAATGAATAGCTTCGAGGAAGACACCAGCGGGCACGGTGCCGAAGCCGGCCGGGAGCGGTTCCTGCAGCCGGCGGCGCAGGGGCGGCGCGTGACCGTGATGCTTGCGGCGTTCGAGGGGTGGAATGACGCCGGTGAAGCGGCCAGCGACTCGCTGCGCTACCTGAATAAGGCCTGGGGCGGCAAGAAGGTGGCGTCCATCGATGCGGACGAGTACTACGATTTCCAGTTCACCCGGCCTACGGTGCGCCGCAATGCAGCTGGTGAGCGCAAGATTAAGTGGCCTTCCACCCGCATCTTCAAGGCGAGCGTCCCGAATTCCAACGTGGATGTGATTTTTGTCCAGGGCATCGAACCTTCCTACAAATGGCGGGCCTACACCGCCGAACTCCTGGTGCACGCCGAGGCCTTGAACGTCGAGTACCTCGTGCTGGTCGGTGCCCTGTTGGCCGATGTGCCGCACAGCCGGCCCATCCCGGTAAGCACTTCCTCGGACGACAGTTCACTCCGTGAGCGCATGAATCTCGAGGCCTCGCAGTACGAGGGGCCGGTGGGCATCGTCGGGGTCATGGCGGAGGTGGCCCTGCTCGCCGGAATTCCTACCGTGTCGCTGTGGGCAGCCGTGCCGCACTACGTGGCGCAGGCGCCGTCGCCGAAGGCCCAGCTGGCACTTCTGCACCGGATTGAAGAGCTTCTTCAGGTTCCGCTGGACACCCATGAACTGGCTGAGGAAGCGGCCGCCTGGGAACGCGGCGTGGATGAGCTCGCAACGGAGGACCCGGAGATCGCCGCTTACGTGCGCCAGCTGGAGGAGGCCAAGGACACGGCCGACCTGCCCGAGGCCACCGGCGAGTCCATCGCCCGTGAGTTCGAGCGATACCTTAAACGGCGCGGCCAGGACCGGCCATAGCGCGGCTGGCCGGGGCCGGAAGCGTCAGAGCCTGATCCCCAGGAGGGCGTCCACGGCGTCCACCACCAGGGCGCGGTCGGCCGCGCTGGCGGGACCGGCGTCGTCCGTTGCCTCGCGCGCCCACCGGGAAACGGCGGCGACGGCGGCAGGTGCGTTCAGGTCTTCGGCCAGCGCCGCGCGCATGGCGGCGAGGAGCGGCGCGGCCGAACCGTGCGGGGCGTGGTCCAGGGCGCGGCGCCATCCCTCGAGGTCCCGTTTGGCAGCAGCGAACCCTTCTTCGGTCCAGGACCAGTCCGAGCGGTAGTGGTGGGCCAGGATGGCAAGCCGGATTGCTGCAGGCTCTTCACCGGCTGCCCGGAGCTTCGAGACCAGCACCAGGTTGCCTTTCGACTTGCTCATTTTTTCGCCGTCCAGCCCAACCATGCCCGCGTGGGCGTAATGGTGCGCCAACGGGACACCGGCGAGGGAGTGCGCGTGGCCGGCGCCCATTTCGTGGTGCGGGAAAATGAGGTCCGACCCGCCGCCCTGCACGGTGAAGGGTGCCGGCAGGTACCGCTGCGCGATCACAGTGCACTCGATGTGCCAGCCCGGGCGGCCCGCGCCCAGGCTTCCTCCGGGCCAGCTGGGCTCGCCGGGCCGCTCCACCCGCCACAGCAGCGGGTCAAGGGCCTGGTGCTTGCCGGCACGTCCGGGATCTCCGCCGCGTTCGGCGAAGAGCTCGAGCATTTCGCTTTCGCTGAGGCCGGACACCGAACCCAGGGTCCAGGCGTCAGGCGCCACGGACTGTTTGCCGGCCGCCTCGACGTCGTAGTAGACATCCCCGTCCGGCTCGCCGCCGCTACCGGCGACCCGGTAGGCCAGCCCCATAGCCAGTAACCGTTCCACCTCAGGCACGATGAGTTCTATGGATTCCACCGCGCCGACGTACCGGTCCGGCGCCAGGACGTTGAGCGCCTCCATGTCGGTCTGGAACAGTTCGATCTGGCTGGCGGCGAGATCGCGCCAGTCGACACCGGTGGCAGTGGCGCGTTCCAGCAGGGGATCATCCACATCCGTCACGTTCTGCACATAGGACACGTGCTTGCCGGCATCCCGCCAGGCGCGGTTCAGGAGGTCGAAAGCGACGTAGCTGGCCGCGTGGCCCATGTGCGTTGCGTCATACGGCGTGATTCCGCAGACATACATCGAGGCCTCTGCACCTTCGTCCAGCTCGATTTCGCGGCCCGCGGCCGTGTCGAACAGCCGGATTGAAGGCATGGTGCCGGGCAGGCCGGGGACGGGGCGGGAAGTCCAGGATTTCACATGCCAAGCCTAGTGCTAGGCGCTGATGACCCCGAAACCGAGCAGCAGATACACGGCAAGTCCCAAGCCGATGCGGTACCAGACGAAGAGACGGTAGCTGCGAGTGGAAACGAACTTCAGGAACCAGCCAATAATGATGTAGCCCACCACGAACGCGATCACGGTGGCCAGCGCAGTCTCCGGCAGTCCGTAGGGTCCGCTGACACCCTCCTTGGAAACCACTTTATAGAGCTGGTAGAGCCCGCTGCCGAACACTGCGGGGATAGCCAGCAGGAATGAGTAACGGGCGGCGGCCTCACGGGTGTACCCCATGAGCAGGCCTGCAGTGATGGTTCCACCGGACCTGGACACGCCGGGAATGAGCGCCAGGGCCTGCGCGAAGCCGTACAGGATGCCGTGTTTATAGGTCAGGCGGCTGAGTTCCCGTTCCTGCCGGCCCACTGCGTCAGCCACCGCGAGAAACAGTCCGAAGACGATCAGCATCGTCGCCACGATCCACAGGCTTCTCAGCACCGATTCGATCTGGTCCTGGAAAAGGAGCCCGAGGACCACGATGGGCAGGCTGCCAAGGATCACCAGCCAGCCCATCCGGGCATCGGGATCCTGCCGCGGGACCTTGCCGGTCAACGACCCCGCCCACGCCTTAACTATCCGGACGATGTCACGCCAGAAGTAGACCAGCACCGCGGTCTCGGTGCCCAGCTGGGTGATGGCGGTGAAGGCGGCGCCAGGATCGGCCGCATTCGGGAGGAACTGCCCGACGATCCTCAGGTGTGCGCTGGAGGAAATGGGTAGAAATTCGGTCAGTCCCTGCACAAGGCCCAGCAGGGCCGCCTCAAACCAGTTCACGCTACGACACTACGTCATGGCCGGCAGGGATTCTGGCCGTAAGCTTGCTGCTATGCAGCAGCGTTACGTCGGCAACAGCGGATTGCGGGTCTCCGCCGTCTCACTCGGCACCATGTCCTGGGGGGCCGAAACAGATGAACAGGATGCGTCCGAGCTGCTGCAGACATTCCTCAACGGCGGCGGCCGGCACATCGACACGTCGGCTTCCTACGGCGACGGCGCCGCCGAGGCCTTGGTCGGGTCTTTGCTCGGTGACGTCGTTGCACGGACGGAAGTATCCATCAGCACCAAGGCAGGAATGACGACGGCGGGTGGCCGCCGGCGGATCGACACCTCCCGCAGCGCCCTGCTCAATGGGCTGGACGCAAGCCTTGCGCGGCTGGGCACCGATTACGTCGACGTCTGGTTCGCCGAGGCGTGGGACGGTAACGTTCCCCTTGAGGAGACGCTCTCTGCCCTGGATTTCGCCTTGCGGACTGGCCGGGCCCGGTACGCCGGCGTCGCGAACTTTGCCGGTTGGCAGGCAGCCAAGGCGGCCGCCCTTGCCGGGTTCCCGCTGGTCTCGGTCCAGGCGGAATACTCACTGCTGAACCGCATCCCGGAATCGGAACTGATTCCCGCCGTCGAAGATGCGGGCCTGGGACTGATGGCGTGGGGCCCCCTGGGGCGCGGTGTGCTCACGGGCAAGTACCGTGGCGGGACTCCCGCCGGCTCGCGTGCTGCCTCGGCCACCGAGGCTTCCTACGTGGAGCGGTATCTTGGTGAGTCGTCAACCCGGACCGTAGATGCCGTCTGCATGGCCGCGAAGGGGCTGGGGCGCACCCCGCTGGACGTGTCACTTAGCTGGCTGCTGGGACAGCCTGGTGTGGCCACGGCAATCGTGGGTGCCAGGAACCCCGCCCAGCTGAAGGAAATGCTGGACGCGCAGCTCCTTCCCCTGCCGCCGGAAATCGCCCTGGCGCTCGAAGACGTATCGGCACCCTGAGGCTGCTCAAGCCGGTTACTCTTCGACGATCTCCAGGTCCTCGTCGTCATCGACGTCCATTTCCTCATCGTCCTCGTCGTCGAATACCTGAAGCGGAGTTACCTCGTTGTAGGCCTCGTACAGAGCGTCCTCATACACTTCAAAAGCGTCCGCCACTGCGAAGAACGCTGCTTCCACAGACGGATCACCGTCCCCGCGGCGGTTGGATGCTGCTATAAGGTGTTCTTCCAAAGCTGTGGTCAGGGATGAAAGCGCGACACGCGGATCGATGCTCATGACTTCACGTTAGCCGGAAAAGGACGAAAATGGAGAGCAATGAAGGAACAATTTCTCACCAGCTCGGTCCGGCGGGAACGGGACTATTTGAAGCAGTACGAGTACCTCGTGCTGACGGTCAGTCCCGTCGATTCCCTGCATGAGGCCCGACGCCGCCTCGTGGAGCACTCCGAGTACGGAAAGTGGGAACTGGAGCGCAGCAAGCTTTACATGGGCGGCGGCCGTCGATTCTGGCTCCGGCGCCGTGTGATGCAGGTCCAGCGGACCGTCTAGCCAGCTGTCTTATCAGTAGTTCGTCAGCAGCGTGTCGAGGACCCGGGCGCCGAACTTCAGGCTGTCGGCCGGGACGCGCTCGTCCACGCCGTGGAACATCCCGGTGAAGTCCAGGTCATCCGGCAGCATCAGCGGCGCGAAGCCGTAACCCGTGATCCCCAGCCGGCTCAGGGACTTATTGTCCGTTCCACCGGAAAGGGTGTACGGCAGCACCTTCGCGCCGGGGTCCTCGGAGTGCAGGGCATCGATCATGGCGTCCACCAGGTTGCCGGCGAACGGCACCTCCAGCGAAACGTCCTGATGCACGTAGCTGACGTCCACTCCGGCGCCGGCCAGCTCACGCACAATCTCCAGCACCTGCTCCTGCTGGCCCGGGAGCGTGCGGCAGTCGATCAATGCCTCGGCCGACTCGGGAATGACGTTGTGTTTGTACCCGCCCCTGAGAAGCGTGGGGTTTGTGGTGTTCTGCAAAGTGGCACCAACGAACCTGGCAACGGTCCCCAACTGCTCCAGCAGAACGTCCGGGTTATCTGGGTCGAACTCGACTCCTGTGAGTTCCGTCACCCCGTCCAGGAACTGCCGGGTGGTAGGGGTCAGTTCGATGGGCCATTTGTACCCCCCGATGCGTGTTACCGCCGCAGCGAGGCGGGTCACGGCGTTGTCGGTATTGATTTGGGAGCCGTGCCCCGCCCGGCCGTGGGCCACAAGGCGCAGCCACGAAATGCCCTTCTCGGCCGTCTGCAGCAGGTAGGTCCGCTGTCCGCCGACGGTGGCGGAAAACCCGCCGACTTCCGAGATCGCTTCGGTGGCACCATCGAAGAGCTCAGGACGCTTGTCCACGGCGTAGCGCGCGCCATAGGTGCCGCCGGCTTCCTCGTCCGCAAAGAACGCAAAGATGATGTCCCGTTTCGGCTTCGTGCCGGAGCGGGCGAAACTGCGCAGCACGGAAAGAATCATGGCATCCATGTCCTTCATGTCCACGGCGCCGCGGCCCCAGATCAGGCCGTCCTTGAGTTCCGCGCCGAACGGGTCGACGGACCACTGGTCACGCAGGGCGGGAACGACGTCGAGGTGGCCATGCACCACCAGTGCACTGGCGGAAGGGTCCTGCCCTTCCATCCTGGCGACCACGTTGGCCCGGCCGGGTGCCGACTCAAAGATCTCCGCCTCCATGCCAACCTCCGAGATCAGCCCGGCGGTGTATTCGGCGGCCGCCCGCTCCCCCGGGCCTGAACCATCCCCATAGTTGGAAGTATCGATCCGGATGAGTTCCTGGCAGATCCGGACAACCTCGTCCTCGGGCAGGATGTCAGGCATGCGAACTCCTTTGATGGGCAACGGCACCGGCTGGATTGCTGCCCCCAGACTACCCAAGCGGACCGATTCCATGTTTCCGGAAAGTTCGTGTTAGAGTTTTTCTCGCTGCTTCGGAGAGGCGCGAAACGCCGAAAGGCGGGAACACTTTCCGAAATACCACCTGCGCGGGTGGCGGAATGGCAGACGCGCTAGCTTGAGGTGCTAGTCCTCGAAAGGGGGTGGGGGTTCAAGTCCCCCTCCGCGCACACATGATGAATTCATTCATCGCGAATCACCCCGGTCTTCTGACCGGGGTGATTTTTGCTTTAACCCGGTCTTTCTTCTCAGAGCACGCCCAGTCCGCGCAGCGCTGCGAGCACGTCGGCGACCTGGACGCCCAGCAGGGCGGGATCGGGATCACCGGCGAAGGCATCACCGCGCCGAAGCTCCGGGCGCGTGAGCACCACGTGGGGACCAGGCGGCGGCCCCCAGATCTCCGGCGGTGCAGGACCGAACAGAACCACGGACGGGGTCCCGTACGCCGAGGCCAGGTGCGCGGCGCCGGTATCGGCAGAAACGACGACGGCGGCCTCCGCCACAGCTGCGGCAAAGGCACCAAGTCCCAGCCTTCCGGCGAGCATGGATTCGGCCGGCAGGCCGGCGAGGAGGCACACTTCTGTGGCCCGCGCGGTTTCCGCCGCTCCCCCGGTGAAGACCACCCGGCGGCCTCCAGCGGCCAGGACCCGCGCCACCTCCGCGAATCGCTCCGCCGGCCACAGCCGACTGCCATAGGCTGCACCCACATGCAGGACGGCTGCTCCTGGAGCCGGACTTGCGACCTTGGGCGGGGAAATCGACACATCCTCCGAATCGGCAGCAATCCCGTGCCACTCCAGCAACCGTACCCAGCGTTCCCGTTCGTGCAGATCCGCCCGCCACGACGGTCCGTCCACGAGATGGCCTGCATGACCGATGGTGCGGTTTGCCTTCAGTGCTGCAATCCTGGCCCGGCTCTCGGGTCCGCCGCCGTGCAGGTTGACGGCGACATCCACGGAGCCCGGGTCCTTGGCCAAAGGCTGGTCGAGGCCCTGGGTTGGCAGCAGCTCAAACCCGCCGACCAGCTCCAGTGCCTCCGCAAGCCAGCCTTGTGCGGCATACATTAGCCGGTGCCCGGGAAACGCACGCCGCAGCCCTTTCAGGGCCGGTACGGCCACCAGCAGGTCCCCCAGCTTCAATGCCCGGAGAACGAGAAGTTCCGGCCGGCTGTCCCTGCTCATGCCCGGCCTCCGGTTCGGCCGGCAGCTGCCAGGCTGAGGACGTCATCGAGGACGCCGGCCACCGGAACGCCCTCCACGAGCGATGCATCGTGCGGACACCTCGGCGCAGTCCATCCCACCTGCGTGACGTCTATACCGCAGACAGGGCACGACGTTGCCCACGACGCGTGCAGGCGGTGATGGCTTCTGCCGAGCGGGCCGGCGTTAATGATGTTCCCCGCCCAGTAGATGCCGACAGTCGGAACTCCCAGTGCCTGTGCGAGGTGCCGCGGCCCGCTGTCATTGCCTACGACCACCGACGCCGAGGCCAGCAACGCGACGAGCTGCGCCATGTCCAGGGACCCCGCCACGGACCGGACGCGGCCGGAACTTGCTCCCGCGGCGATCTCCGCCGCCAGTGACTGCTCACTTTGGTCCCCCACCACGGAAACCCGGAATCCTTCGGCGGCGCATGCCTCCGCAAGGTCGGCGAAACGAGCGGCCGGCCAGCGTCGCCGTGGGTCTGTTGCTCCCGGATGGATCACCACCAGGGGTGCGCCACCGCCGTCGTCCGTTGAAGCGTTGTAGTCTGTCTGCTTCACTGGCACCAGCCGCGCCTCGAGGTCGCGGGGATAGGCGCCGGCGAATCCCGCCACCTCCAGGGCGCGCAGCGGTTCATGCTGGTAGTAGAGGTATGGGATGCTGCGCTCCAGATGTGCCGCGTCCGGCGTCCTCGTGCCCACGGTGTGCCGCGCACCCAGGCGTAGCAGGAAGGGGTTGGAGTATCGTCCCCCGCCATGGAGCTGCACAGCGAGGTCCAGGCCCATACTCCGCATCCGTGTGAAGAAGGCATCCACGGCTGCCTGGTCCTCCTCGCCCGGCCGCACGCCCTCAGCATGCGGCAGGATCTCCACCCGGCTTACTGGACTGTCCGTGACAGCCAGGATGTCCTGGTGGACCGGCGTACCGAGCAATGTGATTTCTGCCTCAGGATAGGCCGCTGCCAGGGCGCTGACTGCGGGCAGAGCGAACATCAGGTCGCCCAGTCCGCCGCCCCGCAGGACTGCGATCCTGTGGACGCCGCTGAACTTCTCCAGCACGGGCCCAACACCCGTACCGACGCGGCGTGCGCCGCCGAATTCAGCCGTGAGCTGGTCCACTTAGACTCCCCTCGGGTGGATGCGGGACCTGGGTTTTGCCCTGGCCTCCGGCTACGATGGACGGCGCGCAGAGACTGTGCCCGGCGCCGTGTTTCTTCTGGCTCCCTACCCATGCCGGCGGCGAATATACTGCGCCTCTTGGGGAATACCAGCTTGATGCTGTACGTTTCATACGCGACAGACGAACCAAAGAAAAGAGAAGCACCCAAAGTGGCAACCGATTATGATGAGCTGCGTTCCGACGTCAAGGAATCGCAGGACAACTCCCTCGAGCAGCTCCAGTCTGCCAACGCTCCGGATGCCCGCAGCGTGGTCCTGGAACTCGACGAGGCGGACGGACTGGACGGTGCCGGTGTTCCCGGCGGCGAGTTCGTTGCCGAAGAGCTTGTAGTACAGGTCATCCCGCAGGCCGAGGACGAGTTCACCTGCTACTCCTGCTTCCTGGTACGCCACCGCTCCCAGATCGCCAAGCAGAAGAACGGCCACAGCTACTGCACCGAGTGTGAGGGCTGACGTTCTGACCCTGGCGGGCATCCGTCCGCCGACTGCCGCCCCTATCGGGCAAAGGCACGCCCGTCCTCCGGCGTGCCTTTCGGCTTTAAGGGTGCCTTAATGGCCGCGGCAGGTTCAGCCGTTACCGCTAAATAGAGCGGCCCGCGACGCGAAAGGCTCCGATGAATGATTACGGCGACCTCCTGGCCCAGGGCGCGGACCTGGTGTCCCGTACCGCACCTCCGGAAATCAGCCCGCTTCAGCTGCTGGTGGTGGTGGCCGGGGCCGCGGGCCTGGCAATCCCCCGTTGGTCATGGCGCTGGTTCGGCCTCCTCGCAACGGTCACCCACGAGCTCGGTCACGCATTCGCTGCGGTTACCTCGGGCCAGCGCCTGTCCGGGATACGCCTGCGCCTGGACCACTCCGGGACCACCACCACCTACAGTCGAAGAAGGATCGCGACTGCCTGGTCCTGCTTCTGGGGCTACCCTGTGCCAGCCATCGTGGGTGCGTCGCTGGTCTGGGCAGGACTGAACGGTTGGGGTCCCGCCGCCCTTGCCGTTTCAGCGTTGTTTATGGCGACGTCGCTGGTGTTCCTGCGCAACCTGGCCGGGTTCCTCATCACCGGTGCCGCCATCGCCGGTTGCACCGGACTGGTCCTGCTGGTGCCTTCACCGATCCAGGGCCAGGTGGCAGTGGCCCTTGGTGCGGCGCTGCTGGTCGCCGCCGTCCGGGACCTTGCCAAACTCGTGCACATACACCTGCGCCGGCGGGACAGGCTGGCGACTTCGGACGCCTATCTGCTCTTCCGGGCTACGGCCGTACCGTCGTTCGTCTGGATCATCCTCTTCAGTGGAGTGGTGGCCAGTGCATGGCTGGCAGCGTGGCAGCAGGTATCGCTGATTATGCCGGGCGGCGCTTAGGCTGGAGGGCATGAACCAGCAGAGCGAAATAACCCGGCAGGGCGGCACAGCAGCACCGGGGGAATACAGCACGCGCGGCGCCTACGTCACCGGCGGTGCGGAGTTCACCCGTGACACGAACTACATCGAGGACCGGATCACCAGGGACGGCAGAGCCGGCGACAACGGTGAACCAGGCTGGCCTGTGGAGGCAGGCCGATACCGCCTCGTGGCTGCGCGGGCATGTCCCTGGGCAAACCGCACCGTCATAGTCCGCCGCCTGTTGGGCCTCGAAGACGCCATCTCATTGGGCCAGCCCGGGCCCACCCATGATGCCCGGTCCTGGACCTTCGACCTCGACCCCGGCGGACTGGATCCGGTCCTGGGCATTGAACGCCTGCAGGAAGCATACTTCCGGAGGTTCCCGGGCTATCCGCGCGGCATCACCGTCCCCGCCATCGTGGATGTTCCCAGCGGCGAGGTGGTCACCAACAACTTCCCCCGGATCACGCTGGATTTCACCACGGAGTGGACGGAGTTCCACCGTCCTGGCGCGCCGGACCTCTACCCGGAACACCACAGGGAAGAAATTGACCAGGTGAACCGGCGGGTCTTCACGGAGGTCAACAACGGTGTCTACCGGTGCGGATTTGCCGGCTCGCAGGAGGCTTACGATGCTGCCTATGCCAGGCTCTGGACGGCGCTCGACTGGCTCGAGAACCGTCTTTCCCGGCAGCGCTACCTGGTAGGTGACACCATCACCGAAGCCGATGTTCGCCTCTTCACTACGCTCGCCCGGTTCGACGCCGTCTACCACGGCCACTTCAAGTGCAACCGGCAGAAGCTTTCCGAGATGCCGGCACTTTGGGCCTACGCCCGTGACCTGTTCCAGACGCCAGGTTTCGGCGACACCATTGATTTCGTCCAGATCAAGCAGCACTATTACCTCGTCCACGAGGACATCAACCCCACCGGGATCGTGCCCGCGGGCCCTGACCTGTCCGGCTGGCTCGAGGACCACGGACGGGAGTCCCTCGGCGGCCGGCCATTCGGTGACGGCACACCGCCGGGGCCAGTGCGGCCGGGCGAAGAAGTGGCAGCAGGCCACAGTGCCGCGGCCTGATGCCCGCCGGGAGGCGCGGACTGCCTGGCTCCTGAAAAAGGCGCTGGCCGGGCTGTCGGCAGCTTTCGCCGCCCAGCGGCTCCAGTTGGCTGCCAAAGCCGCCATCGCGGCGGGCATCGCCTTTGCGATCGCGCCGTTCATGCCGGGAACGGCTGCCGAGTACCCGTATTACGCTCCCTTGGGGGCCCTGGTGGCGATGTACCACAACGTGGCGGGCTCGGTCCGGCAAGGCGCACAGACACTGGTGGGCCTTTCCATGGGCATCGGCCTGGCCTTCCTCCTGGTGAACATTACGGATCCGTCGCCGCTGACCGTGGCGATTTTCATGGGTGCCGGGGTGCTGCTCGGAGGACTGCCGAAGATCGGCTCCGGCAGCGATTGGATTCCGACGGCGGCGCTGCTGGTCTTGCTTGTCGGCGGCAACAACGCCGACGACTATTCGTTCGGGTACCTCGTGCAGATGGGCGTGGGGGTTTTAGTGGGCATCGCGGTCAACTTCCTGATCTTCCCGCCGCTCCACCTCGAGGCTGCCGCGGCGAGCATCGAAGACCTGCGCGTTGCCCTCGGTACCCAGCTGACCGACATGGCAGAAGCTGTCAAGGAAAAGTGGCCTCCCGAACATGAGGAGTGGTCCCGACGTTCGGACGATCTTTCCGGGGCGGCGAGGTCAGTGCGGCACCTGGTCAAGGAGGCGGACGCCAGCCGCCGGGCCAATCCGCGCCGCAAACTGCACCCGCGGGACATTGACCGCGACTACCGAAACCTGCGCGAGCTGGAAAGGGTCACCTTCCACATCCAGGACATTACAGACGTCCTCTCGGACGTGATCTGGGAGAGCGATGTCCCTTATGTGCTTCCGGAACAGGACACTGCTCCGCTGGCCGGCGCCATGGCGGCAACCGGCGAATTGCTCAAGGCGTACAACGAGCCGGACGAGAAGCTCCACCACGAGTCCTACAGGTCCGCATTGGCGGCGGTGGAAGCCTGCGTGGCTACCACCGCCGAACGCGCGCCGGACGAGCGGGGTGTTCCCGCCTCCGAATCCATCATCCTCAGCCTGCACCGCATCCTGCGCGCGCTGCAGACCCCGGATGAAACCCAGCCAGCGGTCTAAACCGGGTCAACGGCTCTAAAGTCCTGACACTGAGCCGCTGAAATGCCGCCGGCCGGTCCTCGGATGCCAGGCGACGAAGTCCGAACGCTTCCAGCTTCCGGCAGCGTCCTGCGCTGTGTTGATCTCCAGCGCCACCCGGGACGGCAGAAAAACCGGGGCATCAAACGCGACATCCCAGGTAAAGGAGTCGCCCCGCACCGGACCGACGTCGGCCAGCGCCCTCGAAGCCAGGTACATGCCGTGGGCAATCGACCGGCGCATGCCTAGTGCCTTGGCTGAGAGGGCACTGAGGTGAATGGGGTTGAAGTCGCCGGACACCGCCGCGTAGGCGCGGCCGGTATCCACCCCGAGCTGCCATACACCTGTAGGGGCCGGTGCTGTAAAGTCCTGCCGCTGGACCGGAGCCGTGGGTTTGTCGATGCCCGGCAGGAACACGCCCTTGGCCAGGTAGGTGGAAACCCCCCGCCAGCAGGGCAGGGAGGCTCCTGACAGCCGCACCTCAGCGATGACATCAATCTGCGTCCCGGCCCGGTGGCCACGCAGGTGTGCCACCGACGCCGCGATGTCCAGGACGTCGGTGAACAGCACTGGAGCCCGTTGCTCCACCGTGTTGCGCAGGTGGATCATCCCGAGCAGGGGCAGCGGGAAGTCGTCCCGGTTCATGACACTCATGGCCACGGGAAACGCCAGCGCGTGAAGGAAACCAGCCGGAAGGACGTCGCTTGCCGTCTCGCCCACCAGGTGCTGGTAGGCGGTGAGGTTGGCGACATCCACGGTGACGTCCCGGACTTCATGTCCGGCAGCGGGAAGGTCCGCCGCGTCGTGTGTCCCCAGCAGGCGCCGCCGCGCGGCCTGGGCCGCTGCATTGACGTAGAGCTTGGACAGTGACGGCATCTCCCCCAGGATCACCGGCTGCACCGTACTCACGCGCCCACCAGGTTCTGTCCGCACACCCGCACTACCTCGCCGTTGATGCCTCCGGCCGCGTCACTGGCCAGGAACGCGATAGTTTCTGCCACGTCCACCGGCAGGCCCCCCTGCTGCAGCGAGTTCAGGCGCCGGGCAACTTCCCGCACGGCGAACGGAATCCGGGCCGTCATGTCGGTTTCGATAAAGCCCGGAGCCACGGCATTCACTGCTCCTCCCTTGGCCGCTGCCAGTGGCGCTGTTGCACGCACCATCCCGATGACTCCTGCCTTGGACGCCGCATAGTTGGTTTGTCCGCGGTTCCCGGCAATGCCACTGGTGGATGAAACAGAGACGATCCTCGGCGCCGTAGCCAGGCGGTCATCAGCAAGAACGGCATCGTTAATACGGAGCTGGGCCGCGATGTTGATGTTGATCACCGAGCTCCAACGTGCGTGGTCCATGTTGGCCAGGAGCTTGTCCCGCGTAATACCGGCATTGTGGACCATGATGTCGAGGCTCCCGTGGCGCTGCAGGGCGTGGCTGATGATCCGTCGCCCCGCGTCCTCTGTGCTGATGTCCAGCTGGAGTGCGGTTCCGCGGACCTCGTTGGCCACGGCAGCGAGGTGGTCGCCGGCGGCAGGGACATCCACCAGGACCAGGGTTGCGCCGTCCCGGTGGAGGGTCCGGGCTATGGCAGCGCCAATCCCGCGAGCGGCGCCGGTGACCACGGCCGTCTTACCGGCGAGCGGTTTGTCGACGTTTCCGGTGGGCACGGCGTCTCCGGCACCGACGGTCAGGAACTGCCCGTCGACGAAGGCCGACCTCCCTGAGAGCAAGAACTGCAAGGCTGCCAGCGCACCGGGGCTGGCCGGGGCGGCTGCCCCGGCCAGCAGGATTCCGTTCCCCGTAGCACCAGCCCTGAGTTCCTTTGCCAGGGAGCGAAGCAGCCCATCCACGGCCTGGCGCGCAGCGGCGGCAGCCGGGGATTCAGCGTCCAATGCCGGTCGCGAGATTGTGATGACGCGGCCTCCCGGCGCGAGGTCCCGCAGTGAGGCCGCTGCCGCCAAGACCGGCGTTTCCAGGTCCTCCGGACGGGAAACAGCGTCCAGGCCCAGGATGATGGCGGCGAGTTTCTCCCGGGGAACGGCGTGGCGCCGGACGTCCAGGTCCCAGCCGAGCAGCGCGGCAGCAAGGTCGTCGGCGCCGGATGAGCTGCCCTGAACCAGGACGGGGCCGGTAACCAGAGGCTGTCCGGGCTCATAGCGGCGGAGTGCCGCCGGCTGCGGGAGGCCCAGCTTCCTGGCGAGCCTCTTCGCCGGGCCTTTTTTGACCAGTTGTGCATAAGTGTCTGTCACGGCTGCCTTCCTACAGTGATTCGAGGATAGCGACCACGCCTTGTCCGCCCGCAGCGCAGACGGACACCAGGCCGCGGACGGGACGACCGCCGTCGGACGCCTTGGCGTGCAGCATTTTCGCCAGCGACCCGACGATCCGTCCGCCGGTGGCTGCGAAGGGGTGGCCGGCGGCCAAGGAGGAGCCGTTCACGTTCAAGCGGCTCCTGTCGATGCTGCCGAGGGCAGCGTCAAGCCCCAGGCGGGTGCGGCAGAACTCGTCGTCCTCCCACGCTGCCAGGGTGCTGAGAACCGTAGCAGCGAAGGCCTCGTGGATTTCGAAATAGTCGATGTCGTCGAGGGTGAGTCCATGGCGGGCCAGCAGGCGGGGCACTGCGAAGACAGGTGCCATGAGGAGTCCGTCCTTGCCATGGACGAAGTCCACTGCGGCGGCTTCCGCGTCCACCACTGCTGCCAGCTTGGGCAGGTCGTGGGAATCGGCCCACTCCTCGGAACCCAGCAGGACCACGGAAGCACCGTCCGTCAGCGGGGTGGAATTTCCGGCGGTCATGGTGGCGTCCATGCCGAGGTTCCGGCCAAAGACCGGTTTGAGGGTGGCCAGTTTTTCCAGGGACGTGTCCGCGCGCAGGTTGCTGTCCCGGGCCAGGCCGCGGTACGGCGTGACGAGGTCGTCAAAAAAGCCTGAGTCGTAGGCGGCGGCCAGGTTGCGGTGGCTGCTGTAGGCCAGTTCGTCCTGTGCCTCCCGCGTGATCTTCCACTGGGCTGTTGTCAACGCCTGGTGCTCCCCCATGGAGAGGCCGGTACGTGGTTCTGCCGTTCCGGGTGCCAACGGAGCAAGGTCCTTGGGGCGCAGCCGGCTGATGGCCTGCAGGCGCTGTCCCAGGGTCTTAGCACGGTTCAGGTCCAGGACCACCTCCCGCAGGCCCTCGCTCACCACGATGGGGGCGTCTGAGGCGGAGTCCACGCCGCCGGCGATCCCCGAATTAATCTGCCCCAGCTTGATCTTGTTGGAGAGGCCAACCACTGTTTCGAGTCCGGTGGCACAGGCCTGCTGGAGGTCGTAGGCCGGAGTCTCCGGCGACAGCGCCGACGCGAGGACGGCCTCACGGGTGAGGTTGAAGTCCCGGGAATGCTTGAGTACGGCACCCGCGGCGACTTCGCCGATGCGCTCGTCCTGCAGGCCGAACCGGGCAATCAGTCCGTCCAGCGCTGCGTTGAGCATGTCCAGGTTGGATGACTTGGCATATGCGCCGCCGGAACGGGCGAACGGAATGCGGTTGGCCCCGATGACCACCGCTTTGCGGGTGGAAGGGGCAACAGGCTGGCCGCCCGGCGCAGCGGCTTCGGCGGTGGGCTGTCCTTCTACGGGCATGGGATCTCCTCTGATCAACGATTACCGATACCCAGCGTACCTGATACGCTGGGTATCGTGAACATCCAGGACCCGGCAAGTGGGCTTTCCTCCGGCGCGGCCACAGACGGCCGGTCATCGCGCTGGCAGTCGCACCGTGAGGAACGGCGGCGCGAGCTCATCAAGGCCGCACGCCGCGCCGTCCACGCTTTGGGCAGCGACGCGAACATGGAAGACATCGCGGGTGCCGCTGGAACGTCAAAATCGGTGTTCTACCGGTACTTCGGCGACAAGGCCGGGCTCCAGCAGGCGGTTGGCGAAGTTGTCCTGGACCAGATGCAGCGCCGGATCCGGGAGGCTGCCCAGACCGCCCAGACACCGCGTGAAGGCCTGCTGGCCATGGTGGCGGCATACCTCCAGATGGCAGCCACGAGCCCTAACGTCTACACATTCGTTACGCGTCACGGAGCCACTGAGCCCGACGGCGCAGCGGCGTCCGCCACCGATTCGGGCGCGCTGGGGCACTTCTTCGAAGCCGTGGCCGAAATGATAGCCGCACCTATGCGTTCACATCTGGGCGGCGGCAACGAAGCGGTGATCGGCTATTGGCCCAAGGCGGCGATCGGGCTGGTCCGCAACGCCGGCGAGCAATGGCTGAACACACCGGACTCGCCTGCCAAACCCGGCCAGGAGGCGATGGCGCGGCTCATTACGGCGTGGCTTTGCGTAGGGATCGCCCCTGAACTCAGCCAGTCCGCCGGCAGGCAAGTTTCCAGCATCAAACAATCTGTCAGCACCAACGAAGGACAATGACATGACTGAACTCGTGGACCGCGCCGCGCGCGGCAACCAGCGCCAGGACCAGGCAACGCAGCCCGGGCCCGGCGCAGGACCCTCCGGCGGGCACGCCGCCGTCAACGTGGAAGCCTTGGGCAAGCAGTTGCTGGGCCGGTGGTCGGACGTGCGCCTACAGGCGCGCAGCATTGCCGCGCACCCGGAGCTGCGGAAGATCGAAGGACTGACACACACGGACCACCGGGCGCGCGTCACCGGGCAGCTTAAGTTCCTGGTGGACCACAACGCCGTCCACCGCGCCTTCCCCGAGGAGCTCGGCGGAACCAACGACCACGGCGGCAACATTGCGGGTTTCGAAGAGCTGGTCGTGGCGGACCCGTCGCTACAGATCAAGGCTGGAGTGCAGTGGGGCCTGTTCGGCTCCGCAGTTCTGCACCTGGGCACTGCTGAACACCACGCCAAGTGGCTGCCGGGCATTATGGCCCTGGGCATCCCGGGCTGCTTTGCCATGACCGAGACCGGGCACGGTTCGGACGTTGCCAGCATCGCCACCACCGCCACTTATGACCCGGACACTGAGGAATTTGAAATCCACACACCGTTCCGCGCGGCGTGGAAGGACTACATCGGCAACGCGGCCGTGGACGGCCTGGCCGCGGTGGTCTTCGCCCAGCTGGTGACCCGGGGAGTCAACCACGGAGTGCACGCCTTCTACGTGGAACTGCGGGACCCGCAGACGCGGGACTTTCTGCCGGGCATCGGGGGCGAGGACGACGGTATCAAGGGTGGACTCAATGGCATCGACAACGGCAGGCTGCACTTCACCCGAGTCAGGATCCCGCGGACCAGCCTGCTGAACAGGTATGGCGACGTCGCCCCGGACGGCACATACAGCTCACCGATCGCCAGTCCGGGACGCAGGTTCTTCACCATGCTGGGAACGCTGGTCCAGGGGCGGGTATCACTGGACGGCGCAGCAGTCGCTGCGTCCAAGGTGGCACTCAAAGCGGCCATCCAGTACGGCACGGAACGGCGCCAGTTCAACTCGTCCTCCGCCACCGACGAGGAAGTCCTGCTCGATTACCAGCGGCACCAGCGGCGCCTGCTCACGCGCCTCGCCACCACCTACGCGGCCGGGTTTGCGCATGAACAGCTCCTGACCAAATTCGACGACGTGTTTTCCGGGGCCTCTGACACTGACGAGGACCGCCAGGACCTGGAGACCCTGGCTGCTGCCCTTAAGCCGCTGAGCACCTGGCACGCCCTGGATACCCTGCAGGAATGCCGCGAAGCATGTGGCGGGGCCGGCTTCCTCATAGAGAACCGGTTCGCCTCGCTGCGTGCCGACCTGGACGTCTATGCCACGTTTGAAGGTGACAACACCGTCCTGCTGCAGCTGGTGGCCAAACGCCTCCTGGCGGACTACGCCAAGGAGTTCCGCAGCGTGGACTTCGGAGTGCTGGCACGCTACGTCGTGGGACAGGCCACGGGCGCGGCCCTGCACCGCACCGGCCTGCGCCAGGTCGCCCAGTTCGTGGCCGACACCGGCTCAGTCCAGAAAGCAGCGATTGCGCTGCGGGACGAGGAAGGCCAGCGCGCACTCCTGACGGACCGCGTCCAGACCATGGTGGCCGAGGTGGCCACGGCGCTCAAGGGAGCCTCCCGGCTGTCGCACGCACAAGGTGCCGCGGTATTCAACCAGCACCAGAACGAACTCATCGAGGCAGCCCAGGCGCACGCGGAACTGCTGCAGTGGGAAGCCTTCACCGACGCCCTGGGCGAGGTCGCCGACCCCGGAACGAAAGTTGTCCTGACCTGGCTGCGGGACCTGTTCGGCCTGTCCCTCATCGAGAAGAACCTTGCCTGGTACCTGATGAACGGCCGGCTCTCCATGCAGCGCGCCCGCACGGTGGGCGGCTACATCAACCGGCTTCTGGCCCGGATCCGGCCGCATGCCCTGGACCTCGTGGACGCCTTCGGCTACGGCGACGAGCACGTCCGCTCCGCCATCGCGACGGGGGCCGAGAAGCAACGCCAGGACGAAGCCCGCACCTACTTCCGGGAGCAGCGGGCCACCGGCTCGTGGCCTGCGGATGAAAAATCCCTGAAGCCCGCCGCGGCACGCACCCGGCGTAACTAGGGACACCTTGAGGAAGTAAAGAACGACGGCGCCGCCCCCCGCACGTGGGGAGCGGCGCCGTCGTGCGTGGCCACCCTGGACGGCTGCTAGTGGGCTGCAGGAAGTACCGAGCGGTACACCTCGAGGGTGGTCTGGGTGATGGATTCCCAAGAGAAGTGCTCTTCGGCGCGGCGGCGGCCAGCCTCCCCCATGGCGCGGGCGCGGTCGGGGTCCGAAACGACCTCTGTCAGCGCAGCCGCGAACTCTGACACGAACTTCTCCGGATCCAGCGGGGTCCCGGTACCGTCCGTGACCTGCTCCAGTTCCACGAGCAATCCAGTGCGGCCGTGCTCCACTACTTCCGGAATGCCGCCGGTGGCGCTGGCCACCACAGCGGCACCGCAGGCCATGGCTTCAAGGTTCACGATGCCGAGCGGCTCGTAGATCGAGGGGCAGGCGAATGCCGTCGCATGGCTGAGCACCTGGATCAGTTCGTGCCGCGGCAGCATCCGCTCGATCAGCACCACCCCGGTGCGCTCGCGCTGCAGGTCTTCAATGAGGCGGGCCGTTTCGGCAGCGAGCTCCGGGGTGTCCGCAGCTCCGAGGCAGAGAACCAACTGAACGTCGGCGGGAAGCCTGGACGCCGCGCGAAGCAGGTACGGGACGCCCTTCTGCCGGGTGTTCCGGCCAACGAAGACCACGCTGGGCTTGGCTGGATCGATGCCGAGGGCGCGGACGGCGTCGTCATTCTCATCACGCTTCCACAGCTCTACGTCGATGCCGTTGTGGACCACCCGGACCTTCTGCGGATCAACTGCCGGGTAGCTGCGCAGGATGTCCTGGCGCATGCCTTCCGAAACGGCGATAATCGCGGCGGCGGCTTCGTAGGCTGTCTTCTCCACCCAGGAGGACAGCGCGTAGCCCCCGCCCAGCTGCTCGGCTTTCCAAGGCCGCAGCGGCTCCAGGCTGTGCGCGCTGAGCACGTGCGGGATGCCGTGCAGCAGGGAGGCGAGGTGGCCGGCCATGTTGGCGTACCAGGTGTGCGAGTGGACCAGGTCCGCGCCGGCGACGTCCGGGACGATGCGCAGGTCCACGCCCAGGGTCTGGACGGCCGCGTTGGCCGAGCCGAGGTCCTCCGGGACCGAATACGACGTCACCTCCGCACCGTGATAGTCGGTATCCCGCGGCGCTCCGAAGGCACGAACCTGCAGGTCAACATGCTTACTAAGCACCCTGCTCAACTCGGCGACGTGCACCCCTGCTCCCCCGTAGATCTCCGGCGGGAATTCTTTAGTCACAATGTCTATTCGCACAAGACCCAAGGTAGTCCTTCACGCTGAACTGTTCTACTGTGAAGAAGTCCGGGGCAGACCGGACTGTTGGGGAGATACGAAGGCGTACAGGAGCGACCACTATGCCGTTGAACAAGAAAGTCCTGGCCATTGTCCTCGCAGGCGGCGAGGGAAACAGGCTGATGCCATTGACGGCAGACCGGGCCAAGCCAGCCGTGCCGTTCGCCGGCAGCTACCGCCTCATCGACTTTGCGCTGTCCAACCTGGTGAACTCCCGCTACCTGCAGATCGTGGTGCTCACGCAGTACAAGTCGCACAGCCTTGACCGGCACATTTCGGAAACGTGGCGGATGTCCACCCAGCTGGGCAACTACATCGCCTCCGTGCCGGCTCAGCAGCGCGTGGGGAAAAGCTGGTTCCTGGGCAGCGCGAACGCCATCTATCAGTCGCTGAACCTGATCCATGACGCGAACCCGGACATCGTGGTGGTGGTGGGCGCGGACCACGTGTATCGGATGGACTTTGCCCAGATGGTGGCCCAGCACGTCAGCAGCGGCGCGAAAGCCACCGTGGCCGCTGTCCGCCAGCCGCTGCACATGGCCAACCAGTTCGGCGTCATCGAAGTGGACCAGAACGACCCGCAGAAAATCGCAGCCTTCGTCGAGAAGCCGGACAGCACTCCCGGGCTGGCGGCGGATCCGTCCCAGTTCCTTGCCTCCATGGGCAATTACGTGTTCGACGCCGATGCCCTTGTGGCCGCGCTGCACGTGGACGCCGAACGGTTGGACACCAAGCACGACATGGGCGGGGACATCATTCCCTACTTTGTGAACCAGGGCGAGGCCGGCGTCTACGACTTCACCCTCAACGACATCCCCGGCTCCACTGAGCGCGACCGCACTTACTGGCGCGACGTGGGAACCATCGACTCGTTCTATGACGCCCACATGGACCTGATCTCGCCGCTTCCCGTGTTCAACCTGTACAACTCCGAGTGGCCCATCTACACCCGGCAAAGCATCTCCCCGCCGGCCAAGTTCGTCCGGGGCCAAAAGAACACCATCGGAACTGCCCTGGATTCAATCGTGTCCAGCGGTGTGGTCATCTCCGGTGGCGTGGTGGAAGGTTCGGTACTGTCCAACGACGTTTTCGTGGGGACCAGCAGCCGGGTCATCGACTCCGTCCTGATGGACAAGGTGTACGTAGGCGAAGGCGCGGTCATCAACCGCGCGATCCTGGACAAGAACGTCAGGGTCCCCGCGGGGGCGGCCATCGGCCTGGACCCTGAACTGGACCGCGCGCGCGGCTTCAAGGTGACGGAGTCGGGCATCACTGTCCTGGCGAAGGGGCAGCAGGTCCCGGAGCCCGGCGAAGAGGAACGGAAGCTCGCAGCCAACAACCTGCACCTGGTTCCCAACGCCGTGAAGGCTGCGACGGCGGACTACCCTGACGTGCGCGATTCCGTGGAACGGGCAGCAGGAACGCATGCATCGGCGGCAGCAGAATCGGTTCCCCGGGCACAGCTGTCCTAGCAGCTTTCGGGCGGCGACCAAGGGGCGGCGACCAAGGGGCGGGGCCGGGCCGGGGCTGCCGCCGAAGGCTGTAAAATCAGTCCAATGAGCTCCCCCGACCTGACCCCTGAGGAAATCGAGGCCTGCCTCAAGGTCTTGAACACCATCCACGCATACGACGAGGAGCACCCGGATTACGTTGCGGTACGCCGTGCCACGGGAAAGATGTTCAAGGCCGTCAAGCGCCACCGCAGGGTCACCAAGCGGGACCTCATCGCCGAAGCGGACAGGGCTGTCATCGCACAGACCGCCACCGCCGCGCCGGACCGGATCGACGACGAAACCCGGGGCAACAAGCTGGCGCCGTCAGCCTCGGGAAAGGTGGCCGGGCACCTGATCCGGTCCCGGCCCTGCTACATCTGCAAGCAGCACTACACCCAAGTGGACGCCTTCTACCACCAGCTGTGTCCTGAATGCGCCGCCTTCAGCCATAGCAAGCGTGACGCAAGGACGGACCTCACCGGCAGGCGCGCGCTCCTGACCGGCGGCCGCGCCAAGATTGGCATGTACATCGCGCTGCGCCTGCTGCGGGACGGTGCCCACACCACCATCACCACCCGGTTTCCCAAGGACGCCGCACGCAGGTTCGCGGCCATGGAGGACAGCGCCGAGTGGCTGCACCGGCTCCGCATCGTGGGAATCGACCTGCGCGACCCGGCCCAGGTCATGGCCTTGACGGACTCCCTCAACGAGGCCGGCCCGCTGGACATCATCATCAACAACGCGGCGCAGACAGTCCGCCGGTCCGGCAACGCCTACAAGCCCCTGGTGGACGCCGAGGACGAGCCGCTGCCGGCGGCGCTGGAAGCGGCCAACGGCGGGCCTGAACTGGTGACCTTCGGGCACGCCCACGACAAGCACCCGCTCACGCTGGCCAGCAGCGTGACCGAGCACCCCGTGCTGGCCGGTGACGCCATTACGTCGCTGGCCCTGTCCACCGGATCCGCCTCGCTCGAACGGATTGCGTCGGGCACCGCCATCGATGCCGGCGGTCTGGTTCCGGACCTTGCCACCATCAACAGCTGGACCCAGGTAGTGGACCAGGTGGATCCGCTGGAAATGCTCGAAGTGCAGCTGTGCAACGTCACGGCACCCTTTTTGCTGGTCAGCAGGCTCCGGGGCGCCATGGCACGGTCCACGGCGCGGCGGAAATACATCGTGAACGTCTCGGCCATGGAAGGCCAGTTCTCGCGTGCATACAAGGGCCCCGGGCACCCGCACACCAACATGGCCAAGGCTGCGCTGAACATGATGACGCGCACCAGCGCCCAGGAGATGCTGGAAACGGACGGAATCCTCATGACCGCCGTGGACACCGGGTGGATCACGGACGAGCGCCCGCACTATACAAAGGTACGCCTGATGGAGGAGGGCTTCCACGCTCCCCTGGACCTGGTGGACGGTGCGGCCCGGGTTTACGATCCGATCGTCATGGGCGAAGCCGGTGAAGACCAGTACGGCGTCTTCCTGAAGGATTACAAGCCCAGCCCCTGGTGAATGGCGGTATGCTCACGGCATGAGCAAAGAGCCAGCCCCCGATGTTGAAAACCTCGAACACCACGATTGCTGGGCACTGCTGCGCACGGTCTCCGTGGGCCGGCTGGCTGTCCTGACGGACGGCCACCCGGATATCTTCCCGATCAATTACACGGTGGACAGCGGGACGCTCGTCTTCCGCACCGGCGAAGGCACCAAGCTCTCTGCAGCCTCGGACGGCGCGCAGGTAGCCGTGGAGGCCGACGGCGTGGATGCGCAGACCGGCCTGGCCTGGAGCGTGGTGGCCAAGGGAACCGCCGAAATCGTCACCGGTACCGAGCACGTCCTGGACACCGCCGCCCTGTACCTTTTCCCGTGGCAGGCCGGCCACAAAGACACCTTCATCCGGATCACGCCCACCACGCTGACCGGCCGGCGCTTTAAGGTCACAGCGCCGCTGACCTGGTGGACCCAGCTCAGCGGCGCCATCAAGACTGCCCAGGAATAGGAACTCAGGCCAGCTGCGTGATTTCCACGCTGACGCTGAGGGCGGAACCTCCTCCGCCGGAGAGGATGCCCTTCAGCGGCGGCACGTCACGGTAATCCCGGCCGCGGGCTACCGTGACGTGGAAGTCCCCTGCCGGTTTGTGGTTGGTAGGATCCCAGCTGCGCCAGTCACCATCCCACCACTCCAGCCAGGCGTGCGACTGGCCGGCTACAGTTTCACCGATGCCCGCGCTGGAACGCGGGTGCAGGTAGCCTGACACGTAGCGTGCCGGGATGCCACAGCTGCGCAGCGCACCTATGGCAAGGTGGGCAAGGTCCTGGCACACACCCTGCCGCTGGCCCCAGGCCTCTTCCGCATTCGTGGTGACCGCGGTAGAGCCGGACATGTAGGTCATTTCCCCGCGCATCCATTCAAAAACGGCCAGGGCGGCCTCGTGCGGGTTCTTCCCCGCCACCACGGTGGGAATGATACCCAGCACCTCGTCCCCGGGCCCGCTCAGCCGCGACTGCGGCAGCCAGTCGCTGAACGTGCTGAGCGTTTCGGGCGCTGCGAGGACATCCCAGCCGACGATGTCAGCCTCTGAAGGGATCTTTTCGGTCCGGTGCACCTCCACCAGAATCGTGGAGACCACCTCCAGGTGGTCGTGCGGCATCTGCATGTCGAAGGCTGTTACCCGGGTGCCCCAGTAATCGCGGTAGGTACTGACCGCCGCCTGGGACGGGGACACCTTAACCACGGATTCAAGGACCACCTGCTGGGAGTCGGTCAGCGGCGTCATCCGTGCCTCGTTGTAGGACAGGGTAACCCGCTTGTTGTACTTGTACGCCGTGCGGTGGTTGATGCTCAGCCGGGTCATGAAACTTCTCCCACCCAGGCCAGTTCGTCCGCCTGATTGAAGTACTTACGGGAAATGGCGTCGGATGCCTGTGCCACGGCCTTCTGCACCCGCTCCATGTGCTCGGGCAGTTCCGACATCAGGTCGTCTGTCCGGTGGAATTCGAGGAACGTCCGGGCCTGGCCCACGATGCGGCGGGCGTCGTTGATGAAGCCCACCCGCTGCGCTGACGGGTCCAGCTTTGCAAGGCACTCGTCGGCATCACGCAGGGCGTAGACAATGGAGCGCGGAAAGAGCCGGTCCAGCAGCAGGAATTCAGCCGCGTGCTGGTCCCCGAACGCCGCGCGGCGCGTTCGGAGGAACGATTCGTAGGCACCGGCGCACCGGAGCATGTTGACCCAGGACATACCCGCGGACAGGACATCCCGGGTGGACAGCATGCGCGCCGTCATGTCGGCGCGCTCCAGGGAACGTCCAAGGACCAGGAAGAGCCAGCTTTCGTCGTGGCTGACCGTGGTGTCCGCCAGGCCGCTGACCATCGCGGTGCGTTCCAGCGTCCAGTTGCAGAACCGGTACGTGCCCACCACGTCCTTGCGGTGCTGGCTGAGGCCGTAATACGTGGTGTTCAGGCTTTCCCACAGTCCGGACGACACGGTTTCCCGCGCCCGTCGGGCGTTCTCCCGGGCGGCGCCGAGGGAGCCGGCGATTGAGGTGGCGCTGGTCTTGTCGTAGGCCAGCGCGTGCAGCAGCTCGGGCAGGCCGAAGTCCTCGCTCTGGGGGCGGGCACCCATCACGGCCAGGAGTTCCTGGGCAACGCTCTTTCGTTCATCCATGGGAAGGTGGTTGAGCCGTTCCAGGTGGACATCGAGGATGCGGGCCGTGCCATCGGCACGTTCCACATACCGGCCAATCCAGAATAGGGATTCGGCGATGCGGCTAAGCATGTGCGGCTACCTCCTGCACGCGGGAAAAGTCGGTAAGAAAAAAGGGCACGACGGCGGCGCGGTGGTTGACTGCGCCGCTCACTGCTGCTGCTCCGGCTGCCGGTCGCGCCAGTTGCTCTCCACCGGCCACACCGAGACCCGTTCGCGGACGGTAACGGAAGGACGCGGAACGGTCTCCACCGGCATCTGGGGCGAGTCGGCCAGGACCCAGGTGTCCTTGGACCCGCCGCCCTGGCTGGAATTCACGATCAGCGAGCCCTCCTTCAGGGCTACCCGCGTCAGCCCGCCCGGCAGCACCCAGACGTTGTCGCCGTCGTTCACCGCGAAGGGGCGAAGATCGACGTGCCGGGGCCCGAACTTGTCGCCGCTGAGGGTGGGGACCGTGGAAAGCTGCAGCACGGGCTGCGCGATCCAGCCGCGCGGATCGGCCACGATGCGCTGCCGCAGGGCCTCCAGCTCCTCCGGCGAAGCGTCCGGGCCTATCACCAGGCCCTTGCCGCCGGAGCCGTCCACAGGCTTCACCACAAGCTCGGAGAGGTTGTCCAGGGTGTACTCGCGGGCTTCCTTCTCTTCGAGGCGGTACGTGTCCACATTCGCGATCACGGGCTCCTCGTTGAGGTAGTAGCGAATCAGGTCAGGAACGTAACTGTAAACCAGTTTGTCGTCCGCAACGCCGTTGCCCACAGCGTTGGCAATGGTGACACCCCCGGCACGGGCTGCGTTGACAAGGCCCGGGCATCCCAGCATGGAGTCGGAGCGGAACTGTAGTGGATCCAGGAAGTCATCGTCGATGCGCTTGTAGATGACGTCCACGCGCTGTTCGCCGGCCGTGGTGCGCATGTAGACCCGGTTCCCACGGCAGATCAGGTCACGGCCCTCTACCAGTTCGACGCCCATCAGGCCTGCCAGCAGGGTGTGCTCGAAATAAGCGCTGTTGAAGACGCCCGGGGTCAATACCACCACGGTGGGATCGTCCACCCCGGCCGGTGCCGTCTTCCGCAGGGCCGACAGGAGCCGGCGCGGATACTCTTCCACCGGGCGGATGAGCTGCTGGCCGAACGCCTCCGGCAGGCCCTTGGCCATGGCGCGCCGGTTCTCCAGGACGTAGCTGACGCCCGACGGCACGCGGACGTTGTCCTCCAGGACCCGGAAGGTGCCCGCGGCGTCCCGGACCACGTCGATCCCGGAGATGTGCACGCGAACCCCGCCGGCCGGCTCGAAGCCATGGACCTGGCGGTGGAAGTGGGCACTGGTGGTCACCAACTGGCGTGGGATCACACCGTCGGCCACTACCGTCATTTTGTCGTAGACGTCATTGAGGAAGGCCTCCAGCGCGCGCACACGCTGCGCCACGCCGCGCTCCAGGACATCCCATTCAGACGCCGGAATGACGCGCGGCACAATGTCCAGGGGAAACGGACGCTCCTCCCCCGCGAAATCGAAGGTCACGCCGCGGTCCAGGAAGGTGCGCGCCATCGAATCCGCGCGGGCGCTCACGTCCGCCAGTGAGAGCTTGCTCAGGGCGTCCGCAACCTGCCCGTAAGAGTCCCGGGGCTGCTGCCCGGGCGCAAACATCTCGTCGTAGGCACCGGTCTTGCCCGCGGCCGCGGAGTAATCCTGGAAAAGGTCTGACATGCGCAATAGCCAACCATCTTTTGGGTTCGATTTCATACTGCCCTCCACTCTGGCGTGTTGGCAGCCGGGCAGCAGTTCGTGCTTTAGGGACCTTATCCGGCACAGTAGTCAGGTGCCACTCAGCAGACGCTTACCGGCCGCCGGGCGGATGGTTTCCGGCCTCGGCTTCTCCGCTGCCGCCGTAACCGCGGCCTTCCTGGTCCATGGCCTGCTGCCCGCACTTCCGGCGATGACAGCAGCGGTGGTCCTCGGCGTGCTCGCGGCGAACCTGCCCGCGGTGGGGGCCTGGACCGCGGGCAGGGCGCGCCCCGGCCTGGATTTCGCCGGGAAGCACCTCATGCGGGCCGGCATCGTGCTGCTTGGCTTGAAGGTCAGCGTCATGGACGTGTTGGGACTCGGCTGGCTGGCCCTGCTGCTGATAGCGGCCGTGGTGGCTGCCGGGTTCGGTGGCACGTACCTGATTGCGCGCCTTTTCCGGCTTCCTGCGGAGACGTCCCTCCTGGTGGCCGCCGGGTTCTCCATCTGCGGGGCATCCGCGATCGGCGCCGTGGCAGCGGTGCGACGGATCCGTCACACGGACACGGTGCTGCCGGTGGCCCTGGTAACCCTGTGCGGGACGCTGGCCATCGGCGTGCTGCCGCTGCTGGTGCACCCCCTGGGCCTCAGCGCCACGGTCTTCGGCGCCTGGGCCGGGGCGTCTGTCCACGACGTGGGGCAGGTGGTGGCCACGGCGCAAACCGCGGGGACCGCGGCCCTGGGGATCGCCGTTGTCGTCAAACTCACCCGGGTGCTGCTGCTGGCTCCGGTGGCCGCGGTCGCCGGCGCGCACCACCGGCTGAATCCGGCGCCCGGAGCCGCCGCCGCCGGAAGCCGGATGCCGCCGGTGGTGCCCCTGTTCGTGGTTGGCTTCGTGGCCATGGTGGCCCTCCGCTCCACCGGTATGCTGCCGGACAGCTGGCTTGCGGCGGGTGCGGTGGCACAGGACATCCTGCTGGCCGCCGCGCTGTTCGGCCTGGGATCCGCCGTGCGCATCCGGACGCTCCTCCACACGGGGGGCCGGGCGCTCCTGGCAGCTCTCGCGTCCTGGCTGCTCATAGCCGCCCTCGGGCTGGGGGCCGCGCTGCTGATCGCCGCCTGACCTGTGATTGGATAGCGGAGTGTCACTTGAGAATCTGAGCCGCAATGAGGCGGCCGATCGTTCAGCCCTGATCACCACCGCCGCCTACGACGTCTCCCTTGACGTGCGGCAGGCCCCGGACCCCGATACCGCCGGTTATCCGAGCCGGACCACCATCAGCTTCAGCGCGGCCGAGCCCGGCAGCACCACGTTCCTGGACTTCATCCACGGCGGCGTGCACAGCGTCGTCCTGAACGGGGAGCCGCTCCGGGTGGACGACGTAGTGGACGGGCCAAGGATCCGGCTGGATAACCTGCAACGGGACAACCAGGTCACCGTCACGGGCACCGCCCTTTACAGCCGCTCCGGGGAAGGCATGCACCGTTTCACCGATCCCGCGGACGGACAGTGCTACCTGTACACGCAGTACGAGCCGGCGGACGCGCGCCGCGTCTTCGCCAACTTCGAGCAGCCGGACCTCAAGGCATCCTTCACGTTCCACGTCACGGCACCCGCCGGGTGGGAAGTGGCCTCCAACGGCGGGCAGGCGGCAAGGACCGCGCTGGCCGATGACCCCGCCGCTGCCCACTGGGACTTCGCACCCACGCTCCCCATATCCACCTACATCACCACGGTGCTGGCCGGGCCCTACTTCAAGGCGCAGGACCAGTGGGAAGCCACCCTGGACGACGGCACCGCAATGCATGTTCCGCTGGCCCTCTACTGCCGGGCGTCCATGGCGGAATCCTTCGACACGGAGGAGCTGTTCCGGCTTACAAAGAACGGCCTGGAATTCTTCAACCGGCTCTTCGACTTCCCCTACCCCTGGGGAAAATACGACCAGGCATTCGTTCCCGAGTACAACCTCGGGGCGATGGAAAACCCCGGCCTGGTCACGTTCACCGAAAGCTACGTCTTCACCTCCCGCGCCACGGACGCCCAGTACCAGGGCCGCGCGAATACCCTTCTGCACGAGATGGCGCACATGTGGTTCGGCGACCTGGTAACCATGCAGTGGTGGGATGACCTATGGCTCAAGGAGTCCTTCGCGGACTACATGGGCACCCTTGGCGTGGACCGGGCCACCGGCTGGGACACGGCATGGGTGAACTTCGCCAACAAGCGCAAGGCCTGGGCCTACATGCAGGACCAATTGCCCACCACGCATCCCATCGTGGCGGACATCCCCGACCTGGAGGCCGCCAAGCAGAACTTTGACGGCATCACCTACGCCAAGGGCGCCTCCGTACTCAAGCAGTTGGTGGCCTACGTGGGCTTTGACGCCTTCATTGCCGGGTCCCGGGCCTACTTCCGCAGCAACGCCTACGGGAACACCACGCTGGCCGACCTGCTGGAGGCGCTCAGTGCGGCTTCCGGACGGGACTTGGGGACCTGGGCGCAGGAATGGCTCCAGACATCCGGTATCTCGACGCTCCGCCTCGAGGTCACAGAGGGCGGAACGGACGACGGCGTTATTGGCAGCGCGGCGATCGTCCAGGAGGCAACCGATCCGGTCACGGGACGGAACGTGCCGCGGGCGCACCGGGTGCGGATCGGTCTGTACGACGCCGACGCTGCCGGCGCGCTGGTGCGCACCGGCAGCGTCGAGACAGACGCGGCCGGGGCGTCCACACAGGTTCCGGAGCTGGCCGGCCAACGGCGTCCGGCGCTGCTGCTGCTCAACGACGACGACCTCACCTACGCCAAGGTTCGGCTGGACCCGGCATCCCTGGCCACCGTCCGCAGCTCGCTGGACCGGATCCAGGACCCAATGGCCCGGGCGCTGTGCTGGACGGCCCTGTGGGATTCAACCCGGGACGGTGAAAGCCCGGCCCCGGACTACGTTGACGCCGTGGCGGCCTTCGCGCCCTCCGAAACGGGGATCGGCGTCCTGCTGACCGTCCTCGAAAACGCCACTGCCGCCATTGACCGCTATACGCCGGCTGCAGAGCGGGTTGCGGTGCGCGCATCCTTCCTGGCAGCGGCCTCTGCCCAGCTGGACCGCTCGGCGGCGGGCTCCGACCAACAGCTGGCCTGGGCCCGGACCCTGGCCACGCTGAGCCGCCGCGACGCTTCCGGGCTGGGGCGGCTGCGGGGGCTGCTCGACGGCTCCGCACCGATGGCAGGCCTGGCGGTGGACGCCGAGCTGCGCTGGCACTTCTGGCACGCCCTCGCGGCTAACGGCCGGGCCACCCGGGAGGAACTGGATGCGGAACTCGAGCGGGACACCACCGCCTCGGGCCGGGCCGGGCATGCAACGGCCCTGGCCGCACGACCGGACACCGACGTCAAAGCCGCTGCGTGGCAGGAGGCAGTACACGGGCACAGCCTGTCCAACCAGCTCCTGACGGCCACCATCACCGGCTTCAACACTGCCCCGGCAGCGCTGCTGGAACCCTTCACCGAGCCCTACTTCGACTGCCTGCGGACGGTGTGGGACGAACGCAGCATCGAGATCGCCGGCAGGATCGTCCGAGGACTCTACCCGCTGACCCAGGACATTGCCCCCGGGCAAGACCCGGCCGGGCACCCCGTCATCGTCCGGACAGGCCGGTGGCTCGAAGCCAACGGCGACGCGCCCCGGGCGCTGCGGCGGATCATCCTGGAGCAGCGCAGCCACCTGCTGCGCGCGCTCACGGCGCAGGCCGCCGTCGTGCGCTCCACCCGCTGATCCCGGAAACGCGAAAGGCCCGCACCGTTGCCGGTACGGGCCTTCAGGAAGCTCGGTGGAAGCGGGTTACTTCTTGCCGCCGAAGCCCTTGAAGCGAGCGTTGAAGCGCTCGACGCGGCCTGCAGAGTCCATGATGCGCTGCTTGCCCGTGTAGAACGGGTGGGACTCGGAGGAAATTTCGACATCGATGACCGGGTAGGTGTTGCCGTCTTCCCACTCGATGGTCTTCGAGGAAGACACGGTGGAGCGGGTCAGGAACTTCGTGCCGGAAGCCAGGTCGTTGAAAACAACAGCTTCGTACTTCGGGTGGATCTCAGACTTCATAATGGGACCTTTGTTCGCACAACTGGATTTTGCCAGCTGCCAGGTATGAATGGGATAGCTGACCCTGCGCCGGCCGGAGCTTGGGCGGCAGGACAACCAGCTATCCATCATAACGGATGCGTACGGCCCGGGCGAACGCTCAGTGGCGCCGGCGCAACTCCCAAAACGCCACCGCGGAAGCGGCGGCCACATTGAGCGAGTCCACGCCGTTGCGCATGGGGATCTTCACTGCGAAGTCGACGGCGGCGAGTGTACTTGCGCTCATGCCCGCCCCTTCTGTGCCGAGCACCAGCGCCAGCCTCTCCGGATCCTTTGCCGCGACGGCGTCCACGTCCTGTGCGTCTTCGGTGAGTTCGAGCGCGGCCACAGTGAATCCGTGGTCCTTGAGGACCTGGAGGTCCCCCGGCCAGCTTTCGAGGCGGGCCCAGGGCACCTGGAAAACAGTCCCCATGCTGACCCGGACGCTCCTGCGGTAGAGGGGATCCCCGCAACGGGGGGAAACCAGGACGGCGTCGATGTCCAGGGCGGCTGCGGAGCGGAAGATGGCGCCGACATTGGTGTGGTCCACGATGTCCTCCAGCACGGCGACGCGCCGGGCGCCTTCGAGGAGCTTCGGCAGCGGAACCGGGGACGGCCGTTCCATCGCCGCCATCGCACCGCGGTGCAGGTGGAAACCGGTGATCTCCTCCAGCAGGCCCGCGCTGCCGACGAACACCGGCACGTCGGGGTGCGCTGCGAAGACGTCCTGCAGGTCCGCCAGCCACTTTTCGGCCAGGAAGAACGAGCGCGGCCGGTGGCCCGCGGCCAGGGCGCGGCGGAGCACGCGGGAGGACTCAGCAATGTACATGCCTTCGGCAGGTTCACGGAGTTTGCGGAGGTGGACGTCGGTGAGGCTGGTGTAGTCGGCCACGCGGGGATCGTCAGCGGACTCAAGGTGGTGGATTGTCACCGGGTGATTATGTCAGCAGCTTGGCGAGCATGACGCCCAGGGCGACCAGGCCCAGGGCGAAGATCACGGCCCGCAGTACCGTTGGCGAGAGTCGGCGGCCGATTTTCGCCCCGAGGACGCCGCCGATGCCTGAGCTGATGGCGATGAGCAGAACTACGGTCCAGTTGATCCGGTCGAACGCGAACAGCAGGTAGGACATCGCGGCCACCAGGTTCACGCCGAGCACCAGGATGTTCTTCATGGCGTTGGCGTTCTGCATGGTGCCGGTCAGGAAGACCCCAAGGATGCCGACCAGCAGGATGCCCTGGGCCGCCACGAAGTAGCCGCCGTAGACGCCGGCAAGGTACACCAGGACCACCAGCAGTACGCCGTGGCGCTTGTCGCGGACGGCGTGTTCGGGGTTTTCCTCCCGATTGCGCACCCAGGCCTGCAGCCGCGGCTGGAATACCACCATGAGCAGCGCCAGGACGATCAGGAACGGAGCGGCGTAGTGGAAGACCGCCTCCGGCAGATGCAGCAGCAGCCAGGCGCCGGAGATGCCGCCCAACAGGGAGGCCGGCAGGAGCCGCATCAGTTGCCTTCCGCGGCCCTTCAGTTCACGCCGGTAGCCCACGGCACCGGAAATGCCCCCGGCCACCAGGCCCATGGCATTGCTCATGGAGGCGACCACCGGGGTAATGCCGAGCGCTATCAGCACCGGGAAGGTAACCAGTGTTCCCGAGCCCACCACGGCATTGATGGTGCCGGCCCACAGGCCGGCGATCGACACAAGAGTGCCGCTGAAAAGGTCCACCTGTGTGCCGCTAGTGGCGTGCGACGGCGGTGTAGCGGCCCGCGTTGACCGTTACATCCAAGTCAAGGCCGAAAGTCCGGCCCAGGTTCTCTGCAGTCAGCACCTCGGCGATGGGTCCGGTGGCCACGACGCCGGCGTCGCGGAGCAGCATGGCATGCGTGAAGCCCGGCGGCACCTCTTCCAGGTGGTGGGTGACCAGGACCATCGCGGGGGCAGCCTCGTCCATTGCCAGCTCGCTGAGCCGGCTGACCAGGTCCTCGCGGCCGGCGAGGTCGAGGCCGGCACCGGGCTCGTCCAGGAGCAGCAGCTCCGGGTCCGTCATGAGGGCCCGGGCGATCTGAACGCGCTTGCGTTCGCCTTCGGAGAGTGATGCGAAGGTGCGGTTCAGCAGCGGCCCCATGCCCCAGTCGTTGAGCAGGCGGAAGGCGCGGCGTTCGTCGTCGCGCTCGTATCCCTCACGCCAGCGGCCGGTGACGCCGTAGGCCGCGGTGACCACCACGTTGAGAACCGTCTCGTGTTCGGGAATCTGGGTGGCCAGGGCGGCAGAGGACAGCCCGATGCGCGGACGGAGTTCGAAAACGTCCACGCGGCCCAGTGTCTCGTCGAGGATGCCGGCGGTGCCGCTGCTCGGGTGCAGCCGTGCTGCCGCGATCTGGAGGAGGGTGGTCTTGCCGGCGCCGTTGGGTCCCAGGATGACCCAACGTTCGCCCTCATTGACCTGCCAATCGACTTTGTCCAGCAGTGTCTTCTTACCTCGGACAACACTGACGGAGGCCAATTCCAGAACATCACTCATAGGAGTAGACACTAGGACAAAAGAGAGGGTGACTGATAACCGGTGCGGGGCGGTTCGGCACGGGGGGTATGACCGCCGTCACGTCGGGGGGGGCGGGCTCCTCCATACCGCGCAATGATTTCAAGGCGCCGCTCCCCCGCTGGCTAAGATTGCAGGCATGACTTCGAACGTGACTGCGGTCAGCTACGGCTTGAAAATGACTCCCCCGGCGCTGGAGCAGCTGCGTTCCGCCTTGGCCGCTGGGGGCGCTGCGCTGCAGTCCGAGAGCACCGCCGGTGACGACCGATACCGGGTCCACGTCGCTGAGCTGGAGGTGCCGGATTCCACGACGTCCGGCCTGGCCGCGCTGCGGCGTGCGGTATCCGGTGCGGCACTGGCGGGCCTTGATACCGCGCTCGTCCCGACCGGCCTGCGGTCGGCTGCCCGAAAACTCCTGATCATGGATGTGGACTCCACCCTGATCCAGCAGGAGGTCATCGAACTCCTCGCAGCATATGCGGGCAAATTCGAAGAAGTGGCCGCCGTGACGGAGGCGGCCATGCGCGGGGAACTGGACTTCGCCCAAAGCCTGCACGCCCGGGTGGCCGTGCTCGCAGGGCTGCCCGCCGACGTCGTCCATTCCGTCCGGCAGGAAGTAAAGCTAAGCGAAGGGGCCGCCGAGCTCGTTGCCGCATTCAAGGCAGCCGGACACGTGGTTGCCGTAGTGTCGGGCGGCTTCAACCAGATCCTCGAGCCCATCGCCGGCGATCTGGGCCTGGACTACTGGCAGGCCAACGAGCTCGAGATTGTTGACGGCGCGCTGACGGGCAAAGTGCTGGGCGCCGTGGTGGACCGCGCTGCGAAGGAAAAGTACCTGCGGGAGTGGGCTGCCGACGAGGGCATTCCCCTGGAGCACACGATCGCGGTGGGCGACGGCGCCAACGACCTGGACATGCTGGGTGCCGCCGGCATCGGCGTGGCCTTCAACGCCAAGCCGGCCGTGCGGGCCGTCGCCGACGCAGCCCTCAACATGCCGTACCTGGACGCCGTCCGGCACATCGCCGGAGTCTGACCCCTTAACCGCGAGATGACACTTCGTGGCAGTGTCCGGGAGGAACATTGCCGCGAAGTGTCATCTCGCGGTTGGGGTGGAAGCTGAGACCTACTGCGCGCCCTTGCCGAAGTAGTCTGCGCCGCCGGCGTACTCCGTGTGGCCGGACTCAACGTCCGCGGTAACCATGCCGGCCACCACTTGGGCGAACTCCTCCACGGAGTACAGCTTGCCGGCCTCTGCGCGGCGCGCTTCGATAGCGCCGGGGGCTGAACGGTCCAGCAGGGTGGCGGTGACGGTGCCTTCGATCATGTCGCCGGAGACCACAACCAGCGAGATGCCCTTGTCCGCCAGGTTGGGGACAAGCTCACGCAGGGCGTCCTCGCCCGCGCGCTTGCTGCGGGCCACCGGTTCGTAGGCGTCCATGGTGGGCACGGTGTTGATGAAGTGGGCCTGGTGGCTGGTGACGAACACCACCCGGGAGCCCTCCTTCATCAACGGGACAGCGGCGTTGAGCATATTCACCTGGGCGTCGCGGTTGAGCTTGAGCGCATAGTCCTCGCCCATGCCGGTCTCCATGCCGCCGGAAGCGTTGAGGACCAGGATGTCCAGGGAACCGAAGTTCTCCATCGCTGCGCTGGCCAGCGCCTGGACGCCTTCCTGGGTGGTCAGGTCCGCTCCCACCGCCACGGCACGGCCACCGTCGGCTTCGATGCCCTGGACCACTTTGTTGGCGCGGGGCGCCTTCTGACGATAGTTGACGACGACGGCCGCGCCCTCGCCTGCGAGGATCTTGGCCACCTCGGCGCCGATTCCCCGGGAGGACCCGGTGACAATGGCGGTCTTGTTATCCAGCAGTCCCATGCATACTTCCTTTGTTCTAAACGTCCAATTCGCTGTCTCTGCAGACCATCATGCCAGCGCACAGCAGTGATTCCGTTGTCCGGGTCCAACAAAGAAGCCCGGCCCGGCTAGTTTCCGGGAAGACTCCTAGTGGCCCATGCCCAGGCCGCCGTCCACGGGGATGACCGCGCCGGAAATGTAGGCTGCCTCGTCGCTGGAGATCCAGCGGACCACGTTGGCAACCTCGGACGCTTCGGCGAAACGGCCAGCGGGGATGCTGGAGAGGTAATCCTTCTGGGTGGCCTCCGGGAGCTCAGCGGTCATGTCCGTGTTGATGAAGCCCGGCGCCACCACGTTCGCCGTGATCCCGCGGGAGCCGAGCTCGCGCGTCAGGGACCGGGCGATACCCACCAGGCCTGCCTTGGAGGCGGAGTAGTTGATCTGGCCAGGCGCGCCGTACAGGCCGGAGACGGAGGAGATGAGGACGACGCGGCCCTTGCGCAGCCGGATCATGCCCTTGGAGGCCCGCTTGATGACGCGGAAGGCCCCGGTGAGGTTGGTGTCGATCACCGAAGTGAAGTCATCCTCGCTCATGCGCAGCAGCAGCGTGTCCTTGGTGATGCCCGCGTTGGCGACCAGGACCTCCACCGGACCGTGGGCGGCTTCGACCTCCTTGAACGCGGCATCCACGGATGCCTCATCGGTAACGTCCGCCTTGACACCCAGGATGCCCTCGGGCAGTTGCGTTTCACTGCGGTAAGTCACGGCTACCTTGTCGCCATTGGCCAGGAAGGCTTCCGCGATGGCCAGTCCGATGCCGCGGTTACCGCCGGTGATCAGGACGCTGCGGGGGGCGGAAGCTGCTTCAGTCATTGACGGACTCCGGTTCTCTGCGGCATGCGGCGCCGCGGTAGCAAGGTGGTGTTGGGACTGCCTCCGATCTTAGCGAACGCCCGGGACCGGGTTTGGGTGCCACTGCCGTTGGTGAGAGAATTGATCCAAGCCTTTGGAGCGTGATCAATCACCGTGACCCTTGAAAACCATGCGGGACAGTCCGCGCCCGGAGAACCCGGCCGGTTCTCGGGGGACGCCGAGGTCCACAGCATTACGGATGCCGCCGCGGCGCACTCGGTGGACATGCACAAGCGCATGGTCAAGTACGCCCTGGCCATGGGCATCCGCATGGTGTGCCTGATCCTGATCTTTGTGGTCGACGGCTGGTTCAAGCTCATACCCGTGGCCGGGGCAGTGTTCCTGCCCTGGATCGCCGTCATCATCGCCAACGGAAGCGACCTCGCGGAAGGCCACAGCGACCTCTTGCTGGATTCGGCACCGCTTGCCGAACTTGAAGCGCCGGCGGCCGCGGGCGTGGATGACGATCCCGGCAGCACCCTGCTCCAGGGCGAACTGATTGACGAGTCGGACCTGAATGGTCAATTTCACAACCCCAATCCCGGGGAGGAGCGGCGGGCATCATGAGTATTTTCGATTTCGCCGCGGGGTCTGATCCCGCGCTCCCGGAGAACGCGGCAGTCTGTTCGCGCAAGGCCTGCCGCGCCGACGCGTCTTGGCGGCTGTTGTGGAACAACCCCAAGATCCATACACCGGAACGCCGCAAGACCTGGCTGGCCTGCGGGGAACACCGGGAATGGCTCGAAGACTACCTGCAGACCCGTGGCCTGTGGAAGGAAACCCTTCCCCTGGACGCCGCCGCGGACGGCGCCCCGGAGCAGGACAGCTGAATGTACCGCTTCCTGTTTTCCAGCAAGTGGCTGGGTTACCTGCTGCTGGCCGCGATCTTCGCCTCTGCCTGTGTGTTCCTGGGCCGCTGGCAGATGGACCGGCGCGCTGAAACACTCGCGGAAATCAACCGCGTGGTCAGCAACTATTCGGCTGCTCCCGTCCCGTTTGCGCAGGCAAAGGACCAGTTTCAGGCGTTGGCGCCGGAAAAGGAGTGGGCCCAGGTTGAGCTGAAGGGCTCGTACGACCCGGACGCGCAGCGAATTGTCCGCAACCGCCCGCTCAACGGCCAGCCGGGCTACGAAGTCGTGGTCCCGTTCCGCCTCGACTCAGGCGAGACCGTCATCATCGACCGCGGCTGGCTGCCCATCGGCAACAACAACCCGGGCAGCCCGGATTCGGTGCCCGCTCCCCCGGCCGGCGACGTCACCGCCGTCGTCCGCTTGAAGCACCCTGAGCCGGAACTGCAGCGCGGTGCACCGGAAGGCCAGCTGGCCTCCATCGATCTGAAGGCCTACGCGGCGCAGCTGTCCTACCCGATCCTCACAGGTGCCTACGGGCAGCTGGCTTCGGAAACGCCGCCGGCCGCGGAGATGCCGTACCCGTTCCCCAAGCCGTCCGTCGAGGAGGGCACGCACCTGTCCTACTCGCTGCAGTGGTTCGCGTTCGGCGTGCTCATGTTCGTGGGCTTCGGCTATGCCGCCCGGCAGCAGGCGCGGAACGCGGCCATCGACGCGGAGGACGACGGCGACGCGGAAGCGGCCGGGACCGTCCACTCCGCGGTTCCCGCCCGGCGTCGTCCGGCCCCTTCGCGGAGGCGGAAGCGGCCCACGGCCGAAGAAGAGGAAGATGCGCTGCTGGACGCGCAGGGGTACTGACCGGTGACCTCGAACGACGGCGGCCCGGTGGCCCTGGTGCGCTCGGCCCTGGTCACCGCGGGGGTCGGCGACACGATCCGCCACTTCCCTGCAGGTGTACCGACTGCCGCGGCCGCCGCCGAGGCGCTGGGGTG
This sequence comes from Pseudarthrobacter sp. NPDC058362, assembly GCF_042723515.1. Classification (NCBI taxonomy): domain Bacteria; kingdom Bacillati; phylum Actinomycetota; class Actinomycetes; order Micrococcales; family Micrococcaceae; genus Pseudarthrobacter; species Pseudarthrobacter sp. NPDC058362. The sequence goes on along the minus strand of NZ_JBHXIW010000003.1, from coordinate 374,054 downwards.
TGACGTTTCGGCGATCACCAACAGCCTGGTGTTCGAACTGGCGGGCGAACCGCTGCTGATCCTTGCCAGCGGCGCGGCGCGGGTGGACACGGCACTGGTGGCGGGACAGTTGGGCTCGGGAAAGATCCGGCGCGCCTCCCCGGACTTCGTGCTGGAACACACAGGCCAGGAGGTAGGCGGAGTAGCCCCGGTCGGCCACCCACAGCGAATCAGAACCCTCCTGGACCACTCCCTGCAAACCAAGGACCTCCTCTGGGCAGGAGCGGGCGACCACACGACGATGTTCAGCATCACCTATCAGCAACTGCGCAGGATTACTGGAGCCGAAGAAATGCCGGTCCGTTGACCCGGCGGCTCAAGCGAGCGTGATCAGGTCCAGGTAGTCCTCGTTCCACAGATCTTCGACCCCGTCCGGCAGCAGCACGACGCGCTCCGGGTTGAGGGCCTCTACCGCACCTTCGTCGTGGCTGACGAGGACGACGGCGCCGGTGTAGTTGCGCAGTGCGCCCAGGATTTCGGCGCGGCTGGCGGGGTCGAGGTTGTTGGTGGGTTCATCCAGAAGGAGGACATTGGCGCTGGAGGCCACGATGGTGGCGAGGGCGAGGCGGGTCTTTTCACCGCCGGAGAGGACCCCGGCGGGCTTGTCGACATCGTCTCCGGAGAAGAGGAACGAACCCAGGATGCCGCGCACTTCCGCGTCCTTCATGTCCGGGGCGGCCGAGCGCATGTTTTCCAGGACTGTCCGGTTGACGTCCAGGGTTTCGTGCTCCTGGGCGTAGTAACCCACCTTAACGCCGTGGCCCGGAATGACCTCGCCGGTGTCCGGCTGGTCAACCCCCGCCAGCATGCGCAGCAGGGTGGTCTTGCCGGCGCCGTTGAGGCCCAGGATGACCACCTTGGACCCGCGGTCGATGGCGAGGTCCACGTCCGTGAAGATCTCCAGCGAGCCGTAGGACTTGCTGAGTCCGTCTGCGGTGAGCGGGGTCTTGCCGCAGGGCGCCGGGTCCGGGAAGCGCAGGGCTGCCACGCGGTCCTGCTCGCGAACGGCCTCCAGGCCGCTGAGCAGCCGTTCGGCACGCTTGGCCATGTTCTGCGCCGCAACGGCCTTAGTGGCCTTGGCCCGCATCTTGTTGGCCTGGTCCATGAGGACCTGGGCCTTTTTCTCGGCGTTGGCACGTTCACGTTTGCGGGCCCGCTCGTCCGTTTCGCGCTGCTGCAGGTACCGCTTCCAGTCCATGTTGTAGAAGTCGATCTGCGCCCGGTTGGCGTCCAGCAGGAACACCTTATTGACCGTAGCCTCGAGGAGTTCGGTGTCGTGGCTGATGACGATCAGGCCGCCCTGGTGGTTCTTGAGGAAGTCGCGCAGCCAGGCAATGGAGTCGGCGTCGAGGTGGTTGGTGGGCTCGTCCAGGAGCATGGTCTCGGCATCCGAGTACAGGATGCGCGCCAGTTCCACGCGGCGCCGCTGGCCGCCGGAGAGAGTCTTGAGCGGCTGGTTCAGCAGCCGGTCCGGCAGGGCGAGGTTGGAGCAGATCGAGGCGGCCTCCGCCTCGGCTGCGTATCCGCCGGCGGCGAGGAACTCTGCCTCGAGCCGGTCATAGCGGTTCATCGCCTTCCGCTGGACTTGTGCGTCGTCGCTTGCCATCTCGTCCTGCGCCGAACGCAGCTTGCCCACCACGATGTCCAGGCCACGTGCCGACAGGATCCGGTCCCGGGCCAGCTGCTCCATGTCCGGGGTCCGGGGATCCTGCGGCAGGTAACCGATTTCGCCGCTGCGGGTCACTTTCCCGGCGGCGGGAAGGCCTTCGCCGGCGAGGACGCGGGTGAGGGTGGTTTTGCCTGCACCGTTGCGGCCCACCAGCCCGATCTTGTCCCCCTTGTCGATGCGGAAGCTCACCTGGTCCATGAGGAGCCGGGCGCCGGCGCGCAGTTCAAGATCCTGGACGGTAATCACAGCAGGTAAGGCCTTTCACAACAGGGAACGCCACAACCGCGCACAGTTCCTGCGGGTCGGCCGGGGAGAGTGGCCGGAGAACGGCCCATGAAAGTCTACCGCGCTTTATCTTCATCCCTCCTTACCGCGGAGGCTTGGAGGAACGCCGGAGGCGCCCGGGCACTCGGCCTGTTTGTACCCGGCCGTCAGGGGTGGACGGCCGCTTTAGTAGGGGCCCTACAAGATGGGGCCTGTCTGGCCCGGGTAACGTCGGCGGTACATCCGCTTTTCCTTGTTCAACCCCGACAGGACCACCATGAGCAACACTCGCACCCCCGCCCCCAAAACCGCAGCGCTTCGATCCAACTGGAACGCCACCGACCTTGGCCTGATCGCCGTCTTCGCCGCCCTCGTGGCCGGTTCTGCACTCGTTCCCGGGCTGGCCGTCAACGGCTTCGGCGTTCCCATCACCTTCCAGACCCTCGCCGTCATGCTGACCGGCCTGGTGCTCGGCCCGGGCCGCGGCTTCGCCGCCGTCGGCCTCTACGTCTTGCTGGGCCTCGCCGGACTGCCTATCTTCAGCCAGGGCCGCAGCGGTCTGGGCATCCTGGCCGGCCCGTCAGTGGGCTACATCATCGCGTTCCCCATCGCCGCAGGCGTCGTTGGCTGGCTGGCCACTGTGGTCATCCGCCGCACCGCCAACGCCCGCGCCCTCTGGTTCTTCCTCGCTGCCACCGTAACCAGCGTGGTGGTGGTCCACTCCCTGGGCATCCTGGGTATTGCCATGAACACCAAGGCGACGATCGGCCAGGCGTTCCTCAGCGACCTCGTCTTCTACCCGGGAGACCTGGTTAAGAACGTCCTCGCCGGCCTTATTGCCGTGGCCCTGCACCGGGCCTTCCCGGACATCCTGGTGCGCCGTTCCCTGCGGACCGTACCCGCACAGGTCCAGGACTAGGGTTCTCGACCATGCCCACAGTGACGTTCGACCAGGTAGCAGTCTCCGTTCCCGTGGACCATTCCCCGGCGCCCAAGGTGCTGCTGGAAGCAATCAGCCTCCGGCTCACCGAGGAACGGATCGGAGTTATCGGGGCCAACGGTTCCGGCAAGTCCACCCTGCTCCGCCTGGTTAACGGCCTGGTCCAGCCAACGTCCGGGGCGGTGGCCGTGGACGGCGCGGACACTGTGCGCGCCGTCCGGGCGGTCCGTCGCGCCGTAGGCTTTGTTTTCACCGATCCGCTTTCCCAGCTGGTGATGCCCACCGGCCGGGAGGACGTGGAACTCTCACTGCGCCGCTCCGTCCGGAACGGCAAGGAGCGGCGCGCCAGGGCGGAAGCCTCACTGGACCGGCTGGGGCTCCTGCACCTCGCAGACCAAAGCATCTACGAACTCTCCGGCGGCGAACGCCAGCTCATGGCCTTGGCCGCAGTCCTCGCCGTCGATCCGGCCATCCTGGTCCTTGACGAGCCGTCCACCCTGCTTGACCTGCGCAACCGGGAACTACTGCGGCGCACCCTGGCCGGCCTGGACCAGCAGATCATCATGTCCACGCATGACCTGGACCTCGCCCTGGCGATGGACCGCGTGCTGGTCATTGAAACGGGCAAGGTCGCCTACGATGGCTCCCCCGCGGAGGCCGTTGCCGCCTACCGCAGCCTGTGCGCCGAGCAGGCCGGGGCCGGTGCGCCGTGAGGGGACACGGCTTCCTCCTTGCCAATTACGTGCCGGGCACCTCCCTGCTGCACCGGACCCCCACGGGCCTGAAGTTCGTGCTGGTGTTCGCCACCGGGCTGGCCTCTTTTGTGGTGCTGGACTGGCGGGTTTCGGCGGCGGTCCTGGCGGGCTTCTGCGTGCTGTTCCTCAGCACGGGGGCCGGACCACAGCGTCTCTGGGCCGCGGTCAGTCCCCTGCTTCCCGTCCTGGCGGTCATCGCCGCCTTCCAGTGGTGGCAGCTGGGCGGCCCGGCAGCAGCACGGATCGTGCTGAACATCCTGGTCTGCGTGGTTGCTGCGTCACTGTTGACGGCCACCACACCGGTCCAGCAAATCCTCGACGCAGTGGTGGGGGCGGCCCGGCCCTTCAGACGCCTCGGCGCCGACCCCGAACGTTTTGCCCTCACCATCGGCGTGATGCTGCGCAGCATCCCCTACATTGCCGGAACTTTTGCGGACGTCCGCGACTCCGCCCGGGCCAGGGGCCTGGAACGTAACCCGCGCGCGCTTGTCCTGCCTGTCTTCATCACCTCGGTGGCATTCGCCCGCCAGACCGGCGAAGCACTGGCAGCGCGCGGCCTCGGCGAGCCTGAGGACTAAGGGCCGGTGCGTCAGTCCGCCAGCCGGGCGTACTGCAGCAGCGCAGCCGTGCCCATTCCGCCGGCAATACTGATCATGGCCAGCCCCAGTAATCCCGGCCGGTCCACCGCCCGGGCCTGGGCCAGCAGGCGGGTGACCAGCACGGCGCCCGACGCCCCATAGGCATGCCCCAGCGCCAGGGCGCCGCCGTCAAGGTTGGCCGCTTCAGGGTCAATCCCCAGCAGGTCCAGACTGGCCAGCGTCTGCGCAGCGAACGCCTCATTAAACTCCACCAGGTCCAGCTGGGAAGCAGTCACCCCAGCCGCCGCCAGGACCTTGCGCGCTGCCGTGGCCGCACCCACGCCCAGGAGTTGCGGTTCTACGCCGGACGTGTCCGTCCCCAGCACAAGCAAGCCGTCCGCAGCGCCCAGTTCCCGCGCGCGCTGCACTGAAGTGATCACGACGGCGGAGGCTGCGTCAGCGTCAAAGCACGAGTTGCCGGCCGTAACAGTTCCCCCTTCCACGAAAGCAGCGGGGAATCTCGCCATCACGGCCGGGCTGAGCCCGCGGCGTGGACCGTCGTCGGCCGACACCGTTCCGGACAGTCCAGCCAAAGGTACCGTTTCAGCCGCGAACCGGCCCGCTGCAGCGGCGGCGAGGGCCCGCCGATGGCTCCGCAAGGCGAACGCATCCTGCCGCTCCCGTCCGACGCCGAACTCCCGTGCCACGTTCTCGGCCGCCACCCCCATGTCCGGGTCGCCATAGCGCGCCGGCACAAAGCGGGCGCGCGCGAAAAACTCGGGGACGCCATCGTCGTCCGGGTAAGCGCGGAGGGGCGCCGTGCTGGTGCTTTCCACCCCGCCGGCCAGATAGAGGGGATTGCCCCCGGCGGCCACCAGGCCGCCGGCCAGGACGATGGCGTCCAGACCCGAACCGCACTGACGGTCAACGGTGAGCCCTGGAACCTCCACCGGCAAACCGGCTTCGAGCAGTGCGAACCTGGCCACGTTGCCGCCGCCGCCGACGGCGTTGCCGATGACGACGTCCGTCACGCTTGACGGGCCGACCCCCGAATCCGACACCAGCCGGCTCAGGACCGGCGCCAGCAAGTCGTGGGCGCGCAGGCCCCGCAAAGCGCCGTTTGTGCGGCACACGGGGGTGCGCCGGGCAGCAACGATCACCGGCTGGCGGTCCGGCGGGAGCACATCAGGAGCCAAGGCTGCGCACCCGCGTGTCCCGCGTGCTGATCCATTCAAGGAAGAGGCTGCGGCTGACCTTGCCCCGGTCGGTGACCGGAAGCTCTGCCAGGGCGTAAAACTGCAGGGGCCGCTTATCCCTGGCCAAAATGTCCTCCAGCCCGGCACGCAGCTGCGCGGCGGTGACTCCCCCGTGGGACGGCACCACGCCGGCCACTACGCGCTGGCCGCGGAGGTCGTCGGGCATGCCCGCGGCCACGGCCGCAGCAACACCGGGCACGGCCGAGAGCGCCAGTTCCACTTCATGCGGGTAGACGTTCTTGCCGGCCGTCAGGATCATGTCCGAGCGGCGCCCAAGGATGTGGAGCTCTCCGGCCTCCAGGTAGCCCTGGTCTCCTACGGTGAACCAGTCGTTATCGAAGGCACGCAGCGCCTGGCCGTCGTCTCCCCAGAGGTAGCCGTCGCTCACCATGGCGCTCCGGACGCAGATGTTGCCGGGCTCTCCGTCCTCGAGGGGGGATCCGGCGTCGTCAATAATGCGCACTTCGACGCCCGGGAAAGGCCTGCCGATCCCGGTGCCGCCCCGCGAGGGCGTCCGGCTGGCCGGCAGTCCAGCCCCGGATACAAAGCTCAGTTCGGAGGCACCGTAATACTCGAAGATGGTGGCGTTCGGTGCCCAGCGGCGGGCCGCCTCCAGGGTGCGCGCGTCGAGCTTGGAGCCGGCACAGATGATGGTTCGCACACCCGAGGCGTCTACGCAACCGGTGAGACCGCGTTCGCTGAGCATCCGGAGCATGGTCGGTACCAGTACCAGGCGCGTGACGCGGTCATGGGTGATGGCCGCGTGCACGTCGCCGACGTCGAACGTCTTGAGGGTCTGGAATTCGGAGCCCGCGTAGAGGCACTCCGCCAGGGCGTAGAGGTTCAGGCTGGCCGCCAACGGACCGGGAGCCAGCGTGACGTCGTCCCGGCGGAGCCCGAAGAACTCAATCGAGGCTTCGAAGGATTCCTGCCAGGACCGGCGCGACCTGGTGAACGCCTTGGGAACCGAGGTGGTGCCGGAGGTAAGTCCAATCAGGAAGGGGGAGTCTGCCGGCCCGTCCTCCAGCGCATCATCGGTGGCGACGGCCGCAGCCCGCGCAGAAGCGTGGACCCGGTGCACGATGTCGTCCTGGAGCGCTGCAGGCCACGCCGGATCGAGCACGGCGCACTGCCGTCCCCCCGCAACAGCTGCGGCGAACTTCACGGCAAAGTCCGTTGAATTCGGCTCGCAGAGGGCACTGACGGACTTGGTGTCCGCGACCACTGAAGCGGCCTGGTCCCGGAGCTGCTCCCAGTCCAGGCGCCGGCCGGCGACCACAACGGCGGTGTCGTGGGGCCGTTCCGCGGCCCATCGCTGGATTCTGTTGAGAAAAGGCATCGGATCAACTTTACCGGCCGGGCTCCTCCCCCATCGAGGGCCACGGGCTATTGTGACCATATGAGTTTCAATGACAATGTGCAGCTGGACCCATCGCAGGTCCAGGACCGGCGCGGCATGGGCCGCGGGGTGAAGGTGGGCGGCGGCATCGGCGGCGGGCTCATCCTCCTCATCGCAGCCCTACTGGGCGTCAACCCGCAGCTGTTGGAAGGCCTGGCCGGTGCTGGTCAGGCTCCCCCGGGCCAGGAACAGGGGACGGCCCCGGCCTGCAGCACCGGAGCGGACGCCGACCAGCGGATCGACTGCCGGATCACCGGCACGGTCAACAGCCTGAACGCGTTCTGGCCGGAATACCTTGCGCAGTACAAGGTGAAATACCCCCAGCCCGAGACCGTCATTTTCACCGGCGGCACCAACACCGGTTGCGGATCCGCCACCAGCGCAGTGGGACCGTTCTACTGCCCGGCGGACACCACGGCCTACTTCGATCCGGACTTTTTCCAGGAGCTCGTGGACCGCTTTGGTTCATCCGGCGGTCCCCTTGCGCAGGAATACGTAGTGGCGCACGAATTCGGACACCACGTGCAGAACGTCCTGGGCGACATCAACCGTGCGCAGCAGGATCCGCAGGGGCCGGAGTCCGGCGCCGTCCGGGTCGAGCTCCAGGCTGACTGTTATGCAGGATTGTGGGCCAAGCACGCCACCACCGTGCCGGACCCGTCCACAGGCCAGCCCTTCCTGGAACCCCTCACGCAGCAGGACCTGAACGATGCCCTGTCCGCCGCCTCCGCCGTAGGTGACGACCGGATCCAGGAATCCACCACCGGGCAGGTGAACCCGGAAGCCTGGACGCACGGTTCCAGCGAGCAGCGCCAGCGCTGGTTTAGCCGCGGCTACGAGTCCGGCGACATCAGGCAGTGCGACACATTCGCGGCCCGCACCTTGTAGCCCCATCGATTGCTTACGACGGCGGCCCGGTAACAATACCCCGAGACGGTAACAGCCCCCC
>NZ_JBHXIW010000003.1:0-366195 GCF_042723515.1 Pseudarthrobacter sp. NPDC058362 | reverse complement strand
ACTCTGCGGGGGCGCCCCCCTCCTCCCCCTCTCTTTTTAACCCCGGGCGGCTGTGTCACCTAGCGGCTTAATGTACGCGGCCCGCCGTCGTACTCTATTTAGATGTTGAAGCCGAGGGCCCTCATCTGGTCCTTGCCATCGTCGGTAATCCGTTCGGGACCCCATGGCGGCATCCATACCCAGTTCAGGCGCCAGTCGTCCACGACACCGTCCAGGGCCTTGCCCACCTGCTCTTCGAGCACATCGGTGAGCGGGCACGCTGCCGTGGTCAGCGTCATGTCGATCAGCAGCGCGCCGTCGTCGTCCGAGTACTTCAGGCCGTAGAGCAACCCGAGGTCCACGATGTTCACGCCCAGTTCCGGGTCGATCACATCCTTGAGCGCCTCTTCGACATCCTCCAAGGCCGTCTGGCCCGGCGTGATTTCGGTCATGGCCAGTCCTTACTGGACCTGCGCCACGGCGGGTGCAGCGGCAGCGCCGGCACCCTTGGCGTAGCGGTCGTAGCCTTCTTCTTCCAGGCGGTCGGCCAGCTCGGGGCCGCCTTCCTCAACGACCTGGCCATCAACGAACACGTGCACGAAGTCCGGCTTGATGTAGCGCAGGATGCGGGTGTAGTGCGTGATGAGCAGCGTGCCCATGTTGCCTTCAGCGTGTGCCCGGTTGACGCCTTCGGAGACGACCTTCAACGCGTCAACGTCCAGGCCGGAGTCGGTCTCATCCAGGACGGCGAACTTGGGCTTGAACAGCTCGAGCTGGAGGATTTCCACGCGCTTCTTTTCGCCGCCGGAGAAGCCTTCGTTGACGTTGCGCTGGGCGAAGTCGGCGTCAATGCGCAACTGCTCCATAGCAGCCTTGACGTCCTTGGTCCAGGTGCGCAGCTTGGGGGCTTCGCCGTCGATCGCGGTCTTGGCGGTGCGCAGGAAGTTGGTCATGCTCACCCCGGGCACCTCGACCGGGTACTGCATGGCCAGGAAGACACCGGCGCGGGCGCGCTCGTCCACGCTCATTTCCAGCACGTCTTCGCCGTCCAGCGTGATGGAACCGCTGGTGACGTTGTAGCGGGGGTGGCCGGCGATGGTGGAAGCAAGGGTGGACTTCCCCGAACCGTTGGGGCCCATGATCGCGTGGGTTTCGCCCGTGCGGATCGTCAGGCTGACGCCCTTCAGGATTTCCTTGGTGCCCTGCTCCGTCTCAATGCTGACGTGCAGGTCCTTGATCTCAAGAGTAGACATGTGTCCGTGTTCTCCTCTGCACCGTGCCTCCCGGCGCGGTGCGGTCTTTTATCTGGAAGTAGTTTCGTAAATCTGTGGTGCTAGCCGGTGACGGAGGCGCCATTGAGGACGTTGGTGACGTCCACGTACACGTCGTCGCCATGGATCTCAACGGCGAAAACCGGAACGGGGTCATAAGCAGGCAACTGCAGCGGCTGGCCGCTGCGCAGGTCGAACTGGGAACCATGGCCCCAGCACTCGATGGCGCAGCCTTCAACGTCGCCTTCGGAGAGCGAAATATCGGCATGCGAGCAGGTGTCCCCGATCGCATGGATTTCGCCCATGGAATCCTTTACCACGGCGACCGGATAGTCGTCGATCAGGATGCGCAGGGCCTGCTTGGGCTTGATCTCGTCCGCCTTGCAGACAAGCTCACCCTTCGGCTGGTTGCTCATGACCCGTCCCTCAGTTGTCCGTCAGCGCGAGTTCGTGCTCCACAGCCTCGGTGAGCCGCTCCTCGAGGGAGGGAACCTTGATCTGCTGGATGATCTCGTTCAGGAAGCCCCGGACCACCAGGCGGCGGGCAACATCCTCCGGGATGCCGCGTGCCATCAGGTAGAACAGGTGCTCGTCATCCATGCGGCCGGTGGCGCTGGCGTGGCCTGCACCCTCGATCAGGCCGGTCTCGATTTCGAGGTTCGGCACGGAGTCGGCGCGGGCACCGTCGGTCAGCAGGAGGTTGCGGTTGGCCTCGTAGGTGTCTGTGCCTTCGGCTTCCTTGCGGATCAGGACGTCGCCAACCCAGACGGCGTGGGCGTTGCGGCCCTGGAGGGCGCCCTTGTAGAGCACGTTGGACTTGCAGTTGGGCTGTGCGTGATCCACGAACAGCCGCTGCTCCAGGTGCTGCCCGGCGTCTGCGAAGTACAGGCCGAACATTTCCGCCTCGCCGCCCGGTGCGGTGAAGCGGGCGGACGGGGTGACACGGACCAGGTCGCCGCCAAGGCTGACCATGATGTGCTTGAACTTGGCGTCGCGGCCGATCTTCGCCTGCTGGGAGGACGCGTGCACGGCGTCGTCGTTCCATTCCTGCAGGGTGACGACGGTCAGGGCGGCGCCGTCTTCGACGACGATTTCCACGTTCTGCGACAGCACAGCGGATCCGCGGTGGTTCAGGACGACGACGGACCTGGAGAATTTCTCCGCGACGATCACCAGGTGCTGCGCGGCGGCGTCCGCAGCGGAGCCCTCGATGTCCACGGTGATTTCCGTGGCGGCTTCGAACTCCGAGGGGACCGTGAGCACGGTGGCCTCTGCAAAGTTCTCCCAGGCGTTGGCGGACACGCGGTCTTCCGGGATGCCGGCGGTGCCGATACGGCTGTCGCCGCGGCCCACGGTTTCAACCCGGACCTGCTCCGGGCCGCTGACGGTGACGGCGGGTCCCGAACCCGACAGGACCTCACTGTGCAGGCCACGGAGCCGCTTCAGCGGGGTGAAGCGCCAGTCTTCCTCCATGCCGGTCAGCGGCTTGAAGTCGGCCAGGTTGTAGGAGGTGAGGCGGCCGGCACGGGAGCTGTCCGGGACGCCTTCTCCGCCTCCGTGGGAGTGGCTCTTGGTGGAGGCGCCAGCCAGGGGTGCCTTGGCACCCGCGGCGTTGATCGGCGAGAGGCTCTCGCCTTCCTCCGTGAAGCCGTTGATGAACGGCTGGGCTGAAGGCGCGCCGATGCGCGCCTTTTCAGTAGTGATTTCAGTCATCGTTATCCGACGGACCCTTCCATCTGCAGTTCAATGAGGCGGTTCAGCTCGAGTGCGTACTCCATGGGGAGCTCGCGGGCAATGGGCTCGATGAAGCCGCGGACGATCATCGCCATCGCTTCGTCTTCGCGCATGCCGCGGGACATCAGGTAGAAGAGCTGCTCCTCGCTGACCCGGGAAACCGTTGCCTCGTGACCCATCACGACGTCATCCTCGCGGATGTCGATGTACGGGTAGGTGTCCGAGCGGCTGATGGTGTCCACCAGCAGCGCGTCACAGCGCACGGTGTTGGCCGAGTGCTTGGCTCCTTCGCGGACCTGGACCAGGCCGCGGTAAGCCGCACGGCCGCCGCCGCGGGCCACCGACTTGGAGATGATGGAACTCTTGGTGTTCGGCGCGATGTGCACCATCTTGGACCCGGTGTCCTGGTGCTGGCCTTCGCCGGCGAACGCGATGGACAGGGTTTCACCCTTGGCGTGCTCGCCTACAAGGTAGACGGCCGGGTACTTCATGGTCACCTTGGAGCCGATGTTGCCGTCGACCCATTCCATGGTGGCGCCCTCTTCGCAGACGGCACGCTTGGTCACCAGGTTGTACACGTTGTTGGACCAGTTCTGGATGGTCGTGTACCGGACGCGGGCGCCCTTCTTGACGATGATCTCCACGACGGCCGAGTGCAGGGAGTCGGACGTGTAGATCGGGGCGGTGCAGCCCTCGATGTAGTGCACGTAGGAGTCTTCGTCCGCGATGATCAGGGTCCGCTCAAACTGGCCCATGTTCTCGGTGTTGATGCGGAAGTATGCCTGCAGCGGGATGTCGACGTGGACGCCCTTGGGGACGTACACGAAGGAGCCGCCGGACCATACCGCCGTGTTGAGCGAAGCAAACTTGTTGTCGCCCACCGGGATGACGGTGCCGAAGTATTCCTGGAAAATCTCCGGGTGTTCCTTCAGCGCGGTATCCGTGTCCAGGAAGATGACGCCCTGGGCCTCAAGGTCCTCGCGGATCTGGTGGTAGACCACCTCGGACTCGTACTGCGCGGCAACGCCGGAAACCAGGCGGCTGCGCTCGGCTTCCGGGATGCCCAGCTTCTCGTACGTGTTCCGGATGTCCTCGGGCAGGTCTTCCCAGGAAGCGGCCTGCTTCTCGGTGGAGCGCACGAAGTACTTAATGTTGTCGAAGTCAATGCCTGACAGGTCCGCACCCCAGGTGGGCATGGGCTTGCGGTCAAAGTACTTCAGGCCCTTGAGGCGCAGGTCCAGCATCCACTCCGGCTCGCTCTTCTTGGCCGAGATGTCGCGGACAACCTCTTCGTCGAGCCCACGGCGGGCGTTGGCACCGACGTCGTTCTTGTCAGCCCAGCCGTACTCGTAGGTGCCGATGCCGTGCAGCTCGGGATTCTTTTCCAGAATCTCGGAGATCACAGTGTTTTCGGCTGCTTTCTCTGATAGTTGGTCCGTCATCACGGCCTTTCTTGCTGATGGTTGGATTCGTCGTCCAGGCGGGCGGGGACTGCGGAGGAACCGGCCGGCTCCCGCACAGGCAGCCTGCCTGTAGGTATATGGGTGGTGCAGACGTGGCCGCCACGGGCCAGGGTTGACAGCCGGCGGACGTCCACGCCCACCAGCCGGGAGAAGACTTCCGTCTCCACGTCGCAGAACACCGGGAATTTCGCCGCGAGCTGCTGGATGGGGCAATGCCCCTGGCACAACTGCACGCTGGAGAGGGCCGCCGGGAGGGGCGCCTTGGCCTCGATGGAGGCGGCAGACGCCACGAAGTTGTCGCGGCTCAAGGCTGCTGCCAGCGCTTTGGCGCGATCGGCAATCTCCGGGCCGGCCTGCTCGACCTCGGGGGCGTAGCGGGCCTCCATTTCGGCGAAACGCTCGACGGCGAACGCCCGCACCGCGTCCGGGCCGCCGATCGCCTGCAGTTCCTTGAGCGCAAGGGCGGCGATATCCAGATAGTCGTTGCCAAGGGTGGACTGTCCCTGTGAACTGAGCACATACCGGCGCGCCGGACGGCCGGCACCGCCGCCCGCGCGGGCAACGCGCTTGACTTCAATGACGCCGGCGCGGGACAGATGGTCCAGGTGGCGGCGCACCGCAGCGGGGGTAAAGCCCAGGAGCTCGCCCAGTTCAGCGGCGCTGACAGGGCCGTGTTCCAGGACGGCGGCGAGGACCCGGTCCCGGGTCCGCTCGTCGGCGTCGGCCACCGGCCCGGCCAAGGGCACGGCGGAAGCAGTAGTCATGGAATACACAACACAATCATGTCGTAATTTAGTCCATGTCTCCAGTAAGGGGAGGCTGGCCTGACCTGGGCCGGCTGTCCGCCGTTGATATGGGAGAGAATACTACGTCCCGTAGAATACTCGGGTGCGATCCCCCATCTCTCCCGTCCTGTCCATACGTGGGCTGATAAAGGACGTCGGCCCGCTGGCCGCCCTGGACGGCAAAATGCTGCGCGTGGTAGGCGGAGTCTCCCTCCACGCCGAGCCCGGCCAGGTCACAGCCCTGCTGGGGGCGAACGGCGCCGGCAAGACCACCACCCTCGAATGTGCCCAAGGCCTGCAGAAGCGGAGCGGCGGTACCATCTCGCTGCTGGGACAGGACCCCGCCGCGGCTGGCGCTGCGCTGCGGGCCCGCGTGGGTGTGATGCTCCAGGATGGCGGCCTCCCGCCGTCGGCCCGTCCCCTTTCGCTCCTCCGGCACATTGCCGGCCTTTACGCCAACCCCTGGCCCGTGGACGAGCTGGCAGACCGGCTGGGCATCGGCGGGTTCGCCCGAACCACGGTGCGGCGCTTGTCCGGCGGGCAGCGGCAGCGCCTGGCGCTGGCCGCGGCCCTGGTGGGCCGCCCGGAAGTCCTCTTCCTCGACGAACCCAGCGCCGGCCTGGATCCGCAGTCCCGCCAACTGGTCTTTGACCTCATCGCTGAGCTGCGCGACGGCGGCATGGGCATCGTCCTCACCACGCATCTGATGGACGACGCGCAGCGGCTCGCGGATTACGTGTACATCATCGACGGCGGACGGAACGTCGCCGAGGGAACCGTCCAGCAGTTGCTGCAGCGGAGCCCTGAGGTGGAGGAAGGCGCCGAGCATGTGCGGACCCTGGTGTTCGACGCGGCCCCCGGACTGGACCTGGGCGGCGTACTGCCCGCCGGCGTCGAAGTCTCCGAGCCGAGGGCCGGCAGCTACACCGTGACCGGCGCCCTGACGCCGGGCCACCTGGCCGCCCTGGCCGCCTGGTGGGAAGCGCACGGCATCATGCCCGCCGCCATGAGCCTGCAGGCCCGCAGCCTGGAGGACGTCTTCCTGGACATCTCCGGAAAGGACATCCGATGATTGCCACTCCTGCCGCCGCGCCTGCCTCCCTGGGCCGCCGGATCCTGCTGCAGGGCCGCTATGAAGCGCTGTCCATGCTCCGGAACGGCGAGCAGCTCATCCTGGCCATTGTCCTGCCCCTCCTGGCTCTCGTTGGTCTAACTGTCACTCCGTTCCTGGACGGGTTCGGCGCAAGCCGGATCGACGTGGCCGTACCCGGCATCCTTGCACTGTGTGCCATGTCCACGGCGTTCACCGGACAGGGCATCGCCACCGGTTTCGACCGGCGGTACGGCGTGCTGCGATTCCTGTCCACCACTCCCCTGGGCCGCGGCGGGCTCCTTGCCGGCAAAGCGCTCTCCGTCCTGGCCGTGCTCGCCCTGCAGACTGCTGCGGTGGCTGCGGTGTCGCTGCCACTGGGCTGGCGGCCCCTGGGTGCCGGGTGGCTTCCCGGGCTGGCCCTGCTGGTCCTGGGCGCGGCGGCGTTCACCGCGCTCGGCCTGCTGGTCGCGGGCACCGTCCGCCCCGAAGCCACCCTGGCCATCACCAATTTGCTCTGGATCCTCCTTGCCGCGCTCGGCGGGATCATGATGCCCGCGGAGCGACTGCCCGGGGCGGCGGCCGGCATCGTTACGCTGCTGCCGTCCGGCGCCTTGGGAGAAGCCCTCCGCGAAGCTTTCCTCAGCGGCTCCCTTAATATCGGGGCCGCCCTCATACTGGTGCTCTGGACCGTTCTGGCCGGGGCGGCAGCCATCCGTTGGTTCAAGTGGAATTGAGATAACCCGTGAGTACGGCTTCACGCCTCCCCCAGTTCGCCGGCCGATTCGTGTCGCGGCTGCCCCGCGCCGTCGACAAGCGGATCCGCGGACTCGCCGTCGCCTCCCTGGTGGGCCAGACAGTACTCGTGGTGACCGGGGGTGCCGTCCGTCTGACCTCCTCGGGGCTGGGCTGCCCCACCTGGCCGCGCTGCACCGAGACCTCGCTGGTGAACACGCCCGAGATGGGCATCCACGGCTTCATCGAGTTCGGGAACCGGCTCCTGACGTTTGCGCTGGCGGCCGTAGCGGCCCTCATGCTGGTCTACCTGTGGAATCTTCGCAGGGAACGCCGCGACCTGTTCCTCCTGGCCCTCGGACTGCTGGCCAGCATCCCGGCACAGGCGGTCATCGGCGGCATCACCGTTCTGACCGGGCTCAACCCCTGGGTGGTCGGGCTGCACTTCCTGGTGTCCATGGCCCTGGTGGTCTTCGCCACGCTGTTGGTGAACCGCGCCTTCGGCCGGACCGGCAGGTTCCAGACCCTGGCGCTGCCCGCACTGCCCGGAATGATGCGGCCGGTGACTGCCGCCGTCGCGCTTTTTGCTTCCCTTGCCGTCGTGCTGGGCGTCGCCGTGACGGGCGCGGGGCCGCATGCCGGTGACGCTGAGGCGCCGCGCAATGGCCTCGACTGGGACCTCTTCTCCCACATCCACGCAGTACCGGCCTATTTGGTGACCGCGGGAACAGCCGTGGCGCTGGCCGTGGTCCTGATGCGCCGCATCCGCGGGCCCTTCCGTGCCGCCGTCCTGGGGCTCCTTGCCGTCACGGTGCTGCAGGCCGTCATCGGGTTCACGCAGTACTACAACGGCATCCCCGCTCTGCTCGTGGGGACCCACATGCTTGGCGCCGCACTGTTGATGGCAGCGGCCACCAACACCTGGGACCTGGCTCGTTGGAGCCCGGTGAAGTAGCGACGCTCTCTCAGATACTGCAGGTTTCCGGGCAACGCTCTCGCACTTAACGCCGCCTCCCGGGCAACGCTCTCGCACTCCCCACTCAACCGACGTTCTGAAACGGGCTGTTTGTGACGCCCGGGTGAGAGAGCGTCCGGCGAAGTCCGACGCTAAGTGAGAGAGGGTCAGCCGGCCATCACTGCGGGGCCGATGAACGGGTCCACGGCCAGCGCCAGGAACAGCAGCGTCAGATAGCTGATGGAACCGTGGAAGACCTTCATGGCCCGTTTGTCCGGGATGTCCTCGCGCTGCGCGCGGTTGTACAGGGCATGGGATTCGTAGAGGAACCAGGCACCAGCCAGTACGGCGGTGATGGTGTAGACCCAGCCTGCCCCGCCGGCAGGAATCATCAGCAGCGAGCATGCCACCATGGCCCAGGCGTAGAGCACCACCTGGACGGAAACCACCTTGGCACCGGCAATGGCCCCAAGCATGGGCACCTTGGCATTGCGGTAGTCCTCGCCGTACCGCATGGACAGCGGCCAGTAATGCGGCGGTGTCCACAGGAAGATCACCATGAACAGGATGATCGCCGGCCATTCCACGGAGTTGGTGACGGCCGCCCAGGCGATCAGTACCGGGAAGCAGCCTGCTGCCCCGCCCCACACGATGTTCTGTGCGGTGCGGCGCTTGAGGACGATCGTGTAAATCACCACGTAGAAGAAGATCGCGCCGAGGCCGAGCCATGCAGACAGCGGATTGGCCCCGAACCACAGGATGATGATGGCAGCCGCTCCCAGGAGCCACGAGAACACCAGCGCCTCGCGGGGAGTGACCTCACCAGTGACCAGCGGGCGGTTCTCGGTGCGCTGCATGAGCTTGTCGATGTCCCGGTCGATGTAGCAGTTGAACGCACCGGCACTGCCAGCGGCGAAGGCGCCGCCAACCAGGGTGGCGAGGATCAGGCCGATGGACGGGAAGCCCCGCTCCGCATAGATCATCGTGGGGAGCGTGCTGACCAGCAGGAGTTCGATGACCCGCGGCTTGGTGAGGGCGAGATACGCCTTAGCCTTACGTGCAAACCCGGCACGTGGTGCCCGGGAAGCGTTCAGCGGCGTATCAGTAGTGCTCACGGTGGCAGTCACCCGTTCTGTGTGGCAGTTTTGTGCGGCATGGAGAATGCCGTGGCGCCTGATCGAGGCGCGCGTTCCGGCGGAGGCCTCCGAATATCATACCGCGCCGGCACCCTCCCGGCGGCCCGCCCATAGGTGCTGGTGATTGCGCGCGCAACGTTTCGAGCAGATTAAGTCAGGCGCACTTAAACCACATTCACATAAGGGGAAATTGCGTCCAGAACGTGAGATTTGCGCTGCCCACAAGGTGGAATAGAGCTAAGCTGTCACCAGATCAGCACGCAGCCGGGAACAGCTTAAAAGGGCCGTCCCGGGCTGGCCGGTGGCTGAGTGATAGATCAACGTTTCGATGGTGAACGGCTGGTACACACCGCAGCAGGCGCCATGCAACGTGCCTTCACACGGATCCGGTGTGCCGCCTGCCATCAGCACAGAGAGGGGCCCGGTTTTCGTGCCACATTTGGAAGAGCAAGAACTGTCATGGACCGAGTTGGACCAGCGCGCCGTGGACACCGTCCGCGTCCTCGCTGCGGATGCCGTGGAGAAGGTGGGCAACGGCCACCCCGGCACGGCAATGAGCCTGGCTCCGGCCGCGTATCTTCTCTTCCAGAAGCTGATGCGCCACGACCCGCGGAACCCTGAGTGGATTGGCCGTGACCGGTTCATCCTCTCCCCCGGCCACACGTCGCTCACGCTGTACATCCAGCTGTTCCTGTCCGGCTATGGTCTGGAGCTGAAGGACCTTGAGTCGCTGCGCACTTGGGGTTCGCTCACCCCGGGCCACCCCGAGTACAAGCACACGGCAGGCGTGGAGATCACCACCGGACCGCTGGGCCAGGGCCTGGCGTCCTCGGTTGGCTTTGCGTATTCCCAGCGCCGCCAGCGCGGTTTGTTCGACGCCGATGCCGCCCCGGGCACCAGCCCGTTCGACCACACGATCTGGGTCATTGCGTCCGACGGCGACCTGCAGGAAGGCGTGACGGCTGAGGCTTCGTCGCTGGCCGGGCACCAGGAACTGGGCAACCTTGTTGTCGTTTACGACGAGAACCACATTTCCATCGAGGACGACACGGACATCGCGTTCACCGAGGATGTCCTGAAGCGCTATGAGGCCTACGGATGGCATGTCCAGCGAGTGGACTGGACCAAGACCGGCGAATACAAGGAGGACGTGCAGGAGCTGTACTCCGCACTCCTCGCGGCCAAGGCCGAGACGTCCAAGCCGTCCATCGTTTCGCTGCGCACCATCATCGGCTACCCGGCCCCGAAGAAGCAGAACACCGGCAAGATCCACGGTTCCGCCCTGGGCGCCGAGGAAGTGGCCGCGTTGAAGGAAGTGCTGGGTTTCGACCCGGCCAAATCCTTCGAGGTGGACCAGGAAGTCCTGGCCCACGCCCGCTCTGTCGTGGAGCGCGGCGCCGCTGCCCGCAAGGAATGGGAAGAGTCCTTCAACGCCTGGCAGGCGGCAAACCCGGAAGGCGCCGAGCTGCTGCAGCGGATCGAAGCCAAGGAACTTCCCGCAGGCATCGACGAAGCGCTGCCCGTGTTCCCCGCCGGCAAGGACGTCTCCACCCGTGCGGCCTCCGGCAAGGTCCTGAACGCTCTCGGCCCGGTCATGCCGGAACTGTGGGGTGGCTCCGCCGACCTCGCCGAGTCGAACAACACCACTATCGAAGGCTCGCCGTCGTTCGTGCCGGCCTCCAAGCAGACTGACGCGTGGTCCGGAAACCCGTACGGCCGCGTCCTGCACTTCGGTATCCGCGAGCACGCCGCCGCCTCGATCGTGAACGGCATCAGCCTGCACGGCCGGACCCGCGCGTTCTCCGGCACGTTCCTGATCTTCTCCGACTACCAGCGCCCGGCCATCCGCCTCGGTGCACTGATGGGCGTCCCGTCCCTCTACGTGTGGACGCACGACTCCATCGGCCTCGGCGAAGACGGCCCCACCCACCAGCCCGTGGAACAGCTCGCCTCGCTGCGTGCCATCGTCGGCTTGGACGTCGTCCGCCCCGGCGACGCCAACGAGGTCGCAGCAGCCTGGAAGACCATGTTGGAGAACCACAGCAACCCGGCCGGCATCGTGCTCACCCGGCAGAACATCCCCACCTGGGAACGGGGAACGGGCGACGCCGACGGCGACACCTTCGCTTCCACCGCAGGTGTCGCGAAGGGCGGCTACGTCCTGGCCGAGGCCTCGAAGGAGGGCGCCACCGTGCCGGCCGATGCCATCCTGATCGCCACCGGTTCCGAGGTCCAGCTGGCCGTCCAGGCCCGCGAAGCGCTCCAGGCCGAAGGCATCGCCACCCGCGTGGTCTCCATGCCCTGCGTGGAGTGGTTCAACAAGCAGGACGCCGCTTACCGCGAATCCGTCCTCCCGGCCGCCGTGAAGGCACGCGTGTCCGTCGAGGCCGGCCTGGCCCTGGGCTGGAAGGAATTCGTCGGCGACGCCGGCCGTTCCATCAGCCTCGAGCACTACGGCGCCTCCGCCGACTACAAGCGGCTCTTCCAGGAGTTCGGCATCACGGCCGAGGCCGTGGCCGCCGCCGCCAAGGACTCCCTCGCAGGCCTCCAGGCCTAACCCGATTTCCAGGAGACAAGAACATGACTACTCCCACCCAGCAGCTGTCCGACGCCGGCGTTTCGATCTGGCTCGATGACCTCTCCCGCGGCCGCCTCGAAACGGGCACCCTCCGCAAGCTCATCGAAGAGAAGAACGTGGTCGGCGTGACCACCAACCCGTCCATCTTCCACGCGGCCATCACAGCCGGCACCGACTACGACGCCACCATCGCCGCCCAGGCTGCAGCCGGCGCGTCCATCGAGGACACCATCTTCGAAATCACCACCACGGACGTGGCCGATGCCTGCGATCTGTTCGCCCCGGTCGCCGCAGCCACCAACGGCGTGGACGGCCGCGTCTCCATTGAGGTGGACCCGCGCCTCGCCTGGGACACCGCCGGTACCATTGCGGAGGCCAAACACCTGTTCAAGAAGGTCAACAAGGATAACGTCCTGATCAAGATCCCCGCCACGCTCGAGGGCCTGGAAGCCATCACGACCACCCTCGCCGAGGGCATCAGCGTCAACGTGACCCTGATCTTCTCCCTGGAGCGCTACCGGGCCGTCATCAACGCCTTCCAGTCCGGCCTGGAGCAGGCGAAGGAGAACGGCCACGACCTCTCGAAGATCCACTCCGTGGCGTCCTTCTTCGTCTCCCGCGTGGACACCGAAATCGACAAGCGCCTCGACGCTCTCGGCACCGAGGAAGCCAAGGCACTCAAGGGCAAGGCTGGAGTCGCGAACGCCCGCCTCGCCTACCAGGTCTACGAAGAGCTCTTCACCACCGAACGCTGGGCCCTGCTCGCCGAAGCCGGTGCACGCCCCCAGCGCCCGCTGTGGGCCTCCACCGGTGTCAAGGACCCGGCCTACCCGGACACCCTCTACGTGACCGAACTGGTGGCCGCCGGAGTGGTCAACACCATGCCGGAGAAGACCCTGGACGCTACCTTCGACCACGGCGTGGTTACCGGCGACACCATCACCGGCACGTACGCGGAAGCCAACGCCACCCTGGATGCCCTTGAGAAGCTCGGTGTCTCCTACAACGACGTCGTCGCGCTCCTCGAGTCCGAAGGGCTCGACAAGTTCGTGGCCAGCTGGAAGGAACTCCTGGCCGACGTCGAAGGCGCCCTCGCCGCTGCACGGAAGGCTTCCTAGTCCCCCATGAGCACTCTCAGCTACGACGCCACCGGCGCGGCCCGGAAAGCCGCTGAACAGCACCTGCCCGCCCTGGTCGAGGACCGGATCGCGACAAGGATCTTCGCCAAGGACCACACCCTGTGGGGTCCCGACGCCGAGGCGGAGTCCGCGGTCCGGCTCGGCTGGGTGGAGGCGGCCACCGTCTCGCAGCCTTTGGTGCCGCAGATCCTGGAACTCCGCGACGCCCTGCGGGCCGAAGGGATCACGCGCATTGTCCTCTGTGGCATGGGCGGGTCCTCGCTCGCCCCGGAGGTGATGGCCGGAACGGCAGGCGTCGAGCTGACGGTGCTGGACAGCACGGACCCGGACCAGGTCCGTGCTGCCCTGGCTGACCGGCTGGAGCAGACCGCGATCGTGGTCTCGTCCAAGTCCGGTTCCACCCTGGAAACCGACTCGCAGCGCCGGATCTTCGAACACGCCTTCAACGAAGCCGGACTCGACGCAAAGAGCCGCATCATCATCGTGACCGATCCAGGCTCACCACTGGACAAGGCATCGCGCGAGACAGGCTACCGTGCCGTCTTCAACGCGGATCCGAATGTCGGCGGACGCTACTCGGCCCTGACCGCCTTCGGACTGGTTCCGTCCGGCCTGGCCGGCGTGGACATCCAGGCTTTCCTGGACGAGGCTGAGGAAGCTGCGGAAATCCTTAATGAGGACGCCCCGGAGAACATCGGCCTCGCCCTGGGTGCAGCCCTGGGCGGCACCAGCCCGCTGCGGGACAAGATCGTCATTGCCGAGGACGGCTCGGGCATTGTGGGCTTCGCCGACTGGGCAGAACAGCTCATCGCGGAATCCACAGGCAAGCTGGGGACCGGAGTCCTGCCGGTCGTTGCCGGGCCTGCCTCGCCCGAGGTGGGCGCAGGCGCCCCCGACGTGCTGGTGGTGCGGCTGGTAGCCGCGGATGCCGACGTCGAACTCGGCGAGAACGAGGTAGCCATCGCCGGCGGACTCCCCACGCAGATGATGGTCTGGGAGTTCGCCACCGCCGTGGCGGGCCGGCTGCTGGGGATCAACCCCTTCGACCAGCCCGATGTCGAAGCGGCCAAGGTTGCCGCGCGCGGCCTGTTGGACGCACAGCCTGAGCCTTCGGCGGCCGCGTTCGTGGACGGCGCCATCGAGGTGCGCGGCGGAGAGTGGCTGGACGACGCCGCCACGACGGAAAGTGCCGTTGCTGCACTCCTCGGTACGCTGGGCAGCGACAGCTACCTCAGCGTCCAGGCCTACTTCGACCGTTTGGCCTTCGCTCCGCTGGAGGGCATCCGCGACGGCCTGGCCGCCGTGACCGGACGTCCCGTGACGTTCGGCTGGGGTCCGCGGTTCCTGCACTCCACCGGGCAGTTCCACAAGGGCGGGCCGGCCGTGGGTGTGTTCCTCCAGGTGACGGCCCAGGCCGCTGAGGACCTCGCAATTCCGGACCGGCCGTTCACCTTCGGTGAACTGATCGCAGCCCAGGCGGCCGGTGACGCCCAGGTCCTGGAGCAGCACGGCAGGCCTGTCCTGCGCCTGCACCTCACGGACCGCGCCGCGGGTGTGGCACAGTTGCAGGACATTATCTTCGCCCTCACCGCACGGGCATCCGCTACCGAAAGCTAAGGCACCGAAGGAACCATGCCAGAAACTGAATACGGCAGAACAACCGGGGCTCGTCCCGGCAAACCCCTGCGGAATCCGCTACGGGATCCGCGGGACCGCCGTCTGAACCGGATTGCCGGGCCATCATCGCTGGTGCTCTTCGGCGTTACCGGCGACCTTGCCCGCAAGAAGCTCATGCCCGCGGTGTATGACCTGGCTAACCGGGGCCTGCTGCCGCCGAGCTTCGCGCTGGTCGGTTTTGGGCGCCGTGACTGGAGCGATGCCGACTTCGCGGCCCAGGTGAAGGACTCCGTGGAGGCCTATGCCCGGACCCCCTTCGATGAGGCGGTCTGGAACCAGCTGTCCGAGGGCGTCCGTTTTGTGCAGGGCGAGTTCGACGACGACGGTTCCTTTGAGCGCCTGGGGAAAGTCATCGATGAGCTTGACGCGGTCCGCGGTACCCGCGGGAACCACGCTTTCTACCTGTCGATCCCGCCCAAGGCGTTCGAGCAGGTCTGCCGCCAGCTGTCCAAGCACGGCCTGGCGCAGGGCGACGGCGACAAGTGGCGCCGTGTGGTGATCGAGAAGCCGTTCGGACACGACCTTGAGTCCGCGCGGAAGCTCAACGACATCGTGGAGTCCGTTTTCCCCGCGGATGCGGTGTTCCGGATCGACCATTACCTGGGCAAAGAAACGGTCCAGAACATCCTGGCGCTGCGTTTTGCGAACCAGCTGTTCGAGCCGCTGTGGAACGCAAATTACGTGGACCACGTCCAGATCACGATGGCGGAGGACATCGGCACGGGCGGCCGCGCCGGATATTACGACGGCGTGGGTGCGGCCCGCGATGTCATCCAAAACCATCTGCTGCAGCTGCTTGCGCTGACCGCGATGGAGGAGCCAATTTCCTTCAACGCGGACGACCTCCGCGCCGAGAAGGAAAAGGTGCTGGCCGCGGTCAAGCTGCCTGAAGACCTCTCCGCCCACTCCGCCCGGGGCCAGTTCACCGGCGGTTGGCAGGGTGGCGAACAGGTGCAGGGCTACCTTGAGGAAGACGGCATCCCGGCCAACTCCACCACGGAAACCTTCGCGGCCATCCGCGTGGATATCCACACCCGGCGCTGGGCCGGCGTGCCGTTCTACCTGCGCGCGGGCAAGCGCCTGGGCCGCCGCGTCACCGAGATCGCGGTGGTGTTCAAGCGCGCCCCCAACCTGCTGTTCCGGGACCACAGCGAGGATGATTTCGGCCAGAACGCCGTGGTGATCCGGGTCCAGCCGGATGAGGGCGTCACCATCCGTTTCGGTTCCAAGGTCCCCGGCACGCAGATGGAAGTCCGCGACGTGACGATGGACTTCGGGTACGGCCACTCGTTCACGGAGTCCAGCCCCGAAGCGTACGAGCGGCTCATCCTGGATGTGCTGCTGGGCGAGCCGCCGCTGTTCCCGCGGCATGAAGAGGTGGAGCTGTCCTGGAAGATCCTCGACCCGTTCGAGGAGTACTGGGCACAGCTGAACGAACAGCCCGAGCCGTACGCGCCCGGTTCCTGGGGGCCGGCCTCCGCTGACGAACTGCTGGCACGCGACGGACGAACCTGGAGAAGGCCATGATTGTAGACCTGCCGGACACCACTACCTCGAAGGTTTCCAAGAAGATCATGGCCCTGCGCGAGCAGGGCGGTGTGATCGCTCTGGGCCGTGTCTTGACGCTGGTGGTGGTCACCAAATCGGGCCAGGAAGAAGACGCCATCGAGGCCGCCAATGAGGCCAGCCGGGAACACCCCTGCCGGATCATCGTCCTCGCCGACGCAGGCAAGGAGCACCCGGACCGCCTCGACGCGCAAATCCGGGTGGGCGGCGACGCGGGAGCCTCCGAGGTCATTGTCCTGCGCGGCTATGGCGAGCTCGCGCACGAGAGCGAGTCGCTGGTCGCAGCGCTGCTCCTGCCGGATGCGCCCATCGTCGCCTGGTGGCCGCACGGCGCTCCGGAAAACGCCTGCGAAACCTCGATCGGCCGGATCGCGCACCGCCGCATCACCGATTCCGCCAATGAAGCGGACCCGCACGCGGCACTGGAGAACATCCGGAGCACCTACAAGGCCGGCGACACCGACCTGGCGTGGACCCGCCTGACCAACTGGCGGATCCAGCTGGCAGCAGTCCTGGACCAGGTGGACTCCTCCCCCGTGACCGCCGTCGCAGTGGAGGGTGCCTCAGATTCGCCGAGCACCATCCTGCTGGCTGCATGGCTCACGCTAACCCTGGACGCCCCCGTCACCATCGTGGCGGACCCGGCAGGGACGGGCATCCGCCGGGTGCGGCTCACACGCCCCGGCGGTGACGTGCAGCTTTTCCGTCCGGGTCTTTCCGTGGCGGAACTGACCCAGCCGGGCCAGCCCGCGCAGCGGATTTCGCTGCCACGGCGCAGCCTCCGCGACTGCCTTGCGGAGGAACTCCGCCGTCTCGACCCGGACGAAGTGTTCGGCGAAGTGATTACTATTGGACTGCCACGTACCAATCTAAGGAGCGTCCGACCCAGTGAGCGTTGAGCCACGAGTAAGCATCCATCCTGATTCGTCCGTCCTGATGGCGGCCATTGCGGCCCGCCTGATCACAAAGCTTGTCGATGTTCAGGACAAACATGGCGAGGCCACCGTGGTCCTGACTGGAGGTACTGTCGGCATCGGCACGCTGAAGGCTGTTGCCGATTCCCCGGCGGCGCCGGCCGTGGACTGGTCGAAGGTCAATTTCTGGTGGGGCGACGAGCGGTTCGTCGCTGCCGGCGACCCCGACCGCAACACCAAGCAGGCGTTTGATGCCCTGTTGTCGCACATTCCGGTGGACCCGGAGCGCGTGCACCAGCCGGGATCATCCGATGACTTTGCCACGCCCGAGGAAGCTGCGGCGGACTACGCCCGCCAGCTGCGCGACGCGGCCGCCGCCGAGCACGCAGCAGACATGTCGGACGACAGGCCTGAGAACCCGGGCGCACTGCCCAGACTCGATGTGGTCCTGCTGGGCGTGGGTCCTGACGCGCACATCGCCTCGCTCTTCCCGGAGCAGGGCGGCATCCGCGAGAAGGAACTCACGGTGGTGGGTGTGCGCAACTCCCCGAAGCCGCCGCCCCTGCGCGTATCGCTGACGCTGCCCACGATCAATACGGCTGCCGAAGTCTGGATGGTGGTGGCCGGCGAGGACAAGGCCGGTGCCGTGGGCCTCGCCCTGGCGGGTGCCAATCCTGTTCAGGTACCGGCGGCTGGTCCGCGCGGAACCTCGAGGACACTGTGGCTCATCGACGAGAATGCTGCTTCACGTGTCCCGCAGCAGCTCGTCCGGAAGGACGCCGCGGGCGCGTAAGCGCTCCAGCGCTCCGGCCAGGACAGCCTCGGCGTCCTCGCCGGAGCGCCGCTCTTTAACGTATTCCAGGTGCGTCTTGTATCCCTCTTCGGTGGTACTGTGCGCTTCCGGCGGCAGGCCGTCCCTGGTGGCCGCTCCCCCGCAGCGCCGGCACTCCCACTCCGCAGGAATCTGGTCCTCCGGCAGTTCGCAGAAAACGGGCTGGGTGAGGTGGCCGCTGGCGCATGTATAGGTCACCCGCATCCTCGGGACGGACTTGCCGGGATCCCCGTTCTCCAGGCTTGAACCCGTACCTTCGGTGACACCGGCCCTGGTACCACGGAAACCGGAAGACGGATGTAGCATCGGGTTCTCCTGCCTCGTTAAACAAAACTGTGGCTGTCGGTATCCGACAGCCACAGTTTAGTTGGCTTCGCCGTGCGGCGGCAGGGGCAGCACGGTCACTCTCCGGTGCACCCGGCGATTATGAATCGCCGGCACCCGCGAAGCGCATCATCAGGCCAAGCGCGATGATGACCAGGCCCCAGGTGACGCCTAAGATGACCGTGAACCTGTTCAGGTTCCGCTCGGCTACTCCGGAGGAGCTCAGTCCGGAGCTCATGCCGCCGCCGAACATGTCCGAGAGTCCCCCGCCCCGTCCCT
This sequence comes from Pseudarthrobacter sp. NPDC058362, assembly GCF_042723515.1. NCBI lineage: Bacteria > Bacillati > Actinomycetota > Actinomycetes > Micrococcales > Micrococcaceae > Pseudarthrobacter > Pseudarthrobacter sp. NPDC058362. Next base: position 347,738 of record NZ_JBHXIW010000003.1, on the reverse strand, counting down.
TGTGCAGGAGGATGAGCAGCGTGAGCAGCAGGCTGGTGATGCCCAGGAGGATCTGGAGGATAACTTGAAGAACGTCCACGACGGCCTTTCAGGAGTTGGAATGCGGGAGCGCGTTGCGGGCTCGGACTAGTCCGTGACCAGGTGGCTCTCGAACCTGACAATATTAGCAAACTCGGCAGGGTCAAGGCTGGCACCGCCCACGAGCAGTCCGTCCACGTCGCGCTCCCGGAGGATGGCGGCGGCGTTGGCCGCCTTGACCGAGCCGCCGTACAGCAGGCGGGTCCTGGCAGCGACGTCGGCGCCGAAAGCGGATTCCAGTTCGGCGCGGATGGCTGCGCACATTTCCTGGGCGTCTTCCGGCCCGGCGACCTCACCGGTGCCTATGGCCCAGACAGGTTCGTAGGCGACCACGAGTTCGGCCGCCTGGTCATTGCTGAGGCCCGCAACGCCGGCGCGGAGCTGGTCCAGGGTGTGCTCGACGTGGGTGCCTGCCTGGCGGATTTCCAGGCCTTCGCCGACGCAGAGCACGGGCGTGACACCGTGGCGGAAAGCAGCCTTCACTTTGGCGTTGAGGACCTCGTCCGTTTCCTGGTGGATGGTGCGGCGTTCGCTGTGGCCCACCAGCACGTAGCTGCAGCCGAGCTTTGCAAGGAACTGGCCGGAGATGTCGCCGGTATAAGCGCCGGAATCGAACTGGGACAGGTCCTGGCCGCCATAGGCGATGTCCAGGTCGTCGCCCTGCACCAGGGTCTGTACGCCGCGGAGGTCGGTGAACGGCGGGAACACCGCCACCTCGACCCGGCTGTAGTCGTGCTTGGCGTCAGACAGGGTCCAGGCGAGTTTCTGCAACAGCGTGATGCCCTGGACGTGGTCCATGTTCATTTTCCAGTTGCCTGCGATGAAGGGCTTGCGGTCGAAGGCGCCGTTGGTTGACGTAGTCACGTTTGCTCCATAAAGGTCTTGGGTATGGGACCGGCCGGCAGGCTGCGGGGCAACCTGCCGGCCGAAAGGGTATTACAGTCCCGGCATGTTGTGCCGGGCGGGCTGCTGCCGGACAGTCGTTAGCGGTCCAGGACGCTCAGTCCCGGCAGTTCCTTGCCCTCAAGGTATTCCAGGCTGGCCCCGCCTCCGGTGGAGATGTGGCCGAACTGGTCATCGGCGAAACCGAGGGTGCGCACGGCCGCAGCAGAGTCACCGCCGCCGACAACCGTGAACGCACCGGTTTCGGTCAGGGCCTGGGCAATGGTCCGGGTCCCGTGGGCGAAGGCTTCGAATTCGAAGACGCCCATCGGTCCGTTCCAGAACACGGTCTTGGCGCCCTTGATCCGCTCTGCGAAGGCGGCAGCGGAATCCGGACCGATGTCGAGGCCAATGCCGCTTGCTCCGAAGCTGCTGGATTCGATGGCGTCAGCGGCTACGGTTTCGTGGGCGGCGTCGGCTGCGAATTTCTCCGCCACCACAACGTCCGTGGGCACCACGATGTCAGTGCCGGCGTCCGCTGCGCGCTTGAGGTAGTCCTGAACCACGGGGATCTGGTCTTCCTCGAGCAGGCTCGAGGCAACCTTGTGCCCGGCGGCCGCGAGGAACGTGAACAACATGCCGCCGCCCACCAGGATGGTGTCGGCCTTGCCGATCAGGTTGTCAATGACAGCCAGCTTGTCTGAAACCTTCGAACCTCCCAGAACTACCACGTAGGGGCGCTGGGTGTCGGCGGTGAGCTTGCGCAGTACCTCGACCTCGGTGTGGACCAGGTCGCCCAGGTACGACGGAAGCCGGGTGGCGACGTCGTACACGGATGCGTGCTTGCGGTGCACCGCACCGAAGGCATCGTCCACGAATGCGCCGTTGTCACCGGTGAGTGCAACGAGCTCATCGGCGAAGGCGCCGCGCTCGGCGTCATCCTTGCTGGTTTCGCGGGCGTCGAAGCGCACGTTTTCCAGCACGAGGGCTTCGCCGTCCTGCAGCGCTGCCGCGGCTTCCCGGGCCGAGCTGCCCACCGTGTCACCGGCGAGGGTGGCCTTGAAGCCGGCCAGCTCCGCCAGGCGCGCCACGGCCGGCTTGAGGGAGTACTTTTCATCAGGCTCGCCCTTGGGGCGGCCGAGGTGGGCTGTTACCAGCACGCGGGCACCGGCGTCCGTGAGCTTTGACAGCACTGGAAGGGAGGCCTTGATACGGCCGTCGTCAGTGACTGTAGAGCCGTCGAGCGGCACATTCAGGTCACTTCGAACCAGAATGTACCGCCCGCGGACACCTTCAGCGAGTAGTTCGTTGAGGGTGTGAGATGTCATGTGTCTAACCCTAGCCCAGCTTGGATGCGACAAGCTCCGTGAGGTCAACGAGGCGGTTGGAGTAGCCCCATTCGTTGTCATACCAGGAAACAACCTTGACCTGGTTGCCGATCACCTTGGTCAGGCCGGAGTCGAAAATCGAGGACGCGGGGTCGCCCACGATGTCCGACGAAACGATCGGCTCGTCGGTGTAGGTCAGGAAACCCTGCAGTTCCTCAGACTCAGCGGCGCGCTTGAGCGCGGCGTTGACTTCCTCGACGGTGGTCTCGCGGGACACGGTGACGGTGAGGTCCGTGGCGGAGCCGGTGGGTACGGGAACGCGGATGGCGTAGCCGTCCAGCTTGCCCTTCAGCTCCGGCAGGACCAGCCCGATGGCCTTGGCTGCACCCGTGGAGGTGGGGACCATGTTGATGGCTGCGGCCCGTGCGCGGCGGAGGTCGTTGTGCGGGCCGTCCTGGAGGTTCTGGTCCGCAGTGTAGGCGTGCACAGTGGTCATCAGGCCACGCTCGATGCCGAACTCATCATTCACTACCTTGGCCAGGGGCCCCAGGCAGTTGGTGGTGCAGGAGGCGTTGGAGATGATGTGGTGGGTGGCGTTGTCGTACAGGTTGTGGTTCACGCCCATGACGATGGTGATGTCTTCATCCGAGGCCGGGGCAGAGATGAGGACCTTCTTGGCGCCGGCGTCGATGTGCTTCTGCGCAGCGGCGGCCTTGGTGAAGAAGCCGGTTGACTCAATGACGATGTCGACACCCAACTCGCCCCAGGGCAGGTTGGCGGGATCGCGCTCGGCGAGGACCTTGATGACATTGCCATTGACGACGATGTTGCCGTCCTTGACCTCGATGGTTTCCTTCAGGCGGCCGCCCACGGAGTCGTACTTGAAGAGGTGCGCGAGGGCTTCGGGGCTGGTGAGGTCGTTGACGGCAACGATCTCCAGGTCTGCGCCCTGTGCGAGTGCTGCGCGGAAGTAGTTGCGGCCAATGCGGCCAAAGCCGTTGATACCAATACGGGTCGTCACTTTTTCAGTCTCCTTGGTGCTTTCGGGAAGCACTACTAGTTGAGCGGGCCAGAAAGCCTACTAACAGATCCCGCACGTCATTGGGCAGAGATGATTTACATACCGGAGGACGACCAGCCTCATTGCTGAAGGCTGACCGCCTTCCGTGACCCATCTTACGTTTAACCGGGTCCGCCCCCGCAACTGCGGGGGCGGACGGTCCACATCGCGGCCCTTTTAAGTCCGAATGTGAAGTTTGTTACACGAATGTGTAGCCGGGGTCACTACGGGAGGGTAATGAGCCCCGTGGCGTTGGCGCGTGCTGCATCGAAGCGCTTGGCGACATCTGCCCAGTTGACGATGTTCCAGAAAGCCTTGACGTAATCAGCTTTGACGTTCACGTAATCCAGGTAGAAGGCGTGCTCCCACATGTCCAGCATGAGCAGCGGGGTGGTGCCCAGCGCGACGTTGCCCTGCTGATCATAAAGCTGCTCGATGACGAGGTTGCCGCCGATGGGCTCGTAGGCCAGGAAGCCCCAGCCGGAACCCTGCAGGCCGAGGGCCGCGGCGGAGAACTGGGCGCGGAAGGCGTCGAAGGAACCGAAGGCGTCATCGATGGCTGCGGCAAGTTCACCTTCGGGCTTGTCGCCGCCGTCCGGGGAGAGGTTGTTCCAGAACACGGAGTGGTTCACGTGGCCGCCGGTGTGGAAGGCCAGGTCCTTCGAGAGGCGGTTGATGTTAGCGAAGTCGCCCTTCTCGCGCGCTTCTGCCAGCTGGGCCAAGGCGTTGTTGGCGCCGGTGACGTAAGCGGCGTGGTGCTTGCTGTGGTGCAGCTCCATGATCCGCGCGGAGATGTGCGGTTCGAGGGCGGCGTAGTCGTAGCTGAGTTCGGGCAAAACGTACTCGGTCACAAAATCCTCCAATATCGTGGACCTCCCGGTCCTTCTGGTGTCTCTCGGATTGTGCATCCGGACGTCAGGCGCCCGGAATTATTTCGATTCTATGGGCCTGCTACTCGTCCAGCATTTCCGGCGTCACATTGGCGTCCGTGCCGGGAATTCCCAGGTCGATGGCGCGTTTGTCCGCCATAGCCAGCAGCCGGCGGATCCGTCCGGCGATGGCGTCCTTGGTCATCACCGGATCCGCGAGGCGGCCCAGTTCGTCCAGGCTGGCCTGTTTATGCGCCACGCGCAGCTCGCCAGCGTACTTCAGGTGGTCCGGGACGTCGTCGCCAAGGATTTCCAACGCACGCTCCACCCGTGCTCCGGCCGCAACGGCTGCCTGGGCGGAGCGGCGGAGGTTGGCGTCGTCGAAGTTCGCCAGGCGGTTGGCTGTCGCGCGGACCTCCTTGCGCATGCGGCGTTCCTCCCACACCATCAGCGCGTCATGGGCGCCCATCCGGGTCAGCAGGGCGGCAATCGTGTCCCCGTCGCGGATGACCACGCGGTCTACGCCCCTGACCTCCCGGGCCTTGGCCTGGATGTCCAGTCGGCGGGCGGCGCCCACGAGTGCAAGTGCAGACTCCGGGCCAGGGCAGGTGACTTCCAAAGAGGATGAGCGGCCGGGCTCCGTGAGGGAGCCGTGCGCCAGGAAGGCGCCCCGCCACACCGCTTCGGCGTCCGCAGCTGATCCGTTGACGACGGCGGACGGCAGCCCCCGCACGGGGCGTCCCCTGCCGTCGAGCAGTCCGGTCTGCCGGGCCAGCGCCTCGCCGTCGCGCACCACGCGGACCACGTAGCGGCTGGCGCGGCGCAGGCCGCCGGCTGACACCACGATGATTTCGCTCTGATGCCCGTAGACCTCGGCGATGGCGGCGCGGAGCCGGCGGGCTGTGGATGCCAGGTCCACCTCCGCCTCGATGACGATCCGGCCGGAGATGATGTGGAGGCCGCCGGCGAACCGGAGCATGGCGGAGACCTCGGCCTTGCGGACGGAGGATTTCTTGATGTCCAGCCGGGACAGTTCTTCCTTGACTGATGCTGTCAGTGCCATGGCACCTTCCTAACTGTTCCCGAATATGTCCTGGTACGCCGTGGCCAGACGCAGGGGGTCATGGACGGGCCGGCGACCCGACGCCCCTACTTTACCCAAGACAACCTCTGCGCCGATCATCTCCGCCGCCCGTTCGAACTCCACCCGGTCCGGCACCGAGGCGGGGTCGGCCAGCACCACGTCCACGCTGAAGCCGGGAGCGTACCGGCGGAGCGCGTGCAGGTGGTCCGCCGCGGACATCCCCATGGTTTCCCTGGTGTCCGTGGCCAGGTTCATCGTCAGGCAGCGTTTGGCCGCCGTGCTGCAGAGCGCCTCGCGCATCTCGGGCAGCAGCAGGTGCGGGAGGACCGAGGTGTACCAGGACCCCGGGCCCAGGATGACCCAGTCCGCAAGTTCAATGGCGCTCAGGGCCTCGACGCAGGCGGGCGCATTCTCGGGAAGCAGCCTGACGTGCTCCAGCGATCCGGCCACCGCGCACTTGGCCTGGCCACGGACCGTCTCCAGGGCAGTGGTGCCGTCCGGGGCGGTGACGCGCGCCTCTCCCTCGATGGTCAGGGGAACAGTGGACATCGGCAGGACCTGGCCCCGGGCTCCGAGCAGCGCACCGGCCCACTTGAGCCCGCCCACCGCATCGCCCAGCAGTTCCCACAAGGTCACGATCAGCAGGTTTCCCATGGCGTGCTCGTCCAGCGATCCGCCCGGGCCCTTGCCCGGCTGGAACCGGTGCTGCATGACGTCGCGCCAGGTGCGGCCCCAGTCGGTGTCGTCGCACAGGGCGGACAGCGCCATCCGGAGATCCCCCGGCGGGAGGACACCGTACTCCTCGCGCAGGCGCCCGGAAGAACCGCCGTCGTCCGCTACCGTGACGATGGCCGTCAGCTCTGAGGTGAGCAGGCGCAGCGCCGAAAGGGAGGCCGACAGGCCGTGGCCGCCGCCAAGCGCCACGACGTTGGGCCCCTTGTCCTGCTGGCTGGCGACGCCGGCGGCCGGAGCCGGCACCAGGGGCAGGGCTCCGGTAAACAGCCCCATTATTCCCGGCCCAGGTCCCGGTGCGTGGTGGTCACGGTGACCCGGGGAAACTGTGCCAGCTTCTTCGAAATCTCCATGGCTACCGCCACGGAGCGGTGTTTGCCGCCGGTGCAGCCGACCGCGATGGTGGCGTAATGCTTATTCTCCCTGCGGTAGCCGTCCAGCACCGGCTCCAGCGCCATCACATAGCGGTCAACGAAGCTCTTGACGCCCTCAGCCTCAAGGACGTAATCGCTGACCTCCTTGTCCAGGCCGGTGTGGGGACGCAGCTGCGGCACCCAGTGCGGGTTGGGAATGAAGCGGACGTCCGCCACGTAGTTGGCGTCCACGGGCAATCCGTACTTGAAACCGAAGCTCATGACGTTGATGCGCAGCGCAACGGGGCCGGACTCGCTGAACAGTTCGGTGATGGCGGTCGCCAGGCCATGGACGTTGTAGCTGGAGGTGTCAATGACGACGTCGGAGCTGTCGCGGAGTTCCTGGAGCAGCTCGCGTTCGGCGGCAATTCCGTCCAGGATCCTGCCGCCGCCCTGCAGCGGGTGCGGCCGGCGGCCCTGCTCGAAGCGGCGGACCAGCACATTGTCGCTGGCATCCAGGAAGAGCACGCGGAACGTGATGCCGCTGGCCTCCAGCGCGCCCAGGGCAGCCCGGATGTCGGCGAACAGGCCCTTGCTGCGCACGTCCACCACCACCGCAAGCCGCGGGATTGACTGGGGCGCGTGGGAAACGAGTTCGGCGAGGGTGCCGAGCATCTGCGGGGGCAGGTTTTCCACGACGTACCAGCCGTGGTCCTCCAGGGCATCCGCTGCGGTGCTCCGGCCTGCCCCGGACATCCCGGTGACCACCAGCAGCTCCGCCTCCAGCGGCTTGACGGGTTCCATCCCGTCCCGCCCTGCGCCGGATTCCGCCGTTGTGCCTGCCATCAAGTCCCCGATTCCGTTCGTTGTACTGCCGGTGGGCCGCACCGGCGGTCCCCGTCCTTTACCCTAGCTAAGTTTCGATGATTTCGCCGGTGGTCATGTTGATGGCGGGCGCGGCCGGAGCCTCCATGTCTGAGGCCGCGAAGTGGCTGACGATCGCTCCCGCCAGCGCCGGACCGATCCCCTTGGCCATGGCGAGCTCCTCGGCCGAAGCAGCCTTGACGCCCTTGACGGATCCAAAGTGCGCCAGGAGGGCCTTGCGTTTGGCTGCGCCGAGCCCGGGCACGCTGTCCAGCGCGGACACGGTCATGGCCTTGCCCCGCTTCTGCCGGTGGAACGAGATGGCGAACCGGTGGGCTTCGTCGCGGATGCGCTGGAGGAGGTAGAGCCCCTGGGAGGACCGGGGCAGGATGACCGGGAAGTCGCTGTCCGGCAGCCATACTTCTTCCAGCCGTTTGGCCAGTCCCACCACGTAGACGTCGTCGATGCCCAGGTCAGCCAGGGCCCGGGCGGCAGCGTTCACCTGCGGCTTGCCGCCATCCACCACGACCAGGTTGGGCGGGTAGGCGAACTTTGCCTTGGGGGCGGGAGTGGTGGTGTCCAGCGCGGCACCGGTCGCCCCGGGTGACGCCTCCCCGGCCTCAGCAGCCGACCCGTCCACCTGGGCGGTCTTGTCCTGCAGGTAGTGCCGGAACCGGCGCGTCAGGACGTCCCGCATGGCGGCGGTGTCATCAGCGGCGGCAGCCCCTGAGATGGAGAATTTGCGGTAGTCCGCCTTTTTGGGGAGCCCGTCCTCCACCACCACCATGGACGCCACCACGTTGGTTCCCTGCACATGCGAGACGTCGAAGCACTCGATCCGGAGGAGGGCCACCGGCAGGTCCAGGGCCTCCTGGAGCTCCTGCAGCGCCTGCGACCTGACCGTGAGGTCGCCCGCACGGCGCGTCTTGTGCAGCTTCAGGGCATGTTCGGCGTTTTCCCGGACAGTCCCCATCAACGTTGCCTTGTCGCCACGGCGGGGCACCCGGATGTCCACTTTCGCACCGCGCAGCCCGCCGAGCCAGCGGGCCAGTTCTTCGGCGTTGCTTGGTTCTACGGGGACCAGGACCTCGCGGGGGAGCCGGCCCTCCGTGTCGCCGTCTTCGCCGTAGACCTGCTGGAGCAGGTGCTCCACCAGGTCCGGTGTGCTGGAGTCCTCAACCTTTTCCACCACCCAGCCGCGCTGGCCGCGGACCCGGCCGCCACGGACATGGAACACCTGCACGGCAGCCTCAAGCTCGTCCTCGTGCAGGGCAAAGATGTCCGCGTCCGTATCCTCGGCGAGCACCACGGCGTTGCGTTCGAACACCTTCCGCATGGCGGTGATGTCGTCACGGATCCGAGCGGCGCTTTCATAGTCAAGCCTCGCCACCGCCTCGCCCATCTGTTTTTCCAGCTTGGCAATGAACCTCTTTGCCTCGCCGCCCATGAAGGCGCAAAAGTCGTCGGCCAGGGCCCGGTGGTCCTCCGGCGAAATGCGTCCCACGCACGGCGCCGAGCACTTGTCGATGTAACCCAGCAGACAGGGGCGGCCACTGGCCTCGGCCCGCTTGAAGACACCGGCGCTGCAGCTCCGGACCGGGAAGACCCGCAGGAGCGTGTCCATGGTTTCCCGGATCGCCCCGGCAGTGTAGGGACCGAAGTACCGCGTCCCCTTGCGGCGGTCGCCGCGCATCACCTGGACGCGGGGGTACTTCTCGCCCATGGTCACGGCGAGATAGGGGTACGTTTTGTCGTCCCGGAACACCACATTGAAGCGTGGCTTGAATTCCTTGATCCAGGTGTATTCCAGCTGCAGCGATTCGAGCTCGCTGCCCACCACGGTCCACTCCACGCTGCTGGCGGCATGCACCATGGCGTGGGTCTTGGGCATCAGGCCTGCGGGGTTGGCGAAGTAGGAGTTCAGCCGCGACCGGAGGCTCTTGGCCTTACCCACGTAAATGACGCGGCCGTGCGGGTCCCGGAACCGATACACCCCCGGGTTGGTGGGAATTTCACCGGTCCGGGGACGGTAACTTGCTGGATTTGCCACTTATCCATTCTACTGAGCCGGCGGGCGGCGCCCGGCCGGCGTTCGCAGTTGGCCTACTCCGCGGTCTTGCTCTGGTTGTAGCTGGTGGACCGTTCCTGGCCGCTGAGGGCAGCGATGGCATCCATGATCCGGTCCGTTACTTCGCGGCGTGCCGGCAGCGAATGGTCCGGGCCGGTCTTGTCGAAGTAGAGCGGCTCTCCGACCTTCATGGTGAAGTGCTGCGGGCGGACGCCCTTCTCGCCCGCGCGCTGGAGTTTTTCGGTACCGATCAGTCCGACCGGAACCACTGGCGCGCCGGTGGTCAGCGCCAGCCAGCCAACGCCGGTCCGGCCGCGGTAGAGGATGCCGTCCCGGGAGCGGGTCCCTTCCGGATAGATTCCGATGCCCTTTCCCGCCTCCAGGATGTCCAGGAGTGTCTTCAGGGCCTGCACGCTGGCGGCCTGCTCCCCACGCTCCACCGGGATGGAACCGACGGACTCAAAGAACGCTTTCATGGCCCTGCCTTTGAGTCCCCCGGTGGTGAAGTACTCGGCCTTGGCAAAGAAGGCGACAGGCCGGGGCATCAGGGCCTGGACTATCACGCTGTCGAAAAAGGAAAGGTGGTTCGGCGCAACGATGAAGGGGCCTTGCGTTGGGACGTTTTCAAGTCCCACAACGGTGGGCCGGCAGGTGCCGGCAATCAGGTTTCGAGTGCTCCAGCGGACGGCATCAAACATTTCCATCGTTGGTCACCTCGCTCATGGCCGCGGTGTGGATGGCGTGAAGCCGGCCAACGGCTTCCAGGAGGGCTGCGGGGGTATCGACGACGGCGACAGCGCCGGCCGCCTCCAGCTCACCTTCGGGCGCAAATCCCCAGGCGACGCCAATGCAGTCGAGTCCATTCGCGACCGCGCCGTCCACGTCCTGGGCACGGTCCCCCACCATGACGGCGTGCTGGGTGTCCAGGCCCCGGAGCGCGGCAGCGATGATAGCCGTCTTACCGACGGGAACGCCTTCGACGGCGGTTTCGTCGTCGGGCGCCCCATGGATGCCACGGAAGAACCCGTCAATCCCGTGCAGGGCCAGCAGCTTGCGGGCCAGGCCCTGGGGTTTCTGGGTGGCGACCGCCAGCGGCCGTCCGGCTGCGGCAAAAGACTCCAGCACATCCCTGATGCCGGGGTAAAGGCGGCTTTGCGCCATTCCGGTGGCGGCGTAGTGGCTACGGTAGCGGCGCACGACGTCCCCCAGCCTGTCCGCCGGGACTTTGGCGACATTCAACAGCGAGTCACTGAGCTTGGGGCCGATCATGGCCTCCAGCAGTTCCGGCGCAGGTACGGGAAGTCCGGCTTCTGCCAGGGCTGCGGAGATGCCCCCTGTTATCCCACCGGCCGGGTCGACAAGAGTGCCGTCCAGGTCAAAGATCACGGGCACTGTTGTTTGAGTCACCGGGTTAGTTTCTCATGAGAGCACACAAGCCCGAAACTCGCATTCCCGTTAAGGAATATTCGAGTACCGGGCCTGCAGGCTACCCCAGGATTTCGGCGAGGAACCGGGCCGTGTGGCTGGTGGTGGACTTGGCGACCTGCTCCGGAGTCCCGGAAGACACGATCTGGCCGCCGCCGGACCCGCCGTCCGGGCCAAGGTCCACAATCCAGTCCGCGCTCTTGATGACGTCGAGGTTGTGCTCGATGGTGATGACCGTGTTGCCTTTGTCCACCAGGCCCTGGAGCACCAGGAGGAGCTTGCGGATGTCCTCGAAGTGCAGGCCGGTAGTGGGCTCGTCCAGCACGTAGATGCTGCGGCCGTTGGAACGTTTTTGGAGCTCCGAGGCCAGCTTGACGCGCTGCGCTTCACCGCCGGAGAGCGTGGTGGCGGGCTGGCCCAGGCGCACGTAGCCGAGTCCGACGTCTACCAGCGTCCGGAGATGCCGGGCGATCGGAGTGAACGCAGCGAAAAACTCCGCTGCTTCCTCGATGGGCATGTTGAGGACATCGGCAATGGTCTTGCCCTTGTAGTGCACCTCAAGCGTCTCGCGGTTGTAGCGCGCACCGTGGCACACCTCGCACGGGACGTAGACATCCGGCAGGAAGTTCATCTCGATCTTCAGTGTTCCGTCACCGGAACAGGCCTCGCAACGGCCGCCCTTGACATTGAACGAAAAGCGGCCGGGAAGGTAGCCGCGCACTTTGGCCTCGGTGGTCTCCGCGAATAGCTTGCGGATGTTGTCGAAGACCCCGGTGTAGGTTGCCGGGTTGGAGCGCGGCGTACGGCCGATGGGGCTCTGGTCCACGTGGACCACCTTGTCCAGGTGTTCCAGCCCCTGGACCGTCTTGTGCCGGCCGGCCACCTGCTTGGCGCCGTTGAGCTTGTTCGCCAGGACCTTATAGAGGATTTCGTTGACCAGCGTGGACTTGCCGGAGCCGCTGACGCCGGTCACGGCCGTGAACAGCCCCAGCGGGAACGCGGCATCCACGTTCAGCAAATTGTTTTCCCGGGCGCCGACCACCTTGATCTCGCGCTTCTTGTCGTACTTGCGGCGCTTGGCCGGGACGTCGATTTTCTTGCGTCCGGCAAGGTAATCGCCCGTCAGCGAAGCCTTGTTTTCCAGCAGGGCCGGGTAGGAACCCGAGTGGACCACTTGGCCGCCGTGCTCCCCTGCGCCCGGTCCGATGTCCACAATCCAGTCGGCAACCTGGATGGTGTCCTCGTCATGTTCCACGACGATGAGAGTGTTGCCCATGTCCCGCAGCCGGGTGAGGGTGTCGATGAGGCGGCGGTTGTCCCGCTGGTGGAGCCCGATGGAGGGTTCGTCCAGCACATAGAGCACGCCCACCAGGCCGGAGCCGATCTGGGTGGCAAGCCGGATCCGCTGGGCTTCGCCGCCGGACAGGGTGGCCGAGGGCCGCTCCAGGTTAAGGTATTCGAGTCCCACGTCCAGGAGGAAGGTGAGACGGGCCTGGATCTCCTTGAGGACCTGGTGCGCGATCTGGGCCTCGCGGCCCGTCAGTACAAGATTGTTCAGGAAGGCTGCGCAGTCCCGCATGGGAAGCGCGGCCACCTCGGCGATGGACTTGCCGTTGATCAGGACCGAGAGTGACGCCGGGTTCAGCCTGGCGCCGTTGCATGCGGGGCACGGAACCTGCCGCATGAATTCCTCGTAGCGGTCACGGGCCCAGTCCGAGTCCGTTTCGCCGTGCTTGCGGTGCACGTACTGGATGGCGCCTTCAAACCCGGTGCTGTATTTGCGTTCGCGGCCGAAGCGGTTCCGGTACTGCACCACCACTTTATGGTCCTTGCCGTGCAGGACGGTCTGGCGGACGTCCCTGCCCAGCTGTTCCCACGGGGTGTCCATGGAGAAGCCCAATTCGGAGGCCAGCCCTTCGAGGAGCCGGTTCCAGTATTCCGTGGTGGCAGTGCCGAGCGACCAGGGCGCGATGGCACCTTCGGACAGCGACAGCTCGGGGTTGGGAACGATGAGTTCCTCGTCGACTTCCAGTCGCGTTCCGATGCCGCTGCAGGCTGCGCAGGCACCGAAGGGGTTGTTGAACGAAAAGGACCGGGGTTCGATCTCGTCGATCGCGAGGGGATGCTCGTTAGGACATGCCAGGTTTTCGGAGAAGGCCCTGATCTTGCCCGCGGCGTCCGCTTCCAGGTCGACGAAGTCCGCCAGTACGCGCCCTTCGGCCAGTCCCAGAGCCGTCTCAATCGAGTCCGTCAGACGCTGCCTGATGCCTTCCTTCACCACGAGCCGGTCAACCACTACTTCGATGGTGTGCTTGAACTGCTTGCCCAGCTTGGGCGGGTCGCTGAGCTGGATGAGGTCGCCGTCCACCCGGGCGCGCGAGTAGCCCTTGGCCGTCAGTTCCTTGAACAGGTCCACGAACTCGCCCTTGCGGCCCCGGACGACCGGCGCGAGGACCTGGAAGCGGGTTCCTTCGTCCAGCTCCAGAAGCTGGTCCACAATCTGCTGGGGAGTCTGCTTGGTGACCGGCTCACCGCACTCTGGGCAGTGCGGACGCCCCACGCGGGCCCAAAGCAGGCGCATGTAGTCGTAAATTTCGGTTATGGTTCCCACCGTGGACCGGGGGTTTTTGCTGGTGGACTTCTGGTCGATGGAGACTGCCGGGGACAGGCCCTCGATGAAGTCAACGTCGGGTTTGTCCACCTGTCCCAGGAACTGGCGTGCATAAGCGGAGAGTGATTCCACGTAGCGGCGCTGGCCCTCGGCGAAGATGGTGTCGAAAGCCAGGGAGGACTTGCCGGAACCGGACAGCCCGGTGAAGACGATCATGGCGTCGCGGGGCAGGTCAAGGTCCACGTTCCGGAGGTTGTGTTCGCGTGCTCCCTTGACCACCAGCCGGGACAGGTCCGGGCGGTGCGGTACAACATCCGATCCGGCGGAAAGAACGGAAGGGGCGGCGGTTTCTTCAGCTAGGGCTTTAGGCACCCCACTATGCTAATCGAAAATTTCTTCGAACCTCCACGCAGGACAACCTCACGTCCCTACTGGCCGGCGTCGTACGCCGCGGCCAGTAGCTGGACTGCCTCCGCGAAGGTGGCGCCCTGCGCCCTGGCAGCTGCTGCATAGTCGGCGGCGGCCGCGGACAGCCCGCCCAGCCGCTCGTCCCGCGGGCAGACGACGGTGCCGTTCCGGCCGCGCGTGGCCACGACCCCCGCTGCTTCCAGTTCCTTGTAGGCCCGGGCCACGGTATGCGGGGCGACCTCCAGTTCCTCCGCCAGCGCCCGCACCGCCGGCAGGCGGGTCCCGGGCGGCAGAGTGCCCCTGTCCACCAGATGGATGAGCTGCAGGCGCAGCTGCTCAAACAGCGCCACGGTACTGGTGGGATTGGGCCGCCATGATCCCGGAAAATCCTGGGCGGCGGTCCTGGCGGCGTTCACGATCCGGCCTCCAGCGCTACCGCGCGGTCCTTCCGAGATGTGAACTGCGCGTTGTAGAGCCTGGTGTAATAGCCGTTGGCAGCGAGGAGTCCCTGGTGGGTTCCCTGCTCAACGATGCGTCCGTGGTCCATGACCAGAATTAGATCAGCGTTGCGGACCGTGGACAAACGGTGGGCGATGACCAGGCTGGTCCTGCCGCGGAGCAGCCGTTCCATCGCCTGCCTGATCAGGAGCTCGGTCCGGGAGTCGACCGAGCTTGTTGCCTCGTCCAGGACCAGGATGTCGCGCCTGGCCAGCTGGGCCCGGGCAATGCTGATCAACTGCCGCTGGCCCTCGCTCAGGGGGTCGCCGCCGTTCTCGAGCACGGTGGCATAGCCGTCCGGCAGGGAGCGCACGAAGCGGTCCACATGGCTGGCTTCGGCGGCCGCCATGATGGCCTCTTCCGGCGCCTCCGGATTCCCGTACGCGATATTGTCGCGGATGGTCCCGCCGAACAGCCACGTGTCCTGGAGGACCACGCCGAACCTGGCCCGAAGCCTGTCCCTCGCAATCGCGCCCAACTCCACCCCGCCGAGGGTGATGCGGCCGGAGTCCGGCTCACAGAAGCGCAGCAGGAGGTTCACCACCGTGGACTTGCCCGCACCGGTATGGCCCACAATTGCTACGCTCTGTCCGGGCTCTGCCGTGAAGGAGAGGTTGGCTACAGCGGGACCTGCGCCCGCGTAGGCAAATGTTACGTCCTCGAACACGATGCGCCCGTCTGCCGGAACGGCTTCGTCGCCTTGGCGCTCGCCCGGATCTTCGCCGGCGTCGAGGAGGGCAAACACCCGCGCCGCGGATGCCACGCAGGACTGGATCAGGCTCAGCATGCCGCCAATCTGGCCCACAGGCTGGGTAAAGAGCCGGCTGAACTGGATGAAAGCCTGGATGCCGCCGATGGTCATGGCGCCTGCCATAACCTGGAAAGCACCCACCACGGCCACGGCTATGTAGTTCAGGTTGGACACCAGCGCCATGAGGGGCTGGACCATTCCGGCGGAGAACTGCGCCCGCGCGGCCGCCCATTCCAGCCGGTCGTTGCTGCGGGCGAAAACCCCTGCTGCCCGCCCCTGCTGCCCAAACGCCTTGATGACCTCGTGGCCGGTGACGAATTCCTCAACGTGCGAGTTGAGCTCTCCGGTTTCCTTCCACTGCCTGGCGTAGTTGGCCTGGGACCTGCGCGTCACCAGGACAGTGATGAGGGTGGACACAGGCACCGTAGCCAGGGCGATAACCGCGAGGAGCGGTGAAATCCACAGCATCATCGCCAGCGAACCGCTGAGCATGAGCACGGACATAATGAGTTGGGTCAGCAGCTGGTTCAGCGCCTGGGCGATGTTGTCCACGTCGTTGGTGGCCCTGCTGAGCACATCCCCCCGGGACGTTCCCTGGAAGTACGTGGACGGGAGGCGGTGCAGCTTCTCTTCCAGGGCGCCGCGGAGTCCGTGCATGAGGCCCTGGACGGACCTGGCCGTCAGGACACCCTGGACCCAGTTGAACAGCGACGCCAGGATATACATCGACGCCACGAGGACCAGCAGCAGCCCCAGCCGCCCCTCATCGAGGCCGACCCGCAGTACGCCGGCCACCACGACGTCGGTGGCGTCGCCCAGGTATTTCGGTGCTGCGACGTTCAGGCCGGAGAACACACAGGTGGCAATCACTGCCCCAACCATGTAGCGGCGGTATGGCGCCAGCAGCCCCAGGAGCCTTCCGGCGGTGGCCCAAAAGGCAGCGTCCGTGTCCGGGGTGGCAGTTTCCCTGGGTGGCCGTCGCTTCACTGCTGGCCGCCCAGCGCGAGTTGCGAGTCCGCGATCTCGCGGTATGTGGACGACATCTGCAGCAACTCCGCGTGGGTACCCTGGGCGACGATGCGCCCGTCGTCGAGCACCAGGATCCTGTCGGCGTTCCGCACTGCCGAAATACGTTCGGCCACCACCACCACGGCCGCGGCAGCAAGTGCCGCGCCGAGCGCATCCCGGAGCCTCGTGTCCGTGTCATAGTCCAACGCGGAAAAGCTGTCATCGAACAGGAACAGGGGCGCAGGGCGCAGCAGCGCACGGGCAACGCAGAGGCGCTGCCGCTGACCGCCGGAGAGATTGGTTCCGCCCTGGCCCACCGGCGTCTCCAGCCCGAGCGGCAGGTGTGCCATGAAACGCATCGTCTGGGCTGTTTCGAGGGCATGCCACAGCTCGCTGTCGGTGGCTCTGGGTGCCGCCATCCTCAGGTTGTCCGCAATGGTGCCGGTAAAGAGGTGGGCGTGCTGGGGAACGAGCGACATGGACGCCCTCAGGGCATCCAGCGGTAGTTCCCTGATGTCCGTTCCGCCCAGTTTGATCCGCCCGTGGGTGGAGTCCAGGAAACGCGGGACCAGGTTCAACAGTGTGGACTTGCCGCTGCCGGTGGAACCAACGATTGCCGTGGTGGTCCCCGGTACCGCAGCGAAACTGATGTCTGCCAGCACGGGTACCTCCGCGCCGGGATACGAAAAGCCCACGTCATGAAATTCCAGGAGACCCTCGGCTGCTGTCGGCGACATCTCGCCGTGCGGCCGGTCCCTGGCCTGCAGCGGGACGTCGCGGACTGAAGATTTTGCAGCCAGCACCGCTTCTATACGCTCGGCGCTGACTGATGCCCGCGGCGCGGACATGAGCACGTACATAGACATCATGATGGCCAGCAGGATCTGCAGGATGTAGGAAATGAAGGCCGTCAGGGCCCCGATGTTCATGTCGCCCGCCTGGATCAGGTGGCCTCCGAACCACACCACGGCAACGGAGGACAGGTTGACCACCAGCATGATGAGCGGCAGCATCCCGGCAACAAGCAGCGCGGACTGCAGGTTGTTCGCCGTGAGGCTGCTGTTGGTCCGGCCGAAACGGCGGATTTCATGGTCCTGGCGGACAAAGGCCCGAATGGCCTGTGCCCCGATGATTTGTTCCCGGAGGATCCCACCCGCCCGGTCCAGCAGCTCCTGCCCCTCGCGGTAAAGCGGGACGAGGCGGCGCACGATCCCGTACATCACCAGCATGAGGACGGGAACAATGACGATGACCACTCCGGACAGGGCCACATCCTGTTGCAGGGCCAGAACGGTTCCGCCCACCCCCATGGCTGGACCGGCCACCAGCATGGTGAAGGCGAGCACAGCGAACGCCTGGATCTGTTGCGCATCATTGGTAGCCCGCGTGGTGAGGCTGTGGGTGCCGAAGGCAGCGATGTCCTGGCTGGAAAGTGTCTGGATCCGTGCGAAAGTCTCCGCCCGCAGGCGGTGCCCGATCCGCATGGCCACCACGGCAGCGAAGTATCCTGCCCCTATGGCTGCTGCTGCCTGCAGCGCGGCAACGGCGGCCATGACCAGGCCAAGCCGGGAGATGACAGCGGCATTTCCTGCAACGATGCCGTCATCGATGATCGCCGCATTGACCGTAGGCAGCATCAGGTTCGCCGCCGCCTGCACGAGCTGCAGCAGCACGATGGAGGCCACTGGGAGCTTCTGGCCCTCGAGCATCCGCCCCATCAACCCGATCAGCAAGGTGCCTCCACTTGGGTGCGGGGGTCCCGGGGGTGGCCAGGTCGGGCGGTGACACCCTGGCACGGCCGGACGGCTATTGTTGGCCGGATCACGTCTTGCCAGCCGTCACACCACATTACTGCGGCTGTCAAGATCATCCAACGAATGGATCGAACCCATTTTCCGGCCGACGGCAAAGACGCGCCGGAACGGAAACACCGTGCCGTGCCGGGTCGCAGGATACGCGGACCTCAGGGCGGCTGAGTACTCGTCCTCGAACCGGGCCGATTCCTCGGCGGACAGTGCTGCGAGGACAGGGCGAAGCGCAGTTCCCCGCACCCACTGGAGCACTGGATCCGGTCCTGGCAGAACCTGCTGGTAGGTGGTCTCCCAGGCATCGGCTTCGAACCCCGCGTCAAGGAGGATGCCAAGATAGTCCGCGGCGTTGCCCGCAGAATCCCCTCCCCTCAGCACGCCGTCAAGCCGTGGAGCCCATCCGGCCGACGCCGCCAGTTCACGCATCAGCACGTGGGACGGGGCGTCGAAATTGCCGGGCACCTGGAGTGCGAACCACGATCCGGGAGCCAATTGGGACAGCCAGCGCCGCATCAGGTCCTGGTGACCGGGCACCCACTGCAGCGCAGCGTTGCTGACCACCACGTCCGTTCCGGGCGCGGGCTCCCAAGCGGCAATGTCCCGCAGTTCGAAACGCAATGATGGAAACTGCCTGGACAGCGGCGCTGCACGGTCCAGCATGTCTGCCGACGAGTCCACGCCGACGACGTCCGCCTCCGGCCAGCGTTCCGCCAGCGAGGACGTCAGGTTGCCCGGCCCGCAGCCCAGGTCGACCACCAGCCCCGGCCGCGCGGCCCCGATCCTGGCCGTGAGGTCGAAGAACGGCCGGTCACGGTGCCCGCCGAACTGGACATACTTGGCTGGATCCCATTTCACGGCTGTCTCCACGGTGAGTCGATGCGTCGGCTACCGCGTAGCCTAGCGCGGTCCCGAAAGGATCCGGGACTGCGGCAGGGCACTAAGCTGGAAACCAATGAAACTCGTTGACCAGCTGCCCCGACCGTCTGCCCCAAACCCGACGGCTGCCGTCGACCCCGACCTGCTGTATACAGGGTTCGTTGAATGGACTGAAAGCCGCGGTATCACGCTCTATCCGGCGCAGGACGAAGCCATTATGGAGCTGGCGACCGGGGCGAACGTCATCCTGGCAACCCCCACGGGATCGGGGAAGTCGCTGGTGGCCACCGCGGCCCACTTCCAGGCCATGGCGCGCGGTGAGCGGAGCTACTATACCGCGCCCATCAAGGCCCTGGTCTCGGAGAAATTCTTCGCCCTCTGCGAGACCTTCGGGGCAGAAAATGTCGGCATGATCACCGGCGATTCCGGCGTCAACCAGGACGCGCCGATCATCTGCTGCACGGCCGAAATCCTGGCCAATACCGCCCTGAGGGAAGGCGCAGCCGCCAGCCTTGGCACGGTCATCATGGACGAGTTCCACTTCTACTCCGACCCCCAGCGGGGCTGGGCGTGGCAGGTACCGCTCCTGGAACTGCCGCAGGCCCAGTTTCTGCTGATGTCCGCCACCTTGGGCGATGTGAGCCGATTCGAGGAGGGCCTCACCTCGCTGACCGGCCGCGCCACCACCACGGTGAGCTCCGCCGAACGCCCTATTCCGCTGCATTACTACTACCACGAGACCCCCGTCCACGAGACGCTCGAGGAACTGCTCTCCACCCGGCAGGTTCCGGTATATGTGGTGCACTTCAGCCAGGTCGAAGCGATCGACCGCGCTCAAAACCTGATGAGCATCAACGTGTGCACGCGGGAGGAAAAGGACCGGATCGCTGAACTGATCGCGGGCTTCCGGTTCGCCGCAGGCTTCGGCAAAACGCTCAACCGGCTGGTCCGCCACGGTATCGGCGTCCACCATGCCGGGATGCTGCCCAAGTACCGCCGGCTGGTGGAACAGCTCGCGCAGGCAGGGCTGCTGAAGGTCATCTGCGGCACGGACACGCTGGGCGTGGGGATTAACGTGCCCATCCGCACCGTCCTCCTCACAGCACTGAGCAAGTACGACGGCGTACGCACCCGGCTGCTCAACTCCCGTGAGTTCCACCAAATTGCGGGCCGGGCCGGCCGGGCGGGCTACGACACCGCCGGGACCGTGGTGGTCCAGGCGCCGGAGCACGTCACCGAGAACGTCCGGGCCATGGCCAAGGCAGTGGCCAAGTTCGGCGACGACCAGAAGAAGCTGCGCCAAGTAGTGAAAAAGAAACCGCCGGAAGGATTCGTTTCCTGGGGCGAGCCCACGTTCAAGCGGCTGGTGGAGTCGATTCCGGACCCGTTGGCGTCCAGCTTCACGGTAACCCACGCCATGCTGATGAACCTGATGGAACGCCCGGGCGACCCCTTCGCCGCCGCACGGCGGCTCCTCACCGAAAACCACGAAAACCGGCCATCCCAGCTCCGCCTGATGAAGAAGGCCCTCGGCATCTACCGCGAACTGCTGGCCGCCGAGGTGGTGGAGCGGATCCCGGCGAATGAGCAGGGCCCGGACGGGCGCACCGTCCGGTTGACCGTCCACCTGCAGCCGAACTTCGCCCTGAACCAGCCGCTCTCGCCGTTTGCCCTGGCCGCGCTTGAGCTCCTGGACCCGGAGTCGCCGTCGTACGCCCTGGACGTGGTGTCCGTGATCGAGGCGACCCTGGAGAAACCCCGCCAGATCCTCTCCGCCCAGCAGAAGAAAGCCCGCGGCGAGGCGGTGGCGGCCATGAAGGCGGACGGCATCGAGTACGACCAGCGGATGGCCATGCTGGACGAGGTGACCTACCCGCAGCCCCTGGCGGAGCTGCTGGGCGAGGCGTTCGAGGTGTACCGGAAGGCCGCCCCCTGGGTGGGCGACTTCGAACTGGCGCCCAAGTCAGTGGTCCGTGACATGTACGAACGCGCCATGAACTTCGGCGAGTTCGTCCAGTTCTACGGACTGGCGCGCTCCGAGGGCATCGTGCTGCGGTACCTGGCGGATGCGTTCCGGGCGCTCCGGCAGACGGTCCCCCAGGACATGCTGCGCGAAGATCTGGAGGATCTCACGGCCTGGTTGGGTGAATTGGTACGGCAGGTGGATTCGAGCCTCCTGGACGAGTGGGAGGAACTGGCGTCCGGAGCGGCACCCACGCCGCACGATGCGCCGCCGCCTCCGCCGCCGTCGCTCACCTCAAACATCCGGGCGTTCCGGGTGATGGTGCGCAACGAGATGTTCCGCCGCGTGGAACTGTTCGCGGATGAGGACGCCTCAGCCCTGGGCGAGCTGGACGGCGCCTCCGGATGGGACGCCGAGCGCTGGGAGGACGCGCTGGACGCCTACTTCGACGACCACGACGACATCGGCACCGGACCGGCCGCGCGCGGGCCCGGCCTGCTGATCATCACCGAAGAACCGGGCATCTGGAAGGTGCGGCAGATCTTCGACGACCCCGCCGGTGACCACGACTGGGGAATTTCCGCGGAGGTGGACCTCGCGGCCTCCGACGAGACGGGCACCGCAGTGGTGAGGGTGACGGACGTCAACCGCCTCTGAGCGCCTCCGCGTTGGTAAGCTCGGGGAATGAGTGCCATCCGCCCCGCAACGCCCCACGATGTCCCCGCCATCCTCCGCATGATCCACGAGCTGGCGCGTTATGAGAAGGAGCCGGACGCCGTCCGCAACACACCTGAAATGCTGCACAGGGTGCTGTTCGGCGAGAACCCGCGCGTCTTCGCCACCATGGCGGAAAACGCTGCGGGCGAAGTGCAGGGCTTCGCGCTCTGGTTCCTGAATTACTCCACCTGGGAGGGCACGCACGGGATCTACCTGGAGGACCTCTACGTTAGCCCGGAGGCACGCGGCGAAGGCCACGGCAAGGCGCTGCTGCAGCACCTTGCCGTCACCGCCGTCGAGAACGGCTACGCCCGGGTGGAATGGAGCGTGCTGGACTGGAACGAGCCGTCCATCAACTTCTACCGCAGCCTCGGCGCGCGGCCCATGGACGGGTGGTCCACCTTCCGGCTGACCGGGGACGCGCTGTCACAGTTCGGCAGCCCCGTCGGCGCCGGCTCGCATGGCTGAGAACGGACACCGGGTCCGGGCCTGCCACGCCTTCCGCGGCATGCGGACCGTGGAGCACGAGGTCCAGGCGCCCCTGGACCATTTCGCAGCTGACCCGGCCGGCGGCGAAACCATTACGGTCTTCGCCCGCGAATACGTGTCTGCTGAGCACAGCCCCGCGGAAGCCGAGCGGCTGCCGTGGCTGCTTTACCTGCAGGGCGGCCCCGGTGGGCGCGGAAACCGCTGGGGTTCGCTGGGCGGCTGGGCGAAGGCCGCTGCCCGGGAGTTTCGCATCCTGATGCTGGACCAGCGCGGAACCGGACTGTCCACTCCTGCCGACCGGCACACGCTGCCGCTGCGCGGTGGGGACCAAGAGCAGGCGGCCTACCTGGAACATTTCCGCGCCGATTCGATCGTGGCGGACGCCGAACTTATCCGGCAGGCGCTCGGGTCCGGCCCGTGGACCGTTTACGGCCAAAGCTATGGCGGCTTCTGTGCTTTGACGTACCTTTCCTTTGCTCCGGAGGGGCTGAAAGAGGCACTGGTCACCGGTGGCCTGCCGCCGCTTACCGGACCGGCCGACGACGTCTACCGGGCAACGTTCCAGCGCGTCGCCGCCCGCAACGCCGAGTATTTCAGTTGGTACCCGGAAGACCGGACGACCGTCGAGCGCATTGCCCGGCACCTGCGCGGCACCCTCGAAGTGCTGCCCGACGGCAGCCCCCTCACCGTAGAGCGGTTCCAGATGGTCGGCGCGCTGCTGGGCGGCAACACGAGGGTGGACAGCCTGCACAGCCTCCTGGAGGACGCCTTCACTGATTCGGTGACCGGGCCACGGCTTTCGGACGCGTTCCTTGACCAGGTCCAGGGCCTGGTGTCGCGCCGGTCCAACCCGCTGTATGCGCTCATGCACGAATCCATCTACGCCCAGGGCCAGGCCACCGACTGGGCGGCGTGGCGGGTCCTGGAAGAATTCCCGGAGTTCCGGCCGGAAGCCGAACCACTCCTCCTCACCGGTGAAATGGTCTACCCGTGGTACTTCCGCCAGGATCCGGCGCTGGCACCGCTAGCCGGCGTGGCCCAACTGCTGGCGGCGAAGCAGGACTGGATGAACCTGTACGACCTGGACCGGCTGGCGGCCAACACCGTGCCGGCAGCCGCTGCCGTCTACGCCGACGATATCTATGTGGACCGGAAGCTGTCGCTGGAGACAGCGGCGAGGATCAAGGGTCTTCAGGTCTGGGAAACCGGGGACTTCCACCACGACGGCATCGCCGACGACGGCGAAGCCATCTTTGCCAGGCTGCTCGGAATGGCCCGCTCAGCCGGCAGCTGACGCCGGGGCGGGGCCGCGGCGGCCCGTGAGCACGATGGCGCCCAGCACCACCGCGGCCAGCGCGGCTGCGCCGGCGTTCAGCCCGGGGTAGCCGACCCAGCTCAGGATCAGGCCGGACATCCCGGCACCGACAGCACCGGCGCCGCTCATCAGCGTATCCGAGACACCCTGGGCCAGTACCCGGTCGCCCGGAGCGACGCTTTCCGCGAGGAGGGTCGAACCGGCAATGGTCGCCGCCGACCAGCCGAGGCCCAGCAGCACCAGCCCCACGGTAACCAGCTCTGGACGGCCCGCTCCGAGCCCGGCCGTCAGGGCGGCCGCCAGGATCAGTCCGTGACCCAGCACGAGGGTCGGGAGCCGCCCGGCCCTGTCCGTGAGCCACCCCATCACCGGGGACAGGGCGTACATTCCGGCGATGTGCAGCGAGATGGTGAACCCGATCAGGACGAAGACGTCAGTGCTGGCCGCATGCGCGTGGCCGGCGCCTGGGTGGAGGGGGCCTTCGGTCAGCAGCTGGAGGTGCAGGGGCGTCATCGACATGACGGCGGCCATGGCGGCGTGCGCCGTCACCACGGCCAGCATCGCCAGCCTGGCAGACGGTGAAGACCGGACTGCGGCGAGGCCGCGTTTCAGCACGCCCCGCTGCCGGCCGGGCGGGCGCGCGGCTTCCCCGCGAAGCGCGAGGGCGTGCAGCAACGGATCCGGCCGCAGGCCCACGAGCAGGAGGAGTGCTGCGAGGCCCAGCCCTGCTGCGGAGAAAATGAACGGCCCGGCGATGCCCGGCAGGCCCAGCGCCTCCCCCACGACGGCGCCCGGGCGGATCAGGTTGGGACCCGCCACGGCGCCCGCCGTGACGGCCCAGACGACGACGGCGAGTGAGCGGCCGCGCTTTTCCGGTTCCGCGAGATCCACGGCTGCGAAGCGGGCCTGCAGGTTGGCGGCGGTGCCCAGCCCCAGCAGGGCCGCTCCGGCGAGCAGCAGGATGAAGAGTCCCGTCACGGTGGCTGCGACGACCAGGATGGCTCCGGCCATCCCGGACAGCACGCCGGTGGCGAGGCCGGCCCGCCTGCCGCGCCGTTCTGCCAGCCCGGCCAGCGGCATGGCGGCCACCGCCGTGGCGAGTGTCATCACGGTGGTGACAGCACCGGCCCAGGCGTTGGACCCCGAGAGCTGGACGGCCAGGAGGGAGCCCACGGAGAGGCTTGCCCCGTTTCCGATTCCGCTGAGCAGTTGGGCGGCGCTGAGGATTAAAACGGTACGGCGCTGGACCCTGCGGGGGTCCAGCGCCGTAGCGGTATTCGTGTTCACGCTCCGAGCATAGCCAACCGGCTAGTCAACGTCGCTGTGGCTCTTCCGTACGTCTTCCTCGAGCCGCGGGTCCATGTGGGCGCTTGCGGCCTTGGAGCTGACCAGGCTGGCGATGACGGCAATGAGGATGGTGCCGACGATGACCGCCAGCGAGACGAAGGTGGGAATCTCCGGGGCCCATTCAATGTGCCGGCCGCCGTTGATGAACGGCAGTTCATTGACGTGCATGGCGTGCAGGACCAGCTTCACGCCGATGAACGCCAGAATGAAGGACAGGGCGTGCTTCAGGTAGACCAGGCGGTTCATCAGGCCGCCCAGCAGGAAGTACAGCTGGCGTAGACCCATGAGGGCGAACAGGTTGGCCGTGAAGACGATGAACGGGCTCTGGGTGAGGCCGAAGATGGCCGGGATGGAGTCCACGGCAAAGAGCAGGTCCGTGAGGCCGATGGTGATGAAGACGATGAGCATCGGCGTGAAGACCCGCTTGCCGTCCACGGTGGTGCGCAGCTTGTTGCCGTCGAACTTCTCGGACATCGGGATCACCTTGCGGATGGCGGCGATCATGGGGTTCTCACGGTCCTCTTCGTCCTCACCTTCATCCTGGGCCTGCTTCCAGGCGGTCCAAAGGAGGAAGGCACCGAAGATGTAGAACACCCAGCTGAACTGCTCGATCACGATGGCGCCGAGCATGATGAAGATGCCGCGCAGGATGAGGGCGATGATGATGCCCACCATCAACACTTCCTGCTGGTACTTCCGGGGCACCGAGAAGCGGGCCATGATGATGATGAAGACGAACAGGTTGTCGATGCTGAGACTATATTCGGTGACCCAGCCGGCCACGAACTGGCCGCCGTATTCCGGGCCGGTGAAAAAGAACATCGCTCCGGCGAACACCAGGGCGAGGGTGACGTAAAACGCCACCCACATGCCGGCTTCCTTCATGGAAGGTTCGTGCGGGCGGCGGACCACCAGGAGAAGGTCAATCAGGAGGATCAGTCCGAGGACGGCAAACGAGCCGACCTCGAACCACACGGGCAATTCGAGCACAAGGCAGCCTTTCGCAGGGTACAGAGAAGCGGTGTAAGTCTCTCCGGCCTGCCGGTGCACTTGGTGCTGAATTGGCGGCCCGCTACGCCCGGCGGGGCAACCATGCCCTGCGTGTTGACGATCGTAGCGCTCGGGATACTCCCCTACGTGGCCTTAACTGTACCTTAGGCGTGTCCGGCCGCCTGCATCTGCCGCAGCTCCTTCTTCAGTTCACTGACCTCGTCCCGGATCCTGGCGGCCACTTCGAACTGCAGCTCCGCTGCCGCACCGTGCATCTGCTCGGTGAGCTGTTCGATCAGGCCCACCAGATCCTCGGCAGGTGCAGCCGCCAGCCCGTCGGAACGGACCTTGGCGGCGCCCTTGGCTGCGGACTTGGCCCGCTTGGCACCCTTGGCCAACCGGTTGTTGTTCAGCAGCTCCTGGGTGTCGGCGTCTTCCTTGGCCAGCTGGTCCGTGATGTCGGCGATCTTCTTCCGCAGGGGCTGCGGATCGATCCCGTGCTCGGTGTTGTAGGCCACCTGGATGGCACGGCGCCGGTTGGTCTCGTCGATGGCATGCGCCATGGAATCCGTGATCCGGTCCGCGTACATGTGCACCTGGCCGGAGACATTTCGGGCGGCACGGCCAATGGTCTGGATCAGCGAAGTGGAGGACCTCAGGAAGCCTTCCTTGTCCGCGTCAAGGATGCTGACGAGGGAGACTTCGGGCAAGTCCAGGCCTTCGCGGAGCAGGTTGATGCCCACGAGGACGTCGAAGGTACCCATCCGCAGCTCGCGCAGCAGCTCCACGCGGCGCAGCGTGTCAACGTCCGAGTGCAGGTACTCCACCTTGACCCCGTGCCCCAGGAGGTAGTTGGTGAGGTCCTCGGCCATCCTCTTGGTCAGCGTGGTGACCAGGACGCGCTCGTCCCTCTCGGTCCGTTCCTTGATCTCGCCCAGGAGGTCGTCGATCTGCCCCTTGGTGGGCTTGACCACCACTTCCGGGTCGATGAGTCCGGTGGGCCGGATGATCTGCTGCACGAAGCCGTCCGCCTTGCCGAGTTCGTACTTGCCGGGCGTGGCGGACAGGTAGACGGTCTGGCCCACGCGCTCCAGGAATTCATCCCATTTCAGCGGGCGGTTGTCCATGGCCGACGGCAGGCGAAAGCCGAAGTCCACGAGGTTCCGCTTGCGGGACATGTCGCCTTCGTACATGGCGCCGATTTGCGGGACGGTGACGTGGGATTCGTCAATGACCAGCAGGAAATCGTCCGGGAAGTAATCCAGGAGGCAGTGCGGCGCGGAGCCCGGCTCGCGGCCGTCAATGTGCACCGAGTAGTTCTCGATGCCGTTGCAGAAGCCCATCTGCTGCATCATTTCGAGGTCGTACGTGGTGCGCATCCGGAGCCGCTGGGCCTCGACGAGCTTGTTTTGGCTTTCGAGCACCTTGAGCCGGTCCGCCAGTTCGTCTTCGATCCGCTTGATGGCCCTGGCCATGCGTTCAGGACCGGCGACGTAGTGCGACGCTGGGAAAACGTACATTTCTTCTTCGTCCCGGATCACCTGACCGGTCACGGGGTGGAGCGTCTGGATGTTTTCGATCTCGTCGCCGAAGAACTCGATCCGGATGGCCAGTTCCTCATACATGGGGATGATCTCCACCGTGTCGCCCCGCACGCGGAAGGTGCCGCGGTGGAAGTCGATGTCATTGCGGGCATACTGCATCGCGACGAACTTCCGGAGGAGATGGTCGCGGTTCATCTCGTCGCCCTTGCGGAGCGTCACCATCCCGGCGATGTACTCCTCGGGCGTCCCCAGACCGTAGATGCAGGACACGGTGGCCACCACTACCACATCGCGGCGGGTGAGCAGCGCGTTGGTGGCAGAGTGCCGGAGCCGCTCCACTTCCTCGTTGATGGAGGAGTCCTTCTCGATGAAGGTATCGGTCTGCGCCACGTACGCTTCGGGCTGGTAGTAGTCGTAGTAGGAGACGAAATACTCCACCGCGTTGTTGGGCAGGAGTTCCCGGAACTCGTTGGCGAGCTGTGCGGCGAGGGTCTTGTTCTGCACCATGACCAGGGTGGGCCGCTGTACCTGCTCGATCAGCCAGGCCGTGGTGGCGCTCTTGCCGGTTCCGGTGGCGCCCAGCAGCACCACGTCCTTCTCGCCGTTCCTGATGCGTTCGGTGAGTTCGGCGATGGCGGCGGGCTGGTCACCGGCCGGCTTGAACTCGCTGATGACCTCGAAGGGCGCTACAACACGGTTGATATCCTGCGCAAGGCTCATGAATCTAATCTACAGCCGGGCGGGAGGGTACGACGGCGGCTCCCACCCGGTTGCCTCGGCCCAGGCGGACATCCGGGGCCAGGCGGCTTCGGCGAACCACGGTTCCTTGGCCGCTGCATAGGCGTCGGTATCGGCGTCCCCGGCGAAGTGTTCAGCCAGCGCTGTCTTGTGTTCTTCGTAGAGGCTGCGGGCTTCCGCGTCGCTCCGGAGCCAGTCGCGGAACATCAGGGCGAAACGCCAGCCGGCAGAGCCGGCTGCCCGGACGTGCACGTTGACAGGACGGCCGGGGTCTGCGCTGGCGTGGAATTTTTTCTGCCACAGGGCGGGATCCGGGTGCAGGGGTTTTGGCGTGTCCTGCCCGATGCCCGGCACCGGAGGGAAGCCCGCATCCGCCAGTGCGGGTGCAAGGGCGCCGGCATCTGCCAGGTCCCCCACCACTACCTGCAGGTCGATAACGTCCTTTGCAGCCAGGCCCGGCACCGACGTGGAGCCAATGTGGTCCACCGCCAGGATGAACTCAGGCGCCGCTGCGCCCAACCGCGCCGCCAGACGGGCAGCCTGCTGCTTCCACTCCGTACGGTGCTCTACCAGGACGGGCCCGCCGTTCCGGGGTGCACGGCGGCCCGCGGCGAGGTTGCGGGCAAACGGCGCCAGCCTGCCATCCCACAGCCTGTCGACCTGCTCGAGCAACTCCTCGACGCTGCCGGAATTGTCCAGGACCACGTCCGCTGCGGCGAGCCGGTCCTCCCGTGTGGCCTGTGCAGCCATCCGGGACCGCGCCTCGTCCTCCGACATCCCGCGGTTCGCACGCATCCGCTGCAGCCGGACGTCATCCGGGGCATCAACCACCACCACCAGGTGGAAACCGTTCCCCTGGCCGGTTTCCACCAGGAGCGGAATGTCCTGAACCACCACCGCGTCACCGGCAGCGGCAGCAGTAATCTCTGCGGCGCGCGCCCGGACCAGGGGGTGCACGATGGCGTTCAGGGCCGCCAGTCGTCCGGCGTCGCCAAAGACCGCCGCGCCAAGCTTTGCCCGGTCCAGCCGGCCGTCGCCGCCAAGCATGCCGTCGCCGAATTCTGCCACGATACGGTCCAGGCCCTGGGTCCCAGGCTCGACCACCTCACGGGCCAGCGCGTCTGCGTCCACCAGCACGGCGCCCCGGCTCCGGAGCCGGGCAGCCACCACCGATTTTCCTGAGGCAATTCCGCCCGTCAGTCCAATTTTCAACACGCCGCCAGCCTACTAGCCGGACCGTCCGCAGGTCCCGGCCGGATGCAGCGCCGGTGGGTGGAGGGCCTAGACTGGAGCGGATGCAGGCGAAGGAGAGCAGGGCAACGTCCTACACCACGCTGGCCCCCGGTCCGGCCTTCCGGCACGAGATCGAGGTGAAGCGTTCCCGGTTCATCACCGTCCTGCGGCGGGCCGGCACCGAGGAACAGGCCCGGGAGCTGGTGGCGGAACTGCGGCGCGAATTCCATGACGCACGGCACCACTGTTCCGCTTTCCTCGTCGGCCCCGACCGTAACGTCCAGCGTTCCAGCGATGACGGCGAACCGTCCGGAACCGCAGGGATCCCGATGCTCGAGGCCCTTGCCAAAAGGGAGACCGCGCCCGGGGTGGCCGACCTCAGTGACGTGAGCGCCGTCGTCGTCCGTTACTTCGGCGGAATCCTGCTGGGTGCCGGTGGGCTGGTCCGCGCTTATTCCGAGTCGGTCTCCGCCGCGCTGGCCGAGGTCCGCCTGGTCCGCCGGAGCCGGCTGCGGATCTGCGCCGCGGAAGTGCCCCATATGGCGGCGGGGCGGCTGGAAAACGACCTGCGCGCCGCCGGTTTCGCCATGGCGGAGACCAGCTACAGGAGCCAAACAGCCGTCCTGCGGCTTGCGCTGCCGGATGATGCTGCGGCCATTGCGGCGGCCGCCGAACGGGTCCGCGCGCTGACCGCCGGCGCCACGGACCTGTCGCCTGAGGGAACGGAGTGGGTTGATGCCGCACTCCCCTGACGTTTCACTGGTGGACGTCGACGACGTCGTGATGGAGTCTCTGCTGGCCCTGGCACGGCGCGACGCGTCGCCGGACGAGGTGGCTCCCCCGCTGGGTGGTCCCGGCTGGAACGCCGAACGCACCGCATGGTTCCGCAGCCACCACCGCGCCGCCGCGGACGGGCTGGACGGTCCGGCCGGTGAAAAAACCTGGGCCGTACTGTGCGACGGCGAGGTAGCAGGTTCCGTGCGTCTCAAGAGGGTGGACGCACCAGGTCCGCGCCCGGCCGGTGAGACCGGAATCTGGCTGGGCCGGAGCTACCGTTCCAGCGGTATCGGAGGCACGGCCCTGAAGCTACTGCTGGCAGAGGCGCGCAGGGCGGGACTGGCGCAGGTCCTGGCCCGGACCCTTTCCGGAAACAGGGCCGCGCAGCACCTGCTGTCCGGGCTGGGGGCACCGCTGACTGAGGATGACGACGGAACCGTGCTTGCCGCCGTCGTGCTTTAACAACTCGCCAGAAAAGCAGGAGACCCCCTGCCGAAGCGGCAGGGGGTCTCCTGGACGGCCCGGAAGGGCCTGTGGCAATTAGTTGCCGGTCAGCTTCTCGCGCAGTGCGGCGAGGGCCTCGTCGGATGCAAGCGTGCCTGCACCGGCGTTGGACTCGACAGCCGGCTCCGAGGAGTAGCTGGTGGCGCCGGAGTCGCTCTCGCCGGACGTTGCAGCTGCAGCGTCGTCGGCAGCGTGCTGGGCAACCTGCTTCTTGTGCGCTTCCCAACGGGTCTGGGCGTCAGCGTACTGCTGCTCCCAGGCGGCGCGCTGGTTCTCGTAGCCCTCGAGCCATTCGTTGGACTCGGGGTCGAAGCCCTCGGGGTACTTGTAGTTGCCCTCTTCGTCGTACTCTGCGGCCATGCCGTACAGAGCCGGGTCGAATTCGGTGCTGTCGGCGTCGACGCCCTCGTTGGCCTGCTTGAGGGACAGCGAGATGCGGCGGCGTTCCAGGTCGATGTCGATGACCTTGACGAACAGTTCGTCGCCAACGGAGACAACCTGCTCGGCGAGCTCCACGTGGCGGACGGCCAGCTCGGAGATGTGGACCAGGCCTTCGATGCCGTCTTCGACGCGGACGAATGCACCGAACGGAACCAGCTTGGTGACCTTACCCGGAACAACCTGGCCGAGGGCGTGGGTGCGGGCGAAGGTCTGCCACGGATCTTCCTGCGTAGCCTTGAGCGACAGGGAGACGCGCTCGCGGTCCAGGTCGACCTCGAGAACCTCGACGGTGACTTCCTGGCCAACCTCGACAACCTCGGACGGGTGGTCGATGTGCTTCCAGGACAGCTCGGAAACGTGAACCAGGCCGTCTACGCCGCCCAGGTCCACGAAGGCACCGAAGTTGACGATGGAGGAAACGACGCCGGGACGGACCTGGCCCTTTTCCAGCTTGTTGAGGAAGGTGGAGCGGACCTCGGACTGGGTCTGCTCGAGCCATGCACGGCGGGACAGCACAACGTTGTTGCGGTTCTTGTCCAGCTCGATGATCTTGGCTTCGATCTGCTGGCCGATGTACGGAGCCAGGTCGCGCACACGGCGCATCTCGACGAGGGATGCGGGCAGGAAGCCGCGCAGGCCGATGTCGAGGATAAGACCACCCTTGACAACCTCGATGACGGTACCGGTGACAACACCGTCTTCTTCCTTGACCTTCTCGATGTCGCCCCAGGCGCGCTCGTACTGAGCACGCTTCTTGGAGAGGATCAGGCGGCCTTCTTTGTCTTCCTTGGTGAGCACCAGGGCTTCGACCTGATCGCCAACGGAGACAACTTCTCCGGGGTCAACGTCGTGCTTGATGGAAAGCTCGCGGGACGGGATGACACCTTCGGTCTTGTAACCGATGTCGAGCAGGACTTCATCGCGGTCGACCTTGACGACGGTGCCCTCAACGAGGTCTCCGTCGTTGAAGTACTTGATGGTGGCGTCGACAGCTGCGAGGAAGTCCTCAGCGGTACCGATGTCGTTGATCGCGACTACGGGGGTACCGGGCTTCTCGGTGGAGGTGATGGTCATGTAGTAGGGGCTCCGTTGTGGATAGTTAGTCGGTCAGGCAAACCGGCGCGCCCGCGTCATGGAACGCAGGCGCGATTCGCGGTGAATCCGACGGATCCTCCGGGTCATCCTGATTTTGTGGATTTTACAAAGAGCGCGCGTAGTGCACGCCCGTTCATTCTAGTCGCTGCGGACAACAGGGGTCAAAAGCAGAGGGAGTCAGAAGTGCGTCAGACAGTGGGCAGGACGTTCGACGGCGAACATGGCGGCCGCGCGGGCGGCGGCCCCGGGCCCACCTTCCCGGATCCGCCCGGCAGCGGCGAGGGTCACGGGGTGCACGGCGCCAAGGTAGATCGAGGAGAGCGCGGAGATATCCAACTCAAGGTCGGGTTCGTGACCGGGTGCAACGCGTTCGACGGCGGCCTCCCCGCCCTGGACGTCCAGCAGGAATGTTCCATCGTCGAGACCGAGTGGGTCAGCAACCTTAAGCAGAAGGCGGCCGTCCGCGGAGAACTTCCGGGCTTCCAGGACTTTGCGCACGTCCAGGATGCGTAACCAGAGCATGTCCCGCGGCGTCGAGGCGTCCACGCAGCGGGCGTCGGCCAGCGCCCAGGGCAACGGGTCGTCCACCGGCGCTTCCTCCCACGCGATCCGTTCCACGAGGTCGATCGCGCCAAGGTACTGCCACAGCTCCAGGTACGCGTCCTGCGTTGCAGCCACCAGGTCCACGATCTCCATGGTGTACGGCCCGGCGTCCCAGCCGCGGAACCGGTAGGAGACGTAGCCGTCCACGTCAGCGCCCGGCCCGTAATGCAGTGCCACCTTGACCTTTGGGTCCGGGCCTTCCTCGTCCCGGCGGACCAAACCGGACGCCAGCTGGCGGTAGAACTCGTGCCGCCCGATGGACCCCGGGGTGAGGCGGTGCACGCGGTCGAAGACCTGCGGCGCAAGCTCCAGCAGAACCTTGGGATCGGCCACTTCCACACTGCCCGCCGGGGTGTGGTCCAGGATGAACCGGGCGCTGGTGTCCACCTTGACCGACTGCTCCGACGTAGCGGCGCCGAAGCCGAAACGGCCATAGATTGAAGCCTCGGATGCGGTGAGGGCCGCCATGGCCATCCCCTGCTCCTGGGCCAGCGAAAGCTCTTCGATCATCATGCGGCGCAGGAGGCCACGGCGGCGGTGCGGCGTCCGTACGGTCACGGCCGTCACCAGCCTGGTGTCCAGGAGCCTTCCGAAGCCCACGTTCAGCGTCTTGTCCATGGTGCCGAAAGTGGCCACGGGCACGTCCGGCCCCAGGGCATGGGCAGGAACAGGCCCGGTCTGGTAGGCGCCGGTCATCATCCGGCCGTCAGCGAGCTGCATCTCCAGGCCCTGGTCCACACGCGCATCGGGACGGCGCGCATCGTGGAAACCGAAGGCCACCGCGCGCATCCAGGCAACCGCTGCCGGATAGCCGGGGCTGCCCTTGGCCGCCGGCCCGAAGCGCCTGATTTCGTAGTCCACTCCTGGATTCCCCACGGACCCGAGCCTAGCCACGGATCCGCGGAAGGGCCAGCATCCGGACCCGCGCTTCCCGTGAAATCCCGTCATTGGTGACAGTGCTTAAGTCCGCACAAACGATTCTGGACTGATGCACAATGCGCAACGCGTCGCAAACGTCTACCTTGGAGCACGGCGTGGCGCAGTTCACACGCTTCCGTCCAACGTGCATCTACCACCAAGCCTGCAGCACGGGGCACCCGAAACGAGGACACATGAAACTAACCCAAACGGCTCCCACGCCGGACACTTCCCTGCTCAAAGTACTCGGAAACTGGGACGCGCTTGCCCTCGGGTTCGGAGCCATGATCGGCTTCGGCTGGGTTGTCCTGACCGGAGGCTGGATAGCCTCTGCAGGCACCATGGGCGCAGTCCTGGCAATGGTCACGGGCGGAGCCATCATGGCTGTCGTGGGACTGACCTACGCCGAGCTCACCGCCGCCATGCCCAAGGCGGGCGGTGAACACAACTTCCTGCTGCGCGGGATGGGACCCCGATGGTCCTTCATTGGATCCTGGGCCATCACCGGCGGTTACATCACCATCGTCGCGTTCGAAGCCGTCGCGCTGCCGAGGACTGCCCAGTACCTCTTCCCCGACCTGAGCCAGGTTCCGCTGTGGGAAGTGGCCGGCTACCAGGTGCACCTTACCTGGGCGCTGGTGGGAGCCATCGCCGCTGTGGTCATCACCGGAATCAACATCCTTGGAGTGAAGCTGGCCGGGGCCGCACAGACGTTCGTGGTGGTGTTCCTCCTGGTCATCGGTCTCCTACTGGTCTTCGGCTCTTTCACCGGCGGCTCGCCGGTGAACATGCAGCCGTTCTTCACCGGCGGAATGGGCGGCTACTTCGCGGTCCTGGTGGTTGTTCCATTCCTGTTCGTGGGCTTTGACGTCATCCCGCAGTCCGCCGAGGAAGTGAATATTCCGGCCCGCCAGATCGGCAAGCTGGTGGTCATCGCCGTGCTGCTGGCTACCGTCTGGTACATCATGACCGTACTGACCACCGCCTCTGCCATGCCGGCCGCGGACATTGCGCAGGCAGACATCGCGACAGCGGACGCCATGGGCGCGCTCTTCGGCAGCGACATCATGGCCAAAGTCCTGATCGCCGGTGGCATCGCGGGCATCCTGACGTCCTGGAACTCCCTGCTCCTCGGCGCTTCCCGGCTCATGTATTCAATGGCCCGCTCCGGGATGCTTCCTGCCTGGTTCGGCAAGCTGCACCCGCGGTTCCGCACGCCGGTCAATGCCCTGCTGTTCATCGGAACGCTGTCCTTCCTTGCACCCTTCTTCGGTGTTTCCATGCTGGGCTGGCTTGTGGATTCCGGCGCACCAAGCATCGTCATCGCCTACATCCTGGTATCCGTAGTCTTCGTGATCCTCCGCCGCCGGGAGCCGCTGATGGACCGGCCGCTGCGCGTGGGCGGAAAGGGCAACGGCGGTACCCTCATCGGGATCACCGCGATCGTCCTGTGCACAGCGCTGCTCAGCCTCTACCTGCCCGGCATGCCCGCGGCGCTAACGCCGCCACCGTGGATCCTGTTCGGCCTCTGGTGGGTCCTTGGCCTGGTGTTTTTCTTCCGCGTCCCTGCCGGAATTGCTCCAGGAGAGGACGCCGAGCACCGCCTGCTGGAACGCCTGGGCCGGCACGGCAGCGCGGCAAGCGACCGCGGCTGAGCCCGACCTTCCGGATAGGAACGGCCCGCCACCCAACAGGGTGGCGGGCCGCTCCTATGAGACGCGGTACTGGATCAGTGGCCGGCGTCGTACCAGCTGGGGCCGACACCGATCTGAACTTCGAGCGGTACGCTCAGGTCCGCTGCGGCGGCCATTCGTTCGGTGACCAGCCGCTCCACCGCCTCCCGTTCGCCGGGCGCGACTTCCAGCACGAGTTCGTCGTGTACCTGCAGCAGCATCCGGGACTTGAGCCCCTGTGCCCGCAGTTCGGCGTGGACCCCCAGCATCGCGCGCTTGATGATGTCCGCCGCGGATCCTTGGATGGGGCTGTTGAGGGCGATGCGCTCGGCGTTTTCGCGCAGCTGCCGGTCGGTGCTGGTCAGGTCCGGGAGGTAGCGGCGGCGGCCCTCGATAGTGGCCGTGTATCCGTCGATCCGGGCCTGGTCCACCACGCCGCGCAGGTAGTCGCGGACGGCGCCGAACCGGTCGAAGTAGTCCTTCATGAGGGTTCGGGCCTCGTCCACGGAGATTTCCAGCTGCTTGGACAGGCCGAAGGACGTCAGCCCGTAGGCCAGGCCATAGGACATCGCCTTGACCTTGGAGCGCATGGCGCTGGTGACCTGGTCCGTGGGCACGTGGAAGATGTTGGAGCCGACGAACCGGTGCAGATCCTCGCCGTCCTTGTACGCCTGGATCAGTCCTTCGTCACCGGACAGGTGGGCCATGATCCGCATTTCAATCTGCGAGTAATCCGCCGACAACAGGCACTCGTAACCGTCGCTGACCACGAAGATGCCGCGCACGCGCCGGCCTTCCTCGCTGCGGATGGGGATGTTCTGCAGGTTGGGATTGTTGGACGAGATCCGGCCGGTGGCCGCCACGTTCTGGGCATAGGTGGTGTGGATCCGGCCGTCCCCGCCCACGGACTTCTTCAGCGATTCCACCATCTGGCGCAGCTTGGCGGCTTCCCGGTGGGCCATGAGCTGGACCAGGAACTCGTGGCCGGTTTTTTCCAGCAGATTTTTCAGGGATGCGGCATCGGTGGTGTAACCGGACTTGATCTTCTTGGTTTTGGGCAGCTGGAGCTCGTCGAACAGGACGGCCTGCAGCTGCTTGGGCGAACCAAGGTTCACCTCGTGGCCGATTGCGGCGAATGCCTGCTCCTGGGCATGGTCGATCACCCGGGACAGGTCAGCTAGCTGCTCATCCATCCGGGCCATGTCGATGCCGATACCCGCCAACTCCATGTCCGCCAGCACCCGGCTGACCGGCAGTTCCAGCGTGGAGAGCAGTTCCTCGGCGCGGCGTTCCTTCAGTTCCGCTTCGAAGTAGCGGCTCAGGGAGAGTACGACGGCGGCGGCCTGGACCAGCGCGTCAGCGGCGGCGGCGTCGTCCCCGTCAAAGGACAGTTCAAGCTGCCCCGCTTTGGCGGTTGCCGACGGAATCCCGACGTTCAAGTGGTGCTGCGCGAGTTCCGCGAGTTCGTAGGTCCGGCGGTCCGGCTGGATCAGGTAGCCGGAAATGGAGGTGTCATCCACCACGCCCTCCAGTTCCAGGCCCCGCGCGGTCAGTGCCTTCAACGCTGCCTTGAAGCCGTGCATGACCTTGGGGGCTTCCGAGTCACGGAGCCAGGCAGCCAGCACATTCTCGGTCTCCGCGTCCTGGGCCGCCAGGTCCAGGTACACCGCGGCGTCCGGGCGGACGATGGCCACTGCTGCAGCGTCCTCCCCGATCCGGCCCGGGACCAGGTCCACGGCGAGGGCTGACCGCTGCCCGGCGCCTGCCGACAGGAATGCCTGAAGGTCGGCAGGGGTGGACGGCATGGCGTAGGCCGGCGTCTCAATGCTTTCGCGCTCGGCCGCGGGGGCGGTCTCGTCGCCGTAGAGGGCGAAAAGCCTGCTGCGGATTGTCTTGAATTCCAGCTGGTCGAAAAGGTCTTCCAGGGCCGCCTGGTCCGGGCGGGGCTGGTAGAGATCTTCGAGTGTGACGGGCAGTTCGAGGTCGGTGTGCAGCTGGTTCAGCCGGCGGTTGCGCTTGACGTTCTCCACGTTCTCGCGGAGGGCATCGCCCACCTTCCCGCCGATGGCGTCGAGGTTCTCCAGCACTCCTTCCAGCCCGCCGTAGAGGTTGATCCACTTGGCGGCTGTCTTGGGGCCTACGCCCGGCACCCCTGGTAGGTTGTCCGCCGTCTCCCCGACGAGGGCGGCAAGGTCCGAGTAGTGGTCCGGGCCCACGAAGTACTTGGCCTGGATGGCGGCGGCGTCCATCCGCGGAATGTCGCTGACGCCCTTCTTGGGGTAGAGCACGAAGACGTTGTCCGTGATGAGCTGGAAGGCGTCCCGGTCGCCGGAGACCAGGAGTACCTCGAAGCCGGCTTTTTCACCCATGGCCGCGAGCGTCGCCAGGATGTCGTCCGCCTCGTAGCCGGGCATTGTGATGGTCTTGATGCCCCAGGCCTCCATCACCTGGGCAATGAGGTCGATCTGCCCGCTCATCTCGCGCGGGGTCTCGTTCCGGCCGCCTTTGTATTCGCTGTAGTCGGCCTTGCGGTGGGTGGTTTCATCCGAGACGTCAAAGGCAACGGCGATGTGCGTGGGCTGCTGTTCCTTGATCAGGTTGATCAGCATGGAGGTGAAACCGTGGATGGCGTTCGTGTGCTGGCCGTTCGAGGTGGAGAACTTGTCCGCCGGCAAGGCGAAGAAGGCCCGGAACGCCATGGAGTGGCCATCAAGGACCAGGAGGCGGGGCTGGCCCGTCATCGGGACCACGGGGGCGTTAGTCGCTGAAACCGGAGTTCCCTGCGGAGCAGGCTCTTCCTGCAGGGTCTGGGACGGGAAGGGGGCCGGTTTGGTTGTTTCACTCACAGGTGCCAGCCTAGTTGCCATGATGGACAATTTCACGCCCGGCCACTTCGCCGAAGAACTCGCCGCCGCCGGTGTTCCCGGGCACCTGCATGGCTGGCTGGGGCGGTACGGCATCGGGCCGCTGGTGGTCAAGATGGGTATCCGTTTCCTGGAGATGGACCCCGAACTGACGGTGGCCACCATGCCGGTGGAGGGCAACACCCAGGTGGCCGGAATCCTGCACGGCGGCGCCCACGTGGTGCTGGCCGAAACGCTCGGCTCTTTCGCCTCCGGCCTGCACGCAGGACCGGGCCGCCACGCCGTCGGCATCGAGGTGAACGCAACCCACCACCGGTCCATCTCCAGCGGTACCGTAACGGGCACCTGCAGGGCCATCCACCTGGGCCGCACGCTGGCCACGCACGAGATAGTGGTCACGGACAGCGAAGGCAGGCGGCTTTCCACGGCGCGGATCACCAACCTCCTGAGGGACAATCCCACGGATTAGCAATTGCCACCGGGCAGGAACCCCGAAAGGTCAACCCGCCCGCATGCTGTACCGCAACTCCACCACGCCCCTGCCCATGGTGCGTGAGGCAACCAGCCCAAGCGGCGGCGTCGGGCCCGCCATGGGCAGGAGTCGCTTGCCCTCCCCCAGCACCACCGGCACCAGGGACACGATCAGTTCATCGAGCAGTCCGGCGTCGGCAAACTGGGCGGCGAGGTTGCCGCCGCCCATCACCCACACGTTCTGCCCGCCTGCACCCCGCTTCAGGTCGTCCACGAATTCGCGGACATCTCCGCGCACGAAGGTGATGTCCGAGTCCGGCGGGGCGGCATGCTCGTGCCGGGTGAAGACATAACAGGGCGTGCCGGGGTACGGCCAGGCGTCCGGTCCGTGCCTGCGCAGCCAGGCGTAGGTGCTCCGCCCCATGGCAATGCACCCCACACCGGTGATGAAAGCGTCGTAACTTTCCTGGCCGCCGTCGAAGCCGTCGAACTGCAGCAGCCACTCCAGCCCGTCGTCGGGCGTGGCGATGAACCCGTCGAGGGATGCCCCCACAAAGTACTGGATGCTTGGCATGGCAGGTCAGGACGCGCCCGCGGCGGCCTGTCCGTTGTTGACATTGACCAGCCATGCGATGCCGAACCGGTCCGTGCACATGCCGAAAACGTCTCCCCACGGCGCGCGTTCCATGGGCACGGTGACGGATCCGCCGTCCGCGCAGAGCTTTTCGTAGTAGCCGCGAAGTTCAACTTCGTCGTCGCCGCTGAGCGAGATGGAAATGGCCGACCCCGGCGTGTGTTCCATGCTGTTGGGCGTGTCCGCGCCCATCAGGACCATGCCCTGGGTGGTGGTGAGCATGCTGTGCATGACCTTGTCCGCCTCGGCCGGGTCCTCGCTGGCGTGGAACTCCGCGAAGGTGCTCACCGTCAGCTCCCCGCCGAACACGGACTGGTAGAACGTCATGGCCTCCCTGGCGTTGTCGCGGAAGCCGAGGTAGGGGTTCAGTGTGGTGGGCATGCGGGATCTCCTTCGCGTAGAAACGGGTGCTGCAGTGGACCAGACAACATCCTGCCCCATGGGGCACCCGGTGGGTAGGGCCGGCTGCACTTCCGGAGCGGGCGACGTAGGCTCTGTCCATGGCCAGATACTTTGACGTTCACCCGCAGGACCCGCAACCCCGCGCCATTGCGCAGGCCGTCCAGATAGTGCGCGACGGCGGACTGATCGCCTACCCCACGGATTCCTGCTACGCGCTCGGTGCACAGATGGGCAACAAGGATGCGCTGGACCGCATCCGGGCCATCCGGGAGCTTGACGACAAGCACCATTTCACGCTGGTGTGCCGGGATTTTGCCCAGCTTGGCCAGTTCGTGAATATCGGCAATGACGTGTTCCGCAGCATCAAGTCCGTCACGCCGGGCAGCTACACCTTCATCCTGCCGGCCACCCGCGAGGTGCCCAAACGGCTGCTGCACCCGAAGAAGAAGACGGTGGGCGTGCGGATTCCGGACAACCGGGTGGTGCAGGCGCTGCTGGCTGAACTCGGCGAGCCGCTGCTCTCCAGCACCCTGCTCCTGCCGGACGAGGAGGATCCGCTGACGCAGGGCTGGGAAATCAAGGAACGGCTGGATCATGTGGTGGACGCGGTGATCGACGCCGGCGACTGCGGTGCCGAGCCCACTACGGTGATTGATTTCTCCAGCGGTGTTGCTGAGGTGGTGCGCCGCGGAATGGGAGATCCGTCCCGGTTCGAGTGAGGCCTGGCGGGTCCGGCTACTCCAGTCCTGCTAATCCTACTTCTTTGCGCGGCTGGGCTGGACGCGGGGCGGCTCGCCGGGCATCTTGGGGTAGTCCGGCGGGAAGGGCAACTCCCCCAAGCCGTGGCTGAGGTCCCGATCCCACCACTCGAGCAGCGCGTCGATGTTACCGGGGTTCTTACCGAAGCCTGCCCAGGGGTCTCCTACGGTCCTGAGCCGTTCGGGAACGGTCTGCACGGTGAAGTCCCGGGGATCGACATCCGGCAGTTCTTCCCATGTCACCGGGC
The DNA here is from genome assembly GCF_042723515.1 of Pseudarthrobacter sp. NPDC058362. NCBI lineage: Bacteria > Bacillati > Actinomycetota > Actinomycetes > Micrococcales > Micrococcaceae > Pseudarthrobacter > Pseudarthrobacter sp. NPDC058362. Next base: position 307,311 of record NZ_JBHXIW010000003.1, on the reverse strand, counting down.
AGGAAACGGGGGCGTGCGGCAGCGCGCGCGGGCTGTAGGCGCCGGCAATGGTGCGGTCACGGTTGGCCTGGTTGTAGTCCAGGAACACCTTGGTGCCGCGTTCTTCTTTCCACCAGGCCGTGGTGACCTTCTCCGGCATCCTCCGCTCCACCTCGCGCGCGGCGGCAATGACGGCGTGCCGCACGTCCAGGAACTCGCGGTCGGGCCGGATAGGTGCATACACGTGCAGGCCGCGGTTGCCTGAGGTCTTGATGAAGGCGGTGAGACCGGCCTCCGCCAGGACGCCCCTTAGTACCAGGGCCGCGGGAACCGCCTCCTCGAAGCCCGTACCGGGCTGGGGATCGAGGTCGATCCGGAGCTGGTCCGGATTGTCGGTGTTGTCTGCGCGTGACGGCCAGGGGTGGAACACGATGGTGTTCATCTGGACAGCCCAGACAGCGGCGGCCGGTTCGTCCAGGACCAGCTGCGGATGCGACCGCCCGCTGGGGTACACCACCTTGACCGAGCGGATGAACTCCGGGGCGCCCTTGGGCGGGTTCTTGGAGAAGAACTGCTCGCCGTCCACGTTGCCTGAGAACCGCTGTAGCGAGACCGGCCGGCCGCCGTTGGCCGCGATAAAAGCTTCGCCCACGTCACTGACGTAACGGGCCAGGTCCAGTTTGGTGATCCCAAGCTCCGGCCAGAGGATCCTGCTTGGGCTTGAGATGCGGACCTCCCGCTCCCCGTTGGGACCGGGCACGGTGATGGTGGTCTGTTCGCTCGCCATGGGGACAACGTACACCCCGCCCCGTCCGGCATGATGGAGGCATGCCCCTGACTGAACTGCACATACCGCTGCCCACGGGCCAGGCAACAGTGTCCGTTGCCTACGAGCGCCCCGCCGGCCCGACCGCCACGCTCGTGGTGGCCCACGGCGCCGGAGCCGGCATGGACCACCCCTTCCTGACCGGCTTCACGGCAGCTCTCAACGGGCTCGGCGTGGCAACGCTGCGGTTCAACTTTCCCTACCGGGAAGCCGGGCGCCGCTTCCCGGACCGCCCGCCGGCAGCCATTGCGACGTGGCGTGCGGTGATGGCCACCGCGGCCGGGGAGGCCGCACGGCACGGCGACACCGGACCGGTGTGGGCCGCAGGCAAGTCCTTCGGCGGACGAATGGCCTCCATGGCCGTCGCCGAGGGAATGCCGGCCGCCGGCCTGGTCTACCTCGGCTACCCGCTGCACGCCCCCGGCAAACCGGAGAAGCTCAGGGACGAACACCTTTATGGGCTCACCGTGCCCATGCTGTTCCTGCAGGGCAGCCGGGATACGTTCGCCACCCCGCCCATCCTCGAGGACGTTGTGGGACGGATCGGGCCGAACGCCGTCCTGCGGTGGGTCGACGGTGGCGACCACTCCTTCGCGGTGGCCGGCAGGAAGCGGTCCGCTGAGGAAATCGGCGCCGGCCTGGCCGCGCCGGTGGCGGAATTCATCGCCCGTTCAGCGTAAGGCGGGTATGGCGCGCTGACTCAGGCTGCGCCGTCGTACCACCAGCCCTCCCAGGCGGTGGAGGTGATCCGGCCTTCACCCGACCCCATCTGTGCGCTGCCCGTGGACTGGTCGTCCTGCCCGGCTCCGGCATCGGTCAGGAAGTTGCTGTTCATGAGAAACATTCCGTTGTCCTTCCATGGTGGGCCCGGGCGGCTACCCCCGGATGCCAACGAGCGTAACGGCGGCATGTTTCAATGCGTCGATGACAGGTTTCGGCTGTGTATCGAAGTTTTCACCCCGGCCTGGCAAACGGGACAGAAGGTTCCCGGACGACGCGCGCGCCCGGCTTATTTCCGCCGGTTGGTCCGGGCCGTGGCGGGTGCGGTCCAGGGGTCCTCGGGCCAGGGGTGGCGCGGATAGCGTCCCCGCATCTCGGCGCGGACCTGCGCGTAGGGCCCGGACCAGAAGGATGGCAGGTCGTCGGTCACCGCCAGCGGACGGCGGGCGGGCGAGAGCAGGTGGAACAGGACCGCCACCCTGCCGCCGGCGACCCGCGGCGTCTCCGCCAGCCCGAAGCATTCCTGTAGCTTCACGGCCACCACGGGACGGCCGTCCGGGTCCCCCGCTGCCGGGTAGTCCACGCGGATCCGCGAGCCGCTGGGCACGGCCAGCCATTCCGGGGCAAGCTGCTCCAGCGAGGCGGCCTCGGGCCATGGCAGCAGCCGCCGCAGCGCGTCAGTCAGGTCAACAGAAGCGAAGGCCGCCCCGCCGCCAAGGACTTCGAGTTCCGGCCCTAGCCAGGCATCAGGATCGGCCAGCAGCGCCTCATCCGAAACATCCGGCCACGGCTCCCCCAGTTCGCGCCGCAGCAAGGCGAGCCGACGGCGTAGGGCCGCTGCCGCCGTCGACCATTCCAGGGCCCCCAGGCCGTCCCGCCGCAGCAGCCGCGCCAGGGCGGCACGCCCCTGCTCCGGGGAAGGGCGCACGGGCGTTGACGCCAGCACGATCGCACCGAGCCGCCTCACCCGGCGGGCAGCCACCTTACCCTGCACCACCTCCGCTTCCACCTCCTCCGACACCAGGTGCGCAGCGCATTCCTCAGCGGCGTCCGCGCTCAACGGCGCCGCTGAGCGGATCACGGCCCCGGTGCCGGCAGCGTCCCGCCCCTCGGCCCGCGCCACCTCCGCCACCGCAAGCCATTCGTGCCCGGCCAGGCTGCTGCCGGCGGGCAGGCCCGCCCGCGTCCCGGAGGACAGCAGGTAGCGTTCCCCCTCGCCCGGCACCCGGCGCGCCACGCGGTCCGGGTAGGCAAGCGCAACGACGGAACCCACCAGGGCGGCACCACCCCCGGAGCCGTTGGTCCCCGCAACTGCCCCGGCCCGCCGCGCGACCTCCCGGAGCCGAAGCGACTCGTGTTTCCACCGGCGGCCCTCCGGCCCGGCGTCGGACCGCAGCCGCGTGAGCAGTCCGGCCAGATCCGCCCCCGGCGCCCGGTGGTCCCCCGCGACGACAGCAACAACGTCCGCTGCCACCGCACCTGCGACAGGGGTGCCGTCCAACAACGCACGGGCGAGCCTGGGGTCGGCCGGGATCCCGACAAGAAGCTTTCCGTGGGCGGTCGCGTGCCCGTCCGGGTCCACGGCGCCCAACTCGCGGAGCAGCTCCATGGCATCATCCATCGCGGGCCCGGGCGGCGCATCCGGCAGCGCAAGTCCTTCTCCCCTCGGCGAGCCCCAGCAGGCCAGCACCAGGGCCGCCCCGGTGAGGTCCGCCGTCGCGATTTCCGGGGTGACGTGCGCGGGGGCGGCGCCAAACGCCTGGTCGCTGTAGCAGCGCACCACGGTGCCCGGCCCCTGCCGCGCGGCACGGCCGGCACGCTGCACGGCGGACGCCTGCGAGCAGGAGACGGTCACCAGCCCGCTCATCCCGCGGGCGGCATCCCGGCGCGGCTCGCGGGTGAGGCCGGAGTCCACCACCAGCCGGACGCCGGGGACGGTCAGCGACGATTCCGCCAGGTCGGTGGAGACGATGATCCGGGGCCGGCCGCCCGGCGTCCGGCCGGAAACAGCCCGGTCCTGCTCGGCGGCACTGGCCTGGCCGTGCAGTTCCACGATGTCCGTGGTTCCGCCCGATGCTCCGCGGAGCACGGCGGCCACGTGAGCCACCTCCCGCGCGCCGGGCAGGAAAACCAGGGCATCCGTGCTGCCGTCCCGGGCCAGCGCCTGCGCGTGCGCGCCGGCGACGGTCGCAGCCACGTGGTCCAGGAACGCACGGGTCACGCCCCGCGCATCCAGCCGGGGGCCGGGCGCCGGAACCCAGCGGGTCTCCAGCGGGTGGAGGACGGCAGGGCAGTCGACGACGGCGGCCAGGGTGCCGCCCTCGGGCCCTGCCAGGAGCGCGGCGAACCGGTCAGCGTCCAGGGTGGCGGACATGGCGACGACGGCAAGGTCACCGCGGAGCGCACGGACCTCGGCCACCATGCCGATGAGGAGGTCGGTGTCCAGGCCGCGTTCGTGGACTTCATCCAGGATCACGGCGCCGACGCCGCCCAGGCCCGGATCCGCCAGGAGCCGGCGAAGCAGGATGCCGGGGGTAACGAACTCGACCCGGGTCCGGGGACCCGCGTTGCGCTCGCCGCGCACCGTGTAGCCGACTCGGTTGCCCGGGATGCTGCCATCCAGGGCCGCGAGCCGCCGCGCGGCTGCGCGTGCCGCCACCCGCCGCGGCTGGGTGACCACCACCTTCGTACCCGGCACCATGTTGGCCAGCAGAGGCGGGACCAGCGTGGTCTTACCGGTGCCGGGCGGGGCCTGGACCACAGCCGCGGCGCCGGTTCCGTCAGCCTCCCCCGCCGCCAGCGCGGAAGCCAGCGCAGACAGGGAACCGGCGAAGGCGAGTCCCGAACCGATGGCGTCGAGGTCAAAGGGGGCCGCGCCCTTGGCGGGGTTGTCCAGGCGCAGAGAAGTCATCCGTCCATTCTGCCTGCCCGGACACACTCAGGGCTTTCCGGCCCCCTTCGCCTTGCCCTTGGGCTCCTGGACATCGGCAGGCGGTCCTGGCTTGGCTGCGGGAACCGGTGCCGGTTCCTGCACCGCTCCGGGCTGTTGCGGAATCGGAGCAGGCACCAGGGACGCCACGGTGGGCGCCGGCGCAGGAGTGGGACTGGGGGACGCAGCCGCAACGGCAGCCTTGGCGGCGGCAGCCCCGGCGTCGGCCTCCCGCATCAGGTCCGCGCGGACGGCCTCAAGCGCCGCGTCGATCCCCCTGAAGCGGGCTGCGGAAACGAGGCCTGATCCCGCGGCCTCGTCAAGGTCGCGTTCGAGCGCGGCCAGTGCGTCCAGGGCGCCGTCGATCCGGTTCTCGGCGGCAGCCTGGCTAATGGCGAGGACTCGTATCTGGAGACCGCGCAGTGCCGCGTCATCCGGTTCAGCGTTGCGCAGCGCCGGGATGGCGGCCAGGGCGATGGCGCCCGCTGCCAGAAGCGTCAGCAGAGCGACGGCGGCACGCCTGCCGCCAGGCACGATCGTCCGGCCGGCTGGCCGGCGCACAACGACAGGAGCCCTGTCCTGGTCCATGGCGTCCCCCTACATCCATCCGGTTCCCACGTGCCGGCCATTCAGCCATCACGGTATTGATCAGCAAGCTTACTACCTATTGTTCCGGGCGTAACAGTGCGCCCACCAGGCGGCCCACCGAACCGCCCAGGTTCCACTCCCCGGCAAGCCGCTCAAGGTCCCTCCGGCGGGCCGCGGGAAGCGGCGCCAGGGCAGCACCGGCTTCTTCGAGGCCAGGAAGGGACAGGTCCCGCACCAGGCGGACGACGGCGGGTGCCGACCTGAGATACTCTGCTGCCGCGGCCAACCGGGCCTGCACGGGAGCCGCGACCGTACTTGCCGGCGCAGCGGCCTCTTCCAGCAGCGCTTCAAGCGTGCCGTAGCGAAGCAGCAGTGACGCCGCGGTTTTCTCACCTATTCCTGCCACACCGGGCAGCCCGTCCGAGGCGTCGCCGCGCAGGGTGGCGAAGTCGGCGTACTGGCGCGGCAGCACCCGGTACCTTTCCACCACGGAAACTTCTGTAAAAACCTCAAGATTCTTCATGCCACGGGCTGTGTAGAGGACGCGGACCTGCCGCTCGTCGTCGCACAGCTGGAACAGGTCCCGATCCCCCGTCACTACGTCCACCGGCATGTCCGCGTGGCTGGCATAGGTGCCCGCGACGTCGTCGGCCTCGAACCCCGGCGCGCCCACCACGGCGATCCCCGCCGAAGCGAGCACCTGGCGGATCATCGGCAGCTGCTGTTCCAGTTGCGCGGGGACGATTTCAATGTCCGGCATTCCCGCCCGGGCTTCCGCTACCCGGTGGGCTTTGTAGGACGGGATCAGGGCCACGCGCCATTCAGGCCGCCAGTCGTCATCCCAGCACGCGACCAGGTGGCTCGGCCGGAACTCGGCCACCAGCCGGGCGATCATGTCCAGGAGGCCCCGGACGGCATTCACCGGAGTCCCGTCCGCCCTCCGGAGCGTATCCGGCAGTCCATGGAAGGCGCGGAAGTAGAGCGACGCAGTGTCCAGCAGCATCAGGCGGTCAGGCATACCTGATCCTGCCACGGATCAGGGTCAGAACGAACGGACCGGGAAGCCCAGCCCGAGGAGCCCGCGGCCCGCCTGCTCCAGGATCGCGTTCAGGCACAGGGTGGGGTGGGACAAGAGGACGCCCATGTCGCTGGATCCGCTGCAGCGGGTGGGGCCGGCGGTGGGATCCGCCGCCAACCACGGCATCGGCCGGACGGCTGCGGGACCTGCCGGTGTTCGTGGCGCAGGGCGAAGCCGACCACGTCATCCCCGCAGAACTCCTGGGTGCAACCTGGGACTACCTGGGCGGGACCTCCAGCGCGGCCGCAACAGCTCTGAAGTCGCGGGGCGGCCAGCACAAACGCCGCTCAGCCATAGCGCCCGCGCCGAACCCGCGCGCCGGACACGCGGAAGCGGTCTTTAGTCCCTACCCGGACACCCTGCCGCAGGGAACAATGGATTGCATGCCCATCAGGGCCGTGCACACGGTGTGCGCGGCCGGGCTGGAAGAACGGGAGCACCACGTGCACACGCAGGACGCGGGACAAGCCGGATCGACGGGACGCCGCAGGGAAATCCGGGTGTTCATCCTCGATGACCACGAACTCGTCCGGCAGGGACTCAAGGACCTCCTCGAAGGGGAGGACTTCACGGTGGTGGGCGAAAGCGGGTCCGCAGCGGAAGCCACGCGCCGCATCCCGGCCCTCCACCCTGACATCGCCATCCTGGATGGCCGCCTTCCGGACGGCACCGGCATCGAGGTCTGCCGCGATGTGCGCTCCCTGGACCCCGACCTGCGCTGCCTGATCCTGACCAGCTACGACGACGAACAGGCCCTCCGCGGCGCGGTCCTGGCAGGCGCGTCAGGATACATCCTCAAGCAAATCAGGAGCGACGCCCTGCTGGACGGCATCCGCCGGGCAGCGGCCGGCGAATCACTCTTCGCCCCGGGCGTGGAACAGCGGATCATTGACGGACTCACCGAAGCCCCCTCCGATCCGCGGCTTGAAGCGCTCAGCGCCCAGGAAAAAAAGGTGTTGGCACTTATAGGCCGCGGACTGACCAACCGGCAGATCGGCGAAGAGCTTTTCCTGGCCGAGAAGACCGTCAAGAACTACGTGTCCTCCATCCTGGCCAAGCTGGGCTTCGAACGCCGCACCCAGGCCGCCGTGTACGTCACCAGGGCCGGTGGATAGCGCGCCGCAAACCGGCCCGGATGGTCAGCCGACGGGCGCCGACCAGCGGATCCGGGTCCCGGATCCGGGTGTGCTGTCAATGTTGCACGAGCCGCCCAGCAGCGCCGCGCGGCTGCGCATGTTGGCCAGGCCGCTCTCCCGGTCCGGCGGATCGAAGCCCTTGCCGTCGTCTTCGACCATCAGGTCCACGCTGCCGCCGCCGGCCGTGACCGAGATGGCCACCGCGCCCGCCTCGGAGTGCCGGAGCGCGTTGCTCAGCCCTTCGGAAAGGACGGACAGCAGGTGCCCAGCCACCTCTTCCGGCACCAGGCTGTCCACGGAGCCGGCAAAGGCCACCGTCGGCCGGACGGCCTGCCCGCGCGACCCCTCCTGGACAACGCGGAGGACACGGCGGGTCAGCGGCTCCCGATCCAACTCGCCGGTGCGCAGCGAATAGATGGTGTCCCGGAGTTCCCGGATAGTGTCATCCAGTTCGCCGGTCACGGCGCCGATCCGCTCGTGGGCCACAGGATCGGCCGTGTACCGGCGCAGGCTCTGCATGCTCAAACCGGCAGCGAACAGGCGCTGGATCACCAGGTCGTGAAGGTCCCGCGCGATGCGTTCCCGGTCCGTGAACAACAGGTTCTGCTCGCGCAGGGCGTTCACGTGGGCCAGGTCCAGGGCTACACCGATCCGGCTGCCGAACAGGGAGCTGGAATCGATGTCCGCCTGGTTGAAACTGGCGGCGCCCTTCGGCCGGGCCAGCAGCAGCACCCCGTTGCCCGTCCCACGTCGCCCCAGAGCACAGACCAGTACGGGCCCCAGTTTTTCAGCGGCCCCCTCGCCCAGAACCACCCGCGGATCCCGGACCAACCGCGACTCCCCCGTCTCCATGACGCTTTCCACTACATCAGGGGAGGGTATTTCCTGCCCCGACTGCAGTCCCTGCTCCCCGATCGCCGAGCGGCAGCGCAGCACGCCGTCGACCCCGGCGACAGCAACGACGGCGAGCGCCGCGTCAGACACCCTCAGCGCCGCTTCCGCCACCTGGTCCAGCGTGCGCGTATCCGCCGGCGCGCCGGCAGTGATCAGCCGGTTGCTCAATTCCATGCCGGCTTCCAGCCACCGCTGCCGGCGGCCGCTGTCCTCGAAAAGGCGCGCATTCTGGATTGCCACGCCGGCGGCAGCGGCGAGCGCCACGGCAAGGTCCTCGTCGTCCGGTGTAAAGTCCTGCCCGCCGCTCTTCTCCGTCAGGTAAAGGTTGCCGAACACCGCATCCCGCACCCTGACCGGAACGCCCAGGAAGGTCTTCATCGGCGGGTGGTTGGCCGGGAAGCCCGAGGCCATGGGGTGCTTGCCCAGGTCATGGAGGCGCAGGGGCTTGGGCTCGCGGATCAGGTGGCCCAGGACGCCGTGGCCCGTCGGGAAATCCCCGATGGAGCGGATGCCGTCATCGTCGATGCCCACGGTAATGAAGTGGCTGAGCGTCCGGTCTTCCCCGATCACGCCCAGCGCACCGTACTTGGCGCCAACCAGCACGCAGGCGGACTGGACCACGCGATCCAGCACCGCTTCCAGGCTGAGGTCCTCGGCGAGCGAGACGACGGCGGCCAGCAGTCCATTGATCCGCTCCTGGGAGTCCAGGAGCTCATCCGCCCTTGCCACGAATTCGCGCAGCAGGTCCTCGGCCCTCCTGGTCATCGGAGAACTCCACGGCAGTTCGTTGCCCACGCCTGACCTCCTGTTGCCGCCCCCACCGGAGCCGGGGCTATCCTCTTTGACGAGTCTAGGAGAGTCGCCGCCGCCAGGCATACTGCCATGCGGGTCTTTGGGCCCTGTTTCGAGGCGGGGCGTCCCCGTAGGCTCACGGCATGAGCAATAAGAACATGGTCCCCGAGGCGGAAATCCTGGACCCGGACGAGTGCTGGAAACTGTTGGCCGAAGCCAAGGTAGGGCGCCTGGCGGTGATCGCGGACGGGCATCCTGACGTATTTCCCGTCAATTTCATGGTGGACGGACACACTTTGGTGTTCCGCACCGGGGCAGGCACCAAGCAGCAGGCCATCGCCTCGGACAGCGTGGTGGCACTGGAGGCGGACGCCCTCAGCGGTGAATTTGGGCTCGCATGGAGCGTGGTGGTCAAAGGCCGGGCGGAGGATACCCGCTCCACCGGCGAGGAACTCAACAAGATCCGCCGCGGCCTGTTCCCCTGGCAGGGCGTGGGCCAGGAGCACCTGATCCGCATCACCCCCGATTCAATCACCGGACGGCGTTTCAACCTGACCGCCCCGATGGCCTGGCACACATCACTTGATGACGTGACCCGCGCCGGCTTCGAATAGGCCGCCATGAACAGCGGAGAGCCGTACCAGCGGATCCTGGTGGGCGTGGACGGCTCGGATGCCTCCCTTGAAGCCCTGCGGCAGGCCCAGAGGCTCGCTGCCGCCCTGCACGCCCAGGTGGATGCCACCGCGTACTGGGATTACCCGCAGGCGTATGCGGGCTACGTCGCCGTCGGTTTCGAGGAATTCGAGGAGGAGGCCGGCGCGGTGCTCCGGAAGGCGATGGCGGACACCTTTGGCGGGGACACGCCGTCGAACGTTCATCCGCGCCTGGTGCGTGGACATCCGCGCGACTCGCTGATCGAGGCGAGCCGCCACGCGGATCTGGTGGTGGTGGGCAAGCGCGGCCACGGCGGTTTTGGCGGCATGCTGCTGGGTTCGGTCACGTCCGCCCTCGTGGCACACGCCCACTGTCCGGTGCTGGTGGTCCACACCCCCGAAACAACCACGCACGGGTAGGCCCGGCACCTGCCGCCGCCCGGAGAGCTACGAAGGAGGACGCAGGATGCAGGAAGAATCGGTCATGTGGTTCGAGGCCCTGGGTATGGCCGATGTCCCGCGGGTCGGCGGGAAGAACGCTTCCCTCGGTGAACTGACGCAGGCGCTGCGCGCGGAGGGCGTCCGCGTCCCCGTAGGCTTCGCGACAACCTCCGCAGCCTACCGCGCCTTCGTCCGCGCAAACAGGCTGGAGCCGGTCATGCGGGAATGGATCGAGGCCTACCGCAGCGGCCGCAGTTCCCTGCGCGAAACCGGCGAAGCGGTCCGGGAGCTGTTCCTCGCCGGGGAATTCCCCGAGGATACGGCCCGTGCATTCACGTCCCACTACCGGGAACTCTGCAGGCGCACCGGACAGGCCGACGTCGCCGTCGCCGTCCGGAGCAGCGCCACCGCCGAGGACCTTCCCGATGCCAGCTTCGCCGGGCAGCAGGAGACATTCCTGAACGTCTCCGGCGAGCGCGCGCTCCTGGATGCCTGCCGCCGCTGCTACGCGTCGCTGTTCACCGACCGGGCCATCAGCTACCGCGAACTTAAGGGCTTCGACCACATGGACGTCGCCCTGTCCGTCGGGGTGCAGCGGATGGTAAGGTCCGACGCCGGTGCTTCCGGCGTGATGTTTTCGATCGACACTGATTCCGGGTTTCCCCGGGCCGTGGTCATCAGTGCGGCGTGGGGCCTGGGCGAAACAGTGGTGCAGGGAACCGTGAACCCCGACCAATACCAGGTGTTCAAACCGCTGCTGGCCACGGAAGGCGCGGTGCCGATTATCGAAAAGTCCCTGGGCGCCAAGGAGCACAAGCTCGTCTACGGGCGGGGCGGGCATGCACGTACCAGGCTGGTGCCCACCTCCGCGCGGGAGCGGGCCGCCTTCGTCCTGCCGGACGCGGACATCATTGCGCTGGCCCGCTGGGCCGTGGCAGTGGAAAACCACTACGGCCGGCCCATGGACATGGAATGGGCAAAAGACGGCCTCACCGGTGAACTGTTCATGGTGCAGGCCCGGCCGGAGACAGTGCAGGCCCTCCGGAGCGCGACCCGCTTCACGGTCCACCACCTGCGCGGCAGCGGCGAGGTCCTGGCCACCGGCGCGGCTGTGGGTGACACCATTGCCCGCGGCGACGCCTGCGTGATCCGGGACGTCTCCCGGATCGGGGACTTCCGGGACGGCGCCATCCTGGTCACGGAGATGACGGACCCGGACTGGGTGCCGGTGATGAAGCGGGCCGCCGGGATCATCACCGACCACGGCGGCCCCACCAGCCATGCCGCAATCGTCAGCCGGGAACTGGGGGTTCCTGCCGTCGTCGGCACCAGGCACGGCACCGAAAGCATTCCCGACGGCGGCCCGGTCACCCTGTCCTGTGCCGGGGGCGAAGCCGGGACTGTCTATGCGGGGCTGCTGGATTTCGACACCGAGGAAGTGGACCTGGGGAGCCTGCCGTCCACCCGCACCGCCATGATGGTCAACATCGCCAGTCCCGCCGCGGCATTCCAGTGGTGGCGGCTGCCCGCGGCCGGTGTGGGACTGGCGCGGATGGAGTTCATCATCAACAACCTCATCCAGGTCCACCCGATGGCCCTGGTCCACCCCGAACGGGTGGCCGACCCTGACGAGGCCCGCCGTATCCGCGAACTCACCGCCGGCTACCCGGACCCGGAAGAGTATTTCGTACAGACCCTCGCCACCGGCATTGCCAAGATCGCGTCGCCCTACCACCCCCACCCGGTCATCGTCCGGCTCAGCGACTTCAAGAGCAACGAGTACGCCCACCTGTTGGGAGGGTCTGCCTTCGAGCTGCCCGAGGAGAATCCCATGCTGGGCTTCCGCGGCGCATCCCGCTACTACCACGAACGCTACCGTGAGGGCTTTGCCCTCGAATGCCGTGCACTCAAGCGGGTGCGGGAGCTGGCCGGGTTCGTAAACGTGGTGGTCATGGTGCCGTTCTGCCGGACCCCGGACGAAGCGGACAGGGTCCTGGCCGTCATGGCTGAACACGGCCTGGTCCGCGGCCGCGACGGGCTGCAGGTCTACATGATGTGCGAAATCCCGGCGAACGTGGTCCTGGCGGGGAAGTTTGCCTCCCGCTTCGACGGGTTTTCCATCGGCTCCAACGACCTCACCCAGCTGGTCCTGGGCGTGGACAGGGACTCGGAGCAGCTGGCGGACCTGTTCGATGAACGGGACGAAGCCGTCACCGCCATGATCAGCCAGGCCATCAGGGAAGCTCACAGGGCCGGCATCAAGATCGGGATCTGCGGGCAGGCGCCCAGCAACTACCCTGACTTCGCCGCGTTCCTGGTGGAGCAGGGCATCGACTCGATCTCGCTGAACCCGGACAGCTTCCTCCGCACAGTGCACACTGTGGCCGCGAGTGAGACCGGCGGCGCACAAGGGCGCCCATGATGGCAGGACCACCAGGCATTGGCGCACGACCGGCGGGCAACGGCTCCCGCGAGGCCGCCCACCATGGCCTGCCGGCGCACGAAGTGCTGCTGCTGCTGGAGACCGACGCTGAACGGGGGCTGGACCACGGGACAGTCACGGCCCGGCGCGAACGCTTCGGCGCCAATGTACTGCCCCCGGCCAACGACGGCGGGCTCCTGCGCAAAATCCTCCGCCAGTTCAACAATCCCCTTATTTACGTCTTGCTGGCGGCAGCCGCGGTCACGATGGTCCTGGGCGAATATCTGGACTCCGGCGTCATCCTGGCCGTGGTGCTCATCAACACCCTGGTGGGACTGGTCCAGGAAGTCCGGGCCGAAGCGGCCCTTGACGCCTTGCGCTCCATGGTCCACACCCCGGCCACCGTCATCCGCAACGGCGAGCGCCGGGAAGTCCCCTCCGAGGATCTCGTGCCCGGCGACCTGGTGCTCGTGGAGGCCGGCAACAAGATCCCGGCGGACCTGAGGCTGGTCCGGCTGGCGGGGCTGAAGGTGGACGAATCCGCCCTCACCGGGGAATCCGACCCCGTGGCGAAGGACCCGGTTGCCCTCCCGCCCGGCACTCCGGTGGCTGACCGCCGGAACATGGCCTACAGCGGCACCCTGGTGACCGCCGGTACCGGCGCGGGCGTTGCCGTGGCCACCGGAGGGGAAACCGAACTCGGCGAAATCCACCGTCTTATGGGCTCCGTACAATCCCTGGCCACGCCCCTAACCCAAAAACTGGCCCGGTTCAGCATGACCCTGACGGTTGCGATCCTTGCGCTCGCCGCCGTCGCCTTCGCTGCCGGTGTGGCACGGGGGCAACCCGCCGCGCTCACCTTCACCGCCGCCGTCGCACTCGCCGTGGGTGCCATCCCGGAAGGCCTGCCGGCCGCGGTGACCGTCACGTTGGCGATCGGTGTCCGCCGCATGGCCCGGCGCCGCGCCGTGGTGCGGCGCCTTCCTGTAGTGGAAACGCTGGGCAGCACCACGGTGATCTGCTCGGACAAAACCGGAACCTTTACCGAGAACCAGATGACTGTCCGGGCATTGTGGACACCTGCCGGCCGCTATGAGGTGACCGGGTCGGGCTACGGACCCGAAGGTGCCATCCGTCCTGCAGGGGGGCCCGCCGCGGACATGCTGCGGGAGCACCGGCACGACGAAGCGCTACGCTGGTCCCTGCTGGCCGGCGCTGCCTGCAACGATTCGACCGTGGTCCGCGAGGACGGCGCATGGGTGGCCAAGGGCGACCCCACGGAGGCGGCGATGCTGGTTTCCGCCGGCAAGGGCGGTGTGGACGGCCAGGTGTTCCTGGCCGACGCCCCGCGGACGGGGACGCTGGCCTTCACCTCCGAACGGCAGTACATGGCCACCATCCATGGCCGGGCGGACGCAGGCGCCATTGTGCTGGCCAAGGGGTCCGTGGAGCGCATCCTGGACCTGTGCGGCAGCCAGCTGGACGCCGCCGGCCGGGAGATCCCGCTGCAGCGTACGGAAGTCCTGGCCGAAGCCCACCGGCTCGCCCGGACCGGGCTGAGGGTCCTGGCCACCGCGATGGTTCAGCTGCCGGACGGTTTGCCCGGCACGCTCTCGGATGCCCGGCTCCGGGGGCGGCTGTCGCTGACCGGGTTGCAGGCCATGCAGGACCCGCCGCGGCAGGCGGCCGCCGCCGCGGTGGCCGCCTGCCACCAGGCCGGCGTCGCGGTGAAAATGATCACCGGCGACCATCTGGGCACTGCAGTGTCCATCGCCTCAGCCGTTGGCCTTGCCGCTTCCCGGGAAACCGGAACAGCCCTCACCGGGGCCGACATCGATGCCCTCTCTCCGGCGAAGCTCCCGGCAGCGGTGGAGAAGGCGAATGTGTTCGCCCGCGTCTCGCCGGAGCAGAAGCTGCGGCTGATCGGGGCCCTGCAGGAGCGCGGGCATGTGGCGGCCATGACGGGCGACGGCGTCAACGACGCACCGGCGCTCCGGCAGGCCAACGTCGGGATCGCCATGGGAAGGTCAGGGACGGAGGTGGCGAAAGAGGCCGCAGACATCGTCCTGACCGATGACGACTTCGCCACGATCGAAGCAGCGGTCGAAGAGGGACGCAACGTCTTCGACAACCTCACCAAGTTCATCGTGTGGACGCTGCCCACCAACATGGGCGAGGGCCTGGTAATCCTCGCCGCGATCCTGCTGGGCACTACCCTGCCGATCCTGCCGACGCAGATCCTGTGGATCAACATGACCACAGCCGTGGCCCTGGGCCTGATGCTCGCCTTCGAGCCGAAGGAACCCGGGCTGATGTCCCGGCCGCCGCGGGACCCTGCCCGACCGCTCCTGACCTGGGCGCTGACCCTCCGCATCCTGCTGGTCTCGGCCCTCCTGGTGGGGGGCACCTGGTGGATCTTCGGACTTGAACTGGCCGCCGGGGCCTCCGTGGCCGAGGCCCGGACCGCGGCCGTCAACCTCTTCGTCGCCGTCGAACTCTTCTACCTGTTCAGCTGCCGTTCCTTCACCAGGTCGGCCTGGCGCATCGGGTTCTTCAGCAACCGCTGGATCATCCTGGGCGTCCTGGTCCAGGCCGCGGGGCAGCTGGCCATCACGTATGCGCCCGCCATGAACGGGCTCTTCCACACGGCGCCCATCACTGCCGACGCCTGGCTGAGGATCCTGGGGATCGCCGCGCTCGCCTCGGTGGTGGTGGGCGCTGAAAAGCTCCTCCGGCGGAACCGCTACTAGCCTTCCGGTCGGTCCCGGGGCAGTGGCGGATCCGGTTCCAGCAGGGGACCTTCGCCCCTGCCCCGGCGCCCGCCCACCGGCAATAGTGGAAGTACACACGACGGGCAGCAAGCCCGTCCCCGAATGGGCGGAGGTCCCGAAATGATGTATGGCTGGAGCGGTGACATGGGGATCTGGGGTTACATCATGATGAGCATCAGCATGCTCATCTTTTGGGGAGCCATCATCGCCGGCGTTGTCCTGCTGGCCCGCTCGCTGCGCGCTCCCGGGCATCAGCACTACCAGGCCCCGCCGTCACGCAGCGCCGAAGACCTGCTGGCGGAGCGGTTCGCACGCGGCGAGATCGACGAGGCCGAGTACCAAAACCGGTTGGCGGTGCTGCGCAGCCGCTAAGGACCGCCAGCGTCGGACGGCGTCTGTCACACCGCGTTCCAGCCGTTGTCCGATGCCAGGACCACGCCGTTGATGTTGGTCCCGTCCCGGCTCAGCAGGAACGTGATGCCGGCAGCGAGTTCCTCGGGTTCGGCAATGGGCGGCACGTTCGCCTGCATGTAGGGGCCCAGCACTTCCGCCCCCAGTTGGGTCTTGAACTCTGCGTGGATATTGGTCCGGGTGCCGCCCGGAGCCACGGCGTTGACCCGGATCCGCGCAGGCCCGCTTCCGAGGTCACGTTGACCACCGAGCCGTAGCCGGCCTCCAGCATCAGGGGCACGGTTGCGCGCATCAGCCGCATGAGGGACGTGACGTCGATGTTGAACACGAGGTCCCAGGTTTCGTCGTCGAGTTCGTGCACCGGCTGGAAGCTGTCCATGATGCCGGCTCTTCTGCCGCTGAAGGCTCCGGCCATGGCCAGGGTTTAAAAAGTTCTTGTTGCCCGGTGGGGGCCGGGACTAGGATGTGCGCGGGGGTTGAGACTTCCTCGCCACGGATTTCACTCAGAGCAGTCCGCGGGACCCGGCAACGGCCGGGTCGGCGCCTTGCCGGCGCCATCACGTGCAGGCGCATCTGACGCGTTTGCGACCGGACCGCGCCCCGGCGATTCCTCTTCTCACCGGATTCACTACACGGGCCCTTTTCCGGACGCACCGTACAGCTGCACCCCTTGCGCTGGCTGGGCAGCATCCGCCGGACACTGGGTCCGGTGAACACTTTCTTCCGTACTCTCTGGAAGTGAATCATGCATACAAAAATTCGGGCCCAAATTGGCGTGACCGTGGCTGTCCTCGCCCTTGCCCTCAGCGGCGCCCCGGCTTCCCAGGCAAACCTGGCCGGGAGCGGCTTCGACACCGGCGACGGCAACCTGGTAGTCAACGATGAGGCCATGGACTGGGCCAACGCGGGAATAAACTGTTCCGTCACCACCGGCGGCTGCGGCATCGACCTTCCCACCGGGCAGGGCGATAATTCGTTCGGCAACGGCACCAAAGAGGACGATGCTGTTCCCACGGTAGTCAACGGCTCCATCCCCAACAACAAGAGCGACCTCCTGCGGTTCTACACAAAAATGACCCAGGAGGGCGGCAAGGACTTCCTCTACCTGGCATGGGAGCGCGTCCAGGAACCCAATGGCACCACCAACATGGACTTCGAGTTCAACCAGTCGAAGGTGACATCCGCCAACGGCGTCACCCCAGTCCGCACCGCCGGTGACATCCTGGTCAAGTACGACCTCTCCCAGGGCGGCGTCAACCCCAGCCTCGGCTACCACGAATGGATCACCACGGGAAACCCCCGCACGGACTGCGAAGCCTCGAACACCCTCCCCTGCTGGGGCACGGTAAACGCGCTGACAGGGTTCTTTGAAGGCTCCATCAACACCGTGGAGGTCGTGGACCCGATCGCTCCGGACGCACCGCGGACCCTGAGCGTGCGCACCTTCGGTGAGGCCGCCATCAACCTGACGGATTCGGGCATCATCCCGGCCAACACCTGCCAGCCGTTCGCGTCCGCATACCTGAAGAGCCGGTCCTCCGATTCATTCACGTCCGCGGTCAAGGACTTCATCGCGCCCATCAGTGCCGGGGCGTCCCGGTGCGGAACCATCAACATCACCAAGGTGAACGATGACAGTCCGGCCTCCGCACTGCAGGGTGCTGTCTTCACGCTCTACAACGACTTTGCCCCCGTGGGCACTGCGATGGGAGCCGAGGACACTGCGGTAACCCCGGCCACCACCTGCACCACCAGTGCTGCGGGAACCTGCTCCTTCACCAATGTGCCCATCGGCAACTACTGGGTGGTGGAGACCACCACGCCGGCGGGCCACGACACAGCGGCACCCCAGCAGGCTGTCGTCGGCGCGGGCGGAACTGTTGCCCTGACGTTCGTGAACCCCAGGGACTTCAAGGTGATCGTGCTTGTCTGCAGCGAAGCCACGAACTCGCTCTACCCGAGCCAGGTCACACTGGACGGCAGCTCACCGGCGAAGACGTCGCTGGGTGCACCGCCGTCCGGCATGACCGCAGCGCAGCTGTGCGGCCTGGGCGGGGCAGCATTTGATGACCAGAGTTACGGCAGCCACACCGCCGGGGTGACCATCCCGCAGTAAGCGGGCGGATTCCAGCACCCCTGACACAGTGGAGCGTACGACGGCGGGGCCTCCCGCCGTCGTACGCTTGCCTCTGCACTGTGCCCGATTGAGCGCGGCCCGTTTCAGCGCGGCCCGCTTCCGCGGCATTGAACCGCACCGCGAACATCTCCAGGAGGAGCCTGCCATGACCATCCCGGCGGACATCGAGACACCCGAAATCCTCATCGACCGGGACGTCCTGGCCCGCAACATTACCCGGATGGCGGAAACGGTGGGCGGGAAGGGCCTGCAGCTGAGGCCGCATGCCAAGACGCACAAGATGACCGAAATCGCCCGGTTGCAGCTGGCCGCAGGGGCCGCGGGACTCACGGTGGCCACGCTGGGTGAAGCGGAGGTGTTTGCGGCGGACGGCGTGCAGGACATCTTCATCGCCTATCCCCTGTGGGTCCGGCCGGCCCAGGCGGAGCGGCTGCGCCGGCTGGCGGGGTCGGTGGCGGTATCGGTGGGCGTCGACTCGGCTGAGGGCGCGGCGGCGATGGGTGCAGCGCTCGGTGATGCGGCCGGATTGGTGGAGGTGCTGCTGGAAATCGACAGCGGCCACCACCGCAGCGGAGTGCTGCCGGAGGACGCCGTCTCCGTGGCGCGCACGGCGACGAACGCCGGGCTGCGCGTGACCGGTGTCTTCACGTTCCCCGGCCACAGCTATGCGCCCGGAATGGCGGCGGCGGCGGCCCGGCAGGAAGGCACCGCCCTCACCACCGCCGCCGGGCTGCTTGAAGCCGCCGGGTTCCGGATTTCCCGGCTCAGCGGCGGATCCACCCCCACGGCCATGCTGACCGCACCGGCCCAAGCAACAGAGGTGCGTCCCGGTGTCTACGTCTTTGGTGACGCCCAGCAGCTGGAACTGGAACGCTGCGCCCCGGAAGACATTGCCCTGACGGTGGCCGCCACGGTGGTGAGCCGGCACGACGGCGGCGCCGCACCGCGCCGGATCGTCCTGGACTCGGGCAGCAAGATCCTGGGCGGGGACCGTCCCGCCTGGACCACCGGCTTCGGCCGGCTCCTGGACTACCCCGACGCCCGGGTCTCGGCATTGTCCGAACACCACGCAACGGTGCAGTGGCCGGCGGATGTGGAGCTGCCCGCCCTGGGTGAGCGGCTTCGGGTGGTACCGAACCATGTCTGCGTGGCCGTGAACCTCGTGGACGAAGTGGCCGTGGTCAGCGGCGGCTCCGTGGTGGACCGCTGGCGCGTGGCGGCCCGGTGCCTGAACCGTTAGGACATCCGGGGTGGACTAAACCAGAGCGCGGGTGGAGGTACTTTCCGCGGGCGGCACCTTCAGGCTGCCATACCGTTCCATCCGGTGCCAGCGCAGGTGCACCCCGGCCAGCGCGGTGGCCACGGACTGGATGACCACCAGGTACATGACCTGCCGGTAGACGAACTGCTGGAGCGGCAGGGTCCAGAGCGGCCGGAGCGGCTCATTGTCCAGCCTAAACGCGTAGGCGGCCATGAGCAGCTGGACGCCCAGGAAGACAAACCAGAGCAGGGCTATCCTGGCCGGGTCGAGGAAGATCAGGCCGTAGAGCGCGAAGACGTCCACCACCGGCGCGAACAGCGGCAGCAGGACCTGGAGGACCATCAGGTAGCCCAGGCCGCGCCGGCCGAGCTTCCCGGCAGCGCCCCGCTGGAAGACGGCTCCGCGGTGCTTCCACATCGCCTGCAGCGTGCCGTAGCACCAGCGGTACCGCTGCTTCCAGAGCGCCCCGAGGCTGGCCGGGGCTTCCGTCCAGGCGCGGGCGTCGTCCTGGTAGACCACGCGCCACCCGTCGCGGCACAGCGCCATGGTCAGGTCGGTGTCCTCGGCCAGGGTGTCGTTGCTAACGCCGCCGACGGCGAGCAGGGCCTCGCGCCGGAACGCACCGATCGCACCGGGAACAGTCGGCATGCACTCGGCGACGTCGAACAGCCGGCGGTCCAGGTTGAACCCGACCACGTACTCGATGTGCTGCCAGGCGCCGAGGATTCCGCCCCGGTTGGCCACCTTGGTGTTGCCGGAGACGGCACCCACCCGGGATTCCGCGAACGGCTGGATGAGTGCGCGGACGGTGTCCGGTTCGAACACCGTGTCGCCGTCCACCATCACCACGATGTTATGGCTTGCCGCGGCGATTCCGGCGTTCAGGGCGGAGGGCTTGCCGCCGTTGTCCTTGCGGATCACGCTGACGCCGGGCAGCGCCATGGCGTCCACCAGGCCGGCCGTCCCGTCGGTGGAGCCGTCGTCCACCACGATGATTTCCACCGGGTGGTTTGATGCCGCAATGGAGCGCACGGCGGCCTCGATGCCGGCAGACTCGTTGTAGGCGGGCACGATGACGGTGACCGGCTCGGTGACTTCCCGCCTGACCACGACGTCCGTCCGGCGCCTGCCGCGCGCGGCGGCACGCAGGCTGCGGGCCGCCCGGTTGTGCCGCGCGGCCACGCCCACCACCAGGGCCGCCCGGATGAACGTGACCACGCCGGCCGCCACCAGGCCCCACGACACCAGGGTGATGAGAATGTCGCTGAGCCGGATGCCCCAGGACAATGCAGTGCCGCTGGTCCGGTCCGCGGTGGAGGCCTCACGCATGCTGGTGATGCCGATGGCGTCGCCCACCGAGGTGACCCGGAAGCCCTGGTCCGCGAACTGCGCCAGGGACGAATCAAGTGCAGCGACCGTCTGGCTGCGGTCGCCGCCGCCGTCGTGCATGAGCAGTACGTCGCCGCCGCGGCTGGAGGGGGCGAGGTTGCGTCCGATGACGTCTGCGCCAGGTCGCTGCCAGTCCTTGCTGTCCCTGCTGGACAGGACGGTCAGGTAGCCCTGGTCCGCGGCAGCCTGGATGGCTTCCCAGGTTGCGTCGGACACCTCCGCGTTCCCGGAGCTGAAAGGCGGCCGCAGCAGGGTTGGGGTCCGCCCGGTAAGGGCCGCGATGGCCTGATGGTCCGCCTGGATTTCGAGCTGCTGCCGCCACTCCGGTGCACTGCCCAGATCGGCGTGGGTCAGGGTGTGGACACCGATCTCGTGCCCTTCGGCGACGATCCGGCGCACGAGGTCCGGGTGTTCGATCGCAGCGGATCCCACCACGAAGAAGGTGGCGCGGACGTTGTGTTTCCGGAGGACGTCCAGGATCCGGGGCGTCCAGGCGGGGTCCGGACCGTCATCGAAGGTCAGTGCGAGGGTCCCCTCCGGCGGGCTGACCGTGCGCACTGTTCCCCCGCGGGCGTCGATGACGGGTCCGCCCTGGGTCACGTCCTTTGGCACGGAGGATGACGGACCCGCAACGGGCGCGTCCGGCCGGCCGATGCCGCCGAGGTGGTGCATGTAGCCCTGGACGGTAAGAGCAAGTGCCAGCCCGCCCAGGAGAGCAAGCAGGATAAACCAGTGGGCCCTCAGCGGGCGCGGCGCATCGCGATTGTCCTGGCGTCGGAGCATCACGGGCGGGCGGGCTGGGTGGGTTTGGTGGCCTGCCCGGGCGCCGTTCCGCTCATTCCCGGATCCACCGCATCGGTGCCCCGGGGGGTGCCAGCCGATCCCGGCAGCTCAGGGGCCGGGCCTGTTGCCACAGGTGCGGACGGAGCCGGAGCAGGAGCGGACGACGGCGGCGCCTCAGCCGCCGGGCCAGGCGCCTGGACCGCGGGGACCGGAGCGCCGGCACTGCCCGGGGCGGCCTCACCCGCGGGCCTAACGGGTACGGGCTTGGGCTTGGGCGGGGAGGCCGGAACCTCGATGGCAGCCGATCCGCCCAGCCGCGGCAGGTAGGGCGCGCCCACGTTGGGCCCACCTGCCAGCGCGACCACCAGCAGGACAACGTAACCTGCTACAAGGGTCAGCGCAGCCAGGCCGAGGAGCTTGATCCTGCGCAGCCGCCGCCCCGAGGCGTCGACGAAGATCGGTCCGCTCGGGGCGGGACCTGGCATGAGGGGCGACTCTTTAGAGGCTGGCATCGAGCATCAATCTTAGTCGATTGGCCCCTTCCGCCGTTAAAGCGCTGCCCGGCTCAGCTTTCGAAGGCGGCCCTGAACGCAGCCAGGGCGGCGTCTCCGGCCGGCACTCCCGGGCCTCCGGCGGCTCCGGCTTCGAGGCCCACCACTCCGCCGTATCCGGCCCCGCGCAGGGCCTCCGCCACCGCGCGGTAGTTGATTTCGCCGGTGCCCGGCTCGAACCGGCCCGGGACGTCCGCCACCTGGATTTCACCGATGAACGGCAGGGCAGTGCGCACCAGCTCGATCAGGTTCCCCTCGCCGATCTGGGCGTGGTAGAGGTCCAGCATCATCCTGACGTTGGGGTGGTCCACAGCAGCCACGAGGGCATGGGTGTCTTTGGCCCGCGCCAGCGGAATGCCCGGGTGGTCCACGATCGTGTTGAGGTTCTCCAGCGCGAACGTGACCCCGTATTTTGCCCCGAGCTCAGCCAGCCGCTCCAGGGTCCGCAGTCCGGTGAGCCACATCTGACCGGTGGAGCGAAGGACCGGGTTGACTGCCGTGCCGCCCTCCCCGAGCTCAGCGGGGTGGACCACCATACGCTCAACGCCCAGCTCAAGGGCTACCGGCACCAGCTTCTCCGCGGAGGCCACCACTTCATCGGCGCTGGCCGGATCGGTGAGGCTGCCGCCGAAGTACCCGCTCATCGAGGAGAATCGGGCGCCGGTGGCGGCGAGGGCCGCGATGTCGCGTCCCCGCGTATCCCAGAGCTCGATGTCGAAACCCTGCTCATGGATACGGACGACGCGCTCGATCAGGGGAAGGTCGCCGTAGACCATCTCCGCGCACACTGCCAGGCGCATGCTCACGATTCCCCTCCAGCCGGCTGCAGTTCAGGTTCGGCGGCGCGGAGCCCGGCAATGGAGCCGACGTCCACCGGCAACCCGGACTCGGCTGACCGGGCGGCGGCCAGTGCCACCGCCAGGGCGTTGCGGGCATCTGCACCGCCCGGGCGTGCAGGGGCGCCGTCTGGCCTCCCGTCGCGGCGGGTCTTCACGCCTTCGACAAAGTGCGCCAGTTCGGCGGTGTAGGCGTCATGGAAGAGATCCACGTTGAGCCGGACCGTATCTGAGCCGATACCGGCGGCGGTGTAGGTGGTGGCACTGGATGCCTGGGGACCGCCGGCCGTGACCATGCCGGCGGAACCGAACACTTCGCCGCGAACGTCGTACCCGTAGAGGGCGTTGAAGTTGGCCTCCGCCACGGCGATTGCACCGTTGCTGTAGGTGATGGTCACAACGGCGGTGTCCAGCAGCCCCGTGCCCCTGTGCTCCGGGGCCACCAGGGCGTCGGCCACAGCGTGGACCCGAACGGGGACCGCCCCGGGATTCAGCCAGTTCAGGGTGTCGAAATCATGGATCAGGGTTTCCAGGAAGATGGTGCCCGGCGGAATCCGTTCAGGATTGGCGATACCTGCGGCGGTGCCGGGGTCGCGGGTCAGCGACCGGAGCAGTTGGGGCCGGCCCACGGCACCGTCGTCGATGAGTTTCCGCGCCGCTGCGAAATCCTTGGCGTAGCGGCGGTTGAAGCCGAACTGGACCATCACGCCGGATGCCTCGGCGGCGTCAAGGGCGGCATCCAGCTCCTCGATGGTCCGGCCGCCCGGCTTCTCACAGAAAACGTGCTTGCCGGCACGTGCCGCGTCCGCGATGAGCGCTGCATGGAACCGGGCGGGGGCGGCAATCATGATGGCATCCACCTCGGGGTCGGTAAGGACGTCCGCGGGGTCTGTGCTGATCTTCGCCACGCGCAGCCGGTCCGCGAGGGCCTGCACGGCAGGCAGCGCCGGGTCCGCAATGGCTTCAAGGCGGGCGCCCGGAATACGCTCGGCGACGGACTCGGCATGGAAGGTGCCAATCCAGCCGGCCCCGACCAGTCCGATGCGGACCGGCCTGTCGGCGCTGACAGGGTGCTGAAGATAGGGCATGAATACTCCTGCTGTGGGAAGACTAGATCGTTCTAGTGAAGATACTATGGCACGGCTCACGACCCGTGTCTAGATCGTTCTATAGACTGTTTCCCAACGAGGAGGAAAGATGACGGAGCAGCATCGCCGCGCCACCCTGATGGACGTGGCCCAGGCCGCCGGAGTGTCTCGGGCCCTGGTGTCCATCGTCATGCGCGGCGCCCCCGGCGCTTCGGAGGGTACTCGGCAGAAGGTACTGGCAGCGGCCCGGGAATTGGGATACCGGCCGGACTCCCGCGCGCGGCTGCTGCGCAGCAGCCGGACACGGCTACTGGGCCTGAGCTTCTCGAGCTCCCAGCCGTTCCACGCCGAGATCGTTGACGCCGCGTATGCGGCGGCTTCCGCCAAAGGCTACGAGATCGCGCTGGGCGCCGTTGCCAGCGGACGCACCGAAAGCCGCGCCGCTGAGGCACTGCTCGACGTCGGCGCGGAGGCACTCATCCTCGTCTCCCCCACCCTCGGCGACCAGGAGCTGACCCGGCTGGCCGCCCAGGTGCCCGTGGTCAGCCTGCTGCGTGACGACGTCGTGCCTTCCGTCGATTCGGTGAGCAGCGACGACCAGGCGGGAATCCGGGCGGCCGTTGACCACTTGGCAGGGCTGGGCCACCGCAATATCGTGCATGTGGACGGCGGATCGGCGGTATCCGCGGAGAAGCGGCGGGAGGCCTTCGGCGCGGAGATGCGGCGCCGCGGCCTCGATCCCGTCACCGTTCCCGGCGGGCCTACCGAGGAGGACGGCATCAGTGCGGGGCCTTTGTTGCCCACGGAAAGGATGACGGCGGTGATCGCCTTCAACGACCGGTGCGCGCTGGGCGTCATGGAGAGCTTACGGGCCGCCGGGCTGGGCGTCCCGTCCGACGTCTCAGTGCTGGGATACGACGACAGCCAGTTCGCCAGGCTGAGCTACGTGCAGCTGTCCTCCGTCAGCCAGGACGCCCCGCTGCTGGCTGCGGCGGCCGTGGACCGCGCCGTCGACCGGGTGGAGCGCGTGGTCCCGCCGGAGCGCCTGGTCCAAACGCCGCACCTGGTGGTACGGCGAACGACGGCGGCTCCGCGACTACCGGACAGGGCAGGCTTCCGCGGGACCTAGAAACCGGTCGGTTCAGTTTCCAGCTCAGGTTCGGTCGGCCGGTGCTCGTGGTGGAGCGGACGTAGCGCCATGGTCCGTGGAAACCAGACCACAGCGTCGTACCGCTTCCCCATGACTGTGGGGACGTAGTTCCCCCGCTCCCGGTCCGGGTTGTACACGACCCCGATGGCCCGGTGGCCGCGCCAACTGGACAACCATGGCCCGGACCGGTCGGAATCGAACACGAGCGCGGCGGGCCCGGCCAGCGCCTGGTTGAGGATCTGCTCGTGGCTGCCGGGCGCCGCCCGGGGGACGTCCATGGCCTGTTCCGGTGAACCCCAGGCCGGGGCCGCGGTGACCGAGCCGGTGAACGAGGAGAAGCCGACCAGGACTGAGGTTCCCGGATGCCGCTGGCGCACCAGCTGGCCAATGTTAACCATGCCGTCGTCGGCCATGTCAGTGGCGCGCGCGTCCCCAACGTGGGTGTTGTGTGCCCAGACAAGTCCCTTGGATCCGAAGCCGTGATGGCGGGCCAACCTGCCGATGGTGTCGCTCATGTGATGGTCGCGGATGTTCCACGACTGCTGGTCGCCGCGGATCATGGTGCGGTAGTAGCGTTCAGCGTTGGCAGCGACGATGGCATTCTGCACGGCGTCGAACGCCGAGGGATCCTCATGCGTCCGCCCAAGCGTGCGGCGGTGCACCTCGGCGAGCAGGGCCACCACATCTTCCTCACAGGACTGCGGAACCAGGCGGTTGCTCCAGGCGTACCGCTGCGGGTCCTCGCGGAAAGGCACAAAGCATTGCCACGCGCGCAATGCCGCGGGCAGCGCGTCCGCCGCGTTGGCGCCAAGCCAGTTGAAGATCTCCCGGAGGGAATCCCAAAGAGAGTAGACGTCAAGCCCGTAGAACCCGGTGCGCCGGTGTCCGGGCAGACCGAGATTCCATTCACGGAGCCAGGTCAGGAACGCGGCCACCTCGTGGTTGGCCCACATCCACGTGGGCCAACGTTCAAAGCCTGCCAGCAGCTGGCGGGCGTCGAGCTCCTGGTCCGCTTCCCCGCGGACCCAGCGGTTGATGCGCCAGCAGTCCGGCCAGTCGCCCTCCACTCCGATCCATGTGAAGCCATGTT
Organism: Pseudarthrobacter sp. NPDC058362; assembly: GCF_042723515.1. Taxonomy (NCBI): domain Bacteria; kingdom Bacillati; phylum Actinomycetota; class Actinomycetes; order Micrococcales; family Micrococcaceae; genus Pseudarthrobacter; species Pseudarthrobacter sp. NPDC058362. The sequence goes on along the minus strand of NZ_JBHXIW010000003.1, from coordinate 281,386 downwards.
CCTCAATGAGACGCCGGCTGAGCAGTGCCCGCCAGCGGTAGTACTCATGGGTACCGTGCGACGCTTCGCCCACGCACACGAACCGGGCGGACCCGGCCAGCCTGACCAGCCCGTCAAGATCGCGGGGGGTGTTCAGTGGCTTTGCCAGGGCACGGATTTCCGCCTGTTCGGGGCCCCAACCCGCATCCTCGTCGGCGACCGGGCCGCTCATTGCCGCACCTCCGTGTTTGGATTCGCTTCAGCGGACGGGAGAAGGTAATGGCTGAACCAGCCGGCAGCGAGTTCGGCCGCCCGGGCAAGCGTTCCCGGCTCCTCAAAGAGATGGGTGGCCCCGGGAACGATCTCCAGGCGCGTGGGGGCCCGCATCAGGGACTGGGCCTGCCGGTTGAGGGTGAGCACCTGCGGATCGGCGCCTCCGACGATCAGGAGCGTGGGGGCCCGCACGGCGGCAAGCCGTGCCCCCGCAAGGTCAGGCCGGCCGCCCCGGGATACGACCGCTGCGACGTTGGCCCCCGGCTCGGCTGCTGCCCAGAGCGCGGCACCGGCTCCGGTACTCGCCCCAAAATAGCCTATGCGCCCCTGCCAGCCGTCCTGCCTTGTATCCACCCAGCCCGTGGCCGACCCCAGTCGGCGCGCCAGCAGGGCGATATCGAACACGTTGCTGCGGTCCACTTCCTCCGCCGGGGTGAGCAGGTCAAGGAGCAGCGTTCCCAGGCCGGCATCATGAAGGACCGACGCCACAAACCTGTTCCGGGGGCTGTGCCGGCTGCTGCCGCTGCCGTGGGCGAAGATCACAATTCCCTGGCAGCCCGGAGGGCGGTAGAAGTTCCCGCTCAACCGGACTGCTCCCGCCGGAATTTCGACCTCTTCCTCAGCCCCTTCAGCCTGCAAGTTGGCTTCCTGCCTGCCGTCCCGGACGAGGCGAAGCCGGCGTTCGGCGTCGTCGAGCAACCGCACCACCTCGTCGTCCTCGGTTGCCGAGAAGTCGTGGTAGTAGTAGCCCACGGCCTGGAAGTTCCGGGGGGCAGCCAGGCAGACGACGTCATCCGCCTCCGTCAGTGAGGGGATGGTACGCGCCGGAGCCACCGGGACGGCCAGGACCACCCTGGCCGCACCGAGCTGCCGGGCAATGTGGCACGCAACCCGGGCGGTGGAACCTGTGGCGATGCCGTCGTCCACCACCACGGCGGTGCTGCCGCGCAGGTCCATGGGCGGGCGCCCCTGCCGGTAGCGGGCCGTGCGGTCCTCCAGCACCTGGCGTTCATTCTTTTCAACGGCGGCCAGGTCCTCTTCCGTGACGCGGGCCAGGGAAAGGACACGTTCATCCAGAACCCGGGCACCGCCCTCGCCGATGGCGCCCATGGCCACTTCCGGCTGGAACGGAACGCCCAGTTTCCGCACCATAATCACGTCCAGCGGGGCGTCTAGGGCTTTGGCCACCTCGAACGCCACCGGAACTCCGCCGCGGGGCAGGCCCAGCACCACCACGTCCCGGCCCCGCAGGCCGGCCAGCCGCTGTCCAAGCCGCCGGCCCGCGTCGGCCCTGTCCAGGAACTCGAACATCGCGTCGTCCTCTCAGGGGGTCTCTTCCCCGTGCGGTGAAGCCGCCTCGGGAGTCCACCACATGCGAAGGACGAAATGGGCGTCGGCAGTGCTTTTGGCAATCATCGCCCCGGCGTCCCCGACCAGTTTCACGCCGAATTCGATTTCCACCTGCTCAGGGGTGAGTTCCGCCATGGCCTCCAGCGCGGCATGGGCGGCGGGGCGGACACTGGCGAGGGCATCCTCCAGCCGCCTGCCCGTGTCCAGGATCCCCTGTTCGTTGCGGGCCGGATGGTCCACGCCGTAGCTGTTGTCCTCAGCCTCGACAAGGATGGTCCCGGAGCCCACTTCGTACCGCAACACCTCAGTCATGGCGGGCTGCCTCCTCTAGTGGGACATGCGCATGTTGTGGTGGGCCGCGGTGCTTGGCCGGATGGCGGCCGCTGTAACCGCCATGGCCACAGCCCCTGCGATCCATGACGTCCAGGCTGCCCCCGTTGCGGAGGCGTAAGACCCCAGCCATGGCGAAAGGACAAGGGCGGCGGCCAGGACGGCCTGCACATATTCCATCGCCGGCGTTCCGGGCATGGCCAGGTTTACGATGCCGCTGACGGCCAAGAGCCCGCCCAGGACAAGCATGAGCGTGGCGGACATGCCTTCCTGCCGGGTGAAAAGGACCGCGGCGGCCGTGAAGAGTCCGGCGGCGACGGCCACATAGTCCTGCCACCGATACCACTTTTTCATTGATAATCCCCTTCCTTGGGGCACGGGCACGCCCTGTGCGTTCCCGTGCGCGGGCGGTCGGGCCCGCGATTCAAGTCAACGCTTCGGCCGGTACGGTCAACAGGGCAGAAAGACCTGTTCCCGTCCCGGCCCGCGAAGGGGACTTTTGGCTCTGGATCCCATGGCCTGGACGGCGGATTGTGGAAGTGCCGGACGGTTACGCGCGTCCGGTCCAATCCTGACAGGAGGCATGACATGACTGACCTGATGAAGTGGTTCGACACCCGTCACTCTCCCCTGGACGTGCTCGAGCGGCTCTTTGACAGCGAACTGGGGAGTTCGGCAATCCGGGTGGAGGAGGTCATCGACGGAAACACGGTGGTGGTGCGGGCTGAACTGCCGGGCATCGACCCTGACAAGGACGTCGATGTGGCAGTGTCCCAGGGCACCCTGGTGATCAAGGCGAAGCGGGAAGAAAAAAAGGAACACAAGGACAAGGACACGTACCGTTCGGAATTCCGGTACGGCTCTTTCGTTCGCCGGATTCCGCTGCCTGACGGCGTAGACGACAGCCAGGTGACGGCTTCGTACAAGGACGGCGTCCTTGAGGTCCGCGCCCCCCTGCCGGAACAGGAAAAGCAGCCAGCGTCATCAAAGATTCCCATCAGCAGGAGCTAAGGCCGACTGGTCCGCCGGCCGCCGGCCATTCATAACCGGGCCGGAACCGGCGGTGGCGGCGGCCACCCCAGCCCGCCGGGTCCTGGCCAGCCCACGACAAAAAAGGAGTACGCCATGGAACGCGTCATCGACAAAGTAGCACTGGTCACCGGAGGAGCCCGCGGTATCGGAGCCGCTGTGGCGACTCGGCTGCACGGAGAAGGCGCCCGTGTGGTCATCGCCGATGTGCTGGACGAAGAGGGGAAGGAAGTTGCCGGGCGGCTGGGATCCGGGGCGCTCTACGTCCATTTGGACGTTACAAGCCCTCAGGACTGGGAAAACGCGGTCAAGGCAGCGGTGGGCACCTTTGGCGGCCTGAATACCTTGGTGAACAACGCCGGAATAGTGAATTTTGCGTCGATTGAGGACTACACGATCGAGCAGTGGAACGCCGTGATCGGAATTAACCTGACCGGCGTCTTTAACGGGATCAAGGCTGCCATACCGGCACTGAAGGAAGGGAAAGGCGCCTCCATCGTGAACGTCTCCTCGATAGCCGGTCTTCGCGGATACGAGCAGATCCCCGGGTACACCGCTTCCAAATTCGGAGTGCGGGGCCTGACCAAGAGCGCAGCCCTGGATCTGGGGCACTATGGGATCAGGGTCAATTCGATTCACCCGGGGGTGATTTCCACGCCGATGACTGCCGGCTTGGCCACCGACATGAGCCACGTGGCGCTGGGCCGGGTCGGCCATCCCGGCGAGGTAGCCGCCCTGGTGCTCTACCTGGCCTCCGACGAAGCCTCCTTCATCACCGGAGCCGAGTTCGTGATCGATGGCGGTGACACGGCAGGCACCGTCACACCCCGAACGGAGGGCTAGGAAGCCGTGGAGATGACCGGCCAGCAACACGACGATCGGCGAAAGAATGCCGGCGTCTTGAAGGTTCAGCCGTATCTTGCGGACTACGAGGCAACGCGCAAGACCTTCTCATGGGACCAGGCCAGGCGCGGACTGTCCGGCTTGCCCGGAGGCCGTGGCCTCAACATCGCGTACGAAGCGGCTGACCGCCATGCCATCGGGCCCCAGGGCAGGAAGGAAGCATTGCGCTTCATCCGGGCCGACGGCAGCACCTACTCACTGACGTACTCGGAACTGGCCTTCCAAAGCAGCAGGTTTGCTTCTGTCCTCCGCGGCCTTGGCGTACAGGCGGGAGCCCGGGTCTTCACGCTTCCAACCCGGTGCCCCGGGCTTTACATTGCCATGCTGGGCACCTTTAAGAACGCGGGCGTCGTCTGTCCGCTCTTCTCGGCATTCGGGCCGGACCCCATACGCCAGCGGCTGCAACTGGGGACCGGGCAGGTCCTGGTCACCACCAAGGCCCTGTACCGGAAAAAGGTGGCGCCGGTACGGGCGGACCTGCCGGACCTCCGCTACATACTGTTGACCGACGCCGATGGGGCGCCGGAGCCCGGCACCCTGGACCTCGAGGCGCTTATGGCATCGGCGGCCCCTGCGGCCGGGATCGCGCCGACGCAGCCTGAGGACGTGGCCCTGCTGCACTTCACGAGCGGAACCACCGGAACCCCCAAAGGCGCGATCCATGTCCACGAAGCTGTGGTGGCGCACTATGCCACCGGTCGGTTCGTGCTGGACCTCCACACCGATGATGTCTACTGGTGCACCGCCGACCCGGGATGGGTGACGGGCACCTCTTACGGCGTCATCGCCCCGTTGGTGCAGGGAGTCACCGTGGTCGTGGATGAAGAGGAAATGGACGTCGACCGCTGGTACCGGATTCTCGCCGACCAGAAAGTGACCATCTGGTACACGGCCCCCACGGCACTGCGAATGCTTATGAAAGCCGGTGCGGAGCGGGCAGCGGGGTACGGCTTCCCGGCACTGCGGCTCATCGCCAGCGTCGGCGAGCCGCTGAATCCTGAAGCCATCGTTTGGGCACAGAAGGTGTTGGGACTGCCGGTTCATGACAACTGGTGGCAAACGGAAACCGGCGGCATCATGATCGCAAACTACCCCTCAATGCCGATACGGCCCGGCTCCATGGGAAGACCGATGCCAGGCATCGAAGCCGCCCTGGTGGCGCGGGATTCCGAAGGCAAACCCGTCATCGAGGAGGGCGAAGTGAAACTCATTACCAGGCCGGACACCATGGGTGAACTCGCGCTCCGTCCGGGCTGGCCGTCCATGTTCCGCGGCTACCTCAATGACGAGGAGCGCTACCGCCGCTGCTTCGCCGGCGGCTGGTATCTCACCGGGGATTTGGCCAAGCGCGATAAGGACGGCTACTTCTGGTTCGTGGGCCGTGGAGATGACCTCATTAAGTCTTCAGGCCACTTAATCGGTCCCTTTGAAGTGGAGAGCTGCCTCCTGGAGCACCCGGCGGTCGCCGAAGCCGGGGTTATCGGAATTCCTGATCCGGTGGCAGGCGAAGTTGTGAAGGCCTTTATAGAACTGAAGGCAGGCAACCAGCCGTCGGATGACCTCCGCCTCGAAATCATCGGGTTCGCCCGGAAGCGGCTCGGCGCTGCTGTCGCTCCGCGGCTGCTCGACTTCACCACGGGCCTGCCCAGGACCCGCAGCGGAAAAATACTGCGCCGGCTCCTGAAGGCACGCGAGCTGGGGCTGCCGGAAGGAGACTTATCAACGTTGGAGCAAGGGAGCCGAAGGCCATGAACTCCCTTCGTGAGCCGGGCGTCCCGGACCCGCAGCACGCGCTCCATCTGCTGCGGCAGATGCTGCGGGTACGGCGCCTTGAGGAAAAGTGCATCGAGCTCTACAGCGCCGCCAAGATCCGCGGATTCCTGCATGTCTACATCGGCGAAGAGGCAGTGGCGGCCGGCGTCCTGGAAACGCTCGCAGCCGGGGACGCAGTGGTGGCCACGTACCGGGAACACGGGCATGCGCTGCTCCGGGGCGTATCCGCCGGCGCCATCCTCGCTGAAATGTACGGGCATGCGGAAGGTTGCTGCCGAGGTCGGGGCGGCTCCATGCACCTCTTCGACGCCGCCACCCGTTTCTACGGCGGAAATGCGATTGTGGCCGGAGGACTGCCGCTCGCCGTCGGGCTGGCACTCGCCGACAAGATGTCCGGGCGGCGACGGGTAACCGCCTGCTTCTTTGGTGAGGGTGCGGTAGCCGAAGGCGAGTTCCACGAAAGCCTGAACCTTGCAGCGCTGTGGCAGCTTCCCGTGCTGTTCTGCTGCGAGAACAATCTTTACGCCATGGGCACCGCGTTGGTTCGGTCTGAATCGCAAACGGACATGGCGCTTAAGGCTGCCGGCTACGAGGTCCCGGCCTGGTCGGTGGACGGCATGGACGTGTTGGCAGTCCAGGAAGCTGCCCGCCGTGCCGTGGATGCGGTGCGGTCAGGCGGCGGCCCGCATTTCCTGGAACTTCGCACGTATCGGTTCCGGGCGCACTCCATGTTCGATCCCGAGTTGTACCGGGAGAAGGCAGAGGTGGCGCGATGGATGGAGCGGGATCCCATCCAGCTGCTCAAGACTGCGATGGAGGCCGCTGGCCAGCTCCCCGAGGAGGAGTGGACGACGCTGCAGGCCGACGTCGATGCCGAGGTTGGTACCGCCGTCGAATTCGCCGAAGCGGGCACCCTTGAACCCGTGGAGGACCTGGAACGTTTCGTCTACAGCGAGCGCAGCGCAGCCGGGGAAAGCGGGGCCTGAGGATGAAGACCACCTACAGGGAAGCGGTCCGTGCAGCCTTACGTGAGGCGCTGCAGCGTGACGACCGGGTTTTCCTCATGGGCGAGGACGTGGGCCGCTACGGCGGCAGCTTTGCTGTCAGCCTGGGCCTGCTGGAAGAGTTCGGGCCCGAACGCATACGCGACACGCCGCTGTCAGAGTCCGGGTTCGTGGGCGCCGGCATCGGCGCGGCGCTGGGCGGAATGCGTCCCGTCGTCGAAATCATGACGGTCAACTTCAGTCTGCTGGCGCTGGACCAAATCATTAACAATGCCGCCACGCTGCTGCACATGTCCGGCGGACAGTTCAACGTCCCGCTGGTCGTTCGGATGACCACCGGCGCGGGAAGGCAACTGGGGGCGCAGCATTCGCACAGCCTGGAGGGCTGGTACGCACACATTCCAGGGCTGCGCATCCTGGCTCCGGCGACCCTCGAGGACGCCCGTGGAATGCTTTGGACGGCCCTCGAGGACCCGGACCCGGTCCTGATCTTCGAGCACGGCTCGCTGTATAACGTCGCCGGCGATTTGCCCGACGGCGCAGGGCCGGTAAACATCGGCAAGGCTGCGGTCCGGCGCCCGGGAACCGCAGTTACCCTCATCACCTACGGCGGCACCCTGCCCGCCGTCCTCGATGCTGCAGACCAACTGGCCCTGGAAGGAACGGACGCCGAGGTTATTGACCTGCGGACGTTGCGTCCGCTCGACGAGGTGACGATCCTCGGCAGCGTCGAGAAGACCCACCGCGCGGTGGTCGTCGACGAAGGCTGGCGCAGCGGCAGCCTCTCCGCGGAAATCAGTGCCAGGATCGGCGAGCACGCCTTCTATGCCCTCGATGCCCCCGTGGAACGGGTGTGTACCGTGGAAGCGCCTGTCCCGTATGCGAAGCATCTCGAGGTGGCTGCGCTGCCTGCCGTGGACCGGATCGCCGCTGCCGTCCGCAAGGTGGTGGGAACCCATGGCTGATTTCCGGATGCCGTCCCTTGGTGCAGACATGGAGCACGGCAAAGTGGTGGAGTGGCTGGTGCAACCCGGCGACTACATCCACAAGGGCGATCTGGTGGCCGTGGTGGACACCGACAAGACCGTGATGGACATCGAGTCCTTCGACGAGGGCGTGGTGGCCGAGTTCCTGGTGGATATCGGCGACACCGTGGAAGTGGGCACGCCGATCGCCCGGATAACCGCCACCCCGGCTGAAGTCCCGCCACCCCCGTCAGGGTTGCCCGCTCCCGGCGCCGGGAAGCCGGCCGCCCACCCCGTCCACGGGGACCGGCGTGGCGGAACGGGTGCCACGTTACCTCCGCCCATGCGCCATTTGGCTCATACGCTGGGGGTCGACGTCGGCCGCATCAGCGGCAGCGGCGAGAACGGCGAGGTGACGAGGGCCGACGTCGAACGCGCCGCGTCCGCCCACGTCACCGGGGCGCCGCACGGCGAAGCCCCCGGGCCTCTTCCGCCGGCAAGGGTCCCTGCTGCTGCAGGAGCACATCGCGTGCGTTCCTCGCCGCTGGCACGGCGGTTGGCGGAGCAGCTTGGCGTCAACCTGCAGGCACTGACGGGCACCGGGCCGGACGGCGCCGTGAAGGAAGCTGATGTCCGGCGCGCCGCCGGTGCCGGCGGGAAAGCGCAAACACTCCGGAACGCCATTGGCGCACTGATGTCCCGCTCAAAGACCGAAATTCCGCACTACTACCTCTCAACCACACTGGATCTGGCGGCGGCCATGGCGTGGATGCAGTCGGCCAACCGGCAGCGTGCGCTTACCTCGCGGCTGGTCCCGTCCGCCCTGCTGCTGAAAGCAGCAGCGCTGGCGGCCAGGGAGGTGCCGGAGATGAACGGCTTCTATACCGACGGCGCCTTCCGCCCCAGCAGCGATGTCCATCTCGGCGTCGCTGTTGCGCTCCGGAATGGCGGACTGGTTGCCCCCGCCCTGCGGAATGCGGACACGCTGGCGCTCGATGACTTGATGGAACAGTTGCGGAACCTCGTGGAACGGGCCCGGGCCGGACGGCTCCAGCGTGCGGAAATGGCCGACCCAACCATCACAGTTACGAACCTGGGCGATCTCGGCGTGGAAAGCGTATACGGCATCATCTATCCCCCGCAGGTGGCCATGGTCGGTTTCGGCAGGGTGGTGGAGCAGCCCTGGGCGAACGGGGGCATGCTCGGCATCCGCCACGCAGCCACCGCTACCCTTTCCGCCGATCACCGCGTGAGCAACGGGCTGCGCGGCGGCCGCTTTCTTGCCCGTATTGACGAATTGCTGCAGACCCCGGAGGAGCTATGACCCAGCAGGAAGCACGAACCGCAGTCCAGTCGGCTCTCAGCCAGGTAGCGCCCGACGTCGGGCCCGGCGACCTCGCAGCCGGTGCTCGGCTGCGACAGGACCTCGAATTGGATTCGCTCGATTTTCTCCGCCTGATCGAGACGGTGGCCCGGGACACAGGAGTCGACATACCGGAACAGGATTATCCTTCGGTCGCTACCGTCGGCGGGCTGGTGGATTACATCGCAGCGCACGGCTAGCACTGCGCCCCGGGGACTAACCCACCGGTAACGTTCCCACGGCGTTAACGGCGGATTCACGTTTTGCTTCACTCCGCTTGCCTGAATGAACGGGTCCAATCCCCGGCCCCTCAGGAGACACTGTGTCCCGTTCACTCACCACGTCACGGCGAGGCTTCCTCGCATCAACGGGCGGTGCCGTCGCGGCAGCGGCCATCTACGGCTTTTCGGCAGCCCCGGCCTGGGCTGATCCGCGCTTCCCGAGCAACCCGTTTACGCTCGGAGTCGCCTCCGGCGATCCCACTCCGGACGGCGTTGTGCTGTGGACGCGGCTGGCCCCTGAACCGCAGGCAGCGGACGGGATGGGTGGCATGCCCCCGTACAAGATCCAGGTGACGTGGCAGGTGGCCACGGACCCGGATTTCCGTACCGTGGTCAAGGCGGGCAGCGAGCAGGCAACACCGGAGCTTGCCCACTCGGTGCACGCAGAGGTCGGTGGTCTGCTGCCTTCGAGGGACTACTGGTACCGCTTCCTCGTGGGCACCGAAGAAAGCCCGGTGGGACACACGCGCACGGCACCGGCAGCGGGTACGGACCCCAGCCGGCTGACGTTCGCCCTGGCTTCCTGCCAGGCCTGGGCCGGAGGCCGCTACGCAGCGTACCGCACCATGGCCGAAGAGGATCTCGACCTCGTAGTCCACGTGGGCGACTACATCTACGAGGGCCGAAACCACGAGTCCCTGGCCGACTTCCGCAACAACCATGCCAAGTACAAGAGTTCAGTGGACCTGCAGGCGGCACACGCGGCCTTTCCCTTCGTGGTCACGTTCGATGACCACGAAGTGGAGAACAACTGGGCCAACGGCATCTCCCAGCCGGACAATGAGGCGTCCAACGACCCGGAACGTTTCCGTCAGTTGCGGGCCAACGCGTTCCAGGCCTACTACGAGCACCTCCCGCTGCGCCGGCCGCAGCGGCCCACCGGCCCGGACATGGTCCTTTACCGCGGCCTGGACTACGGCAACCTGGCCCGGTTCCACGTTCTGGACACCCGGCAGTACCGCTCCGACCAGCTGACGGAAAACTTTCCCGGCGGTCCGCAGCACCCTGACGTGTACGACCCGTCCCGGACCCTGATGGGTGACGCACAGGAACAGTGGCTGTTCCAGGGCCTGGCCTCCTCACCCGCCCGCTGGAACGTCATCGCCCAGCAGACCATGATGGCGCAGTACGACTACGACCCCGGGGAAACTCTCTCGGTCAACCATGACCAGTGGGACGGCTACGTGGTCTCGCGCAACCGCCTGACCAACTTCATTGCGCAGCAGCGCCCTGCAAACCCTGTTGTCCTCACCGGGGACTGGCATTCGGCATTTGTCAATGACGTCCTGCAGGATCACGCCGATCCGGCCTCGCAAGTGGTCGCCACGGAATTTGTCGGGACATCCATCAGTTCGGGATGCGGCTGGGCCCAGGCCATCAAGAACGGTCTGCCGGCAAACCCGCACACCCGCTACATCAACCCCGACAAGCGCGGCTGGACACGCTGCACGGTGACGCCGGAGGAGTTCCGCAGCGACTACCTCGTTGTGCCGTCCGCCGCGGACACGGCCGCCCCCGCCGCCGTCGATGCCTCTTTCACAGTCCGGAACGGCGTCGCGGGCGCGGAAAGGATCTGAGCATGCCCGCCTTCAAACTCTCATTCCGCCGGACAGCCGCCGCCGCGCTGGCCCTCGGACTTCCCGCTGCCTCCCTCGCCGTGTCAGCCGGTCCGTCCACCGCCGCACAGCAGGCCCCTGCGGCTGACACGGCAGTGCCAGTGGCGTCCCGGGCCCTTGACCTTGGGGCGGCGGACCTGCCGGAGCAACGCGCTGTCAGCACACTGGCGCCCGGCCTCACGCTGACGTCCATCACCCGCGGCGCGGCCGCGGAAAACCTGTACTGGACGGCGGAAGTGGCTATCCCGTCCGCGTCCCTCGATCCGGATGCGCCGCCGTCGGCCCTTTCCTCTGAAGCGCAGGCCCGTGCGGTGGCCGCGAGGCTCCTGGCAGCCGGGATTCCCGCGCGCGTAGAACACGTCCAGTCCCCACAGCTTGCCGATGCCGGCGGTGACCTCGGCTACCGCGTGCGCGCCGGGCAGTTCGCAGCCAAAGCCGACGGCTCCCCCACTGTCGCCCGGATCAAGGACGCGGGATTCGCCTCCTCCGTGATCTACACCGGCTGGGACGGAGATGAGGGCACCAGCGAAAATACGCGCGGACCCTGGAAGCTGAAAGTCCTCACCATCGATCCGAAGATTTTCCGGGGCGAGCTCACCTCTTCCTTCGGCCCCAATCTCCAGGACCGGGAAACCACAAGCCAACTGTCCTCCGCTGCGGGTGCGCTCGCGGCCGTCAACGGCGGCTACTTCGTACTGGACCCCGGGGCGGGCGCCCCCGGCGATCCTGCCGGCACCGCGGTCCGGGACGGCAAGGTGCTCAGCGAGCCTGTTGGTGACCGCCCTTCCCTGGTCATCGGGAACAGGAACGAGAGCTCCATCCAGCGCCTGCAGTGGGACGGCTCGGTTGCTGCTGCCGGAAAAGCGGCGAAGCTGGCCCTGGACGGCATCAACCGGGTGCCCGGGCTGATCCGCAACTGCGGCGGCGCCGATGACACCCCGACATCGCTGCCCCTACACGACGTCACCTGCACCGATACCGACGAAATCACTACCTTCACGCCCGAGTTCGGTCCCGCAACCCCGTCAGGGCCCGGTGTGGAGGTTGTCCTGGACGCGAAGGGAACCGTCACCGCCGTCAACAACGTTCGCGGTACGGCAGTCCCGGCCGGTGGACGCACCATCCAGGCCATCGGAGCGGACGCCCCACGGCTTGCCGGCCTGGCCGGGACAGGTTCCCGACTGACCGTGGAAACCGGCCTCGTCGGAAGCGACGGCAAGCCCCTCGAGCAGGGCGCCTCCGATGTGGTCAACGGCGGTCCGATGCTCGTCGAAAACGGCACCGCCCGGGTGACCGCTGCCCGGGACGGCATGGTCCGTGCCGGCGACAGCAACAGCTTCTACTACGGCTGGGTGCACAAGCGGAACCCCCGCACCATCGCCGGCATTGATGCCCAGGGCCGCACCCTGCTGGTGACCGCAGACGGACGGCAAACCGCATCCCTGGGCCTGAGCATTAAGGAAGCGGCGGACGTTGCCCGCTCGCTGGGCATGGTCGACGCCATCAACCTCGACGGCGGCGGGTCCACCACCATGGTCAGCGGCGGCAAGGTAGTGAACTCAACCTCCGACGCAGCCGGCGAACGCCCCGTGGGCGATGCGCTGCTCCTTCTCCCCGGCCGCAAGCCCTGAAGTTTTTCCATCCCCAACCAACAAACTGGAGAACACCAACCATGAAGTACACCAAGCTGCTGACCGCGGCTGCCATGACCGCCGGCCTGGCCCTGGGAACATCCCTCCCGGCCCAGGCGGCGGACACCAACCCCAACGGCACTGCCAACCACTTCGACCTGCAGGCCCACCGCGGCGGGCTGGGCCTTACCGTCGAATCCACCCTGGCGTCCTTTGCCAAGGGCCTCGAGACCGGGGTGAGCACCCTCGAGCTTGACCTGCAGATCACCAAGGATGGCCGCGAAGTCGTCACCCACGACCGCAAAATCAACGGCCTGAAGTGCCAGGACACGGCGCCGGTCACCCCCGGAGATCCGATGTACCCGTACGCGGGCAAGTACATCAAGGACCTGACCTTCGAGCAGGTCCGCAGCATGGACTGCGGCTCCCAGACCCTTGCCAACTACCCCGGGCAGCAGGCTTCCCCCGGGGCCAAAATGCCGACGCTCGCCGAAGTATTCGACCTCACCAAGCGCTACCGCGCCAGCCAGGTGAAGTTCAACATCGAAACCAAGGTCGAAGCCGGAGCGCCCGAGCAGACCGCGCCGCGCGAACAGTTCGTGGACATTGTCCTGCGCGAAATCAAGGCCGCCCACATGGAGGAGCGAGTCTCCATCCAAAGCTTCGACTGGGGTGCGCTGCGGCTCGTCCAGGAACGCGATCCCGGCATCCGGACCGTCGCCCTGACCAACAAGGACTTCCTGCAGGCCGGCCAGCCGGGCTCCTCCCCTTGGCTCGGCGGCATCGACTCCGACGACTTCGGCGGGGACCTGGTGGAAGCAGCAGCATTCCTCGGATTCGACGCCATCTCGCCTGTCCACGGCACGCCGCAGAACGGCAAGGTCACGGACGAGGGATACGTCCCCTATGTAACCGCGGACATGGTGGCGCGTGCGCACGCCAAGAGAATGCAGGTGGTTCCGTGGACCATCAATGACAAGCCGACGATGCGCGCCCTGATGGACGCCGGCGTGGACGGCCTGATCACGGACTACCCGGACCGCCTTCGTGAGGTCATGGCGGAGCGCTCGCTGAAGCTGCCCATGCAGTACACGCTGCAGCCCGGCGCAGCCCCCGCGGCGAACTGACCTGATTCGCGAGGCCCCCGTTCCGGTACTTCCGGGGCGGGGGTCTCTTCAGGCTCCGCGTCCTTCCGGACCAGGCTCGGTCCGGGGGCTGCGGAGCGCCCGCAGCCCGTTCAGGATCGTGGCGAGGTCCACCAGTTCCTGCAGCAATGCTCCCGTGACCGCCGGGATGAACCCCGTCATGGCCACGGCCATCAACCCCACGCTCAGCCCGATGCCGGTCCAGATACTCACGAGCGCCACGTTAACAGTGCGTTTCCCGATGGCGACAGCAAGTGCCACCTTGGACAGGTCGTCAAGCATGATGACGACGTCGGCGGACTCGCTCGCTGCCGTGGCGCCTTTGGCTCCCATGGCGATTCCGACGTCGGCAGCGGCAAGTACGGGGGCGTCATTGACGCCGTCGCCCACCATCATGACCGGACGCGCGCTCACCGTGGCGACGGTGCGCACCTTGTCCTCGGGGAGGCAGTCCGCCTGGACGCTCGTGATTCCTGCCTCCCGCGCGATGTGGGCGGCGGTCCCCGCGGCATCTCCGGTCAGGAGCATGGTGTTGCCAAGGCCCAGCCGGCGCAGCCTGGCGAGGGTCTGTTGCGCTTCGGCGCGCAGGGGATCCCTCATGATGAGCGCGCCTGCGTAGGTGCCGTTGATGGCGACGTAGATGGCGAGCTGGCCGCTTTCCAGGACCGGTTCCCGGAAGCCGGACGACGAACTGCGGACCAGGCCGGCCTTGCCCACGACCACCATGGTGCCGTCGCACACCGCTTCGACGCCCTGGGTGGCATGCTCTTTGGCCTGCGTCACGGGAAGAAGGGGAAGACCGGACGCTGCTGCCGCCCGGATCACCGACGATGCCAGCACGTGGGAGGAATATTGCTCCGCTGAGGCGGCCAGTTGGAGAATGCTGTCGGCATCCGGGGCGTCCTGCCCGACGGTCTCGATCTTGTCCAGTACAGGGCGGCCGGTGGTGAGCGTCCCGGTCTTGTCAAAGACCGCGGTCCGGGCCTTCGCCAGCTGTTCCAGGGTGCCGGTGTTCTTGATGATGATCCCACGGTGGGCCGCCTGGCTGGTGCCAGCGAGGAACGCGACCGGCGCCGCGATGAGGAGCGGGCAGGGTGTTGCCACCACCAGTACCTGGGCAAATCGGACGGGATCGCCTGACAGCCACCAGGCGGTTGCTGCCATGGCGATCGCGAGCACAGTGAACGGCACGGCGTAGCGGTCCGCCAGCCGGACAACGGGTGCGCGGCTGGATGAGGCATCCTTGACCAGGGCAATGATGCGGCTGTACTGGGAGTCCGCAGCGGCGGCGGTGGCCCGCATCCGGAGGGCCGATTCACCGTTGACTGAGCCGCTGAGCAGGAGGTCCCCGGCAGTGTGGTCCACGGGCAGGCTCTCCCCCGTCAACGATGATTCGTCCATGCTGGCCGCAGCGGACAGGAGCTCGCCGTCCACCGGGACCAGCTCCGAGGGGCGCACGACCAGGATGTCGCCCGGCACCACAGCTGCGACGGAAATGTCCTCCAGAGCGGTGCCGTCCGACTCGCGGTGCGCCGAACGCGGTGCGCGGTCCAGCAACGACCTGAGCTCGCGGACTGCGCGGCCCTGGGCGAAGCTTTCCAATGCCTCGCCGCCGGACAACATGAGGATCACCACCAGCGATGCCAGGTACTCCCCCACCCACACCGTGCTGGCCACAGCCATCAGTGCCAGCACGTCGATGCCCCACCTGCCGCCGTGCAGCGAGCGCACCATCGATATGGCACGCAGCAAGCCGACGACGGCGGCGTAAGCGGAGGCGCCCAGCCTCGCCTGCTGCTCCAGGCCAGTCAGCAGCAGGACGCCGGTGGCCGCGAGCACCACGCAGGTGAGTACCACCAGGGGGTACCGGCGGACCGGACCGGGCAGGCTGCGCAGCCACTCCGGAGTCCGCGTTGTGGCCTCCGGGCCGTGTCGTTCGAGATTGTCCGAGGTAGCCGGATCTTTCCCGGGGAGGACAGGGTTGCCGGGCGTCATCCCGCTGCCTCCGCGGCGCTCCGGCCAGACATGCGACCAGCCGGTGTTGTTAAAGGCTTGCGTTGGCGCATATGACTGAACATATGGTCGCCGCGGCGGCGGGGCTAGGGCATTTCGGCCCGAGCCTCTTCCCGGGCAGCGAAGCGCCGCCGTCTAAAACACAACTCCTCTGACGGGGGTGGCCCCGTGCCCGACGTGGGAATCGAACTGCATCCCGGCCTTTGCAGACATGGAGAACCCGCGGAAACATGTGGAATGAGGAGCAGTTCGGCGGGCTTTACGGGGCGGTCCCAGACAGGTTGCCCTGAGAGAGTGTGCCGCGTATCGGAGACGAAGGAAAGGCGCGTCCTGCTTCAGATGGTTGGCCGGCATTTGTCTCGCGAAAGGCTCCCGTAGTGTGCAGGCGGACCGAGGTCCTTGGGCCCTATACCGGTCCGGCACCGCAGACGGACAATCAGGGCATGAGCAGCTTTCCCGGTTCACGCCGCCCTGAACCACCCGTGCCTGAACGCGGACCTTTCCAGACCTGGACTCAGACCTTGCTGACCGTCCTGATCGCGGCGGCGGCGCTCTACCTGATCTCAAACCACTGGCTCCACATCCTGGACTCGCTGCCTTATGTGGGTGTGGTGCTGGTGATGAGCCTGTGCATGTTCGGCCATGGCGGCCACAGTGGTGATGGTGGTTCCCATCAAGGAGATGCAGGGCAGGAGAGCGGGAAGAGCTCCGGTCACCCCTGGCCCGGAAGAGGTGCCGACCATGTCCAGTGATTACGGGTATGACCTATGGTGGCTGGTGATCCTGAATTCGGCGGTCTTTGTCATTTTCGCGTTCAGCTTCATCAGGCCCCGGACCAGGCTGGACTGGCGGGCCCTGGGCGGATTCTCGGCATTCATCGTGGCGCTGTTCACCGAAATGTATGGGTTCCCGCTGACGATCTACCTGCTCTCAGGCTGGCTGGGAACCCGCATACCGGGCGTTGACCTCCTGAACCACAACTCCGGTCATTTGTGGCAGGATCTCATCGGCTGGCAGGGCGACCCTCATCTGAGCCCGCTGCACCTGCTCAGCAATGTACTGATCGGGGCGGGGTTCATTCTGCTCTACAGGTCATGGCAGATCCTCTTTGCGGCCCAGCGGGGCCACCGCCTGGCGGCCACAGGCCCCTACGGCAGGGTCCGGCATCCGCAGTACCTGGGGTTCCTGATCATCATGGCCGGATTCCTGCTGCAGTGGCCCACGCTGGTGACCCTGCTGATGTTCCCTATCTTGGTGTTGGTGTATTTTCGCTTGGCCCGGAATGAAGAACGACACTTGGAGGCCGAGTTCGGCGCCGAATACGCCGCCTACCAGCACCGGGTCCCTGGGTTCGTCCCCCGCGTGCGACGGCAGCCCGCCGGCAGCGGAGGGCGGATACCGCAGGAAGGACTGTAATGCCCCGGCGGCCGGATGCAGCCCGGGAGGTAGCACCATGCTGTTCCTGGCGATAAAGAACCTGGTCCAGGAAAGAGCCCGGCTCCTGATCAGTGTCGGTGGGGTGGCGTTCAGCGTGCTGCTGATCATGAGCATCCAGGGCTTGTATCAGGGATGGAGCAACAAAATCGGCGAGTACATCCGCACCGTCCCGGCCGATTACTGGATCACCCAGACAGGCGCGACGGATATGTTCCACACGCCGTCCGTGCTACCCCTGGCCGTCAGGGATAAACTCACCGGCATCGAGGGCGTGGCCTCGGCGAAACCGTTCAGCGGCCGCCGCGTCGCGTTCGCGCACAACGGCAGGGATATCAACCTCTACATCATTGCCGACGACACGGAGAACAACGTCGGAGCCCCTGCGCGGGTGGTCGAGGGCAAGACCGTCCCGGACAAGGGCGAAATCATCATCGACCGGGTGGTCGGACGCAGCGAGAACATCCGGATCGGAGACACGATCCCCGTGGCCGGCAAAGAACTGAAAGTCGTCGGGTATTCCGAGGGCGGCTACATCCTCAGCTTCTCCTTCGCATTCACCACCAAAGACGACGCCGAAAGCATCCTCCAGCTGCCCGGAGCCACCAACTTCTTCCTCGTCACAGTCAAGGAGGACGCGGACGCGCCCGGAGTCGCGTCCCGGATCGAAGCCGATCCGGCGGTCGATGCCATCACCAAGGACAGGTTCGTGGAGAACAACACGAACATCGTCCGGGACACCTTCCTGCCCATCATTCTCGTCCTGCTGCTGATCGGAGTCGCAGTGGGCATGACCGTGATCGGCCTGACGATCTTCACCTCGACCATCGAAAAAGCACGCGAGTACGGGGTACTGAAAGCCATCGGGGTAAGCAACCGCCAGCTCTACACTGTTGTGGTGGAGCAGGCCGTCACCGCGGCAGTGCTGGGATACCTCGTCGGGGCTGTCCTGGCCATGGCCGTCAGCGCCGCTGCGGGCAACTACGTCCCCGAATTCATCACCGAAATCCGGCCGCTCGACGCCGGATGGATCTTCGGCGTCACCCTGGTCATGGCCATAGTGTCCTCACTGCTGCCCGTACGCCGGCTGGCACGCATCGACCCTGCGGAAGTGTTCCGCGCATGAGCGTCGTCGAAGTCCAGGACGTGTCCAAAACCTTCGGGACCGGCCACACAGCGGTGACCGCCGTGGACCACGTATCCCTCACCGTCGACGCCGGAGACATCGTGCTGGTGATGGGGCCCTCCGGGTCCGGAAAGACAACCCTGTTGTCCATGATTGGCACGCTCATGACCCCCACGACCGGGCGGATCCTCATCTCCGGGCAGGATATCTCCACGCTGGGACCGGCCCAGCTCTCCCGACTGCGGCTGCAGGAGTTCGGGTTCGTCTTCCAGACCTTCAACCTGCTCTCAGCCCTGACTGCGGAGGAAAACGTCATGATGCCGTTGCTCACCGCAGGGGTGCCCCGGAGAAGGGCCCAGGCCAAAGCCCGGGCGGCATTGGAACAGCTCCAGCTCGTTCACCGGCTCCGGAACCTGCCCAAAGACCTCTCCGGCGGGGAGAAGCAACGCGTGGCCATCGCCCGGTCGCTGGCGAACGACCCCCAACTGATCCTGGCGGACGAGCCCACGGCGAACCTGGACGCCAAGGCCGGCCAGGACGTGACCCGGCTCTTGTGTGAAACGGCCTGTCGGGAAAGCCGGGCCGTCATCATTGTCAGCCATGACCACCGGCTCCGGACGGCCGCCAAACGGGTCATCACCATCGAGGACGGG
This sequence comes from Pseudarthrobacter sp. NPDC058362, assembly GCF_042723515.1. Classification (NCBI taxonomy): domain Bacteria; kingdom Bacillati; phylum Actinomycetota; class Actinomycetes; order Micrococcales; family Micrococcaceae; genus Pseudarthrobacter; species Pseudarthrobacter sp. NPDC058362. Next base: position 262,518 of record NZ_JBHXIW010000003.1, on the reverse strand, counting down.
CGACTCACCGCCGAACAAGCAGGCGACCACAACCTGCACTGTCGGATGCACCCGGAAGGGGCACCGGCATGAAGATGACCGATAAAGAGCTGCTCGCCGCACTGGCTGACCCGGCCGAGGACCCGGTGCGCATGCAACGGATCAGCGCCGAAATCGATGCCGGTTTCCGCCTGCTCTCGGGCCGGTTCGGTAAAGCAGTCGCGGTTTTCGGATCGGCACGGCCCGGACCGGAAGACCCCCGCTACACGGCAGCCCGGGAGCTGGGCGCACGGTTCGCCCGGGCAGGGTTCGCGGTCATCACCGGAGGAGGCCCGGGCCTGATGGAAGCGGCCAATCGCGGGGCCACGGACACCGGCGGCCTCTCAGTTGGCCTTGGCATCGAACTGCCGCGCGAGCAGACGCTGAATCCCTACCTGGATGTGTCCATGACTTTCCGGTACTTCTTCGCGAGGAAACTCATGTTCGTCCGGTACGCCTCGGCCTTCGTCGTCCTTCCCGGCGGGTTCGGCACCCTGGATGAACTCTTTGAAGCCCTGACCCTCGTCCAGACCGGAAAAATCCACGAATTCCCCGTCGTCCTGATCGGTCCCGGACACTGGGGCGGCCTCATGGTCTGGATCAGGGAGCACCTCCAGGAGGAGGGGTTTATCGCCCCAGACGACATCCACCTGCTGAGGTGCACCGACGACATTGATGAAGCCGTCGAACTGATCCAGCACTGCCACCTCCGCCAACACACGCTCTGACCCGGGACCGTGATGAACGGGAAGGCGCTGCCGGGACGGCCAGCGGAGGTGGCTCCGGAGCCTGGCTGTCACTGCAATCTTGAACCGATCTAGTGGCGAGTCAGAGGTCGGTCCGTCTCAGCTGGTTGGGCCATGCCCCTCTGGCCGCGGACAGAATCCCTATGAGCATGCCGAATGTGGCACGGCCGAGTGGTTGGAAGAAAGACGTGCCGGCCATGATCCTTGGAGGCTGGTACATCAGGGGTACCCCATGGTGACGCTCCCGAGCCATGATGGCACTATGACTGATCCCCAACGGAAGCTGTCCACCGCCGAGATCGCCGCGGCCGGGCTCACAGGCTGGCGCCTGACGGACCAGGCCCTCGCCGCCACCTTCAGGACCCGGAAGTTCTCCACCGGGCTGGAGCTCGTGAACCGCATCGGCGCCTCCGCCGAGGAGGCCAACCACCACCCCGACCTCACGCTCACCTACCCCGAGGTCGGCGTCACGATCTCGAGCCACGATGTCGGCGGGATCACCAGCCGCGACATCGACCTGGCCCGCACCATCAGCGGCCACGCCGCGGACCTCGGGATCGCAGCTGTGGAGTGATACCTCGCCGTCGGGGAGGGGCATCCGCCAGGCACTGGCTCTACCTACAAGAACCGGGGGTGCATCGAATGTACAGACGGGTCCACCTCGCCTCGTCCATCGAACTGGCGTGAAGTCCAGCCCCGACGACGGCAAACCCCGCCGAACCTTCAGTGGGCAGATCGGCCGTCTTGCTTCCGCAAGTGACGCCGCAATGCACACCCGACGGTGGCAAGCTTTCGGGAAAAAGCTCCGGGCACATGTGTCGTGGTGACCCTGGCCGACGATGGACTAAAGCCCCTAGTCCAAAGGCGCTACCCGTGACAGCCTCAGTGCTGATGGAAAAGGGGGTAGTAGTGTCGGCGGTGGAGCATGCGGCGCCCGGAGGTCCCGGTCCGGCTATGACGAGGACGCTTCCCTATGCGTGGTTTCTGCTCGTCACCAGTGTCCAAACCGGTGTGACGGCCGGTTTTGCCTTCATCGTGTGGCTGTGGACGCAGGCCCTTTACGACATCGGGATCCTCTGCCCATTCTTCTTCCGCTTCCTGCCCATGTTGATCCCGTCCACGATGTAGGAGAGCCATGCCTTCCGTAAATGATCCTGTCAACCGTCCCCGGATACTCGTCGCCGGCGGTGGTTATGTCGGCCTCTATGTCGCGCTCAGGCTGCAGAAGAAAGTCGCCGCGGCAGGCGGCATAGTCACTGTCGTCGATCCAATGCCTTACATGACCTACCGGCCGTTTCTCCCCGAGGTGGCGGGGGGAAACCTTGAAGGCCGCCACGTCACCGTCCCCTTGCACCGGACCCTGCGCAAGGCCGAGTTCATCCAAGGCTCGGTCGTTGCCGTCGATCATTCGGGCAGGAGGGCGACAGTCCAGCTGCCGGGCAACGAGGGCACCATCGAGGTCCGGTACGTTGACATCGTCATGGCGGCCGGGGCGACCACGCGCATTTTCCCGATCCCGGGCCTGGCCGAGAAGAGCGTCGGCATCAGGACACTCGAGGAGGCCGTCGCCCTACGCAGCCAGGTCCTCGAGCGCATCGAGTTCGCCTCGACCGCGGTGGACCCGGCCATGCGCGAGACGGCGCTCACATTCGTGGTTGTCGGAGGCGGAATCGGCGGGATCGAAACGCTGACAGAGATCGAGGACCTCGCCCGTTCGGCGATCGTGACAAGCGCCAGCGTAAAGCAGGAGGAAGCCCGGTTCGTCCTCGTCGAGGCCATGGCCCGGATCATGCCCGAGGTCACCGCCGAGCAGGCCAAATGGGTGGTCGAACACCTGCGCAGCCGCGGGATCGAGGTCCTCCTGAACACGTCCCTCGCGAGCGTCGAGGGCAGCACGCTCAAGCTCATCAGCCTGCCGGGCAGGACCCCCGCCCAGGAATTGGAAGCGGACACCCTCATCTGGACTGCCGGAGCCCAGCCCAACCCCGTGGTCCGTTCAACCGACCTCCCCTTTGAGCCGCGGGGCCGTGTCCGTGTCCTCCCGGACCTTCGCGTCGCCGGTGACGAGGGCATCGTGGAGAATGCCTGGGCTGCCGGCGACATCGCCGCCGTGCCGGACCTGACCGGCAACGGTCTTCCGGACGGCACCTGCGTCCCGAACGCCCAACATGCACTGCGCCAGGCCAAGCTCTTGGCCAGGAACCTGTGGGCCTCGCGGCGGGGATACCCGCTCCAGGACTACAAGCATAAGAACCTCGGGGTCGTGGCCGGTTTCGGCCGGTGGAAGGGCGTAGCGAACATCAACCTCGTGGGTCACATCGGCCTGACAGGCCCGCTCGCGTGGCTCACCCACCGCGGTTACCACGGTCTCGCGATACCCACCATGGAGAGCAAAGCCCTCGTCGGACTGAACTTGGTCTCTATCCTGCTCGCAGGCAGAGCCACCAATGCTCGAAGGCCGCGATAACCTCCCGCTTCGGCTGTCCGACCACGGGCATTCCCCGCTGGATCGATCCCGGAGGGTTCCTGACCCTGCGTCTGCGCCGCCATGGTCCAAACATAGCCCGGACGGCTGCCTATGGTGCGGTCTTGGCATTCGCCCAGGAGTAGATCAACAGGTCTACTGGCACGGCGTTCTGTTCCTCCGGCGACTGCAGCAATTCAGTCCTTAGGGGTCGTGTCCGGCCGGTCCCGCAGGAACGATGCGAGGGGGTGGCGAGGGCTCTCGACACGAACGGGCAGCTCGTCGTCCCCCCGAAGAATGGCGCGGAGCAACCTCCGCTCCTCTCCCCTGAGCGACATGAGCGCGTCGCCGCGGCGCAGTACCAGGCCCCCGCCCGGGGTGGCATACCGCTTCTGCAGATTTCCCAGCTCCTCGGCTCGCAGCAGCGCGAGCGTGCTGGCCCCAGCCAAGTCGACCACGCGGACCAGCGAGGAGGGTCCTGTCAGATCACTCGCAACGACGCGCTGCTCGCTCTCGGCGAGGATTGTCTTCTGCGCGTCGCGTGTCAGGACCAGGGGACGGGACGGCCCCACCAGCAGTCGGCTCAGCACGTCCGCCGCGGCGTTCGGGCGGCCCGTTCTCTGCGCAGCCTCCTGCATCCGCTGCAGGCGACCCGGCTCCCGCAGCAGCTCGTCGATCTTCCAGCCGATCGTCGCGGGAATATTGCAGCGGACCGCCGCCCCCTGTTCCATCAGGTAATCGCCGTTGCGGACCTCCTGCCCCGGGATGGTATTCACAAGCACCATGGGCAGCCCTGCAGCCATGCACTCCGACGCCGACAGCCCGCCCGGCTTCCCCACAAACAGGTCGGCGCGGCGCAGGAGCTGCGGCATCTCCGCCGTGAAGCCGAGCACCCGATAGCGGTCGCCAGCGGGCGCCACCAGCTGCTCGATGCGCTGCCGAAGCGCATCGTTGCGTCCGCACAGGACCGTGGCCGTAAAGGACGAGCGCATGTGCAGCGTCTGCCGCACGATCGAGAGGGCATAGTCGCCGCCGGTCGCGCCCGCCGAGATCAGCAGCATCGGGGGCTTGTTTGCATCGCGCGCAGGCGCTGGGTTGGGCGGGGTGGCGATAGGGATGCCCGTGACCGCGACGCGGTCGGGGGGCAAACCCAGCGCCATCAGTTGCACCCTCCCTTCCTCCCGGGCGAGGAAGAGCGTATGGAACGCACCCGTAAGCCACAGGCCCTGGAAGTCGTAGTCCGTTGTGACGACGGCGGTCCTCGCGTCAATCACGCCACGAAGGAGCAGCGACGCCAGCAGTTGGGCTGGCAGGAAGTGTGTGCATATGATCGCTGTCGGCCGGAATCGCTTGATCGCATCGATCACTGGAAGAGCGTTCACCCGCGTCCAGGGGTCAACTGGGCCCCGGTGCCGGAACGGACGGTCGTTGATGTTGTAGCCCCACTCGACCAGCCAGGGCAAGTCCTCGACCAGGACGAAGTAACCCTTGCCCAGCAGTGTGCGGTAGAGCAAGCTGCTCACCTGCAGCACGTCCAGCACCTGCACCTCATCGACGTCGGTGCGCACGGCACAGGCTTGCTGCAATGCCGCCGCGGCGCTGTTGTGCCCCGCTCCTACCCCTGCTGACAGGATAAGTACGCGTTCCCTTCCGGCGGCGTCGGGGCCTCGTGCCGACCTTCTGCGCATGAAGGGAGTCTAGCGGGCCGCGTCATCATCCCTGGACCCCAACTTGTACTCGATCAGCATGGCCAACGTGCAACACACGCCCCATAAGCTTCCGCGCCCATGACAATCGTCGCCGGCCTGGCCAATGCCGAAGCCAACAACCCGACATCACAAATATGGACGCCATACCGGTCAAATACCTGAAGAGCGTCCTCAATGTCCAGGTTCGCGGTCGCGCGTCGACGCTTCAACAGATCAGCATCAAGCCTTCTGGGAGACGCAGATTCACGGCTGAAGCAATTGTTTCGGGATGGTCTTCCGGTGTGAGGTGCTTGCCTTTTGGGATCCTGATGAGGTCGCAGCCCAGTTCAGCGGCAAACCTTTCCCCGTATTTGATCTTCTGGAATCGGTCGGCTTCGCCCCATACCACTTGAGCGGGAAGAGCCAAAGTGTGGAGCCGTTCGGAGACTTCCTCCGTGTCCCGCCAGAGAGCCGACCCATTCCAAAAGATATCCAGCCTGGGCTGAAAGGCTGAGATCGATGTTGGCGCCTTGAGGGATACTCGTCCCGTAGCCAGCATTTACCAGGCCAGGCAGCGGCCTTGGATCAGAGGCATGACGTGGCGCCAGAGACGTGGTGACGTCGGGATGCCGTGAACGAGGATTCAACAGCCTGCTGCGGGTGTTGTGTGTGTTTGAGATCGAAGAATCCCAGCCAGGTGCGACCTATCGTTAGCGATATTGGAACAGCCAGCAGAGAACGGGTGAGAGGTAAGAGAATGGTAAAGGCAGTCTGGAACGGGAAAATCATTGCCGAGTCGGAGGAGACCGTGGTGGTTGAGGGCAACCACTATTTTCCGCGCGAGGCGGTGAATCCGCTGTATCTGAAGGATAGTGACATGTATTCCGTCTGCCCTTGGAAGGGGGAGGCCGGCTATCACACACTGGAGGTTGAGGGGAAGATCAACGTGGACGCCGCCTGGTATTACAGGGATCCCAAAAAGCGGGCAGTGATGATCAAGGACCGTGTTGCCTTCTGGCGGGGCGTGCGGATCGAGGAATGACGTGCGGCGTGTTCAGAGGTAGCTGCAGACCCTCGATGGTTCGCAGGCAACCGGGTCTCCCGCGGCCACGGCCTGGTAGGAGGCGGCCACACTTGCCCGCAGCGCCGTCAGCTCTGCAATTTTCACGTCGAGCTCGGCGAGTTGGTCAGCGAGAATGTCCCTGACGTGGACACACGGAGCGCTGCCGGGCTCCCGGGCGGAAAGGATGCTGCGGATTTGGCTTATGGACAGGCCCGCGGCCCTGCCCCGGGCAATGAAGTCAAGCCGGTCCAAGCTGTCTTTACCGTATAGCCGGTATCCGTTGGCTTCCCTTTGTGCAGGCGGAAGCAGCTCCTGTTCTTCATAGAAGCGAAGTGTCTTGGGCGTCATCCCCACAGCTTCGGCGGCTTCACCAGTACGCAATTGTGGTCCTCGTTTCCACCGGTATGGGAGCGGTATCTCTACGTTCCAGTATAGGTAGGGGTTGCCGCCGCCCTCTGCAACCTGCCCTGCCCGGCACCCCCGTCTTCTTGACCTTCCCCGCGGGGGAAGGTGCAGGGTGGGATCAGGATGGCGCCAGCGCCCAGAGAACGCCGCATGGTGCCCGTTCAGTTTCGCAACCGGAGGTTTCATGTCTGCTGTACAACGCTTTGACTTCGACCTGGTAATTATCGGTTCCGGCGGAGGTGCGTTCGCCGCGGCAATCCGCGCCGCAAACCTGGGCAAGAGCGTCCTGATGGTGGAGCGGTCAACGATCGGCGGCACCTGCGTGAACACAGGGTGTGTGCCCTCCAAAGCCCTGCTCTCCGCAGCGGAGGCCCGCCACGTGTCCCTGGACGCCGGGAGCCGGTTTCCGGGAATCGCTGCAGGCGCCGGCCCCGTGGACATGCCCGCGTTGGTTGGTGGCAAGCGCGCCTTGGTGGAGAAGATGCGCTCGGACAAGTATGCGGACCTTATTGAAGACTATGGCTGGGAGCTTCGGAAGGGAACCGCGGCTTTTGCAGGCACGCCGGAGGAACCCGCTATCGAGATCACCTCAGCCGACGGCAGGCAGGAGTCGGTGACCGCCAAGCACTATATTGTGGCCACTGGCTCGGCGCCCTGGGCACCGCCGATCCCGGGGCTTCAAGACACTGACTATCTGACCTCCACCTCGGCTATGGAATTGGAAGAGGTCCCCGAATCCCTGCTAGTGGTTGGCGGGGGCTTTGTCGCCCTCGAGCAAGCCCAGCTGTTCGCACGGCTGGGGTCCAAGGTGACGATGCTGGTCCGGTCACGGCTCGCGTCGGCTGAAGAGCCGGAAGTCTCGTTGGCCCTAATGAGCGTCTTCACCGATGAGGGCATCCGTGTCATCCGGCGGGCCACGTTGGTTTCTGTTAGCCAGGATGCTGCGGCAGGAAGCGTGGCGGCGGTGGCAGACGTCTCGGGAAGCCGGGAGGAGTTCCGGGCGGCCCGCCTCTTGATGGCCACAGGTCGGCACCCCGTTACCGAAGCCTTGAACCTCGATAGGGTCGGCGTGAAGACCGGGAACAGGGGCGAAATCCTGGTGGAAAAAAGCCTGGTCAGCAGCAACCCGAGAATCTGGGCCGCCGGTGACGTCACAGGTCACCGGGAGTTTGTCTACGTCGCGTCGGCACACGGCGCCCTGGCAGTGGACAACGCGTTTAACGACGCCGGCCGGGAGGTTGACTACCACCACCTGCCCCGGGTGGCGTTCACCAGCCCGGCAATGGCCGCTGTAGGTCTGACCGACCACCAGGCGAACGGCGCCGGCGTCACCTGTGAATGCCGGGTTCTGCCACTGGAGTACGTTCCGCGCGCTTTGGTGAATCGGGACACCCGTGGGTTTATCAAGCTCGTAGCCGAAAACGGGACCGGGAAAATCCTGGGACTGACCGCCGTCGGCAAGGAGGCGGGCGACCTGGCCGCCGCCGGCGTCTACATCCTGGAAGCAGGCATGACCATTGAACAGGTAGCTAACCTGTGGAGCCCCTACCTCACGATGGCCGAGGGCATCAAAATTGCGGCACAGTCCTACACCACCGACATCTCCAGGCTCTCCTGCTGTGCAACGTGACCAACCCTGACCAGGCGGGGTCACCGGAGCCGGACTGAATTGGGCTGCGGCCAGCGATTACCGAGATTTCATGATCCGGAATCTCGATGACAAAGCGCAGGTCGACGACTATCAGGGCCAGGACGCCACGGTCATCAAGGCCGAAGCCCGCATCACCGGGCCGGGAACGCAGGGAGACGTTCACTGCAACAACTTTGCCGCGGCGGGCTGTGGTCGTCGGAGGCAGCGCAACGGGCACCGAGACAGCCACCTTCCTGAACCGTTTCGGGTGGATGTCACCCTGGTCCACAGGGGACCCCGCCTGATGGAACGCAACTCGACGATGGCACATCGGTGAGTACCGACGTCGTAATTTTCGCAACGGGACGCAAACCGCGTAGCAGCAACCTGGAGTTCGAGTCCGCGAAGGTACAGCTTGGACCCAAGGGGGCCGTGCTGATCGACGAACGGTGCCGGGCGGGCACGAACGTGTGGGCGATCGGGGACGTCACCGGTGTCATGCCCTTTACGCATGTGGCTAAGTACCAGGGCCGCATCGTTGCGGACGCCATCCTGGGCCACTCACGGCCGGCCAACTATGACGGCATCCCGAGGGTGGTGTTCCGGGATCCGGACCGCCGCCGCCGGCATCGCCCAAGGCGCAGACGAGCGAGCAGGGGCTGTCAACAGCCTTCGCCGAACTGGACCTGGCCGAATCGATCACCCGCCCCTCAACCTACGAGCAGGACCCCCGCGGGTACCTCGGACTGCTCACCGACACGGACAGGGGCACCCTCATCGGGGCTTGGGCGGTGTCCCACTGGCCGGAGAGTGGATCCGCCAGGCCTCCCTCGCAATCAGCACGGGGCGCCGGGCCTCCATCCACCATCACTGGCCGGCGCTGACCGCTGCCGACCGGAGGGCAGCCGCATCCTGGATGGTGATGCGTCCGCGGCCCTGACGTATGACTCCCTTGGCGGCGAAGTCGGCCAGGGCTTTGCTGGTGGCTTCGCGGGTCGCGCCGAGAAGACCGGCGATTTGTTCATGGGTGAGGCGGATGGCCTTGCCTTGGCCGAAGCGGCCGCTGGGCGCGGCAGCATCGAGACTGATTAATAGCGAGGCGGTGCGGGCCAGCAGGGGCCGCAGAGCCAGGTCCGTGAGGCGTTCTTCCAGGCGGACCACGCGTTCCCCAAGCAGCCGGGAAATGCGAAGGGCGATGCGGGAATCGGAGATCAGATACCGCTCCACATCCTCAACGCCAAGCTGGCAGATAGCCGCGTCCTCGATTGCCTCGGCGTAATTGTCATACATCCGCTGGCCCACAAGCATCATCTCCCCGAAGACGGCGCCCGGTTCCAGGATCGCCATGGTGAGGGCCTTGCCGTCTTCGGTGACGCGGAAAATCCGGATCCGGCCCGATTTGAGGATAAACAGGGCCGTGACGGGCTGGGACTGGCTAAAGACGAGTTCCCCCCGGCGGAACATCCGCGCCGGGGCCATCATGTCCATGGCGTGCATCTCTTCTGCGCTCAGGTCCGCAAAGAGATCCACCTCGTTGAGGCAGGTGAATGGATCATCTGGACCCGAGGTGAGGGGGTACGGCTCCCGTTGGCCGGGTGACCAGGGCCGGGGGCCGCCCACTGCGGCCTCTAGCCCTTCTTCCCATTTATCGCTCATGCGCGGGCTTCAGGACACGGACGGCAACAACTGCCAGGATGATGCCGTAGACCAGGTGGCCCATCAGGGACCATCCAGCGGTCGCGTCGATCATGAACACCGGCATGCCGAGCATTGTGGGCATGATCAGCAGGGGGCCGAGCACCCACCAGAGTGCTCCGTAGGCCAGTCCGATCAGCGCGCCGCGCCCGTAGGACTTCAGGAGCCCGGCGAATGGCACGGTCAGGCCCAGACCGATCAGGACAGAGATCACGAGGTGGATCCCGAAGCCCACCAGGGCGGAGTCCGAGCCGACCATCGAGGCGATCATGGGCAGCATGCCCATCATGGCCATGAGGACACCGAAGACCAGGCCGCCGGCGATGCCGCCGATGGTGCCAGCGCTGATGCGGCGGCCCAGGTGATGAGTGAAGGCGTGTGGCTGGTGTGCCACGGGAGATGTAGCGGACATCGTCGTGCTGCCTTTCGTTGAAACGGAACTGCTTACCTTCGAAAGATAGGCCTGCGGGAACTGCCGCTCTGTAATAGCGGACACACAACGCCGGAAGTTTCCGACGGCCCGCGGTGACGGCCCAACCCCGGCGGCGGGGATGCCGTTCGCGGATGTTTCAGTCCGTGCGTTCCATGACGTGACCGCAGCAGCAGGTGGGATTCTTGTCTCCGCCCTGCCCAGGGGCCGCGCCCTTGGTGACCGTAATTTCGCATCCGCAGTCCTCGTTCGGGCAACGATAGATCTCACCCTCCTGCAGAGCCATGACCAGCTCCTTCCTTAGTCTTGATTGCCGGTAGGTTCACGCTAAAACCTTCCAGTCTGGGGAAGTCAAGGGTGCAGTGCGGCGCTCGTTGTCCGGGCAGACTGCCGCCAAAGCTGCGGTCTGAAGCTGGACGCGGACGCTGTCTCCGATGGACAGGGTTGGGGAAGGAGTCGCTTCGGCGTGCAGTTCCACGCCGGCCGCCGAGACAGAGACCAAGTGCCGGGGTCCGCGGGAGCGGATGCCGGTCACCACAGCTGGAGTGCCTGGGCTGTGGTTGTGGAGGAGGACGATGCGTTCCTGGCGGATGACCAGCGTGGCAGGCCCGTCCGGCCAATGCTGGTCAGCGGGCAGCGCCTGGGCGCCCAGAACCGAGTAGTGCATCCAGTCCTTGACGGTTCCGGGGATTTCGCAGGCCGGAATCGGTGTGGAGTAGCCCCACCGACGCCGCCCCCACATTGCGGACACCGACATCGACAGTGTTCTCATCACCGTCACGAGCTTGCCGCACCAGCGGCCCTGCATGATGACCAACGCGGCCGTGAAACCGATGAGAGAGGCAAGGTCGGTAGAAATCCCGGCAATGGCCAGGGAGAGAACCAGGCCCCTGAGTAGGTCACCGGCGTGTGCGGTGCAGACCGTGGTGATCAGCTCAGGATTGCTTTGTCCGGGCGCGGGTCCTGACAGGCAGCGTGCATGTCATGGGGTCAATTACCGGCAAGGATTGTCTTTCCACCACACCCCATCCAGTGCCGGAACCCATTCGGCGGCAAGCTCCGGATTGGCATCCATGGACAGCACCTCATAGCCCGGGACCACGGGGGACGCGGGAAGCTGTTCGGACAGGGCTCGTTCCTCGGGACTGAGTGCACCCGGGTGCAGGACGGGGTACTGTCCCCGGATGTTGAGGGGATGATCAGGAAGCTGGCGTTTCCCACGGTTCCTTCCTCCAGGCTGAAAACCTTGGTACCGGCGGGGTAGGTCCCGTCCGCCACCAGCTTGGTCAGCGCGGCCGGGCCGTAAGTCATGGTGATATCGACCTGCCGGCCTACAGGGCGTCGAGTTCGGTCAAGGACTTCGGACAGGTTGATCCGTTCCGCCAGAGTCTTCAAGTTCGTTCACCAAGGCATGGATGAGCGTGGTGAAGGATTCTTCGTCGAAGACCAGCGGGACATTGGCGTAACCCCCGGAGACGCTGTAGAGCACTTGCCGGATGAAAACCGAACCGGTGAAGTCGGGTGGTGCGGGATAGGTGAGGCGCCCGGGCTTCGTTTTAGCCGAGTCCAGCAGCCCGGCCCGGGTGGCCGGTGGCTCCAGGAACTAGACCATTTCCTGGCCGCGGGTCTTGCGCTCGGAGCTGCGGACCTTTTCCTCGGCCTGGCTGATCGCCCAGGCCGCGTTAACCAGCCCTATATGGCTGAAAGCTTGGGGGAAATTCCCCAGCAGCTCGCCGCTGCCGGGGGCTACCTCCTCGGAAAGCAGGCCGAGCTCGGTCGCAAAACCTGCTGCGCTGTCGAAGACTTCCCGCGCCCGTTGAACGTAGCCCGCCAAGGCAAGGGCATGGGCGAGCCAGAACGTACACAGCAGGAAGGCCCCTTCCGTCCCTGGCAGACCGTCTTCGCCGCCGTATCGGTACACCAGGCCCCGTTCATCGCTCAGGCGACGCTCGATGGCGTCAATGGTAGCCAGCATTCGCGGATCATCCCCCGGAAGGAAGTCGACGATGGAGAGCATCAGCGCTGAAGCATCCAGCTCATCAGACCCGAACGCTTGCGTGTAAGCGTTCGCCTTTTCACTCCAGCCCTCCTTTTGTATTGCAGCGGCAATCTGGTCGCGCACATCCCTCCAAAGGGGAACCCTGTCCGTGGCGTCCAGGAGATCGGCGAGGCTGATGGCCCTGTCCACCGCAACCCAGCACATGAGCTTTGAATACAGGTAATGACGCGGGTCTCCGCGGACCTCCCAAATCCCCTGGTCCGGGGACTGCCACCGGGCAGCCGCCGCATCGGCGGCGTCTGCCAGGAACCTGCGGGTTTCCGGGTCCATTTCGGCCAAGTACTCCGGCAAGGTCGCTGCAGCGTCCAAGAGTTCCCCATACACATCAAGCTGGCTTTGCCGCCACGCCGCATTTCCTACCCGGACAGGAAGGCTCGAACGCCAACCCGCCAGGTGGGGCAGTTCACGTTTTGACAAGTCGCGTTCACCCCCAACCCCATACATGATCTGCAGCTCTTGCCCCTGGCCCAGCTGGCCCAAACCCGCCGTTGCCAGGAAGCGGAAAAACTTTCCGGCCTCATCCGGGCAGGCGGAAACCCAGAGCGCCTGCAAAGTCATGCTTGCATCACGCACCCACGTATAGCGGTAGTCCCAGTTACGCTGCCCACCGATAACCTCCGGCAAAGATGTGGTGGGAGCGGCGACGATCGCCCCGGTCGGAAAGAACGTCAACGCCTGCAGGACCCGGCCGCTCAGCTCGACTATGTCCCGCCACGGGCCGGCATAGCTCTGATGCATTTTGGACCAGCTGGTCCAGCCTTCCCAAGTATCAGCCAGTCGCCTGAAGATTTCCTCCTGGCTCCAAAAGGAAGGTTCGGCCTCCCAGCTGTTGGCATGTTCCAAGGCGAATCCCAGGACATCCCCAGCGTGTATCACGATGCGGGCGCGGGCGACATCGTCCTCCACGGCGAACGGGACGGAAGACGAAAGGGACAAGACAGTGGCGCCTCCTCTCACCAGGAGGCCCTCTGATCCGTCGCGGACGGCCGGGCGTATCAGCCCATACTCCGGCCTCGGAACAAAGACCACATCAAGCTCGACAATTCCCTCGTTACAGGTGACCTGCCGGAAAAGGGCCCCAGAGGCGCCTGCGCCAAGGTCATGTCCCCTGTTCCCATCACCGAGAGCCAATGCATCCGTTAAGGTGACCTCGCCTCCTTCCGTACGAAACGACGTCTCAAGAACCATCGTGGAACCGAGATAACGACGGGTAGAGCTGTAGGCAGCCACGGGTGCAATGGACCAGAACCCTGCCTGCTCCCCCAGAAGACGCCCAAAGACGGAAGGGCTGTCAAAACGCGGCAGGCACAGCCAGTCAACAGAGCCGGCTACACTCACCAAGGCAGCTGTCCGGCAATCAGAGAGCAGACCGTAGTCTGCGATGGTTCTACTGGTCATCACCACACCCTGACTGAACCGGTGAATGTCTACAAGACGAGCCCATCCGGGACCGTGACGCCCGGCCAGCTCCAATCAGGCTGCGAACTCCTGAAGAGTCTCTTTCGTGGACAGGACAGCCCCTGCGATGTAGTTGAAATTCACCAGAGCGGCCGCATACCCGTCGCCCAGATCGGGGTGCTGTGCGGCGGCGGTAGCGTCGGCAACTACGGCGACCTCGAACCCCTGCTCCAGCACTTCCCGCAGGTGGCTCTCAACACAAAGGTTGGCAGACATGCCCGCAAGAACAACCTTGCTGATCCCCCTCTTACGCAACTGAAGAACCAGATCGTTCTGCTCGGGACCATAAACCTTGTGCGGACTGCACACCACTGTTCTGCCATCTTCAAGATAGGGCTTGAACTGGTCCAGCCAATCCGCCCCCGAGTGCTTGAAGCCAGCCAGGTCCAACGGCCCCGGGCGGTCAAACATACCGATCTCATGCATCTTCTTCTCGAGCGTGCCACCGAACTCCCACTCGAGCTCCCAGGTCACACCGTCGGGACTAAGAAGATCATTTTGCGGATCAGTCAAAACAAGAGCCGTAGTAGAACTATCAAACTGCATTGAAAGCCTCCTCATCGATGACTGAAGGCGTAGACATGCCTTCCGGTTCAACGTAGGACCACCGAAAATGCCGGTCTGTAGTCTCCCGCACAAAAGGATGACTCAATCAGGTGTCCGACGCCGGGAAAGATCCAGGGTGCGGAACTGCCCCCGGTTTTGACTCCTCCGTTTCGGGCGGAGTGCCTGGAGAAGACTAGGCGGGGTGTGCATGTGATGTGCATACCCCGCCTTGTTTACCGTGGTTCTATCAATGTCCTCGCGTTGGTGAGGCGCGGGCCGGTCAATGGCGCTGCATATTGTGGACGAGGGACGTTTCTTAGCCGAGGCCCGGGACGAGCAGGACTTTGCAGGCGTCTGCGGTGAGCAGGTCTACTGCTTCGTCGATCTGGCTTAGTTTCATGCGGTGGGTGATGAGCCAGTCGAGTTCGAGCTTCCCGGAGTCCAGCAGCAGCAGGCTTTGTTCCCAGGTCTCCCAGAGCCGGCGACCGAAGATTCCGCGAAGGGTGATGCCTTTCTTGTTGATGTAGGCGGCGATGTCGACCTCGGCCGGGCGGCTGGGATGTCCGACGGTGATGACGGTGGCTTCACGGCGCACGGCTTCGAACAGGGTTGCCAAGGTGCCGGGGGCTCCGGAGCATTCGAAGGCGACGTCGAAGCCGCCGCGTCGGCCGGTGAGTTCGCGGCACGGCTCAACGATGCCGTCGTTGGGGTGCAGAGCGGTCGCGCCGAGCTTTTCGGCCTGGGCGCGCCGGTAGGGGTTGGGGTCGACGGCGATGACGTGGGAGGCACCCATGAGCAGTGCCAGGTTCACCACGACGAGGCCGACCGGTCCTGCGCCACTGACGAGCACGGCCCGTCCTGCAACGGAGTAGTCGGCCCGCTGGATAGCGTGGACGGCTACGCCGGCCGCTTCGAGCAGGGCGCCGGATTCGAGTGACAGGCCGGTGGGGAGCTTGACGCAGATGTCCTGGGGTACCGCTGCGTATTCAGCGAAGACACCGTCGATGTGCATGCCGAGGATGCCGGTCCGTTCGCAGGTGTGGGCATCTCCCGTGCGGCAGGGAAAGCACTGGCCGCAGGTCAGGTGGCTCTCAAGAGCGACCTGGTCGCCCACCTTGAGCCCCCTAACGCCCGCGCCGACTTCGACGACGGTGCCTGCGCCTTCGTGGCCGAGGATGACCGGGAGGTTGAGGTTGAAGGCCTGGGCGGAGGGGGTCCATTCGTAGAGTTCCCGGTCGGTGCCGCAGAGGGACGCGGCCCCCACCTGGATGACGACCGATCCTTCTGTGGCCTTGGGGTCGCCCGCGTCGGTGACGTACTTAACGCCTCGCTCGGCCGCGTTTTTTACTACTGCCCGCATTGGGGGCCGCCTTTCGTTCGTTCTGGTATGCGTGGAGCAATTGCTTGTGGGTGTTACCCGGCGGTTTGGCCGGCGAAGCGGCGCAGGATGTCGGTGGGGCCCACCTGGCCGCCCTTGAGGACGAGCCGGCAGCCGGCGACGGCGGAGGCACCGTCGGGTTGCAGGATTGGTCCTGCAGTGACGAACTGGTCGGAGACCCGGAGTTCGCGGACACCCATGGCGATGAGCGCGTGGCTGGAGGTATCCCCGCCACAGACGGCGATGTCGCGGGTGAGCCCTGCGCCGGCCATCCGTGCGGCGACGCCGCCGATCAGCGCGCCGACGTAGCCGGCGTCCAGGGGTGCGCCGGTTCCGTAGCGTCGGTCCGCAGCGCCGCGGGTGGTATGGACGACGACGTTGCGGCCCTTCCGGAGGGCTGCTGAAACGCGCTCGTCGAGGGCCGCCACGGCCGCGGGGTCGTGGCGTTGCAGCAGGCCTGCAGGGACGGGGACGTCTTCCCAGCCGTGGGTGAGGGCGTCGTTGATCTGCTCTGCTGTGGTGCTGGACGCTGAGGCGCTGACGGCCAGCACGGGTCCCGAAGGCCGCTGCGGTCCGGGGGTCCGCGGGGCGTGGTCCGAGACCATCCGCGCCAGGGCTGCCATGATGCCGCCGGATCCCACCACGATCGAGGGTCCGTGCCCGTGTTCTTCCCGTGTGAGTGCTTCTGCCACGGCGTCCATCTGGTGTTCGTCCACTGCGTCGACGACGAAGGCCTGCGCGCCGGGGTCCCGCCGCCGGTCGGCCCAGGCGTCCTTGAAGGTGCCGTCGTCGTAGGCGGGCAGGTGGATCGCTCCCGGTACCTGGCCGTCGTCGAGCTGTTCGGCCAGGACCTGGCGCAGGTCGGCTTCAGCCATCGGGGTTGAAGGGTGCCGGGACATGACGGGGTGGCGGTCGAGCCGGTAGGTCTTTCCGGCGTGGGTGGCGTAGTGGTTGCTGAAGGCGGTGTACCGCCCGAACCCCGGCTGGGCCGGCACCACGGGGATCGGGCCGTGGAGGGGGAACTGCTCGTGGAGAAGCTGGATGCCGCGGCCGATGCTGCCGACGGTGGTGGAGCTGTCGAAAGTGGAGCAGACCTTGTAGAGCAGTACCTCGAGGTTCAGTGGTGCGATGCCTGCCAGGTCCCTGCGGACCAGGGTGTCGAAGGCTTCCCCGGCCAGGGATCTGGAGGGCCCGGCGATTCCGACGACGTCAGCATCGGCGGGCAGTGGCGCGTCGCCGATAACGAGGACAGCTTCGAGGCCGTAGCGGTGGGACTGGGCCAGGACGTCGGCGGCTCCGGTGAGGTCGTCGGCGACGAAACCGAAAGCGGGCATGTCAGGCACCTTTCGCGAAGGCTTGGACTGCGTGCAGGAGCGCATCGTCCCCGGTTGAGGCGAGTTTGTCGGCGGCGGACTGCAGCGGCACACCGTCCACTGCAGCTTCCCATGCCTGGCGTAGGCTGCGCACCCCGGCCCCGGGACCGTCAGGGTGCGCGGCGACACCGCCGCCGGCGAGCATCATCAGGTCCGTGGAACCCACGGCCTCGAACGTGGGTCCGGGGGTGGTGACGTTCTGCCCGGAGGACAGCACGGGCAGCGGCGCGATGGTCTCACCCAACGGTTCGAGCAGGCGCCGGATGTTCGCGGCGACCTCTTCGTCGAGTTCGTAGAACTTGCTGCCCAGTCCGCTGGCGTGCAGGTGGTCGGCGCCGGCGAGGCGGGCCATCTGCTGCCAGACCCGGTAGTCCATGCCCAGGGCCTTGGACCGCATCGAAGCGGCGAGCCCGGCGCGGTGGCCGTGGATCGGGACTTCGGCGAAGCTGCGCAGCATGGCCAGCGCGGGCAGGCCCATGACCGGGATGTTCAGCATCACGCAGCGGCCGCCGGCTTCGACGACGAGGTCGTGGCGTTTGCGCAGGCCCGCGAGGTCGCCGGTGATGTTGAAGGCGTACATGGTGGCGTGGCCGGTGACCTGCTCGGCGGCGCGGATCTCTTCGGTGGCGACGGCGACCCGGCGTTCCAGGGGCAGGTACGCTGGGTCGGTCATCAGTTCGTCGTCTTTGATCAGGTCAATGGAGGCCATCGCCAGGTCGCGGACCACGAGCCGGAATTCCTCTTCGGAGAGTCCGACGTTGGGTTTGACGATGGTGCCGACCATGACGCCCTGGACGTCGCTGATGAGTTTGCGGGTCCCTTCGATGCCGAATGCCGGGCCGGGGTGGGCGGCGACGAAGTCTTCGGGCAGGGCCATGTCCTGCAGGCGGCAGGCGTAGAGATCGCCCAGTTCGAAGAGGTTGCCGGCGATGGCGGTTTGCAGGGTGGCCAGGTCCGTGCCGACGTTCTCCATGGGGAAATCGACGGTGACAAGGGCAGCCCGGACTTTTTCCGGGGTTGACCGGGATGGCAGGGAGGGCCGGCAAAAGCCGAGCTCCTGCACGTTGGAGATGCGTGCGGCGTGCCGCTCACGGATCCGGGCTGACTCACCGGGGACTGGCAGGAACGTGCCACTGGACTGCTCGCCGGCCATGATGGCTGCGGCCTTCTCGGGGTCGATTTCGGACTCAAGGTAGTAGGTGCAGCGCACCGAGCGCGGGTCGCGCATGGTTTCTCCGTCCAGGAAGAAGGGGGTGTGCAAGGAAAGGTTCAGACTGCGGCGGGGACCGGGTCGGCCGGCTGCAGGCCTCCGGCCCGTTTCAGGGCCCAGGACGCGACGATCGGGGCGAGCAGCGCTGTCACGAGGACGGCGGTGGCGGCTTGGGCTGAGGCGGAGGCGACGAAGGGTTCGAACCTCGGGTCCGCGACGGCGACTACTGCGGGGACGGCGACGGCGTTGCCGGCCGTGGTGCCGGCCGCGAACCCGATGCCGCTCTTAGAGCCGCGCCGAAGGATGAACCGGTACCCGAGATAGGTCAGGCCTCCGGTAAACACGACGACGATCAGGCCGAGGAAGATCCCGGCGAAACCGCCGGTAAGTACGGTCTTGAGGTTGATGCCGGTGCCAACTGCGAAGGACATGAACGGGATCACGATGTTCGGCACGTGGTCCAGGGCCTTCGTCCACTCCCGGTCCACGGCGCCGATGATCAGGCCGAAGATGAACGGGATCAGTGCCGCGGCAAAGGCGAGTACCGGGATGTCGCCCAGCCCGGATGCGCCGAGGAAGATCAGGGCCAGGAACGGTCCGTCATCAAAGGCGCTGGCGACGTAGGCGCCCTCGTCCCGCTCGTCGCCGTACTGGCCGGCGAACGCCAGCCACAGGGCGCCGTTGCTGTTGCCGAAGATTGCCAGCATCGCCAGGATCGATACGCCTGCGATGCCGTCGATGCCGACCATCAGGCCAAGGATCACGGCAATCGTGGCCGGGATCAGGGTCTTGCAGACCAGCACCACGGTGGTGGTGGAGGCGGCGGCCTTGCCGCTGTGGCTTCCGGTGATTTGTGCGCCGGTGGCGAGGATCAGCACGGCGATCAGCGTCAGGGCGCCCTCCTTGAACAGCGCGGTGGTGAAGCCGCCTATTTTCAGGGCTTCGGGCGCGAAGGTGTTCATTAGCACGCCCAGCACGAGCGGGATCAGCATCATGCCTGCGGGGACCCTTTGGAGGACGGCAAACATTGGGAAGCGTGAGCGCCCGGTCCTTAAGTGCATCTGTGTCATTTACTCGACCTTTCTACGTCATTGTATGTTCCAGTCGTCGGATCAAGTCCGTACAATTAGTACGTACATTACCTGTGCTTTGGATCACCCGTCAAGCGGGAGAATTCAAGCCTGCGGGCTAAGATGTGCTCGAACGGCAAAGGAGTCAGTGTGAGTGTGCAATCAGCCGGGGCAGAGCCCCGGGAGCGGGCCAACGGTCTGAACCGGGAGGAAGGGCCGCCCCTTCATGCGCAGATCCGGGACATCCTGCACCGGCAGATAGTGGAACGGCCCCTGCTGCCGGGGTCGCCCCTTCCCACTGAAGAGGAACTCCAGAAACAGTTCGGCGTCTCCCGCAGCGTTGTACGCCAGGCGTTGTCCGGACTGTCCGACCTTGGACTGATCCGCCGCCAGCGCGGCCGCGGCAGTGTCGTGGCCGCCGCCCCGGTCCTGCGCCGGCATCTGCAGCGGGCCGGCGGGCTGGATGAACAAGCCGCCGCGCACGGCCAGCGCTTGCGGACCCACGTCCTTTCTGTCGAACACGCCGCACCGCCGGAGCCGGCGGTAAACGCCCTGAACACCACGAACACATGGAAAATCGAACGCATCCGCTACTTGGAGGACGTCCCGGTGGCATTCATGAGGACCTGGGTTCCCCGCGACCTCTTTCCGCACTTCACCAAGGAACTGCTGGAGAACGCCTCACTGCTTGGCCTCATGCGCGAGCATGGCTACCATCCGGCGGGCGGGCCTAGGCAGGTCCAGGCGGTGGCCGCAGATGCCGACCTGGCTCACAAACTCAGCTCGAGCGTCCGCGAACCCCTACTCCTGCTTCAAGGCGTAACCCGTGACGCTCTCGGCAACGGTCTGGAATGGTTCAACGTCTGGCACAGCCCCAACACCGTCTTTGACGTCGACGCACAAGTGACATCGCAACCGACGCCTATCTCCCAGGAACACGTCCGGCGCCTTCGATCCCTGGCACAACAACTCGAATCAGAACTGGCAGCCCTGGAGCACAGCACTCGTTGAACAAGTGCGGGCGCGAAGCAACCGGAGACCGGGAAAAGGAGGTAGAAGCGCTGCGCCGGGCGCTCGACCTTGCTAATAGAGCGCCAGCAATCCCCGATATGCCCGCTGCGACACCGACGACGAGATCGAAGCCTTCATCCGTGGTGAAACCATGCCGCTAACCGGTTGATCCACAGCAACAGCACCACGAGCGTCCACGCCGTCCGTTTGTTCCCATCAATGAGTGCCTGGAACCGCGCGACGGACTCCAACAAGGCTGCCGCCTTCACCGCGAACTCCGGATAAGTCTCCGTATCCATGACAGCCGTAGCTGTCATGGCCAATGCCGAGGCCAACAAACCGACCTCACGGATGAATTTCTGTGTCCCTGAGACCTTGAACGTCGGCTGGAGAACTTCGTTGAAGGGCGAAGCTCAGAAAATCAACCACGGAAGGATCTGTTCCATTGCCTCTCCTAGCTGATCTTCTCCGGGACGGTGCCGGAAAGCACAGGAGCCTCAGGATGCAGACGTATGAGGCTGATGCCGATGCTGATAAACCAGGCCCAGAGCAGTACACCGTATCCCCAGTAAAACGTTGGTGCCACGAACCGCAGTGCCTCACTGAGCACACCAAGGGCTCCTGTCAGCAGGCCCAGCCAGGCGACCGACCGAGGCAATACGCCCTTGAGCATGACCAGTGAGATGAGAAAAATGCCCACGGGCGACAAGAGCCCCGCAATCGCCGGGGTGTTGTTTTCGGCAATGAGCGCTTCCGCCGCCGCTGCGAAGACACCGCGCTCACCCTCAGAACCTGCCACCGAGTATCGGTCGCTGAGGTAGACAAGGCTGAGCGACCCCCGGCTTGAAACGGGCACAGCCAGCAACAATGCCCACGGCAACCCGCCTACAACCGCGGCAAGGAGAGCCCAACTCCTGCTCAGCGGGGCCAACGCAATGTAGAGCGCGACGAACACAACCACCGGCAGGATACTGGGCAGTATCCAGAGGATCTGTTCGGCAATATAGAGAGTCTTGTTCTCTGCAATGAATTCCAGCGTTTCACGGCCCCCGTGAACCGGGGGCGGTGCGATGAAATCAATGATCAAGGCTGAGATTAACAGCACAACAAAAAGAATCCCGGCAACGCCGCCAGCCACATAGATACCACGCACGGACTGGCCAGCGTCTCCCCGCGTCCTCCGTGAAGGTTTTCGCTCATTCATGGTGCAACGCTACCCACCCAGTCCATGGAAATGTGAGGGCCGAAGGACCTCTTGTCCGAGATAACAGGAGGAGCAAGCTTGATCGCTTCGTCGAGTCCTTGCGCGTTCCCCATGCGTCAAATAGCGTTGCGGAATCGCCCAGGTCAAGGTGTAAACAAAACCGGGGAAAGCCCCGTCACGCTGGAGGCGGGCCGGGGTCTACTCCGTCTGCGCTGCGCCGCTCGTGTTCCGTTGGGCCCTGATCCAGGCGGAAGGGTGGGTACTCGTCACGCATCAGAGCGGTGTATGTGAGAGTCCGGTAGATCCAGCGGTTGAGGCCGAGAATGAGGTCAAACAAGGAGCGAACGTAATGGCCGGTGAACAGGAGGGTCACGGCGGCGATGAGCACCAGCAATCCTAATAGGGAAAGTCCCGTTCCGGTTTCATACCTTATTCCCTGGTTTTCCGGGTTGGTCCAACGGATGGTGCTTGAACCCGTGAACCCCGCCACGATGAGCAAGTGCGGAATTGACAGAAGCCACCATTTTACCAATACCAGCCCTCTGGAAAGCTGCTCGGGGTACTCTGCGTCGAAGTCGGCCGGATAGTCCGTCTTGGCCAGGGTAAAGGGCGGATACCGGTCCGTTCCCAGTGCTGCGTAGGCGTAAAACGCCACCCGCCAGTTCCAGCGCAGGACCCCGACGTTAAAGTGAAAAAGGGAGCTCGGGTAGCGGCCGGTGAACAAGATCGCGAACCCGGCGGTGATCGTGACAATGACGAACGCGAACCAAAGGAAGAACAGCACGATGAAATGCGGAATCGCCAGGAACCATTTGACCAACCACTTCCAGCGTGAAAGAGCAGGATCCAGTTCACCCCGCAACGTTGAAGGGTAGCCGTCCGTTTGCCGACGGTGCAGGCTGTAGCCAGACCGGGCAGGTGGTGGCCCGCCGTCGGCCCTGGCATCCAGCATCGACTCACTCCCGGCCGGGTCCGGCTCTGGGAGTGCTGGACCGAGGACCGCAGGCACCGCCACGCCAGGCCCTTGCGAAGGCAGTCCTTGTCCTGCAGATTGAGGTGGCAGCATCCTGGAAGGAGGCCCAATCGAGCGGGTAGCCTGATGCCGTCCCAGCCCTATTGCCCCGAAAATTAGCAGCGGAACCCCGATGACCAGGAGCAACGTTCCGCCGATCAGCAACCCGACAGCGACCGGACCCAGCAGTTCTGACCTGAATCCGGCCTGCAGATCCACCGCAAGTCCCGGGGTGGCGTCGCCGTTCATCAGCACCACTGACCAATTCCCGGGCTGAATGTTCCAGTCGATCTCCTGTGGACCGGCCCCTGATGCTGAAGCTACCCAAAAGCCTTGTTCCACGGGCAGTCCCGGTTGGGCAGATCCTTCCACTTCCTCATACTCGGCACGGAATGGCCCATAGTTCACTTTCAGAAGTTCGGAGTAGTCTGAGCCGGCCAGGTACCGCTCCACATCACCTCGGGGGGCTATACCTATGAATATTTCCTTCGCTTCTCTGACCGGTTCGGCGCGGATCCTGATGTTGCCGACATCGAAGGGCAAGGGTTCTGGCACGTCGTCGTTCCGCAGGCCTTCGGCCTTGCCGAATGTGATTGCGCGCGAATCGACAGCAAATCTTTCGACGGGTGAGTTGATGTATCCATCGCCGTTTTGTGCGGCGTACGCTCCAATTCCGCCAATGACCAAGCTGGCACCGATCAGTGAAAACAGAACGCCCACGATAAGCATGACAATGAAACGGGCCTTCACCGTAATCCTCCCGGCAGCACCGCAATGGTGAAGACGACGGCAGTAAGAACCTTCGTAGAGTACGTCATGTCCGTTCTCCTCGTTTACCGGGACTTGCTTCCTCAGCTGGAGGGCCGATGCTCATCCTTGAGAGTCGAGGCGAGCGTCTGGCCCCACGCCCGTGCCCGATCCAGTTCTCCGGGAAGGAGCCCGCTGTCCCCACTGACCAGGAAACTCTCTGGATCCGCCACTAGCTCAAAACCGTGTTCTTTCAGTTTCTTTCCAATACTTTTGGACGCATGCCCAGTCAATAGTGCCGGCATGTCCACCCGAGTATCGAAGGCTGCTGCCTTGCCAGCGCCCGGCCCGAGAGAGTCGAGCCAATCACGTAGGCCTAAACCTTTGGCCGAGGGATCCACGGTCAGCCCTTTGTTCCTGCTCATGGAGTCACTTACGGCTGCATGACGTGTTTGCGCCCGGGTCATGCCGTGCGCGTGTGTGGGGCCGCCGACAACCAGTAAGTCGAGGCCGGCGAGATCCATGCGGGTTGCCTCTTGTGCAGAGACCACATCCGCGGCTCCTGCCGATCCCAGTCCCTCTGCTATTGCCAGAGCGATGCTGTGGGTATTGCCGTACATCGATTCGTAAACGACTGTTGCTTTCACTTTCCCGCCTACAATCTAGAATTTGTCCGAATGTCAATCCCGGAGAGACACTGTGGGCCGGCCACCCCGACCTCCATATGCAAAGGAATACATGTGTCCGTATGCCCGCGCATAGGGTCCTCCGGCCCGCTTTGCCGTCGCCGGCGCCGGCGGCGCGGTACGAAGTGCGCCCGAATATCCATCAACGGGCTGCGCACCGGCTATTTGCCTCAGCGCATTTGCGTGGCCACTCTTGGATGACGGCTGACTTGTGCGTCCCGCCTAGCCCTATCTCACCGGTCTCGGGTACGCGGGAGACACGCCCTTCCTGGGTGGCGGCCGCGTTTCCTTTCCGAGACCGCCGCGGCCCACTAGATTGTCGGTAACGAGCGACTTACTGGCGGACGACGAACATCGGATGGTGAGAGGTCCGAAGATCTGGCGGAGGTTCGCTCGCTGCAGGGCAGACAGCTTGCTTTCATCGTGACAGTGTTTGCCAAGAGGGACGAAGGTGTCCGAAGCGTCCGCTCTGGGGGCTCGCCGGGCCTCGGCAAATAGCCGCCGTACCATCGGTTTGCGCCAGCTCGAAGGAGACACTGCTCCATTTGGCGGCTGATACTGCCAGGGTGATAGCCGACGGATATCGTGCGATAGCGACGAGGTCGAAGCCTTCGTCCGTGGTGAAGTCATGGCGATAACCGTTGATCCACAGCAACAGCACCATGAGGGTCCGGGCGGTCCATTTGTTCCCATCAATGAGTGGGTGGAAACGGGCTACCGATTCCAACAAGGCTGCCGCCTTCACCGCCAGTTCCCGGGTAGGCTTTCGGCGCCCATGACAGTCGCAGCTGGCCTGGCCAATGCCGAGGCCATCAACTCGACATCACGGATAGGAACCCGTGCCGATCGACTACCCGAAGCGCATTCTCAAGGTCCAGGTATGGTGTCACGCGTCCTCAAGGCGCTTCAGCAGATCAGCGTCATGACTCATAACAAAATCAAGACCGTCGCTGATTTCACGCCGGCGGGCGTAGCGCTGCAGAACCAACTCTGCGCCCTGCAACAGAAGCGCGGACTTCGATGTATGTTCCTCGGCAGCCAACTTCTCCAGCCGCCGGTCAAGGTCTTCAGGAACACGGAGATTCATAGCCATACGCTTATGGTACGAAAACGGTACTTACACTGGAGGGGCTGCACGCACCCTAAATCGATTGAAGCACGCCTGCATTAATACGAATCCCACTCTGGTCAAAGGGATTGGTGTTTGCGTACTGTGACGCCATGAAGCACGAGCTCCAGCGTGGCCCCAAAGAAGAGGTTGTTGACGCGCCGGCGTTGGAATTGCGTGTTCATGGAATTGGCGATCAGCATCTTTTGGACGCCCTCGGCCACCCGCCTGTGCTCTTTCTGGGGTACCCGACTCGCCCTGACACGTTGGCGCCCCCGAGACTTCCTAACCACGAACTTCGGCTCATCAATTGGTCCCGGACGTCCCGCAGGGCAGCTCGGTTCCTCTGGTATTTGGCTCTGCCCTTCACGTTAATCAACGTGGCAGCAAATATGGCGCCTCCTCCGAACGGCCCCGGAACCCGCGTAATTGGGTGGACGGTGCGATTCATAGCCGTCATCATCGGTCTCGTGATGACCGTATCGCTCCATCTCTGGGGAGTCGCCATCATCGAAACTGGATTCCGCTGGATTAGATTGCCATCCGCGCCGCAGCTGCCCGTCGTTCCATGGCTGGATCCGGGCAGCAGCCAATTCCCAAACCTGGTTGTTACAACAGTTATCGCCCTTGGGATTATTCTGCGGGTCATCTTTCTGGTCACTCGAAGGCTGTCTGCGAATCCTGTAGCGCTTGGACTAATCGGAGCCCTGCACCTCACTGCTGTGCTCGCGACATCCGCTGTTCTTTACTTCTCACCACCGACTCTCTGGCGGGCACCGACAGGGCTGGGTTGGCTAACAGTTCAAAGCCCGACTACGCAGGACCAGCTTGAACAACTCCGTTCTTGGCATGCAACGATGCCTTTGGCAGAGTACTGCACGAGATTGGCTGAAAACCCCCAACTGTTCACTACCCGCTGGGACACACTGACGGCCCTGGTTGCTTCATCCGTTGGGCTGACTCTCTTGTTAGGTGTCCTGCTCATCGCAAGTGGATATGTGACCAAGTCCCAGATGGTGCCGAACTGGCCCGAAAGCCCTCGTGTCAGCGACAAACGCGCACCAAGAAGCCCCAGTCTGGCAGGCGCCGCCTTGGTGCTGATCATCGCCGTCTCATTGTTCCAAGCAACCGGTTCCGCACTCCGCTTCGGGGTCGGCTGGATAGCAACCTACCTCGATGGCTTCGACGGCTTCACGATCTTCCAGGACGGAACCGGGCTCAGCCCGCTCGACCGCCTGGTCATGCCCGCCTATGGCGGAGCGTGCGAAGACGCGGGTGCAATCGTTGACCGTATCCCCCTCTATGGGCTCGTCTGCCTCTTAATTCTCGTTCTGTCGGCATTCCTGATAAACGCCGTATTGCCTCACGGTGCAAGATGGCCACGGGAATGGGAAAGGACCCAACGCGCCGAATACATCCACCGGTTCATAGGCGGTCTTCCGCACACCCTGCTTCCCTCATTACTGTTGGCCCTCGCAGCCTCCGCATACGCCGGCAACGCTCTACTCTTATCCAGCTGGATTCGCGGACCTCTAGGAGAATCCCTCAGTGCGCTTATCTCACAAGTCATCGCCGTGGCGATCGTTGTGTTCATGCTCTTGGCGGGGCACATGCACTCGGTCAGCAAGATCTACAACCAGATTGCCGATGTGGCCGGCTTCTGGCCTGTCGAATGGCACCCCTGGGCAGGGCGGTCATATCGAGAAACTGTGATCCAGGGAGTGACAAATGAACTCAACCGGCAGGGCCTGGAACGCATCGCCCTAGTAGGGCATTCGCAAGGATCAGTAATCTGCGCCTGGCTCCTCGTCCACACGGAGCTCGACAATGATCGGCGGGTTCATCTGATCACCTGCGGCTCCCCCCTTTATTCCCTTTATGCAGCCTTCTTCCCCGCCCACTTCTCCGAGAACTTCTTCGCCAGACTCAGCAACAAATCAATCTCCCTCGCAAATTTTTGGCGCAAGACAGATCCTATTGCGACCCCAATCCCCAGCGCCAACCGCCTAGACAACGTACTGCTGGATGATCCACTCGAACCCGAAAAGGATCCAGAACCCCGAGTTCACAGCGACTACTGGATCGACCCCGATCAAATTGAACACATCAGACAGAAACTTAAGCCCTAACGCCCTGCTGCCGGCGCCTCGGAGGTAGTAAGGCGGCAGCCCGCCTATCCGGCCGATTGCCCAAAATCTACGGCCAATTTGACAGGCGTAAATGCCCCATCGTCCATTGCCGAGATGAACGGCTGACCTGCCGGCCCGGGTCAAGACCATCCGGACCGATCACCACGGCGACAGGTCAAATCGTCTGCTGGGTGTCGGCTCACAGGCCGTGTTCGGATTTCATAGCCTGACCCAAGAATCATTCCCCGGCTCTTTCCGACCGGCAAGACAGCGATACCGTCCGCACTCATCCCGCGCCGGCCATGCCGCCTGATCTCCGCGCGCCAATGAATGCGCGGCTGCTTGTCATTCTGATACGTCCCATGATCGCTGGGCGGGCCCTCCGCGCAACCAAGGCGCTACCGCGCCGGCCCCGGAACCGAAAACTTCCCCACACCCGCAGTAGAAGCAGTGCCTGCGGATGAAGTTTTCGGCCCCGTTGCCGATCCCCCAAGTTGCACCCAGGCTCAACCCAGCGGATGGTCCCCTACGAGAACTACGCCCACCACCGACAACCGCAGAACAATGTCGACGCAAGGGGGTCTAGGAGAACAGTGATCATGGAAAAGCTCGCCATCAAGACACCGCCGGATGTGCTCAGCTTCATCGGGCACACCCTCGGCTTCTGGCCGAAGGAAAGCTTGGTCTGCATTACCCTGAACGAGAACAGCATCAGTGCCACCCTTCGGATCGACATGCCCCGCTAGGCCGGCCTGGAGCTCCCCTACGCGCGCACCGTCGCCCACTACCTCACGGCCGACACCACCGCCACATCCATCCTCTTCCCCCTCTACACCCGCGAACCCTGCCAACCCGGACATCCCAAACCCCACGCCGGCACCATCACCGCCCTCACCGGAGTCCTCGCCGAACAAGGCATGACCATCCGCGACGGGCTCTTCGTCGGAGACGACACCATCTCCCCCTACGACGACGAACCCGGCCACGAACTCGCCTGCCCGTCAGCTCCACCCAGGCCAGCGCCATCAACGCCGAATTCATCTACCGCGGCAGCGCCATCCAACCCAACAACCAAATCACCCTCCCGACCAGCCGAGAGGCAACTGCTAACGCGGCCGCCGTCGAACGCCACTTTGACGCGAAGCCTTGGTCCGCCGCCAAATCGGACGCCGCCTATTCGACGAAGCCAGATACCGCGAAGCAGCCCAGGAATTCGAATGGGCACGCGACCTCTACCGTCGGCCACCGCGAACACCAGGCCCAAGCCTGCCAACAGGCCATGGCCCGCGCCCTGCAGCTGATAGCCTCCCCCACTGAAGTCCCTGAGTGAAGGTCGCCCGACATCTGCTGCCACTGCGAGAGCACGGTTATCAAGCAGGTATTACAGCCTGAGGCGGCGGGACCCAATGAATCTGAAGCCTGACAGGATCCTGGCCCGAACTTCACCGCCTTCAAGGTTCACGCGCAAACGGTCCTCGAACCGCGGGATACGCCATCTAAGAGGGGCCAAGATAACCGTTGGGATGTCGGGAGCGTTCCTTCACTGGCGCTGTAGCCCCCAGTGCTGGCAGTGAAAAAGTAAGATGGGTATGGTTGGCACTCCAGAGCTCGGCGTTCGGCGGGATTGGTGTGCACGCAAGAACTTGTGCACCGTAACAGGACCGGAAGGACTCCATGGAGGTTTACGGGAAACCCATCGATGAGCAGACGCGCTGTGTTCACTACCGGACTTACAAGGACGTCGTCGCCATCAAGTTCCGCTGCTGCGGAAAGTACTATCCGTGCTTCCGGTGCCATGAAGAATCCTCCGGCCATCCCGCCCAGGTGTGGCCGGAGGATCAATGGCAAGAGCGCGCCATTCTCTGCGGCGTCTGCCGGGCAGAGCTGACCATTGCTGATTACCGTGCAAGCACCCGCTGCCTATCATGCGAGGCGGAGTTCAACGAAGCATGCAGGAATCACGCCCACCTCTATTTTGATGTCCTGCCTGAGGATCAGGCCTCAGAAACGTCGAATTCGAGGCCTCGGGCTGAGATGGCATCACCGATGGCTTCGGCAGACTGGATCAGCCCGACGATAACGGGAACCACAATTTCATAGCCGGCGGCCTTTTGACCGCGGGCCACAAATGCTTCCCGCGCCGTGGTGATAGACGCTGACAGCATCGGAACCGCGCGTACCGTAAGCGACAGCACCAGGCCGGCCCGCCAGGGGCTGACGCCGACATGATGCAACGGTCCAAGAACTTTACCGAATAAGTCCAGCATGTCGCTGCTGCGGGTGGTGTATGTCAGCAGGCTCGCCAGAAGAACGGCCACGCATATCCGGACCCCGAACACTGCCCCACCGTGCAGACTGCTGAACACCATCTGGGCTGCGACCGTCAGCACTATGAAAGGAATCACGGGTAGGACCGCCGCCCAAGCGAACGGCAACCGGATGCCGGCGACTGGGTAGAGCAGCACGCTGAACAGCAGAATGCCGCCCAGCGCATACAGATTCTCTACGAGAAAAACACCTGCAAGAATCAGGGACAGCAGCAGGAATTTCACGGACGTTGGCGTCCGGTGCAGGACCGAAGCACTATCGACATAGAGACCGGTCATAGGTGAATGTTCTTCTTTTGACGGGAGCCGATCAGGCGCCGATAAGCGGCAACAGTCTCCTGTGGCGATCCGTCGAAGTGAACCTGCCCCCGATCCATGACAATGACCCGATCGAAATCCTCAATGATTTCCAAATGGTGAGTCATCAGGATGATCTGCTGGCTCAAGGCGCCGATGGTATCGAGGAAGATATGGACGTTGTGCAAATCAAGGAGGGTAGTTGGTTCGTCGCAGATCAGAATCTCCGGATCGGTGACCAGGACGGAGGCCAGGGCGAGCATTTGCTTTTGCCCTCCGGAAAGAAGGTGGGGTGAGTGGGCGGCAAGTCCCGATAGCCCGTAACGGTCCAGGGCCTCGGCCACGATGTCGGCCTTTTTCAGCTTGGACAGTTTTCGTCCCCGTAGCCCCAGACCGATGTCCTCGGCAACAGAGGGCATGATGATCTGGTGATTTGCATCTGAAAACATGAAACCGACCCTGCGACGAACCCGGGCAGCGTCCTTGCGCGTATCAACACCATCCACTGAAATGGATCCGCGCCGCGGGACCAACAACCCATTTAGCGTCCGGGCCAAGGTGGATTTGCCACTGCCATTGGCGCCAATGAAGGCGATCCGGTGCTCGTGAAGTTCGAGGTTTACTTCCCGGAGCACCTGGAATCCGTCGAAGTCATGGCTGACATTTTGCAGAGAAATCATGCACACACGTCCTTCCTGCTGCCACGAGCGACCCTAGACCGCCCTTTCGCCTCGCCGGACACCTGCAGGCGGAACCGGATAGGCGCGATGCACTGCAGCTGCTACCAACGCGGCCAGTACTGCCTTAAGGATGTCTCCGGGAAGGAATACCGCCGAACCGACCAAGGTGACGCCCAGATCCAAACCGGTGAACAGGGGCGACACCAGCGCTCCGAGCAGGTCAATGACCAGCACTCCACCGAGCAGAACGGCGGTCAGCACCTTTGGAAAATAGCGCTTTCCAGAACGGATCCTGTCCGTAATAAAACCTATAACGAAGGCGCCGGCGACCCACCCGAGCAGATAACCCAATGACGGGGTCATGAACACGCCGATACCTCCCCGGCCTCCGGACAACAGCGGGAGACCTGCTGCAACCAGAGCCAAAAAGGTCACGATGGTCAGCGTTCCCCGCCGAGCACCGAGAACGGCGCCAGCCAGGAACACGCCGAGGTTCTGCAGGATGATCGGCACTGCAAGACCTGCAACTGGAACCGCTACAAATCCCAGGGCTGCTATGAGCGCCGCGAATAGGGCAATAAGTCCCAGGTCTCGCGGCAACAGCAAGGGGCGTCGACCGGGGGAACACAGCTCGGCCCGTTGCTTGGCAATGGAATTACGTGACATGGATATCCTTTCAGCCACGACTCCGGCGTCACGGCGAGTATGGTTTTTTTCGAGGAGACTTCAACGCGGGACTAACTGCCTATGTTTTGTCCAGATGTTTGATGGAAAGGCGGCACCCGACCCCCAGTGACGTCGTCGCCTTCGAGGATCCCTTTCGGTAACGGCGACGTGGGGGCTACGGCCGTGTCAAGGCGTGAAAGCTTCCCTGTTGTACGCGCTCACTATGTGCGAATCGACACCGCACCGTACCGTTGCAAAGGCATCTGCCCCTTTAGCTGGAAGCCAAAGGGGCAGGTGCCATCGAACTGAGCTGCTAGGCGTCTTTCAAGTCGATACCTTTGGTCTCGCGCAGTTTGTAGACCACGAAGCCCGTCATTGCACAAAGGATCATTATGTAGACATTCGACATCCAGCCCAGAGACCAGCTGTTGAAAAGTGCGTTGAGATAAGGTGCTGTGCCGCCGAAAATTGCAACCGAGAATGAGTACGCGAAACCAATGCCCTGCGTCCGGATCCTGGTTGGGAATGCTTCGGAAAGAACGGACGCGAGCAGGGCGCCGGAAGCGCCCACGATGAGGAGAGCCGTTGTGGAAGCAACGAACAGCGTCCAGGGCTGGGAGTTGATCATGCTCATCAGTGGGATTTGGGCGATGATCATCGCGAGTGCAAAGCCGATGAGGACAGGGCGGCGTCCGATCTTGTCTGACAACCTGCCCCAAAGAGGGAGCGAAACCAGTGCAATCAATTGCGCGAGAACAGTAACCCAGTAGGCTCCTTCGGCATCCATGCCCTGCCTGGTGATCGCGTAGGTGGACGCGTACGACGTCCACGTATAGTGAGCTGCTGTGATTCCGGATGTCATGCCGATCATCATCAGAATGGACCGCACGACCTTTTTGCGGTCCACGGGCGGCACCGTGTAGACAGCCCGCGTTTCCTGCTGTCCGTCGAAGACTTCGCTTTCACTCATGCCCCGGCGCATGTACAGTGCGGCAAGAGCGAGTACGGCGCCGAAGAGGAACGGAATACGCCATCCCCACTCCGCAACTTCCGTGTTGGAGAGCACATTTGTGACCCCGCCACCGATTGAAAAGGCAAGGACAGATCCGCCGAAGATCGCCACGAACACAATTGAGCCCCATTGACCTCGCTTATTGTGGGGTGCAATCTCGGCAATGTATGTGTTGGCAGTCGCAGATTCACCGCCATGCGCAAATCCCTGGGCAACGCGGGCGAGAAGCAACAGAACGGAAGCTGCAACGCCAATCTGACCGTAGGTGGGCATCAGACCAATCAGCAACGACCCGCCTGCCATCATGAGCATCGTTGTTATCAGCACGAACTTACGGCCCTTCACATCGGAGATGCGTCCGAAGATGATGCCGCCGAGTGGTCGCATGAGAAAACCAACCGCGAATACCGCCAAGGTTGACAGCAATGCAGAGACGGGATCGGTTGAGTTAAACATTGCCTTCGCAATGAAGGGCGCGAACACCGCATAGGCGCTCCATTCGTACCATTCCAAGATGTTGCCGACCGTACTGGCCATCATGGAACGTCGTCTGATAGCGGCTGCTCCCGCCGCCGTTGGTGGCTGCTCGACATTGAGGTTAAGTGCCATGAAAGAGATTCCTTTGTAGTCGTGCGACGTCATTTGTTGTCGTTGATTCCCGGTCCGGTCCCCCGGCCCATACCCCTCCTAACCAGACGGCAAAGGTTAGTCAGGACGATATTTAAGGCATCGCATGGTTCGGTGTGCATCGCCTCGGCGACTCGGGATACACGCCGTCCGAAGACGTCTTAGTAGCCGGGTCAGCGCTGCGGTCCGTTGTCGTGTGGTGAAAAGTTGTGGTACCGATCGATCGGGCACTAGCTAGTCCGAATCCAGGTCATACTGAGCGTCAGGCAAACTTTGAGGGCTGCTCATAGTGCCTGCAAAAGAGTTCTGGCCCAAAGACACCCAAGACTCCACAACTGGGCGGCAGGCCGAGATGCTTGCCTCGTGCTGCCCAGTGAGCAGTCTGCGGCCCCTGTCACTGTCCGCGGTTATCCGCCAGTTTATGTTTGGAGCAGTGCGAACTCTCCTCCTGCTCGTTCTGTCTCCAGGAACTGGGCGACGAATGCGGTGTTGAAGTCTCCGCTTACGAACTTCTCCGTCTCCAGGATTTTTTTGTGGAAGGGTGCTGTGGTGGTGATGCCTTCGATGACGAGTTCGTCCAGGGCGCGGATGGTTCGGGCGATGGCCTCGTCGCGGTCCTTGCCCCAGCAGATGAGTTTGCCGATCATGGAGTCGTAGTAGGGCGGGATGGTGTACCCGGTTTCGATGTGGGTGTCCATCCTGATCCCGAAGCCACCAGGGGCACGGAAGCTTGTGATTGTTCCTGGGCGTGGGACGAAATTATTCTCCGGGTCTTCGGCATTGATGCGGCACTCGATGGCGTGGCCAGTGATGACGATGTCGTCTTGGGTCAGGTTCAGCAGCGTTCCGCCGGCGATCTGCAGCTGGAGCTTGATGAGGTCAATGCCGGAGACCATTTCGGAGACAGGGTGTTCAACCTGGATCCGGGTGTTCATCTCTATGAAGTAGAACTTGCGCTCGACGTTATCGAAAACGAACTCCACGGTCCCGGCGTTTTTGTACCCGACCTCGTGGCAGAGCGCGACCGCGGCGTCGGCCATCTCCTGCCTGAGCTCAGCAGTCAAGACCGGGGAGGGTGATTCCTCGATGAGCTTTTGATTGCGTCGCTGCGCCGTGCAGTCACGCTCCCCTAGGTGAAGCACGGTCTGGCCGTCGGAGATCACTTGAATTTCTATGTGCCGGATGTCGGTGAGGTAACGCTCGATGTAGACCGACGGGTCACCGAACGCGACCTCGGCCTCCGACATGATCTCCGTGAGATCCTTTTCCAGCGTCTGGGCGGTTTCGACGACGCGCATGCCGCGCCCGCCGCCGCCGGCTGCTGCCTTGATCAGGAGGGGGTAGCCGACCTCGCTGGCCACGGCGAGGGCTTCGCTGTATTCAGCAATCGCGCCCAGTGAACCGGGAACGGTGGGCACCCCTGCCCGGCGGGCGATTTTCTTGGCTTCGATTTTGTCTCCCATGCGGCGGATGATGCCGGCAGCGGGACCGATGAAACCGATCTGCTCTTCTTCACACAGTGCGGCGAAGTCCGCGTTCTCGGAGAGGAAACCGTAGCCAGGATGGATGGCGTCCACTTTGTAGGCAAGTGCTGCGCTGATGACCGCGCGCCGGTTCCGGTAACTGGCCGTCGCTTGCGCTGGCCCGATGCAGACGGCCTGGTCCGCCAGTTTTACGGGCAGGGAGTTGGCGTCTCCTTCGGAGTAGGCAAGGACACTGCGGATGCCCAATTCCTTGCACGCCCTGATAACTCGCAGGGCTATCTCACCGCGGTTGGCGATGAGCACGCTTTTCAGTGGTTCACCCATCGCGCTTGATCACCATCAGGGGCTGACCGAACTCGACCGCCTGCTCGTTCTCGACCAGGATCCTCACGACAGTGCCCTCGACCTGCGCCTCGATGTTGCTCATCAGTTTCATGACCTCCACAATGCACAGCACCGACTCGGGAGTGACACTGTCACCAACCGAAACGAAGTTAGGGGCACCGGGTTTCGGGGCCGCATAGAAGATTCCGACCATCGGTGCCTTGATCAGCACTTCATCGGAGGCGAGTGCGTCGGCGGAGAAGGGAACAGTCCGGGAGTTTGCCAGCGGTGCCGTCTCGACCGGTGCAGGCACGGCGACCGGGGCGGGTGCCGGAGTTGCAACGACCGGAGCAACCGCAGATACGGGAGCGGGTGCCGAAGCCGAGGCTGGCTGTTGCTGGTCGCGGGAGACGAACAACTCCACGTCGCCGAACTTGAGGGACAATTCGCGGACGTCCTGGGTGAGGTTCGCCCAGTCAACGATGGCCTTGAGTTCCGCGATATCGGGCGGGTTAAGCGACATTTTCGTTTTCTCCTTTTTTGATGCTGATTTGCAGATTTCCTGCGCGCAGCGATTGGCTGCCGGTCTGACTCTTCTGATGGATCGCCTTGATCAGGTCCAGAAGCGGCCGGGGGATTTCATCGGCGTTTCCGCCGTTTGCAACGGTTTTCTTCATTTCGTCGACCTGCGTGCCGGCGAACATCGCGCGCAGGAGCAGCAGGTCGATGCTCTCGTCGGGATAGCGCTTCCGCAGGTCGGGGAGCATCGGCGCGACCGGGGCGGGTTCGAGTGCGATGTTCGATGCGCCGTTGGCCACGATTTTGGCTTGCAGTTCCGGGTCAATCGGCGCCAGCAGCGTGCCGTAGTAACCCAGGGCATACTTCTTGATTTCGTTCGGCACTATTGAGTAACGCTCACCTGAGATCACGTTCATCACCGCCTGGGTCCCCACGAACTGGGCGAAGGGGGTGATCATGATCGGGAAGGCCAGCTCGGACCGCACCCGGGCCACTTCGTGGAGCAGCTCATCGAAGCGATGTGAAAGGCCTGCGGTTGCCAGCTGGGAGTGAAAGTTGGACAGCATGCCCCCGGGAAGCTGATGCATGAAGTGCAGGCCGCTGTACGCGACGGGATGGCCGACCGGCTTGTCCTCCGCCTCAGCAATGGCTGAAAGCTTCCCGCTGATCGTATCGATGATGTCGTCGTCGACATTGACCATATACCCGAGAGCCCGCAGATCACGCACAATATCCTGCGTCGCCGGCTGCGCGGCACCGTTGGCCATGGGACCGACAGAGGTATGCAGCGCGTCGCAGCCTAGTTCCACCGCCTCCAGATAAACCAGCGGCGCCAGCCCCGTCAGACAATGGCTGTGCAGCTCCAGAGTCCGGTCGCCAATAGCTTCTTTGAGCGCAGGAACCAGAGTGCGGACCCGGTCGGGCGTCAAAAGGCCAGCGGCGTCTTTGAGCATGATCGCATCGACATCAGCCTTCTCAATCAGCTCCAGGGCCTTGGCGACGAAGAGCTCGTCAGTGTGCACCGGGCTCTCCGAGAACGAAACCGCCCCGAACGTGGACGCTCCCAGCTCCTTGGCCCGGATCAGGCCCGGAGCGATATTGTCGATGTCGTTGAGTCCATCGAACGAGCCGATCACCCTGAACCCATTGGCGTACAAGTTCTCGACCCAGGCTTCGATGACATCGTCGGCTAGGAAATCAAACGCAGCAATGTTCTTGGAACGGATCAACGCCCTGAACCTGGTGTTGGGAGCATGCTCATGCGCCAGGCGCACCCGCTCCCACGGGTCTTCCTTCAGATAGCGCACCGCCACATCAAACTGAATCGGCGCCATCAGATCGACCTGGTCAAAACCTACCTTGTCGAATTCACCGGCCATCGAAACGATGTGATCACTCCGCATCCGCGTCGCCCACAGGCTTTGATGCGCATCACGCAACGTCGTATCAATAATCTTGATCTCCCGACGGCTGCCCGCCGGACGCCCACCAAGACTCATTACCGACGTAATCGACGGTGTGGTGCTAGTCGACATGGCTCTCCTCATATCAATATAGTGAAAGTTAGTTTCAGGATCTGCCATACTATGGGGTGACCCGGCTAACAAAGTCAACTATTTTTCGAGGCAAGCGGAATGGATGAAGCAATGACTGCAGCGTCAACGAGCGAAGGTGAACCCCTAAAACAACGCCAAGTGATCCAATCCGTCGCGCGGGCTTCGCGCATCCTGCTCGCGGTCGCTCGATCAGCACAAGGACTCACCGCAACTGAGGTCGCGACGGGCCTCGGCCTCGCCATGCCCACGGCCTACCATCTGCTCACGACACTTGAGGAAGAAAAACTACTGAGCAAGGAGTCGGGCAAGCGCTACACCCTCGGCCTGGGCGCCATCGATATCGCGAACTCACCCGGCCTGCGCGTACGCGTCGACGCCAAACACAGACAGGCCCTCAGGCAACTCGCCGAGACCACACGTGAAACGGCATATCTCACCGGCTGGTTCCGCGGGGAGATCCGCATCCTCGCCACGGTTGAAGGATCACAGGCCGTGCGGGTCGCCGGCCTCGAAGTGGGATTCACGGGTGATGTGCACGCACGAGCAAGCGCCAAGGTCCTCCTCGCCTTCGCCGACGAGGAACAGCGCTCATCGATCCTGGACAACCATGAATACACCCGATTCACCCCGATGACGGTGAGCGACCGCGCCGGTCTCGAAGCCCAACTGGCCGAGATACGACGCACCGGAATCCTCTACGACCGTGGCGAATACCGTGAGGATGTTCGGTCCTTGAGCGCCCCGATCCGTAGTGACGGACGCGTCGCCGCTGCCTTGGCGGTCACGGTTCCATCCAGCCGTTACGAGCGTACTGAGGCAGCGCTGGTCGCGGCTCTCCTCTCAGCAGTCTCCTTGGCGCAGCAGTAGGTACGGCGCCACGATATCAGGCCGGTCGCCGTACATCTCTCAGCGGGTTGTCGAAATATTCTTCGCAGATGCCGGGATCAGGGACAGCTTTGATCTACTGCTCACCCTGGCGACCCACGGTCCTGGAAATTTGGATGAGCCCGCCTAGGAGTACGAAGCATCCGCGGGCGGAACAGCGCCCGGTGAATGCTGCTGGTGGCCGGTATCCCTAGGATATTCATGGAGCGGCCAGGGCCGGCCTGGGCACGGCGTGGATCAACCGGTCCGGCGGGCACTACCCTGGATATTTTCAGGCTCCGGACTACACCGTTCCCGGCCTGGACCACCTGGCCTGAGGGCCAAGGAACAGCAATGACGAATCTGGCAGCGCTTAGCCCGCCAGTGGCGACATACCCGAATCCGCAACTAGTCACCGCCCGCCATCGGAAGGAACTCCATGACCACCGCCACCACATACTTCGAGCTGAGCGACACCCGCCAGGCCGAAATGCACGATCTGTACCGCCACCTGCACGCACATCCGGAACTGTCCATGCAGGAAACCAGGACGGCCGAGTTCATCCTGCAGAAGCTTCAAGCACTCGGCCTAGAGGCGTTTCTGTGCGGTGGCACCGGCGTAGTAGGCGTCCTCCGGAACGGTGACGGGCCAGTGGTCGGTTACCGCGCAGACACTGACGGTCTTCCCATGCAGGAGGATACAGGGCTCGATCACGCCAGCACCGAAACAGGCACGTTGGCGGACGGGACGGCGGTCCCCGTCATGCACGGATGCGGCCATGACACCCACATCACCGTCGCTCTGACGGCAGCGCAGCTTCTCAGCGAGAACCAGGACACTTGGTCCGGCACCGCTGTCTTCATCTTCCAACCGGGGGAAGAAACGGCCGCCGGTGCAAAGGCAATGGTTGAAGACGGACTCTGGGACAAGGCGCCCACACCGGAGATCATCTACGGCCAGCACGTATGGCCCGGTCTGGCAGGAAGCGTCAACATCAGCAGCGGCACAGCGATGGCCATGGCAGATTCATGGAAGATCACCGTCAGGGGTCGCCAAGCACACGGCTCCCAGCCCGAACAGTCCATTGACCCGATTGTGCTCGGAGCCCACATGGTGGTGCGGATCCAAACCATCGTCGCGCGCGAGATCCACCCCATGAAAAACGCAGTCGTGACCATCGGCACTTTCCATGCCGGCCTGAAGGAGAACATCATCCCGGCCACGGCGGAGTTCTCCGTGAACGTCCGGACCTTCGACATCGACGTCCGCACCCGCGTGCTCGAATCCCTGCGGCGCATCATCCGCGCCGAAGCCGACGCTTCCGGCGCGCCCGCACCGCTCATTGAAGAGATTTCCAGCTTTCCCCAGTGCTACAACGATCCCGCCTCAGCAGATGCCCTCATCACCGAGCTCCAGGCAACACTGGGCGAAGACCGTGTAAACGTCGTGCCCCCGGTGATGGGCAGTGAGGACTTCGGGCTGCTCGCCGAGGTGCTCGGGGCACCATCGGTCTACTGGATGTTCGGCGCCTTCTCCCAAGAAAGGCTCGACGCCGAAGGCGACCTGCCGGGCAACCATTCACCGCATTTCGCCCCCGATGTTGAGCCGACGCTGAGCACCGGAGTCCGGGCAGCCTTGACTGCCCTGCTGTCCCGGATGGGGACGTCCCGGGTCCGCCTGTAACGGCGGACGCTGGTTCGCTTTCGGCCACCGATCTGACCTTCGCTATCCGACGTCGGGACAATTCTGCTCGGAGGCCCTGGTGCGCACTTCGCCCGCATCGATGAAGTCGACGGCCGGGCCAACGCAGTCGTGACCGAAGACCGTGAGGACGCATCGGCGCTCGCCGCGGCCGCGGACAGTCTCACCATGTCCGGATCAGAACTCCCGCGGCTGCGCGGCCTGCCCATGGCCCATAAGGACACCAAAAACACTCAGGGGGCGCCAACCACCTACGGGTCCGTCATTTTTCGGGATTTCGTCCCTGACGTCGAGGACCTGGTCATCGCACGGCTCAACGCATCAGGCGTCGTAACGACAAGGAAGGCCAACGTGCCCCGTCTGAGGCAGGACCACTCACGTTCGCTGAAGTGTTAGGCACGACGGTCAACCTGTACAACCCGGACGTGAGCGCGCGGGGCAGCAGCGGGGGCGCGGCTGCCCCGTTGCCCCCGCATCGAACCCCCCGGCGACGGCAGCGATATGGGAGGGTCCCCGCGCATCCCGGCCTCATTCTGCAACATCTCCGGATTCCGGCCGTCGCTGGGAGTGAGCCCCTTGGCGCTGACCCACAACTCATGCCCCTGGCTGGCCCGGACGGGAATGATGTGGGGGCATGCGCTGGCCATGGCTTCCGTACCGGACCGGATTCTCTGCGCCCTATTCCTTGTCGGTTACAAGCGGAAGATTCGGGGAACCATTGCAGAGTGACCTGGCTGGTCTGCGGATCGCTTGGTCGGCCGTTTTCGGCTGGACATCCTGGTCGGAAAGGATGTACTGCGCGTCCAAACCAGTTGCAGCGATTCGACGATCTGGGCGCAATCTCGAGGACGCCGCCGCTACGCTGTCACGCGCCTTCAGGGCGCTTGAGCAGATCAGCGTCATGATTCACAACAAAATGAGGGCCCTCGCTGCTTTCACGCCGCGCGCGTGGCGCTTCAGAACCAATTCTGCCCCCTGCGACAGAAGCGCGGAGTTGGAGGTGTATTCATCGGCAGCAAGGTCTCCAGCCATCGACCGGTCTTCAGGCAGGCGGAGATTTCATAGCCATGTCTTCGCGCTATACATCATGCCGTCGCTGGCTTAGATGCCCATGTGGCCCCAGTTGTTCGGACCTGCACGTTCTTGGACTATAAAGTTTGGATTGGGATCAGCCGTTTGCAGCTACTACTCATTCTTGCAAAGGTCAAGCATTGATGTGAAAAAGCCCCTGGCCTGCGGAAACACTGTGCCCGAGGTGGGACTCGAACCGCATTCGAGGCCTTGCTAACACTGGGAACCCGCGAGGACACGCCGCATCCGAAGCAGTCCGAAGCCTGTACGAAGTAGTTCGAGCTGGAAAGTGTTGACATTGTCAACACGTAAACTCCATCGCTTCAGAACCCCAGACAACGACCACTCTTTCCAACCTAGTGGTGCGGTCGTTGTCTGTTTCTGACAGGCCGTAGCCACAAAGGCCATGAACGCCACAACCGCTTGTGACCAGACAATAGCTTGCCCATGACGATCCAATCGACATCTTTGCCGTGCTCGGGGCCGGGTCGCCTTCGGACTTAACCTGTTGATGCGTCCATTGATAACTCCGCAGAATATGGTGGAAAATCTGAACCTGACTCATAAGGAGGCTGCCATGCGGTGGGGCGTGGGATGGTGCATGACATGGACCATCCTTGAGTTGGGCCTCCGCTACAACGTTCTGGGCTATTTCGTGGCTCATGCCCTTAGCTGGGGAGATGAACTGATTCTGAGGGCCGTCGGCGTCGCACTCGCGCTCCTAGGAGCAGTGCTCACTTCGCCGCACGGATGGAAACGAATGCTCTTCCTGTCTAGGTTCTGGTCGAAGGCACTCTTCATAAGAGTTCAGATGTGGCTTAGCAAATACTTCAAGTTCATACCTCGGCCGTCGACTACTGTTTATCCCGGCTCAGCCCTTAGCGGGGGAGGTATCTTTACCGCCAGGGTCATGGCACGGATCAACATACCGGCCGACGCAACCCCTGAGAGGAAAATTGAACTACTAGAAGTCGCACTCAAGAACCTTCACGCTGTTGTGAACGGTGATTACGAAAACTTGGATAAGAAGATTTCGGACGTACAGGCG
This sequence comes from Pseudarthrobacter sp. NPDC058362, assembly GCF_042723515.1. Taxonomy (NCBI): domain Bacteria; kingdom Bacillati; phylum Actinomycetota; class Actinomycetes; order Micrococcales; family Micrococcaceae; genus Pseudarthrobacter; species Pseudarthrobacter sp. NPDC058362. Next base: position 221,211 of record NZ_JBHXIW010000003.1, on the reverse strand, counting down.
CTCGTGAGCGAGGTGAACGATAAGACCGCCGAACTGCAAGCCAAAATGGTCAAGGCTCAGGAGGAAGCCGCCTCAATCGATGCAGCAGGCATCCCCGTGATCGCTGCCGGTGTCCTCCTCAGCGGCATACCAAAGGAACTAGCCATGCTCCCAAGCGTAGGTTGGGCCATTCTCGCCGGCTCGATGTACCTCGCAATCGCCATGACGCGCAAGACGATCAAAGACGGCGCTTGGGGCAAGAAAGGTAGTGAGGCGTAAGTAGGATTACGGGATGGACTTCAACCCTGACACCTAGGGAACCGTCGCGGATTGGGTCGGCGGCCTTGGTACTACCGCCGCCTTCGTCGCCGCCGTCGTCGTCGTGATCGCCAAGGACGCCAAAGTACGTAAGCTGGCGCAGGCGCGCCAAGTCGCCTATGTTTCGGAAAACAGAATCGTTTACAGAAACGCCGATGTGAATGGAGTTACTCACCCCGAAGAGGTCAGGGACTACATCCTGAAGAATCTAAGCGATGAGCCGATCTACAAGATCTACTTTTACTACCACGATCGTGCGACACGGCTGCGATATCTTTCGCGATGCAATGTGTTCTTCCCTGGAGCAGACTTTATCTACCAAGGCGATGACGAGCATTTACCGCTTGTGGCATTCCGCGACAATTCTGGTAACGGGTGGGTTCGTAGCCTCGCAGGCAGTATATTTGTAGCCGCGAATGTGCATGGAAGAAGGCATGCACATCTGGAGAATCATTTGTTCAAGGAAATGGCCAAAATGTCGGGAGTAAAATCAGGATAAGTCCCTCTCCGCCCCCTCGTTTCTGGCCCACGCAACTCCACACTCTTTATGAGCCATCGCCACGGCGAAATCGTGATCGGTGGTGAACTTACCGCTTTTGCTGACCTTCCCGCTGGCACGGCTAATCCTGGTATAGAGGCTTTCCTGTCCGTTACTGCCGTCGCCACAGCGATTGCGATTGGTTGCGGCGGCCTTCAATCCGCCGGCACGAATTCCTGAGATCTATTTGTTTCTCTGTGGCAGTGGAAGCTTGGGCTGGTTGAGAACCCCGCAAATTGGCCCTAAAGAAGATGCATGAAGCTCGATCTTCCGGTTGGCGCCGTCCGCGTCGTTCACTACCTCGCGCTTGGACTTTTCCCGGAGCAGATGAAGTTCAGGCTGAGCTGATGCTTGAGATCTTGGTGCGGCAGACGGTATCAGCTCGTTCTTTATCCAGGCGTCGATTCTTCTCAAACTTTCATTTCGCGGCTTGTGAAACATCTGACCCCGAACTTTAAACTCTCGAGGTGGTGGCGCTTGAAAGGTGTCCGTCGGCGGGCAGCGTGCTGTGGAGTAGGAACAGCTAGGAGTGCCGCTTGCTGACCTCGAACACATGTTTCTCCGCATTCTCCTCGAACTTGTTGACGATGCCATCATTTTTAAGGCGAGCCAAAACGGCTGCAACACCTTCGAAGACGTCAATCTGGGGACGCTCCCATCCTGGCGTCGTCAGCTTGCTGTAAGGCTTCCCCAGGCCATTCAGCGTAGACTTCAGCGCTTCGAGTTCGATCGTAGCGGCCTCAACACCGAGCAGCTTAAGGATCGGTTCACTGCTTTCCCAGCCTCCCTTGGTGGCCATTGTGACAATTGCATCAGCGGTCGGCCTGCGACCTTCAGCAGCAGCCCATGTGGCGAGTGCGGCAGCACCCTTGCGGCCAAGTTTCGGAGCGAACACATCAAGCTCGTTGAGTAGGACTTCCTTAACCGGGTCGGGCACCGGCCCCGAAGCGATTCTGAACAGTTCGTCCCCGCTCAGCGGCAACTGGGTCATGTATGTCGGGAAGGCTTTGGAGACAGAGATCAACTCCCTCTTAATCTCCCACTCATCGTCTCCCAAGATTCTGTACGCGTCAGCGTCATCCAGAACTAAGCCCTTTTGCACCAGGGCGGGCAGGACGGTGTGTGCGTCGTCCTCGAGCTTCGCCGCAGCAATGGACCCCGGTGCTAGCCGCAGCACATCGACAAGCTGTAGCTTGACGCAGTTGCCGAGCGCCACGGCGTTCACAATATTCACTGCCAATGGTCCGAGGGGCGTAGCGTCATCCTCAGCTACTGTGATGGTCCCAGCAGTCCTGAGCCAGTTCGCCAGGTCCGAATCGACGTCGTGGTGGTCGATGTAGGCCGCGACATTGCGTGCGGTGAGAGGTATCCGGTGCGCGCCGGCGATGGCTGGCCAGAGTGGTGCGTCGAGCTGGTCGAGGTCGCTGAGCATGCAATCGGCACTGGCTCGACGGGCGACGTCTTCTAGGGCGTCAACGTCTGCTTCGGCTACATCCGTGAGTATGTCTGCAAATTGGTCCGGGTCCGCAACGGTGGGTACGTTCGTGGCCTGGTCGATCGCGCTGATGTAGTCACGCAGATGAGCGAGAACATGACTGTAAACATCCGACTCCCGAACCTCTTTGATGCCGTCCAGCGAGAGGTCAGTCGTGTCTCGTAAGACCGCCACCAGATTCGTCAGGGTGATCGGGTAAACGCTCCGCTTCGAAAGTTCAGTGCGTAGCGGTTCGGCAGCCCCGCTCATGTCCTCGATCCGAATACCCATTCGCAGAGCCGTCTCCGCTATCGCAACCGCTTTTTCAGCGCTCAGCGGTGCTTTGACCGTCAGAAGATCGGGGAGGGCCGTGGCGAGCACAGTGCGCTGCTCCGCGCTTAACGAATAGGACAGTTCTGGGCGGACACCAGTCAAGGCGGCGTCCAGCAGCTCATGATTGCTAGCTTCAGGGTCCAGCGCGATAAGGAAGTCAAAGATATCGGGCCACATCCTGCTCAGGCGCTCGATCAGCATTGGAGCGGACTTGCCAGAAGTGATGTAAGCCTCGATGAAGCTGCGGTCGTTGACGGCGTTGTCGGCTAGCCGCCGGATCGGCTTATCGAGCTTGCCTGGGTCCTCCTCGAAAAGGTAGTCGAAGACCTCGATGTTGTAGACGCTCTGCCCACCGAGCAGGCGATCCGCTTCGGCATCGAGGACTGCCTTTATATCTTCGGTGTTGACCTCTTCACCAGTGCCGAAGTGGTACTCGACGTCCATCTCGTCCGGTTGGACGGCCTTGATAATAAAGTTCATTGCAGAAGCGCTAATCGCTTGGCCAGGGAACTGAGTGATATAAAGCGTGAAGTTTTCGTCGATGAGCCCGGCCCGCAGCAGGTCTAGCACGAGGCCTGCCCCTTCGAACAGTTCCTCCGCTACATCAGCAAACGAGCGCTCGGCGCCGTCATACCAAAAGAGCCTTTTAGTCTCCGCAAGAGCATCGGTCATCGTCGCGTGTTGTGCAACCCGGTGATCGGCGACCGCTTGGATTATCTCGTCGTCAATTTTCGCCTTGGCCTCATCAGCCCACTCGTCTTGGGTTAGGGGGTACCCCATGAGGGTCTGTACCTTATCGAACGATAGAGTTTCCCCTGAGTAGCCCGCCCGGTAGTAGACGCCCAGGTTTCCCCTGTCCTCCAGGTACGAACGCCAAAAACCCACGCTGGAGATGTCGCTCCACGAGTAGGTGGCTCCGGCAGCAACTACTTGCGCGTTTCTTGTGTCTATGTTTTGAGTATGTCGGGCCAGCAAGACGTCCTGCAGTCTATTCCCGAGATTGGCGCTACGGGACTTGATCGCATCGATCCGACGCAACCGTGCTCTAGCGCTGCGCTCGGCATGTCGGGCAGAGGCTGTCTGCTGCGCTACCCACTCGCGGTATGCACGGTAGAGCGTGTCGAGGAGGCTAGTGCCGTCGCGGATTCTTTCGTAGTCGGCGAGATAGATGTTCTTATAAACAATCGAAGAGAACAGTCGATCCGCAGTCAGCTCTTGAAGGCCATCGGCGGTCAGAATGCGGCGCCCGAACACGTCGTACTCGTTGCAGACGTTCTTTATGAGGCGCATGTCCGTGAGATGAGCACCCACAATGTCTACTACCGCGTTGTCGGGCCTCTGCTCCGGAACGATGACTTGCAGCTCTTGGCGTATCAAATCTCGTGACGTCCTGTGCGAGATAAACGGCACCATCGGTACGACCAGGTCAAAAAACTTGGTCCTGTTGGTGGACATCAATCGCCGCGTTTCACGACGGTCAGTCGATGTTGGGGGTTCCCGACCTTCTGCCTCATCTTTGTCGTCTCCAGCCTCAACATCCAGTTGCTCAAAGATGCTGTCCCGTATCGCGTAGACGAACCGGATCGGCGCCGCGCCAGTCTGCTCCGCATTGTTGAGCAGCATATTGAGCTCGCGAAGAGTCTCGAAGATGTGCGGATCCTTGAAGCGGTCGAGGTCCTCGAAGATCACCACCGCCGTCTTGGACGTCTGGAAGAAGTAGACGATCTCATCGAGGTACTCGTCGAAGTAGGAGGAGGACGAATCAGATAGCGTCACTTTGGTCGGTCCGGCAGCCAACTCACTAACTCGGAAGCGTTGCTGGAGCAGGCGCTGGACCGCCAGCGCGGCCCATACAGCGAGCCCGAATACCATAAGTAAGCTCAGCCACTGGATCGTTCCTGCAAGGCTGCTCCACAATCTTTCGTTGACCCAAGACCAAGCCTCCGGAGGCAGGGCATCCTTGACCTTGTCCGGAAACCTTGCTAGCAAAGCGAACGCAGCCGCCACGAGACCAACTCCAACGGCGGCTGGCAGGGCGCGGCCCCTGTGGAACGTGTCGAGCCGGCTATAGCGGGAGGCTGGCATGGCCGAAGGCTTTCGCCGGTACAGGAGTTGTTTGACGATCTCCTTTTGGATCAGGTTTGTCTTGTCGAGAGCTTTTTCACCATCCCTCCGGACGCGACCGTCACCAATGCCCAAACTCGGAATCGACAGGTTAACAACCTTGACGCCATCCTTCTCGAGCACTCGTTGCGTTTCCTCGAGAACGCTGCTCTTGCCGCTGCCATAGTGACCTGTGAGAGCGATGTTGCGTGGCGCGGCCGGTCCCGACCTGACGAGTTCCGTCTCTAAGATCTTGACGTAGTCGTGGTGCTGGTCGTGAACATAGGCCGGACTCAGAGACCGAAGATTAGCTGGTGCTTCAATCATTCGTGCTGCTTCCTTGCCAGCAGGCCGCCAGCGAACATGCTGCCACAGTGGCGCCAATCGTGCGGAAAGGAAGCGAAAGACAAAGCCCCCAGTCTTTGGCATTTCCTGTTGACGTTCGGTCCCCATCGAGCATCCCTGTTTTCAGGCGACGGACCTAGGTACTGCGCCAATCTAGTGCTTGCTATCGTTCCTATGCTCCTGCATGTTTTCGGCGCACGGACGCTTCGACACGGACTATTTCATTGCCAATAACCAGTGGTCACCGAGTCCACGTCTTAACTGTGACATCGGAGCAACTCGATGAACTGCCTAGGATTTTTCGAAAAATGGCTGAACGCCAACCCCATAAGTCAGATCATCAGCCGCACCCCAACCTTTTGACGGGCCGCCTCTCGAACGGAGCCTGGTCTCAAACCATGTCCCTCAGGGTAACTTCCGTTCGGTTCCCGATTGAGGCACGGTTCGAAAGCCAGCTTCCGATGCTTTGGCGGGAACTTCGCACCACTGCTGCGCAGGGCACGTACCACTGATGGAAGGACTCCTGGCTGGGTTTCCAAAGTCCGTGCTGTTTCCTGTCTTACTGAGGATTAGCCGCCCTAATTCATGCGATAGGAAGCGCACGCGCTGTTGCCTTGTGTTTTGCACGGAGGGCTTTAAGTGTCAGGTAGTAGGGATGCTGGCTGTTGCCCTGTAGGTTGAGCGGCACATTCAGCTGCTCAATCGCCCTTGTTTCGAGCAGCCAGGGCGCATCCGCCTGGACCCACGTCACGCGGGCGTGCTGGCTCATCCATTCGCTAATCCGTTGTTCCCCATAGGGCGTGAAGGTCAGCCGATTTCCGCTGCCGACTCTGCGGAGCGTGATGCCTAGCCCGTCTGCAAGATGGCAGCCCAGGGTTAGCCTTAGTGTGGAACCGTAGGCGTTGCCGCGGTAGTGGTATCGGATCCGGTTCCAAAGCGTTTGGGGGCTCGGCGGCGCTCCATTTCGGGGCGGCTCCTTCGGCGCGATGCCGACGTAGAGCATCACTCCTTCAGGGATGACGTGGCAGTCGTGGACGTCTACACCAGGCGGAACTTCGTCGAAATACCACGCGTACATGCCGGACGCCCTAGGCACAGGTGAGGGCCGCTGGAGCACTTCTTCCCTAGTGAAGAGGCGTGATGGCTTCAGCAACTGTGCCAGCTCTTCGGTGTAGTCGTCAGATGAGTCCCGTTCCGCACTCGCCAGCGACGCTAACCCAGCGCCCGCCTCGTCCGGGAAGTCTTGTTCTGTCGTCACAGGTCAACAATGACCGCTAGCATCCCGAGAAACGTTCAACAACACGCATTGACCCACCAAGTATTCGTTCGCCAGCGCCAACTCCCGCATCAGCGATCGTTGCTTCGCCGAGCGCCCAGTTGGCGGCCTAGTCGGGGCGCTCAACGGGAGCTGTGCTTGCGCCCCCTTGCCGTCGTTGCAGGCACATGAACCCCGTCATTGCTTCAGCGTCGAGCGCCGGAACGAGGGAAGCAGCCGCAGGAATCGAGGTTGCCAAACTTTGTCAACAGTAAAGGACAAAAGCTTAGAACCGCGAACATGGCCAGCACGACGAAGGTTACCTGTTTGGCAACGTAATTGCCTGAAGTTCGCTACTTCCCGTCCAAATCTCCACGTCTTGCTCCTTGAAGACATCCCGGCCCGACACATACCGCCAGATCACGTGGTCCAGTCTTCTGGCCTCGGTAGGGTACAGTTCGGCGACCTGCCTTATCAGGTCGGCAGCCTCAGAAGTGCTCAAGTCGCGCTCCCCCAGTTCCGCGTGCTCCTTGATAAACCTGATCACCATGCGATCAGGCTTCACTGACTGGAAACCGGCCAGGATGAGCAGGTAGTTGCAGGTCACTCCGGAGCGCTGACTGGGCAGGTGTATCCAAGCGTCCTTCAGCGCCTTCACTTCCTTGTCTTCTACGTATGCGCGGTGCAAGTGCTCCCGCGTGGTGTAGCCCAGTTCCTTGAGCTTCTCAGCTGCCTGGCGGATGACCTCGGCCTTTAGCGGGGCGTTCTTTTTAGTGTGTGCGGGCTTGCGGTTATTGACTACCTTGTCTGCCCAGGCAGCCGCACTCTCTCCGACGTCCGCAAAGGTAGCTAGGAGCTCCGCTGTCCCGTCATAATCCGCGTTGCCGCCCCGGGCTCGCCGATAGGCCCGGTACTCGTTCACGACGTTGATGACGCTGTTGTAGTGAGATCCCGTGGAGAAGATCGAGTCGATGATGCAGAGCGCCTGGCTGTGGGGGTAGCCATCGGCTGCGATCCACTGGATCTCATCACCGAAGATTCCCCGGCATACCCCGGTCAGCTTTTCCGCTTCGGCGGTGAACTCAGTCGTCACCACTCAGTCGTCACCCTCGGACTCTAGCAAGTCTGAGGCGAAGCCTGGGGATGCAGCTGGCTGTGCCAGCAAAAGCTTGTCTAGAGGCGCCGGATTCAGCAGCAAGCCAAGCGCAACTCAAATGTGGAAATTGTCAAGCTTTGTCAACAGTAGTAGGACAAAAAGCCCTTGACCTGCCAAAACACTGTGCCCGAGGTGGGACTCGAACCGCATTCCCGGCCTTGAAAAGACTGGGAACCCGCGAAAACATGCGCAATCCGGGGCAGTCCGAAGGCAGTTCGACCCAATCCGATACCAAAAGGTGTGTACAAAGTGCACACCCACCCAACACGATCTTTCCGGACATGGAAGGCGCAGAAGCCCACCGGCTTCGATACTTCCCAGTGGGTGGCAGTCCAGCGCAAGAAGAGTACAAAATTGCGGAGGACGATTGAAGGAGATCGGATGGGTTACACCCACTACTATCGCGGCCTGACCGCTACGCCGGTAGTCGTCGCAGACGCCAGAAAGATCATTGCCGCATCCGGCGTGACAATCTGCGGACCCCGCGGGGAAGGCCTGCCCGACATCAGCGAAACCAACGGCATCAGGTTGAAAGGCTTCGCCGCAGCCGGCGAAGCCTACGCGACCTTCTCCCTATCGAGCACGACTGGTCCCGACCGTCCATACCGTGCCTGGTTCTGCACAACCGACCGGAAGCCATATGACGTCGTCGTCACAGCGATTCTCACCGCCGCAGCAATACACAACCCCGGGACACTGCGCAGCGATGGACACTGGAGCAACTGGACAACCGGCGTCGCCCTCTACGAGACCGCCGTACGACACCTGACCTCGGACCAGAAGATCGCCCTCGAACTCGACATCGAGGCCATGCGCCCAGAAAGCTGACAACAGGTCACAGTTCGGCTCGAGCCGCTCGTGATCGACTCCCACACTCCGGCTACACCCCAGGGAGAGCGAAGAAGCACTTCGGATCGTCGGCTCCCAGTAAGTCATGGTGGAACACAATGGCGTCCACCGGCCGCGTGTCAATGAACAGGACCGCGATCTTCCGGGAGTGGACAACCGTGTACCGGTTGGGCCCGTCGAGCCAAGAGTGGATGCCGGTGAACTCCTCGACGAACAACCCGTCGCCGAGCAGTCCCCGCTCCACGAGCAGGTCATAGACAACATTCCAGGCGAGATCCATCAGTTCATGGATGGCCGCCTCCACGGTTGGAGCCGTCATACCCTCATGATCCTCCCGGGCACGCACAGCAACCTGAACATCCACCGCGTGTCGTGCCGCCATTCGAAAAGTCATGCCGCCCGGCCGCCTGGCTCCGATGAACAGATGGAACTCCGATGAACAGATGGAAGCTGTATCGCTGCTTGTCATTCTGGTATGTCCCATGATCGCTGGGCGGGTCCTCCGCGCAACCAGGGCGCTACCGCGCCGGCCCCGAAACCGAAAACTTCACCAGCCCCACAGTTGATGCGTTGGTTTGGGATGAAGTTTTCGGCCCCGACGCCGGTCCCCCAAATTGCACTCCGACCCCTCGGCCCAGCGGATGGTCCCCTACCAGAACGACGCCCACAACCAATAACCGCAGCAAACAACAGGAAAAATCAAGGTGAAGGAAACGGGATCATGGAAAAGCTCACCATCAAGACACCACCGGATGTCCTCAGCTTCATCGGGCACACCCTTGGCTTCTGGCCCAAGGAAAGCCTGGTCTGCATCACCCTGAACGAGAACAGCGTCGGCGCGACCCTGCGCATCGATCTCCCCCGTCAACCCGGCCAAGAGCTTTCGTATGCGCGTACGGTCGCCCATTACCTCGCGTCCGACACGAGCGCGACGTCACTTCTTTTCGCCGTCTATACCAGCGAACCCACCCGGTCCGGACAGCCCAAACCGCACGCCGGCGCCATCGCAGCCCTGACCGGCGTCCTCGCCGAACAAGGCATCACCATCCGCGACGGACTCCTCGTCGGAGACGAAACCTTCTCCCCCTACGACGGCGAACCCGGCCACGAACTCGCCCTCCCAGTCAGCTCGACCCAGACCAGCGCCATCAACGCCGAATTCATCTACCGCGGCAGCGCCGTCCAACCCACCAACCACATCACCCTCCCCACCACGGGCCATGACATGACCAAAGCAACGGCCGTCGAAAACCACATGAACGCGATCCGAAACAAAGCGGACGGCGAAGCAGTCCGGCACGGCCGGAAGCTGTGGGCAGACATGCTCGACTCCAAGTCATTTCCGAGTGACGAGGAGTGTCATGCCCTCGTCGCAAACCTACAATTTCCAGGCATCCGCGACCGGCTCATCGCAGACATCCCCGGACTGGACGAACCCATGCAACACATCCTGTTCGCCAAGACCGACGGCGCCCCTAAATGGTCACGCATCGAATGGGCGCAGCAGCTCCTCCTCCATGCCTACACCCGCACCAGCCCCCAACACGCAGCACCAGTCCTCACCACCATCGGCTACATCAACTGGTGGGAAGGACGAGGCAGCAAAGCACACCAATTCCTCCAACTCGCCCTCGACACCGACCCCGCCTACCGCCTCGCACGCCTCAGCGACCAAATGATCGGCGCAGGCCTCGTCGCCGGCTGGAACATGAACAAGAACACCGCTTACAAGGCCCTGCCCTTCGACTAGCCGTCTCGGAACCTTAGAAACCCATTAGCTCCGGCAGCGTGCCCTGCATTATGCGCGTGCGAGAGGCTCGCCGCAACGCGTCCTGAAAGGCACCCCAGTAGTCCAACAGGCTGTTGGACAATTGCGGTTGAAAAGCATCGGCTTCGCGCGGTTGGACTGCATGACCATACGCCCTTCCTGGCGCCCCTCGGCCACGCTACTTCCGACTCAAGGTGCGGCCGGCAACTCCACCGGCTGAGCACAGCTTTACGGAACGCCGGTTATCGGCCAGTTGAAATGGCCGGGGGAGAGGCCCGTAAAAGGACTTTTCGTCGGGCGCCGGGCCGTGCCCGATATTCTCTAAAAACAGTGTCCGTTCTCATTGCAGGTGTCAGTTTTCGCATTCAACGTGTCAGTCGACGGATTCTGAACGTTTTCGCAGTCAAGTTGTCAGCTGGCATTTGCCCGCCGTTACAGGCCACATGGCCTCGCTAGGCGTGTTGCGGCACCTTCGCTGAGTTACGGAACTGACAAGATGACTGCGAAACAATTCGCGAGATTTGTCGCATCCAACCTGTCAGTTCCCACGTCGCCACTGACTACTTCATTGAGAACGGACAATCAGGAAGCCTGTCAGCAAATGCTGGCAGGCTTCCTAACTGTTTCAGTCGTTGGGCCGGTTCTCGTACCTGTGGTTCAATCGTTCCCGGTGATGATTCAGGTCCTCTATTTCCGGCATCCGGCGCGCTTTTTATCCTTCTTTACTTACAACATGGTCCCGGTACGTTGCTGCCTCGCCGCCGTTCTTACGCTCCTCAGAGGTTTTGGTAAGGTCCAGGCCACGGGTTTCGGGCAAAGTTTTAAGTGTGATGATCGTGGCCACGGCCAGAAGAGCCACCATTCCTGCGACCAGCCATGGCGCACCGCCGAGCATGCCCGCCAGGCCGAGGGCGATGAGGGGTCCAGGGGCGGCAAGCAGAGAACCGCTTAGCTCTCGGGCCAAGGCGACGCCCGAAAGTCGGATGTCCGAGGGGAAAAGCTCGCTGAGATATGACGCTTGGGCCCCAGTCATGGCCCATGCCATGGGGGCGGCAAGGGCATGGGCCAGAAGAACCAGCCCGGCAATGTTCGTGCTGAGCAGCCCAAAGAAGAGGAACGGGAAGACGGCGAGCATGATTGCCAGGACGTAATACACGGGTTTGCGGCCGTACTTATCTGTCAGTTGACCGGCGGATGGCACCACGAGGACGGCCAGGAGGGCTCCGATAAGGGTGCCGACGAGTGGGATTGCCCTGTCTGTGCCCTGTTGTTCACTGTAGACAAGGGAGTATGTCAGCACGATGGGCGCGGTCAAGACGACGCCGCTGCTGAGCAGGATGGCTTGGATTAGCCGTAGCTTGGATGTCCGCAGCACCTGAACAATCGGGGTTTTGCGGGCTGCTTTCTCCTCTTCCACAGCAGCAAAAACCGGGGATTCAGAGATGCCGCGGCGGACGTAGATGCCGATTACGACGAGCACGGCACTGATAAGGAAGGGTACGCGCCAGCCCCAGGAGTAGAGATCCTCTTCCGGAAGCAGGAAGATGGCACTAACGGCTGCGGAAGAAAGGATGATTCCCAGGTAGATTCCGATGCCCGGGATGGAAGAAAAGAACCCGCGGCGCTCCCGTGGCGCAGCTTCCGACAGCATAACCAAAGCCCCGGCGTACTCAGCGCCGGCCGCCATTCCTTGCAGCAGGCGCAGGATGACGAGCAGTAGAGGAGCGACAAAGCCGATGGCCGCGTAGGTGGGCAGAAGGCCCATCAGTGTCGTGGCACCGCCCATCAGAATCAGCGTGGCCACCAGCGTAGCCTTTCGGCCGAGGCGGTCGCCGATGTGCCCGAAGACAACAGCGCCGAGTGGACGGGCGGCATAGCCCACACCGAAAACTGCGAAGGCCAGGGCAACACCTGTGACAGGGTCCCCTGCGGGGAAGAATAGTTTGCCAAACAGTAGGGCCGATGCAGAGCCGTATAGGAACATGTCGTACCACTCCAGGGTGGTTCCCAGCACCATAGCTGGTATCAGACGACGTTTTGCTTCGTTCCACGACGTTGGTGAAGAAGTCACAAGGGTATCGCTTTCTTTAAGAGAGGAAATGAGTGCAAAGGACAGATTCTGATCTGTCTGATTGCGTGCCAGGGTTTGAGTCAGGCCACGATGTTGGTTGTTCCGGTGAGGGAGGATTTTGCCCAGCTTCCGCCTCTCGGGCGGGCCTGGCAGCGCTGCTCGCAGCGTCCTCGGCTGTCGATCTCCTGACATCTTGCATGTTTCTTGTTCTTGAGATGGAAGGCATGGTTGGTTCCGGCGCCGGCCCCCGTCCATCGGGGTGCATTGTTGCGAGTTAAGTGCCGCCGGCGCCGGAGCTGGGGGCGGGCAAAGGGATGGCCATTGCTGCTTCGGTTTTGCCAGTACGCGACCTATTCGATGGCTGCGTTATTTTCTATTGGCGGCTGCCTTTGCTCGGCGGGATAGGACGCTGGAAAGGGCGACAGCCAGGACCAGGGCACCGCCGTTGAAGACGGGCTGTACCCAGTCAGCAGCTCCGGCCAGGGTGAGCCCGTTGACTGCGATTCCGACAAAGAAGACGCCGACAAGGGTGCCAAGGATGTTGAACGTGCCGGGACGGATGGTCGTTGACCCCAGGAATGCTGCCGCTAAGGCCGGAAGGGTGTAGCCGGAGCCAACCTGAGGGTTGGCTGCTCCTGTTTGGGCGAAGAGGAGCACGCCGGCAAGTCCTGCGAGGCCTCCGGAGGCGACGAAGGCCAGCAGCGTCGTCCGTGGAACGTGCACGCCGACGATCCGTGCGGCCCGGGGGTTTGACCCGACCTGGGTAAGGTGTCGTCCAAAGAGTGTGTTTCGGAGGCACCATGCGACGATGACTGCGACGGCGACGAGGATCCAGCCCAGGTATGGGATTCCCAGCCAGGACTGTGTCCCAACTTTCACCAGTGCTTCCGGTGCCCCGGTAATGATGCGGTTGTCGGTGATCAGCGAGACGCCTCCGCCGAGAAGTGTGCCGACACCCAGGGTGATGATGAAGGAATTGGTCTTCAGATAGGCCACCACGTAGCCGGAAACGAGTCCGACCAGGGCACCTGCTATGGGTCCTGCCAGGATGCCTAACCACAGGGGCATGCCGAACTTAACAGTGACGAGGCCAGTCAGGATTGAGCTCATGCCCAGGATGGGTCCGACTGAGACATCGAATTGTCCGGCGACAAGTGGGATCGTCACGGCGATGGCTGCAATCGCGATGACCGATTGTGTCAAGGCAAGGCTCTGCAGGTTGGGCTGGCTGGTGAATGCAAGTTGGGTGACCGGCGAAACCGAGAAGGCTATCACCATCGCCAGGATGAGGGCCGGCAGGGCAAATCTTTCCGCATAGGTCCCGATGCTCAGGGAGGGTTTCCGGTTCCGGTCGCCTGTACGGTCAGGTTGTATTTCCTCGCTGCCTTTCGGGACGGTGTCGGTGCTGTGATTGGTCGTTGCTGCACGTGACCCTACTGATTCAGCGCGCTGCTCAATGTTCTGATTGGACATCTGAGTCTCCGGTTTGATTTACGGTTATGCCATGTACTTCGTGGGAGAGCCAGGTGGCGTTGGCTTCCTGCCAGTTACGGACCGCTGCCACTCGCCCACGTCGTAGGACGACGATGGTGTCTGATAGACCGAGCAACTCTTCCTCGTCAGAGCTGACCAGGATTATGCCCAGGCCTTCCTCGCGGAGACGGCCAATTTCCTGGTAGATGTCTGACCGGGCGCCCACATCCACTCCCTGGGTCGGTTCGTCGAGAAGCAGGACCCGTGTTGAGGGGCGTAGCCAGCGTCCGATCATGACCTTTTGTTGATTTCCCCCGGAAAGGCTCCCTACCGGTGCCTCCGGCCCGGCCGTCCTGACGGCAAGTCTCTGGATGATCGCGGAAGCGAAGGATCGCTCGCTCCTGTGTCGGTAGGATCCGGTGAAATATTCGCTGTCGTGTCCTGCCGCCGCGTTCACTGAAACGGAAAGATTGCCGAAGGCGCCATCAAGTGACCTGTCTTCGGGGACATAGGCCAGGCCTTGTTTTATGGAAGAGGAGATGGCTGGTTGGATAATCTTCCCGCTGAGTTTGATTGACCCGCTGGTGCCGGGGTGCAGGCCAAAGAGCATCTGCAGCAGGCTTGTGCGGCCAGAACCGACCAGGCCTGCGATGCCGAGAACTTCACCAGGGGCAACTTTGATGGATACGTCCACCAGGGGCCCGCCAGTAAGGCCGTCGACGGTCAGGAGCTCTCCCGATTTCCGTGGTGGATGGTCAGGGAAGACAGAGCTGATCTTCCTGCCGGCGATTAGCTGGATCAGGTCGGCCTTTGTGAGGCCTTCCGTGGGCCGGTCGGCCATGACCCGGCCGTCCCTAAGAACTGTGAGTGTGTCGGAGATATCCAGGATTTCGTCGAGCCGATGGCTCACGTAAATGATTGCTTGGCCTTGGTCCCTCAGCTGCCGGAGAGACTGCAGGAGGCTGTCAGCCTCGGCCGCAGGGAGGCTGGCCGTTGGCTCGTCCAATACAAGGAACCCCGAGTGAGTGTTCCGTCGTCCGCGCAGTGCACGGGCGACGGCCACCAGGGTCTTTTGGGCGGGCCTGAGATCCGCGACCGTGTCTTGGGGAGTGGCCTTGATGCCGAACTCGTCGATGAGTTCTTGAGCGACGCGTGCGATGTCCCGCCAGTTAACCACTCCGTTCTGGTGAGGAAATGCCGCACCGACGAGAAGGTTTTCGGCCACGGTGAGGTTCTCGAATAGGCCGAGGTCCTGGTGTACGAATCTGATGTGGTTATCGCGGGCCCATTCCGGGCTCGTTTTGGCGTCGCTGACGGTGCTCTCACCGACGCTGATCTGTCCGTGACCCTCGCCCGCTTCGACTCCGGCGAGGATCTTAATCAGCGTTGATTTGCCCGAACCGTTGCCGCCCAGCAGCGCATGGATTTGACCTGGGCGGACGTCGAACCCGACACTGTCCAGTGCTTGGGTGCTGCCGTAAATCTTGCTGACACCGCTGAAGGAAAGGGTTGTACCAGCCGGTGCTGCAATGGCGGGCGAGGGGGTCATGAGACCCCCCAGATCTTCAGGTAGCTTTCGCGCCACTGGCTGCGCTGGTTGCCGTCATAGTAGGAGGTGCTGGTGGGCAGGTTGTGGTTCTTGTCGATGGACTGGACTCCAATGCCCTGATCAACCTGTGGCTCACCGGCGAAAACACGGACCATTGTGTCCACAGCCGCCCAGCCCCACCACGCGGTCGGAGCGCCGGCGGCAAAACTCTGACCCTGGCCCGACTTGATCTGGTCGATGGCGCCGGACAGGCCTTCTGCTCCGATCATGATCAGATCCCTCCCCTGCGCCTGGGCAGTCTTGACTGCCGCGCTGACGCCAAGAAAACCTGCAGCGTCATAGGGGATCATGACAGCGTTTGCCGTTGGGTACTGTGCCAGTGCTGCAGAGACCTTGGTCTGAAGGGAACCGCTAATCAGGTCCTGGCCTGTGAACGGAACGACCCGGACGGTGCAGCCGCCACAGCGTTTCATGTGCTCCTGGTATGCGTTTCCTACGATCCGCGGTTCCAACGTGTCGTCTTCCTGCATGACGATAACGTCGGCTTTGCCGTCGCGCGTTGAGATGGTGTAATCCGCCATGCTGCCTGCATACTCGTCCTTGAGGAACTTCTCATAGCAGCTGTTCAATTCGGCGGGGTCCGAGGTCGGATTGGCGCAGTAGCTGACCTGAGCTGTGAATTCGGCTTTGCCGCCGACGTATTCGTTGCTGCAGTCGAGGGCAACGGTGCCGACGACCTTAACCCCCGCCTGGGTGGCCTGCTTGATCGCTTCGGCTGCAGGTGCGCAGTCAACTACTGCCAGGATGAGACCGTCGACCTGAGCTGCGACGGCTTGGCGAATGAGCTGATTGTAAGTATTTGGATCGAGTCGGCCGTCTTGGACGGTCATGTTCCATCCGAGTTTTCGGCCGGCTTCGGCGGCAGCGTTGGCCGGGGTTGCACATCCTTCGGCGGCCATGCTGCAGGCGATGACCCAGATTTTTTTGCCCGGTTCCGGTTTCGGGGCCGAAGCTGGGAGTTCGCGGTCCGTTCCCGCGAGGTACTTTTCGGTGTTGGCTTCCGCTGTCGGAAGGTAACTGTTATCGCCGGTGGCTTGGTTCGCCTGGGGGGAAGCAGCGCAACCGGTGAGTCCAATTACGGCCGCGGTGACAAGGGTGGTGATTAGTGTGGACGCCTTTGTCCGTAGTTTTTTCAAGGCGGGCTCCTTTTGAGCATTTGTGTCGCTGCGAGCCAGTAATGGTGCAGCGGTGGAGGGTGTCAGAGGCAGTTCGCTATGCGGGCGTGTAGCAGGCGCCGCGGGAGATGACCTGGGTGAGCCGGGTGCGGACACTTTCCAGTTGTTCGCCTTCCAGGGGTTTGGTTCTGACTTGCCCGGTCGGATAACCGATTGCGTTAGCGACTCCTGGATTGGTGTAGTGGGCACCAGCGACGACAAAGACCAGCGTCGCTTCCTTTGGGGAGGTCTTGACGTCCTCCACCGATGGTTGCGTGGGAAGGAGGGCGAGGGCTTCCTGGAAGGGAGTCTGGATGTCGGGGCGGACTTGGAGTACGCGCTCGATATCAGTCAGGAAGTCGTCGGCCGAAGGCCTGCCTGGGCCGGCAGGGATGAGTGCGTCCCTCAGGGCGAGGACCACGTCTTGTTCAGATGGCGACAGCTTCATGATGTTCCTCCTTCTGTGCATGCAGTCGTTCGACGATGTGGTCGGCCGTGCGAAGGGCGAGTGCGACGATGGTGTTTGTGGGGTTGACCGCCCCGGCGGTAACGAAAACGCTGCCGTCCGCGATGAAGAGGTTTTCGACGTCGTGGGTCTCCCCCCAGGGGTTCACCACGGACCGGTCGGGGTCGGTTCCCATGCGGGCGGTGCCCAGTAGATGCCATCCCGCGTCCCGGACAAACAGGAACTGTTGAACGTCCGAGGCCCCGGCCTCTGCCAGAGACTGGGCGGCCTTTTCGGCGGAGTACTCGATGAGGCGGCGGGAGTTCTCGGAGAACTTATAAGTCACCTTCACCCCGGGTATTCCGCTTGAGTCCCGTGCTGTGGGGTCAAGGGTGACGTGGTTGGATTCCTCGGGAAGATCTTCGCCGAAAATGGCCCAGAAAGCTCCATGCCCGAAGGTGTTTGAGAATGTCGGACTGTGCTCTGGGCCCCACGTGTTTAGGGCCAGTGCAGTGCGGAGAGGCCCTCCGGCGGAACACAATGCCCAATTCGAGCCACGCACGAAGCCCCGGCTGATGTCCGTCTCGTAAAACTCGTGCGAGTTGATGGCGTTTTCGTAGTTGGTCTCAATACCGTCGACCCGCTCAGGGAACGTGCCGGAAACGACCGCAAAGGGGTGGAACATGAGGTTCTTACCGACAAGCCCGCTTGAGTTCGCCAATCCTTCCGGTTGCGCAGAGCCGCCTGACAGCAGCAAAAGCCTTGCCGTGCCGAGGCCGTTCGCCGCGATCACCACAGTTTTGGCGTAGGCCGTGTGCAGGTTTCCAAAGGCGTCCAGGTATTCTGCTCCCACCGCTTTCCCCGACTCGGTCAGGATGCGGCATACGCGAGCGTTGTCGGTGACCTCGGCGCCGGCCGCGCGCGCCCGCTGAAGTATGCCATGACATGACTGTTTGTCCGTGCGTTCCGGGCAGCTGTTGGGGCATTCGGCGTGGACCGTGCAGTTGGCGATCCCGTCGAAGGCCCTGCCCAGGGTTGCACTCGTGCTGGGCCACCAATGCCAACCCAAGCGGTCATGAGCTTCAGAGATCCGCTCGCCAATTTTGCGGATAGGCAGGGGATTGCGCGGGAACTCCTCACGGGGAGGGTAAGCGGGGTTTCCGCTAAGGCCAGCTACCCCGAAGAGTCGTTCCGATTCTGTGTAATGGGGGGCAAGCTCCTCATAATCAAGTGGCCAGTCGTCCGCGACGCCGTCCAGGCTTCGGACCCGGAAATCTGATGGTTTCAGTCGCGGGTACGCGCCGGCGTAGAGCGCGGCACTGCCTCCAAGGCCATTCCACATCAGCGGGCGCATGTCAGAGTCCGTGTCGTCAACGGGATAATCAGCGGCTGCCTGGCGCAGCTTCTCGGTGGGGGCGAAGTCAGCTGCGGCGAGCAATTCATGGCTCTGCTGGCTCCTTTCCCGGAGAGTTGCGTCAATGCTTCCGCCCTGTTCGAGGATCCGTACGCGCAAGCCGGACAGAGCTGTCTTCAGCGCCAGTGCTGCTCCGGCAGGTCCGGCTCCGATGACCAGAACATCGGTCTGGGCAACATTTTCCTGGGTACTCTTCACTGCTGTTTCGTCTCCTTTCGGGCGTTCATACTGCCGTGTTGACCCACACGGTCTTGGAGTGGGTGTAGAGGTCGATCGAGGCGCTGCCAAGCTCCCGGCCTGTGCCGCTGAGCTTGTAGCCGCTGATCGGGGCGGCGGCGTCAAACATGTTGTAGGTGTTGATCCATACCGTGCCGGACTCGAGGCGGGCGGCGGCGCGGTGGGCCCGGGAGAGGTCCTTGGTCCAAATTCCGTTGGCCAGGCCGAAGGTGGTTGCGTTGGCCCTGTCGATGACTTCGTCGTCGGTCGTGAAAGTGTCTACGGCCAGGACGGGTCCAAAGACTTCCTCTGTGGCCAGGACGCTTTGGCGGTTCTTCACTGACAGAAGGGTTGGAGTCACGAAATACCCGGCGGCGAGCTCGTCCGGAAGGTCACCTTCCTGGGCGTCAATGATGGTGTCGCCGCCTTCGCGGCCAATGCGCACGAAGTTGTCCACGCGGCGTTTTTGCTCGAGCGAGACCAGGGGGCCCATGGTGGTCGCTGGGTCCAGGGAGTGTCCGATGTGGAAACCGCGCATGTGATCGCCGACGCGTGAGAGGAGGTCGTCACGTATTTCCTCTGCGACGAAAAGGCGCGACCCCGCCGTGCAGACCTGGCCCTGGCTGAAGAAGATGCCACCGGCAACTCCACCGACTGCGGCGTCAAGGGGGGCGTCTGCGAAAACGATGTTGGCGGATTTTCCGCCGAGTTCGAGCGAGACGTTCTTGATGGTGTCGGCGGCGCTTCGGGCAACTCGGCGCCCGGTTTCGACTGACCCTGTGAAGGCGACCTTGCCCACTTGGGGGTGGGCAACGAGAGCCGCGCCGGTTTCGCCCTTGCCCAGAACGACGTTGACGACCCCGGCGGGTACACCCGCCTCGGCGGCGATGCGGGCCAGGTGGACAACGGAGAGCGAGGCCTGTTCTGCTGGCTTGACCACGACAGTGTTGCCGAAGGCCAAGGGCGCCGCGATCCGGTATGCAGCAAAAACCATGGGGAAGTTCCATGGGATGATTCCGGCGACCACTCCGATGGGTTCCCGGATGGTGTAGGTGAACATGTTGGGGTCATCCAGGGGGATGGTTGTTCCTTCCGCATGCATCGCCCAGCCGGCGAAGTAACGGAAGTGGGCGGCCATCAAAGGCACGTCAACGGCCCGGGTCTCCCACAACGGGCGACCGGTATCGAGCGCTTCGGTGACGGCAAGGTACTCGGCATCGCGGTCGATGAGGTCCGCGATCCTGTTCAGCAGCCGGGCACGCTCGGACCTCGGAACGGCGCGCCAGGAGCGAAAAGCCATGTCGGCGGCGTGCACTGCGGCGTTGACGTCGCCCGCGTTGGCTTGAGCGCCGCTGCCCAGATACGCCCCTGTGGACGGGTCAAGGATGTCGAAGGACGCGCTGGAGGAGTATTCCTTGCCATCGATCCAGGACGCCACAGGGCCCCTGTCAAGGAGTTCAAGGAGGCGGTCCAGTGCCCCTTCGGAGGGGCCGTTGGGAAGCTTGGACAGCTGGCGCAGGACGGTGGCTTCCTCTTCCCCAATGTGCTTCTGCTCATCGGTTACAGACATGATGGTCTCTTTTCACTGGTTTGTTTATTTGTTCAGGAGTGAAATGGTTTGATGCTGGCGTATTTCCGCTGCCGTCCCGAGAGCAGCGCGGCTGTGGGAATTCCTGCTAACTGCTCCATGGCGCGTCCCAGAGCAGCTGAGATACCAGCAGTGAGCTCATGAGGGTTGCGGATGGGGTCGTGCGGTTCCGGGACGATGGTGTCGACGATCCCCGCTTTGAGCAGGGACGCGGCTCCCACATGCTGCCGCTCGGCCATCTCGGCAGCCCTTTCAGTAGTGCGATAGCGGATGGTGCTGGCCCCCTCAGGGGGAAGGGGAGCCAGCCAGGCCCTTCCGGCGGCTATTGTTCGGTCGCCGGGCAGCAAGGCTAGAGCTCCACCTCCGGTTCCCTGCCCGAGCAATACTGAAACGGTGGGGGTGCGCAGCCCGATCAAGTCCGAGATCGACCTGGCAATTTCACCGGCAAGGCCCCCGTTCTCTGCCTCCGGAGACAGCGCGGCGCCCTCGGTATCGATCACTGTGACCAGGGGGAGTCCGAGTTCTTCAGCGATCCTCATCCCCCGGCGAGCCTCTCTGAGGAACGCCGGCCCCAGCGGCGCGGGCGACCCGCTCGGGTGCCGGTCTTGCCCGATCACTACACAGCTGCTGCCGTGGAACCGGGCGAGAGCCAGGAACATCCGGCCGTCACGTTCGCCCTGGCCCGTTCCGTTGAGTTGCAGGACCTCGCTGGCACCGTACTTGAGCAGGTGCCGCACTCCAGGCCGTCTCGGCTGACGGGTAGCTTGAACGGCGTCCCAAGCTGCGGGTGCCCGGTCGGATTGATCATCGGATGGTGCCGCCGGCGCTTCACCAGTGACACGCTTATCCAGGAGCCCGAGGGTTCGGAAGACCAAGTTACGAAGTTGTGTAACTGGGACCACCGCATCGATGAGTCCTTGGGCGTATAAATTCTCAGCTTGTTGGATGCCGTCCGGAAACGGTTGACCGTAGAGAGCCTGATAAACCCGGGGACCGAGGAACCCCAACAGCGCACCCGGCTCGGCTGCGGTGATATGCCCCAACGAACCCCAGGAGGCGAACGCCCCACCGGTAGTGGGATGACGCAGATAGACCAGATACGGCAGCCCGCTCTGCTTATGGCGCCGCGCTGCTGCGGTGATGCTGACCATGGCAACAAAGGCTGGAGTACCCTCCTGCATTCTGGTGCCCCCGGAGGAAGGACTGGCCAAAACGGGTAAGCCCTCCGCCGTCGCCCGCTCGAAAAGACGCACAAGCCGGTCTGCAGTGGCGTGGCCAATGGAGCCGCCAAGGAAGCCAAACTCACTCAAGGCCACAGCGACCCGCCGTCCGCCTATAAGTCCCTCACCAGTAATGACGGACTCATCCACCCCGGTACTCCTGGCTGCTTCCTCCAGCTCGAGGCGGTACGTCTCCTCAGCCGCGGAGTAGTCCACAGGCGTATCCCATGTGACGAAGCTGCCTGGGTCCAAGGTCGCCTCGAGCATCGATCGGGCCGACGTATAGCGGGAACGGCGTTGGGCTGTAAGCGTGCTCATTGTTGGCTCCTGGCTGAGATCCATGCGTGAATCCCCTCGCCGTCCTGGTCAAGGAGCGGCGGCGCAGAGTGCTCGCGGCGGGTGCTTTCAGTGCCGTCCTTTTCAAAAAACCGCAGCGGAGATCCGGGAAGGGCTACGACGCCGAGGAGCGGATGGTCGACTTCAACGAGGAGGTGTTGCGACCGTAGCTGTTCCCATTCGTAAACTTCCGTGAGATTCCGGACGCGGCCGGCTGGAATACCTGCGACGTCCAGGATGCCCAGGAGGTCGTCTACTTCATGCTGTGCGAAGGCAGCTTCAATTTGTGCCTGCAGCTCAGTGCGGTGACGGACACGGTCTGCGTTGGTGGCGAAGCGAGGAGCCGCGGTGTCCAATTCGAAACGGTTGGCGAACGCCTTCCAGAGCTTTTCGCTGCCCACGCTGATCTGCACGTGGCCGTTGCGGCAGGCGAAGAGCCCATATGGGGCGATCGAAGGGTGATGGTTGCCCTGGGCTTGGGGGGTCTCGTGGGCAACTGTCACCCGAGTACCTTGAAAGGCGTGCACACCAACCACCGCGGCCAGGAGTGAAGTACGAACAATCTTTCCCCGGCCACTTACCTCGCGTTCCAACAGGGCCGCAAGAATGCCCGAGACGCCGTAAATGCCGGCAAGCAAGTCAGCTATCGGGACTCCTGTTCGCTGGGGATCATCCGGACCGGAGCCGGTGAGTGACATCAGCCCTGCTTCACCCTGAAGGATCTGGTCGTACCCACTGCGGTGGGATTCGGGGCCGTCGTGACCGAATCCTGTAATCGACAGGACCACGAGTCGGGGATTTAGTTCCAAGAGGCGGTTCGTGCTGAAACCAAGCCGGTCCAGCACGCCTGGACGGAAATTCTCAATCAGCACGTCCGCTTCGGAAACGAGTGAAGCCAGTGCCGAGGTCCCCTTCTCCGTCTTTAGGTCCACGACGACGGATTCCTTGTTGCGGTTGCAGGAGAGGAAGTAGGTGGACTGCAGGTCATCCACAGGACCGGTGAAAGGCGGCCCCCATGAACGTGTGTCGTCGCCGGCAGGAGTTTCGACCTTAATAACCCGGGCGCCGAGGTCGCCCAGCATCATTCCGGCATGGGGGCCTGCGAGAGCGCGGCTGAGGTCCAGGACAAGGGTCCCTCTAAGAGGTCCGGTCGGGGTCGGTGAATGTGTCATGTTCGCTTCCTTGCGGGCAGGACGGATCGCACGGGCGCCTGGGCACGCCGTGGGAGTTGCTATTTTGCGGGTGTGTTGTGGAACGTCTAGACGGCTCTAAGGGCCTCTTCTTCGAGGAAAGACTTTCCGGGGTGTTTGCCGGCGAAGCCGAGTCTGGTGCTGAGCAGTGCGGCTGTATCGACGAGGGCCCTGGCTTCCCTGCTGAAGGGGGAATCAGGGATATCAAGGGTTGTTCCAATGAGGGCCAAAGACATCACTGTCTTGCCCTCAGCATCAAGTACTGGAGCGGCGAGGGCGCGGACCCCGGAGGAGACGCGGCCTCCAATGGCGACGCCCTGAGCGGCTGCAGCTTCAATCTCCTGCTTCAGTTCCTGCTTTTGGCTCTCCGGCAGGAGCGACATCAGCGGGGAGGTGCGCTCTTCTCCCCCGCTGAAGGCAAGAAAGACGTACATCTGGGCGGAGGTAATGGGGAGCCTGGTGCCGACTTTGACGCTGACATGGGTTGGAGTGTCCGGTGTCTGGGTCTGTACGACCACCGGGGCGAGCTCGTTCCATACGCTGCGCACTACCGTTAGGCGGGTCGCGGTGCAGAGCTCGGACACGGCCTGGGCCAGTACCTCGTGTCCCAGACCAACATCCAAAGCCAACGCCCCGATCCGCTGGGCGAGAGGCCCCAACGTGAACGCCCCGTCAGGGGCCCTTCCCAACATGCCGGCGTTCGCCATTGAGTTCAGGTACCGGTGAAGCGTGGAGCGCTGCACGTCCAGTTCCTTCGCGAGCGGCCCAAGCCGCACTGAGGACGTGTCCTCGTTGAAGGCGCCGAGAATATCGGCAACGCGCTGGATGACTTGGATGTCTGTCATGATCAAATCCCTCTTAGTGAGACAGTAATCACACGATAGAACCATTTACGGCACAGAGTCAACACTCACGTCCAAAAAACGTCCTGTTGACTAGGACACTGTCCTGCGTGGTAAAACAGAATGCAGTCCAAAGACGTACAAGCAAGGAGCTGACAGTGGCGACCATGGAACAACTCGACGAGAACGCCCAGATTGCAGAGATTCTCAAGGGCGGTGTGGACCTCCACGTTCACCCGGGACCCTCACCCTTTCCGAGGCGCCTGACAATGGTCCAGGCGGCGGTAGACGCCGCAGAAGCTGGCTTCCGCGCAATTGTCGTGAAGTCGCATCACCATTCGATGGTGACCGACGCCTTGGCTGTTGATGCCGCGATCGGCGGATTTCCGTTGCCGGTGTTTTCGGGAATTCCGCTCAACAGTGTCACCGGAGGCCTTAACCCCGATGCTGTCGACCTCGCACTGTCATTGGGTGGCAAGGCAGTCTGGTTCCCCACTATCTCCGCGAAAAAGCATGCTTGCCTGCATGAGGAGCTCAACTTCCCTGACCCTGCTATCAAGCTCCGGTCTCCCGGGCTGGTGCCTGTGCTTGGGGAAGACGGAAAACTTCTTCCTGCCGCGATGGAAATCCTGGAAATAATCCTCGAAAAGGAAGCCATCCTGATGACAGGGCATTCGGACGCAGCCGTCGTGGACAGGCTGATTGATGCAGCCCGTGGACTGGGCATCGAGCGAATTGTCGTCAACCACCCCAACTTCGTGGTTGGGGCGGATCTGGAAACATGCCGCCGATGGGCCCAGGCCGGGGTGACGATGGAGCACTCGCTGTGCATGTATGACCCGAGCTCTCACCTCTATCAGGCCGAGATTCCCACCCTCTTGGCCTACTTGGAAGCCTGCGGACCTTCCCAGACGATTCTCGGATCCGACCTGGGGCAGGCCGGCAACCCCAGCCCTATCGAGTCCTACCGCTACATTTTGTCAGTCCTGCTCCGGGCCGGCGTCTCGCCAGAAGTTCTGCATCAGATTTCAGCACTCAATGGCCAGCGCCTTCTCGGCGTTTGAACACCATCGTGCACCAATTCCAGGAAAGGCCCAATCTTGAAACTCGCTACCGTCACCTCTGACGGACGGAAAGTCCTCGCAGCACTGCTCCCAGACGGCAAACTGGTCGATATCTCCGGCGCTTTGCAGATGAATGAAGCAGCGTCGGCTGCAGCATCCGCGGGGGATATGCTGGCCCTGATCCGTTCAGGCGCGCTACCTGCCATTTCCGCCCAAACCCTTGCAGAACAACCCGAAATCCCGGCTGCCGCCGTCCAATGGCTTCCTCCCATCGAACAGCCCGGGAAAATTTGCTGCGTTGCCATCAACAACCGCGCATTCGACAAGGCACGTATAAGTGGACCCGAGCACCCTGCGTTCTTCCTCAAGTCCCCCACGTCCCTGATAGGCCACGAGGGAGACATCCTCTTGAAGGAGGAATACGGACTGACCCACCCTGAACCCGAACTTGCCGTCGTGATCGGTGACAGGCTTACCGAAGCTACGGCGCTTGAGTCAATGTCCGCAATTTTCGGATACACCATCCTGAACGACATCACCTCGATCAGAATGAGGAACGAAGACCACTTCCACTTCAACTTCGACATCCCGGACGGCGATGGCGGGTTCAAGGTGATCGAACAACACACAAGCTACGCTGGCCGATACAAGAGCGCTGACACATTCGGTCCCCTCGGCCCCGTCATTTCCACGCCCGACGAAATCGGTGATCCGAACTCCCTCGCCATGCGCTGCTGGCTCGACGACGAACTGGTGATGTCGGATAACTCCGCCAGTTACCGCTATGGCGTTGCAGACGTCCTTTCGTTCATTTCGCACTACGAGACACTCCTACCGGGAGATATCGTCACCCTTGGCACAGCAGTAAGCGGAGGTTCACGGGACAGGCCCCTCGCATCGCTTGATCTGCGCGAAGGAGTCCGTAACGTCAGGCTCGAGATAGAAGGCATCGGCATCCTCAGCAACAGCGTCAGGATAAGGGCCTAGGCAAATGCACGAGGTCTTCTACAGCGGAGGCCGCGAGATGCTTACCGAGGACGGCACTTTCATAACCGGCCAAATGTACGCAGAACGCTATCGGCCAAAGCACCCGCCAACACTGCCGCCGGTAGTCATGGTCCACGGCACAGGTCAAAGTGGATCCGGATTTATTACCAACCTCGCGGGCACCCCGGGATGGGCACAAGATTTTGTGACCGCCGGCCACGAAACAGTGGTTGTCGACCAGGTAGGACGGGGACGGTCCGGCACGGACCCCCGTCAATACGGGCGAGCCGATCCGATGCCCCTGTACGACGTGGATTCACTCTTCGCCCGGACCAAGCGCTACCAGCGCTTCCCGGATGCCAACAGACATACACGATGGCCCGACGACGACCCCACGTTCAACCGCTTCAGCGCATCCCAGCTGCCAAGCCTCGTGGACAGGCGCCTAGCCGAGGAACTCAACGTACTGGCCCTGGAACAACTCCTGCTCGACATCGGGCCCGCAATCTTGCTCACGCACTCGCAAGCCAGCACTTTCGGTTTTGGCGTCACCGACCGCAGGCCTGAACTCGTACTGGCTCATGTGACTGTAGAACCCAACGGGCCCCCGTTCTTTGACCTCTCCTACAATCCCGGGGAGTGGGACGCCCCGCTCCCCGGGCCTGAACGACCCTTCGGCATATCGAGAATGCCCTTAACGTTCGACCCCCCTCTCCCCTCCGGAAAGACACTCCAGCCAGTCCGGAATGAGAACACAGTTCGCGGCGAGATACAGGGCTGGCTTCAAGAAGAACCAGCAAGAACACTTACCCGCCTCGCCTCTACTCCAACAGCCATCGTTACCGCCGAGGCCTCGTTTCGCACCAGGGTGGACGCCGCCACCTCACGTTTTCTCACCCAAGCCGGTGTGAACCATGAACACATCCAGCTGTCCCACCACGGGATCACCGGGAACGGACACATGATGATGCTCGAACCCAACAGCAGCGAGATCGCGCAAATAATCATTCGTTGGATACACCGCGCTCTTACCCAGTGAAAACCCACCCACACCACCCCCGGCGTGGCCGCAGGAGAAGGCAATCACCATGACGTCCCAACGTATCGATGACTGGACCTCTCTGGCACGAGTCCAAGTCGAGGTCCGGCTCAATGGACAAGTTATCTGCTCAGGCACGGTCGACGAGGTCACAACGGACGGATCCATCCTTTGGATCCTGCCCACCAACGATCACAGGAGACTCTATGAGAAGAGAGCCGGCTACCAAGTCTGGGCTACCGATGAAACCCTTGGATTCCTATACCGGGTTTGGCAAAGCGCGTCCGACCCCTGCTGAATGACGCCAGCGTCTTTCGAAATTTTCGATTGGAACGAGATCAGAGCCGGTAATGAAATTGAGGTGTTAGATGACGACCTAGTCATTGCACGTGGAGTAATCGAAGACCTGGCTTCGGATCAAAGCATGATTCGGCTAAAGCTCTCCTATGGACGAGGTAGTCAAATTTTCCGCCGTGCGGACGGTTGGAAGCTCCGTACTATCCGCTGAGAACATTGAACCCAGGCGTGCGACAGTCAGTCACTCCCCACCTACAGTTTCAGGGCCCTACGGCCCTTCACAGTGGGGTACACCCCAACCTGACAAGAGCAGGGAAACCGTCTACCAGTACCTGCGCCACGCCAAGCTGGAGTGACCCGCTCCCCTATCGATGCCCAAACTGTGCCTTGCCCCTCGCCGTAGCTTTACTAAAGGCAGGTTATCGGCGTATAAAAATGGGCGGGGGAGTGGCAGTAAAAGGGCTGCATTCATCGGCCGATGAGGCTCCTGTCGAAAGGCGGCGAGACGCCTTGGGGTCTGCATAGTTGCTGTAGATGGTTCCAGAATGGTCGGTGAGCCGTGTGATGTCGTCCAAGGTCTTGGCGGAGCCGCCCGTCGGGTGATTCTTTCGGCTGACGCTAGTGACTTATGGCCAAATGATATTGGACGGGGATCTTCTCCGGGTGTGTCATTGGGTGGGAAGGAACGCAACTATCTACCGACCAGGATGCCAATGATTCCCACGTTCACTGACACAGTGATACTCCCGTCTCAGCTGCCTCGGATCGCATGGTTAAACGGTGCGGGCTATACGCGACAAATTGCGACCGACACAGCGGGGGGTTCTAAGTCATCTCCGGACTACAGGTGGCGGTTGAGTCTGGCGGACCTGACACAACCGGCAGCTTTTTCGTTGCTGTCGGGAATCGATCGCGTGTTTACACTCGCCAGTGATGGCCCCATTACGATGACCTCGGACCGCGGCAGTTGCACGTTGCGGCTCGGCCAGACAATCGAGTTTGAGGGGGAAGCGCCCATGGCTTTTGAGGGCAGCACGGGCGAGCCGCAACTGGGATTAAACCTCATGACACGGCGTGGCATTTGTGCTGGCTCCGTGGCGGTTATGCGGCTAGCTGGTCAGATGTTGCTCGACCCCGCTGCCGGAGTCGTAGCGGCCACCGTTCTTCACGGGATAGGTGCCCTCTCTAGCGGCCAGAGGCTGGATAGCCTGGCAACGCTGGTGCTCGATGCTGAAGCCGTTGCATTAGAGAGCGAGGGTTGCTTGGTGGCCATCACAACGGTGCAGGAACCGTAGAGCTGCCGTTCAGACAACGAATCAATTCAGGACGAACGAACGGTCCGGGCTGCCGTTCTGCCGGATAGCAGAGGCGGCAAGTCACTAAGGCTTTGTATAGACCCCGGATGCCTGGGACCCTCTCGATCAAGGAAGATCGCGTGTAGGCCAGCGTTTTGCGCTCCTTCGACGTCCACTCGATAGTTGTCGCCTACATATAGCCCTTGCGCAGGCGAGACCTGCATACTCATGCACGGCTTCAAAAAAGCTTCGGGCGCAGGCTTGGCGTAGCCGGTCGCATCTGAACTAAAGACCTGATTGACGAACGGCCCAAGCCCTATTTTCCGAACCTTGGCTGATTGCTGGTCCAGTACTCCGTTGGTGACAACGGCGACGGGTACTCCAGCGGCATTTAGTGTCCGCAGGGCAAGGGCAGCATCCGGGAACGCAGTCCAGGCATCCTCATAGTTCTCAAGGAAGAGTACGAACAACTCGTCAAGTTGGCGGGCTTTTTTGGGTATGGACATCGTTGTCAGGGGAAGGAACTGACGAAGCCGTTCACGGCGGTGCTCCTGAAGTGAAAGCTGTTTCGCCAGGAAGCGGTCGAAAACGCGGTTCTCAATGTCGAACCATGCCCGCGTCAGTTCCTCCGAGCGGTTCAATCCCAACTGGCCGAGAAATGTATGAACTGCAGCACGGCTGGACGCTTGATGGTCAAACAAAGTGTCGTCCAAATCGAAAAGCACGGCCCGGATTTCCACTTGCCCAGCGTAGCCGTTCTGTCCAGTCCGAATTGACTCTTCGAAGATTTGGAGTTCGGCACAGATGTACGGTTCAGGCCGTTCTGCACATGCTTCCAAGGCATGAGACATCCAGTGACATCTTTAACGACTCCAGCCATCGGCCATGGGGATCTGTGACGGGATTTAGTTGCTGCCGGCGGAGATCGTCGTATCAGACGGCTTCTGCTCAGCGGGCCATAGCATTTTGGTTAGACCCCTTGCGTGATTTGTGATCACATATTAAAGTTGTCTTATCAAAAGGTTTACCCAAGGCAGACGCTTTGGGCCACCCGCCGTTGATTCGGTGGAGCCAATATTCGCTCAATAATCTAAGGAAGATCTGCCATGAAAAAGATGGCATCATCAAACGCCAAGCGCAGCACGGCTCTCCTGGAAAAAGCCGCGGGAGTGACGGAACGCAGCGTCTCTCCCGTACAGCAGATCGGTTGCTGTGGAGCGTTTGCCCTTGACTGCCCATTTTGCTGGAGCTCTGACTGGGAGTCCCCGGCCCAGGACACCAAGTACTTCAACCTTTACTAAGTTTCGGTCTCACCAGCCTCCACCCGGATGATGGGAACGCTTCTCAAGGCGTGCCGGTTAGGGGCGGCTGTAGACGCATATTTCCGCCTCTTACCTCGAAAGACTTAGGGCCCATGATCAACCTACCCCCGTTGAACCTGCGAGAACTTGAGCAGCAGAAGTGGCAGCAGGCCAGGTGGAGCACCATTGAACCTAAGGACGTCATTGCAGTAGCTCTCGAAGATGGCGTCGTGGCGGTGGGGACCGTGGATGAGTTCACAGCGGACCGCTCCGTGTTCTGGCTGAGGCTTTCTGCCTCTAATGAGCGCCGGTGCTTTCTCACATCTGAAATGTACGGGGCTTGGTTTCCACCCCCTGCCCGGCACACGGCCGACTTGGACATTCCCGGGTCCGGCGTCCGTGGAGCTGGAAAGCTACTCAGCCCCTAAGGAAAGCACTTCGTCAGTCCTTTGTGTGTAGAAGCGGGTAGTAACAGCAAGACCATGCCGTCGTCCATCGCGGCGGGGACGTGAAATGAGCCGACCGGGGCCCAGATCCCAGCGTTGGAATCGTCCTTCATACGGATCAAAGAGCGCCGACATTATTTACGCGTCGAGCCAGTTACCCTGTGGCATAACCGCCAGACCTAAGATCCTTGAAGAGAAGGCATGAACCGTAACCAAGTCACGACTCCCTGGCTATCTCCCTCAGTTACGACAGGCCATGGGGCTCTCAAAGACCGCACCGTGCTGGTCACCGGGGCCGGCCGGAACATCGGACGAGCCATTGCGCTCCGCTGTGGAGCGGAGGGTGCCCGCGTTGCGGTCAACGACATCGATGCAGAGGCGGCGGCAGCTGTTGTCACTGAGTTGCGTGCAGCCGGTGTGGCCGCGTACCTTGCGGGCGGCGACATGTCGGACTTTGCCGAAGTGGACCGGGCTTTTGACGAGACGGAGAATGCGCTCGGCATTGTCGAAGTGCTGGTCAACAACGCCTACGCCCGCTCCGGTGAGACGGTCTGGCGAAACTTCCTTTCAGTAGGGCCGTCCGATTGGGAACTCTTCGTGGGCAAGAACATGAATATGTTCTACGGTTGCACCCAACGGGCAGCGAGGAGGCTGGCCGCGAACGGGCAGAAGGGATCCATCGTCAATATCAGCTCCATCGGAGCCGAACGTGCCCACCGGAGGAGCATCCCCTACGACTCCGTCAAAGGTGCGATGGAATCATTTACGCGGGCCGTAGCCATAGATCTCGCCCCCTGGAACATCCGAATCAATGCCATACGTCCCGGAGCCATTGCCGTCGACGGGGAACCGGCACATACAGAGGATCCCCGCGCTGCCCAAATTCCGCTAGGACGCCGCGGCGCTCCCGAGGACGTCGCTGCTGCCGTTGTCTTCCTGGCATCTGCAGAATCTGCATATGTCACCGGGCAGATCTTCAACATCGACGGTGGCATGATGGCCCAGGCTAGGGCTCCCCAAGTTGAAGCCCAGCCGGTGATACATCCGGGAAATGCGTCTCCGATTCATCCAACTCTGCTCCACTGAGGGGCCGGCTCCCCCGGCCGCTCGAGGGGAGAGGAAACGTTTTTGTTCCTGCTCATCATGCATCCGCTGCCCAGGCCTCGTAGAGTTCGGTCATTTCGAACAGCCTCCGGCCTTGCGCTAGGGTCTGTAGCCACAGGATCTTTCCGTCGTCCGTCACGGCGTCCAGGTGTCCGCTGCAAAGGTGCGACCCCGGGTGCCGATTTCAACGCTGGCGCCGGGCAGGATGGTCCAATCGGTGACGCGGCGCAGGCTCATGCTTGTGGTCCTTTCACGAAAGGGGCCATGCACCCTGGGGGTCCAAGGTGCATGGCTGGAGGTAACACGGGGCTAACCGCGGTTGTACATGACGTGCTTGGTGCGGGAGAAGTCGTCCAGGGCGTAGCTGGACAGATCGCGGCCGTATCCGGATCCCTTGAAACCGCCCCAGGGCATTTCCGTGGCGATGACTAGGTGCGAGTTGACCCACACCGTGCCGAAGTCCAGCTTCCGCGGAACGGTGAGCGACCGGGCGGAGTCCTTTGTCCAGACGGAGGCTGCCAGGCCGTAGATGGTTTCGTTCGCCCGGGCCACAGCCTCCTCGTCGCTGCCGAAGGTCTCCACCGACACCACGGGCCCGAAGATCTCGTTACTGGTGATGGGTGCACCGGCGGGCACGCCGGTAACCACGGTGGGTTCGATGAAGTAACCTTGGCCATCGATCGCGTTGCCGCCGACAGCGATAGTGTGGCCGTCCTTGCGGACATCGTCGAGGGCTGCGAGGACCCGTTCGTAGTGTGCCTTGGAGATCATGGAGCCGATCTCGACGTCGTCGCCGGCACCGGGGGTGCCCACGGAAATTTCGCTGATTTCCTTGACCAGCAGTTCCGTGAACTTTTCCGCCACTGACTCGTGGACCAGGACACGGCAGGCAGCGCCGCATTCCTGCCCGCCGTTCCAGAACCCCGCACTGCGGACACCTTTGGCTGCCGCTTCCAGGTCGGCGTCGTCAAACACGACCACAGGAGCCTTGCCGCCCAACTCCAGGTGGACACGCTTGACCGAGGCGGCTGCGCTGGCGGCGACTTTCTGCCCGCTCCCCACGCTCCCGGTGATAGCCACCAGGTCCACGCCGGGGTGTTCGGAGAGGCGGTTGCCCACTATCCGGCCGGGGCCGGTGACGATATTGACGACGCCGGCCGGAACTTCGCCTGCGATGAGTTCGGCCAGCTTGAGCGTGGTCAGCGGCGTCTGCTCGGAAGGCTTGAGCACCAGGGTGTTGCCCGCGCCAAGGACGGGGGCGATCTTCCACGCGGCCATCAGCAACGGGTAGTTCCACGGCGTGATCACGCCGACGACGCCAACGGGTTCACGGTGGATCACGGAGGTGTGGTTCTCGGCGTAGTCATCCGCACCCAGGGTGCTGAAGGCACGGGCGGCACCGGCGGAGAACCGGAACGTGTCGATGGCGCTGGAAATATCGTCCTCGGCAACGGCTGCCGGCTTGCCGGTGTTGGCCGCTTCCAGGGTTTCGAACAGTTCCCGATTGGCCTCGATGATGTCCGCGATCTTCAGCAGGACGGCGGACCGGTCCCGCGGCGTGGTGGCGGCCCAGCCCGCCTTTGCAGCAACCGCGGCCTCGACGGCTGCATCAACGTCCTGCACGGTGCCCGCGGGGACCTGCATGAGGACTTCCTCGGTGGCGGGGTCAACTATGTCGGCGGTTTCGGTGGACGTGGAGGGGACGAACGCCCCGCCGATGAACTGCCCGAAGGGAGGGAGGGAAGGTACCAGCGGGCTCGCGGCCCGGCGGACGGTGAACAGTGTCTTTTCTGCGGTTGTCATGGCGTGTCCGATGTCCTTTCGACGGAATGGCTGGCGTGACGAAGGTGGTGGTGATGGTGCTCGACAGGAACCTTTTCTTCCCAGAAATCGGCTCCCTCGATGCCCAGGGCCTTCGGGTTGAAGGTGGGGTCCAGGCCCAGCTTCCGCTGGCGTTCGTAGTCCTTGTAGATCTTGCGGACCAGCGGGAACAGGAAGACCAGACAGATGAGGTTGACCCACGCGATCAGGCCGAGCCCGATGTCGCCCGCGGCCCATACCACTTGGGCGTTCACCACGGATCCGATGAAGACAATGGCCATGGTTCCCACCTTGAGAATGTTCTTCCAGGCATGCCCGGGCCTTCCGTCCAGAAGGTAGAGGAGGTTCGAGTTCGCGACGTAGAAGTAGGCAAGGAGGCAGGTGAATCCGAAGAGGAGCACGGCGATGGCCACAAACGCGGCGCCCCATCCGGGGATCAGGGTGTCGATGGCTTCCTGGACCCAGTTTGCACCGACCGGGACCCCTGGGAGGTTGTTGACCAGGTAGCCGCCTGAACCGTCGGAGACGTTGTACTTGCCGGATACCACCATCATGAGGCCGGTGGCCATGCAGATCAGCAGCACATCGATGTAGATGCTGAACGTCTGGACCAGGCCCTGCTTGCCCGGGTGGGAGGTGCGGGCTGCGGCAGCCGCGAATGTTGCTTCACCCAGGCCGTTGGAGGATGCAAAGACTGCACGGCGCACGCCCCAGGCCACGGCAGCGCCGGCGATGCCGCCCAGGACGGGGTGGATACCGAGCGCAGATTGGAAGATGAGGGCCACGGCGGCAGGGACGCTGCCGATGTTGATGCCGATGACGGCGAGGGCCAGGAGCAGGTAGCCGATCGCAAGGACCGGGACCAGGGCTTGGGTGACCTTCACCAGGCGGGTGGTTCCACCGAAAATGACCAGGGCGATCAGGATGGTGACAAAGACGGCGGGGATCCAGCTGTCCAGTCCGAATGCCAGCTTGGCGCTGGCTGCGATGGTGTTGACCTGCAGGCCGGGGAAGACGAACCCGTAACCAATGACACCGAGTATGGCAACGAGGGCACCCACCTTGGGCAGCTTCAGGCCGTACTTGATGTAGTAGGGCATGCCGCCGATATCCTCATTCGCGCTGCGCCGGTCCTCGTCCTGGACCTGGCGCTTGAACGTCTGGGACAGGGCAGCTTCGGCATAGCCCACGGTGCATCCCACCAGACCGGTGACGGCCATCCAGACCAGGGCGCCCGGTCCGCCGGCACCGACGGCCGTCGCAACGCCGGCAATGCTGCCCACTCCCACGCGGCTGGCCAGCGCCAGCACCAGGGCCTGGAAGGATGACAGGCCGCCTTCGCCGCCTTCGCTGTCCTTCAGCTGCCGGAACATGTCCGGAACGCGGCGGAACTGGATGCCCTTGGTAGCGATGGAGTAGGCAACCCCGAGACCCAGGACCACGTAAGCCATGGGCGCCCAGATAATGTCCGAGACGTGGGACAGGAAGGCTCCGAAATCGGTACCCATGCTTTAGCCGATCGTCTGGTAAAGGGCGGCCAGGGCCTGCTCAACGCGGGCCCGTTCCTCGGCACCCAGGTCTGCCGTGGGGCGCCGCGGCGATCCGGCCGGGAGTCCCTGCAGTCCAAGGCCCGTCTTGACGGCGGGAATGAACGGCACAGAGAGGAGAGCGTCGATGACCGGGTAGACCTTCTTCCACAGCTCCAGCGCACCGGCCAGGTCACCGTCGGAGATCTTGCGGCTGACGGCAACGATCTCGTTCGGGACCACGTTCGCCGTGCCCGCCATGACGCCGGCTGCACCTTCAACTAGGGCGCTGTAGAGGTAGACGTCCCAGCCGATGAACGTGCCGATAACGTCCGAGTGGTGGTGGATGAGCTGCAGGGCCTGTTCCCAGTTGGCGCTGGAGTCCTTGATATAGCGGATGTTCTCCACTTCCTCGGCCAGTGCCCGCACTGTGACCGGGTCAAGGTTCACGCCGGTGACGGCCGGGATGTTGTAGAGCATCACCGGGATCTTGACAGAGTTGGCAACATCCTTGATGTAGGTGACCGTCTCCTCCAGGGAAAGCGGCTCGTAGTAGGGGGTGATAAGCATCAGCACGTCCGCGCCCAGCTTCTCGGCAGCCTGGGACAGCCGGATGGCCTCAGCCGTGGACGTGGCGCCGGTGTTGGCGATGACCGGGACCCGGCCGTTGGCCTGCGTGATGACCGTTTCGATCAGGAGCAGTCGCTCCTCGGAGGACAGGGCTCCCACTTCACCGGTCGAACCGGCGGCGACAACGCCGTCCACGCCGGCTTCGATGGAGCGGTCGACGATCCGGCGCAGGGTCTCAACGTCGATGGTCTCGTCCTGGTTGAACGGGGTGGACAGTGCGGTCAGGACGCCGCGGAGGTTGTTCGACATGGATTGTTCCTCTTCTGAGTACTGGGGGCGGTGGTTCAGGGTTGGTTGGTCAGGCGACGATGGAGAGGCCGGAGGCCGGCGGTGCCTGGCGCTGGGTGGCGAGCCGGCTGGCGGCCTCCTGCGCAGCGGAGAACCCGGTGGTGATGGAGCTCTCGGTGTAGAGGGTGCCAAGGTAGTCGCCGGCCAGGAAGACGCGGTCGCTGCCGCGCATGAGCGTGGACTGAATCTTGGCCCGCCCGGGGAAGCAGTACGGGGAAGCATTCTTCCAGCGGTCGATCTTGGCCTCGACGACGCTGTCGGCAAAGCCGTGGCCGAGGATCTGGTCAAGGTCGGTGAGGTGGGTCTTGATGACTTCCTCCTCGCTCTTCTCCAGCAGGGCCCGGCCAAGGCTTGCGGGAGAGAAGGTCATGAAGCTGCCGCCGGGCTTCCGCATGGACTCGGTGCCCCGGACGATGCTGGCCTGGTTCAACGCAATCGCGAAGGAACGCTTGGGCGCCGCGATGGCGTAGATGTCGTCCCAGGGCCGGGCAGAGGTCTCATTGGTCAGGAACGCGGTGCTGACGTGGGGCCCGTACTTAATCTGGCTCAGGGCGCCGCGGAGTTCCTCCGGCAGGTCCACGCCCACCTTGTGCGAGACGTCGGCTGTGGTAGCCAGCACCACGGTGCGGGCCTCCACCTCGCGGTCCACGCCATCCTGGCGGTAACGGACCACGACGGAGTCCTTCTTGTGCACTACCTCGTGGACTGCGGCTTCGAGCTGGATACGGTCGCCCAGTGCAGCGGCGATTGATTCCGTGAGGGTGGACGGGCCGCCCACGATGCCCTGGCTGAGCCCCTGTCCGAAACCAAGAACCAGGCTGAAGTAGCCGATGCCTGCGCCTGCCGAGATTTCGTCCATATCTCCGGCGGACCGGGTGACAGTTGTCTTGAACAGCGCGGCCGCGTCCTCCGAGAGGTTTCCAATGAAGTCCTGGAAGGAGGTGTCGTTCGCGAAGTCGTAGATGCGCTGCTGCCGCATGGCACCGGACTCCCCCGGACGCTTGCGGACTACGCCGGTGTACTTGGCGACTCCACTGACCACCTTCATGCCGGCCTTGAGCGTATCGATGCGCGAAGAAATCGACATCGGGATCCGGAAAGGGTAGGTCGCGATGTGTCCCTTCTTGATGAACTTTCCGTTCATGGACAAGGCCTGCAGCGATCCTGGGATCTGGACGGCCATGACCCCCACCTCACTCAGCAAGGCATCCGTGGAGGAGCCGGCACCGGCGAAGACATGCCCGCCCCAGTTCAGCCAGTAATCACCCCGGCGTTCTGAACGGATTCGTCCACCAACCCGGCTGCCGGACTCCAGGACCACCGTGTCCCAGTGCCGTAACCGCCATGCTGCTGAAAGGCCGGCGAGTCCAGCACCGACGATGGCTACATCTTTCATGAGTTTGAACTTCCTTTTCAGGGACCAATGCCCCGGTCACTGCAGATCAGCAGCGGTAGAGGTGACGGATCAAAATGACGCGTTGGTGTCCGGCAAGGACATCAAGACCATCCGGAGGCCAAGTCCTGCAAGGAGCCTCATGTGCCTGGCGTCACAAATTAAAGATACATCATTGTATGATTAATGCAATAGGTAACCCCGTAGGGAGTCCAAGTAGAAATGTGTAAAGCTTTAAGGAAATAGTTGCGTTTCTGGTCGTCGGCAGGCTTGGTCCATGACATTTAGGGAAGGGTCCAATGGAGAGCGCGGCAGTTTCATCGCGGGCCCTGGATCTGCTGCTGCTGTTGCGGGGAAGTGAACCGGACGGCTTGGGCCGCGCTGATCAAGTGTCGTATCAGATCGAGACGGCGATCCTGATGGGAATCCTGACCGAAGGCGACAGGCTCCCCACCGAATCCGCCCTTGCCTCTGAGCTTGGTATCTCCCCCATCACCCTGCGCCAGTCCCTTGCCGCGCTCCGGACCAAGGGCTTGATCGAAACCAGCCGCGGCCGCAGCGGCGGCAGCGTCATCCGACGGCAGATCGAACTCACAGACTCGGAACTGCGGCACAAATTACGAGACACCAGCACCGAAGCCCTGCGGGATCTCGGAGACCTGAGAATAGCGGTCGCGTCGATGTCCGCCCGACTGGCCGCCGCCCGCGCCGACCGGCAGAACGTCCAGGATCTGGAGGATTTGGCGCGACGCCACCGCGAAACCACCGACGAAAGAGCACGTCGGCGGGTGGACAGCAGGTTCCACGTGGCCATCAGCGTTGGCGCACAATCCAGTCGGCTGACCTCAGTAACCCTGCAACTGGAGGCCGAACTGATGACACTCTGGTGGGGCGCTCCCGCCGACGCCGGCCGCGAGGACATCGCGGTGGACCAACACCGGGCGATCGTACAGGCAATCCGCGCCCGGGATGACGACGCGGCAGCCAGCGCCGCCGAACAGCACAGCCGCAGCGACATGGAATTTCTCATTGAGCAGCATCTGCGGTTAACGATGCAGCCCGACGAAGGAGCCTGACATGGAGCACCTCACAGAAATCCTTGAGCGGACCGCCGAGGCTCTTTCCACCAGCATCAACTCGGTTTTCACAGATCTGGAACAGATCGGTAGGGCCGTCTCGTCGGCCGCGGACGCGGCTGCCCAGACTCCCCGCCGCAGCGACTTTCTGTTCCTGAAGCAGGAACTCGCCAGCTTCATTAAGCTGCATTCCGAACTCATTGTCGGCGCCGGAATCGCCTACGCCCCGGGGAGCTTGCCGCAGGCACCGAACTGGCTGGAATGGTGGCGGGCGCAGCCCAAGGGAGAGCCAAAGTTCGTCACCCACGACCTCAACCCGGAATCACTGAATTACTACGACTACACAACACGGGAGTGGTTTACGCTCCCCTCCTCCACCGGGCAGCCGGTGGCGGTGGGACCCTATGTCGATTTTGGCGGAATTAACTCCAGCATCATCACGCTGTGCGTCCCTGCCCCCACTGCCCAGGGGACACACATCCTCGGATGCGATCTTCCACTGGCAACGCTTGAAGGCATCTTCCTGCGGGCGCTACAAATCCGTCATCCCGTGGTCGTCCTCATGGGACCTAACGGCAGAGTTATTTCCTCCAACCACGCCACCATTGCAACAGGCACACTGTTGCCGCCGCAGGACGCAGCGCGGGCCGCTGTCGCAGTCGACGTCGCTGCGGGCAATCCCCGCCGTCTCCCATGGAAGCTAATAGGCCTCGACCGGTAGGCATGCCTGTCCCCGAAGCCCATACGGCCGCAGAGCCGCCGGTTTGTTACGGCTGAATCGGACACCGTCAGCACGTAAAGAGCGACAAAGCCTTCGAGGACCACGGGTTCCCGAAGGCTTTGTCGCTCTTATTGCCAGCTCGAACCTGCCAAGGGCCATCTAAGCGGGCTATCTGAAGCTGCTAGTCAGCTTCGTAGGTGTTGGCTATGTAAACATCGCAGGGTGCATTATGCGCCACGCTGTTGGCTACGCTGCCCAGCACGCGTCCAATGCCTTGCATTCTGCGGTTGCCCACAACGATAACGCGGGCCTCCTTGCGGATAGCTTCCCGGATAAGGGCATCTGCCGGCCGCCCTGAAGCTGCGGAGTAGGTGATCTTGATGTCCCCGCCCAGGGTGTCTGCCACGGTTTTGGCAACGTGTTCGGCCTTGTCGGCGTCGGATACGAGCCATTTGTCGCTACCGGTTCCGAATAGCTCCGACCGGTCACCGTCAAACGCCGACACCACGTGGAGAGTTGCGCCAAGGGCGGCGGCAAGGTCCCTGGCTGACTCCGCTGCTTTTCTGGCCGTCGCACTGCCGTCAACACCTACAACAATGATTCCACTCATGTGTGTATGCTCCTTTGCTTTGGTTGAAGCAGGGTTCGGATATACGCTGCCTCGCGTCCTTCGTTGTATTGCTTTAGCCCTATATCCTCAGGGCTCCTGCGCGTTCGCGCAGTCATCGAGAGCTTGAAAATTCGGCAAAACGACGGGCCCGGGTCGCCTCCCGGCGGGGAAGTTTAGACGGCTGCGGGAAGGCGGTCACCCACCGTCGCAGCGCCACCCGCTGCCATGTCTGTAGCAACCATTGCCAGGGAAGGGGCTGCTGCGGGCGCGCGGTCGATAGTGGCGGCCCACCGCTCGCCCAGGTGGGAAATCTCGACGGCGGCGCCCGCCACTGCAATTTCAGGGTCTACCCATGCAAAAGCGAGGAAGTAGCCTGTGGCGGGTTCCTCCGCCGAGCTGCTCACGTAACCGGCTACTTTGCCGTCCTTTGACACCGGCTCGCCCGGCACGACGGCGTGAAGATTGCTGTCCATCCGAAGCCGCACCAGGATCCGATGGCCGGGCCGGGCAGCCTTACCGCCGGCAGCCGCGGAGAGCCCCGCCTCGGCAGCGTTGTCCTGCGGGCCGTAGTCGGTACCAAAAGCGGGGATGCCGTTGGCAATTGCAAGGGCAATAACGGCTTCATCACCCACCGGGGCGATCCCGTGGCCTGCCCCGGCTTCCAGGAGGAGGTCCCAAAGGTACAGGCCATGCTCGGTGGCGGCGTACAGTGTCCAGCCGCCAATACCGGTGGTTGTTTCCTCAACGGCACGGACCGGGACGCCGCCAATATCGAGCACCGGCGCCTGCGAGGATCCAACCGCGGGCAGGGCGCCGCGTGTCACTGAGGCAAGGACCGCAGCGGCCTTTGGCCCGATCAGCGCCAGGCCGGTAGTGGCAGAGGAGATATCGGAGACTGAGACAGAGTAGGGCGTTTCCCGCCGGAAGTGCCAGATGTCCTCGGGACTGCTGCCCACAATCAGGTAGGCGTCCTTCGCCGTCCGCACCAGAGTCACGTCCGCGGCAATACCTCCCGAGGGGCTCGCCACCAGCACGGGGGTCCACTCGTTGACCTGGAGGAAAGTGCCCGCGCCGGTGATGTCCTGCAGGTGCTGAGCCGCGCCGGCACCCCTTACCTCGAACACGCTGGCCGCTCCCCTGTCGGCCAGACCGACGCCGCCGGCGGCCTTGCGAGCCTCTGCCGAGATGCTGGGTGACCAGCCGTAGGTGCCCCAGGCGTCCCGGGCCACGGACGGCGCGGATCCGTCCGGGGAGCCATACCAACGTGGCCGCTCCCAGCCGCACTGGGCTGAGCCGAACTCAGCTTTCAATGCTTCCTGGCGGGCATAGTACGGGGTGGTTGCGAACTTGCGCAGGGTATTGCTCTGCTTTCGCGGATGGGCGATGTCGTAGACCTCGTCATAATTTTCGCCGGCTTTTGCAAGGCTGACGGTCCTGGTCAGGTGGGACTGGTCGAAACGGCGGAAGTCAAGACCGGTGGTGTCCACTCCGGGGTCGCCAGTAACAATCCAGTCGGCCAGGACGCCGGCGACGCCTGCGGATTGGGTCAGCCAGACAGACTCACCCAGCCACAGCCCGCGGATACCCGGGACCTCGCCCAGGAGAGGATTGCCGTCGGGGGTGAAGGAGAAGATGCCGTTGTAGCCGTCGTCGGGCTCGCACGCATTCGTGTCCGGGAACAGGTGCCGGAGCGCTTTCCAGCCGTCCTGCAGATCGGGCCAAGTGAGCGGGTGGATGGCCGGTTCTACGCGGGTCTGGGCGAACTCTTCGGGGGAGGCGATCTCCTCCTGTTCCACGGTGATGACGCGGTGTTCGTAGCTGCCCCACAGGAGCCGCTCGCCGTACTGGCGGAAGTAGGAGCCGGTTGCCTGGTGCCGCACCATGGGCAGGCTGACCTCCTCCTCCTCACTGGAGCCGACAAGCGACGGGACAGCACTCGTTGAGGAGGAGCAGTGCTCCATCGGCACCATGGGCAGTTCCAGACCAAGCATTTTGCCAAGACCCGGGCCCCACAGGCCGGCGCATACGACAACGACATCGGCCTCGAGCACGGTCGTCCCCTCGGGCAACCGCTCACCCTTGGAAGGGTTGCCTCGCACGGGCGGCGTGGCGCGGACGTCGACGCCGGTGACCTGGCCGGCCTCGATCCGGAAGCCCGTCACCTGCGTGTGGCCGTAGAACTTTGCGCCGTTTGAGATGGCGCGGCGCGCCTGCCACTCGACGGCGCGGACGGCCTTAACGACGCCATCCGTCGGCGTGTGCAAACCGCCCAGCACAACGGACGCGTCCAAACCGGGGAAAAGTTCAGCGCACTCCTCCGGCGCGACCAGTCTCGCCGGGACGCCCCACGACTGGGCAAGGTTGTGCCGGCGGTGCAGGTACTCCAACCGTTCCTCATCGCAGGCCAGTTCCAGGCCACCCACCCGTTTGAGGATCCACTGCCCGTCCAGCGTCAGCCCGTCCAGCTTGTCCAACGTCCTTCGTGCGAGCTCCGTCATGACCGGAGAACCGGTGGTCTGGAAAGCGAAGCCGGGTGCATGGGAGCTGGAACCGCCAGTCCGGTACAGCGGCCCCTGGTCCACCACAGTCACCGACGTCATACCCTGGCGGGTAAGGTCATCGGCCAGAGCGGCACCGACCACCCCGGCGCCAATGATGAGGATGCGGGTGTCTGCGTCAATTCGGGCGGAGGCCACGTTATCTCCCTTGCGGTCAGAGACGTCCACGTCTCGTAATGGAAATTGTCAGGTCGGTTCCGGGGTCGCAGTGACACCCTTTCCGGCCAAGCAATGATGGGACATGCTGAGGCTGCAGCGTCCCGAAAGCTGTCGGCTGAATCACACTATAGATGAGATATG
This sequence comes from Pseudarthrobacter sp. NPDC058362, assembly GCF_042723515.1. NCBI lineage: Bacteria > Bacillati > Actinomycetota > Actinomycetes > Micrococcales > Micrococcaceae > Pseudarthrobacter > Pseudarthrobacter sp. NPDC058362. The sequence continues at coordinate 179,079 of NZ_JBHXIW010000003.1, read as the reverse complement.
TGATCACGACCAGTCCCACGGGCCGCTTGTTGCGTCACACCTGGAAAGTTGCAGAAAGGCGGTAGGGCAGCCTCCTTTCGAAGACTGCCCTACAAGCGGGTGGTTGCTACGGACTCTGCCGGCTAGATCAAGGCCGGTTCTTCAGATGCTCCCGCCACAACTCCTCCTGCAAATTCTTTCCGCAGGAGCAGCGCCACCCTCCCGGCTTCTTGGTACGCGCCGTGGGAACCGGCTGTTTCTGAGGTGTAGTCTCCGGCGAAATGAAGGTTTCCAACGCTGCGCTGGAGTTCGGGCAACGCTTCATTGCGCTTGGGGGACAGTACGGAGAAGCAGTGCTGCCAGGTTTCAGCCACGGCTCCCACAATCCTGCCCCGAAGCTCGGGGGCAACGTGCAGGAAGTCCTCCACCCACTCCTGGATCTGTCGCTCGTCGGTTTCGATCCCGGGGAGGAAGCCTGCGGAGTTCCCGTAGCAGGTGAATCTGGCAATGCCATCGCCGGGAACGGCGCCCGGCTGCGGATTGATGATGCAGTCGAACTTTCGTCCCACGGTGGAGACGAAGGACCATTCTCCAAATTCCGGCAGGCCCCTGATGTTCGCGGCGATGCTCACTGTGGTGCTGCCCGGAGTCTCAGCTGTCTGCAGGGCATCACGTTTCCAGCCCGGCAGGCCGCTGCATAGGGCAGGAACCTGCGGCGCCGGAACTGTCATCACCACGTGCCGGGCGAGCAGCACGCGCTCCCGCCCGTGGTCGTCGACCGTTACCTGCAGAAGCCCGCCCTCCTGAACCACGGACCGGACACGCACCCCGGTTTGAACCGTCGTCGCGTGCCCCAAATTTCCTGCCAGCGCGTACGGGAGAGCCTGCATCCCGTGCACGGGGTACAGCCGGTTGTTTTGTTCGTGGGCAATGTAGCTGGCAAGGTACCGCAGGGCGTACTTGGCTGAGAGCTGGGCGGCATCGCCTACGGATCCGCCGCGGACGGCGGCTTCGATGACACTCCGGGCCGGCTGGGGAAGACCGTCGAGTCTGGCAGCGACCGTTTCCTGTTCCAGGCCGGCGGCCTTGTCCGTAATGGCGCCGTTCGACACTGTCTCCCGGTATTCGCCGACGAGCCCGTCCATAAAAGCCACCAGTGCAGTCTTCGACTCCTCGGGCAGCGGCAACTGGCTGACAACGCCGAGGGTAGACGGCGCAACGGATGTGACACCGTCAATATGCACGCCATACGTTGTCGGGTGAAACGGTGCGGTTTCCAGCCCAAGTTCCCGGGCAAGGGCCTCGGCGCGGGTCCCCTGATAGATAAACATTGCACCGGTGTTGACGGCTGCACCAGCAAGCTGAACGCTTCGCGTCCGGCCGCCGACCTCCTCTTCGGCTTCCAACACCCGGATCCTAAGGTCGAGGTCGCGGAGGTCGTATGCGACGGTCAGGCCGGCGGGACCTGCTCCAACCACAACAATGTCTGATATTTCGCTCATGCCTGGCGCAACTTTCTGCTGGTGCTTGCGGGCGCGCGGCACATTGGTACCGCGGAAGTAAGTCCGCTCAGGCTACGTCTGGGATGTGTGATCACACAATAGATCCGGGGGAAATTTCCCCTCGGAGGCAACGCACAAATTCACCAGCTGCCGGCGACACGGATAAGGGCCGCGCCACATGGAGTTCCGTCTGGGGCCGGCCGGCCAGACGGCGCGTGGTCACGCCGGGCATCTGGAACCGCTCCACGGATTCGGGCAGCACGGACATGCCCAGCCCGGCGGCCACCAGGCCAAGGACCGTTTCCTGGTGGATGGCCTGCTGCACGACGGCGGGGGGCACCGCGAGCGGCTCGAACAGCCGCAGGACCCGGGACACGAAGCCAGGCATCAGACGGTACGGGAAAAGGATCATGGGCTCGCCCTCGAGGTCCTCCGGCCGGACCTCTTCCTGCCCGGCAAGGAGGTGGTTTTCCGGAAGGACAACCACCAGGTCCTCGGTGCTGAGCAGTTCGAGGTGGAGGCCGGGCACATCGCCCGGGTCGCGGACCAGACCGACATCGAGCTCGCCGTCGAGCAGCTGTTCGATCTGTTCGCCGCTGGTGAGCGGGTGCAGCACCAGGTCCACCCGTGGCCGGTGCTGGCGGAAGGCGCGGATCGCCTCGGGGACGGCGGTGTAGCTCGCGGAGCTGACGAAGCCCACCTTGATCCTGCCGCTCTTGCCCGCCGCGACGTCGGCAACATCACCGGCGGCGCTGTCCAGATCGGTGACCGCGGCGGAGACGCGATCCCTGAACGCCTGGCCGGCCGGCGTCAGGGTGACGCGGCGGGTGGTGCGGTCGAAAAGCTGCACGTCGAGCTCGCGTTCCAGGCCCTTGATTGCGACGGTCAGGGGCGGCTGGGTGATGTGCAGGCGTTCGGCCGCCCTGCCGAAGTGCAGCTCGTCAGCGACGACGAGGAAGTACCGCAGCTGCCGGAGCTCCATGTGGATTCTTTCGTTTGACGCGAATAATTGCTAGTCAAATGATATTGGACCTAGGGCGTTTGTGGGTGCGTAACTGGATACAAGAAAGTCACTCACCACCAAGAAGCACAAGGAGCGATCATGGATTCGATCGAGTACGCCGTCGTCGGCGCCGGGCTGTCCGGAGCAGCCACCGCCTGGCACCTCGCCGCCCGCGGCCACGGCGTTGCCCTGCTGGAACGCACCACCCCCGCCAACGACGCCGGAAGTTCCCACGGCTCCGCCCGGATCTTCCGCTACGCCTACCCCGAGGAGTTCTACACCCGCCTGGTCCAGGAGGCCAAGGCCGGCTGGGACGAGCTGGCACGCCTCAGCGGCAAGCAGCTCATCACCCCCACCGGGGCCGTGGACTACGGCGCCATCCGCCAGCCCGAGCGCCTGGCGGCAGTGCTGGACGCCCGCGGCATCGACCACGAACTCCTCACCCCCGCCGAAGCAGGCCGCCGCTGGCCGCAGATCGCCTTCGACACCCCCGTGCTGTGGCACCCGGACGCCGGCGTGATCGACGCCCACGAGTCCGTCGCCGCCATGGTGGACCAGGCAGTCACTAATGGCGCGGCGCTGCACACCAACTGGGCCGTCGCCTCCATCACCGGCTCAGCCGGCGCCTACGTCCTGACCTCCGAGGACGGCCGGACCCTGCGCGCCGCGAACGTCATTGTCGCCGCCGGCGGCTGGCTGCCCCAGCTGCTCGGGTCGCTGGCGCTGCCGTCATCCTTCCTGGCTGGCATGCCGCCCATCGACGTCCGCCAGGAACAGGCCTACCACTTCCCCTATGTGGACGGTACAGACCCCTCAACGTGGCCCACGTTCATCCACAAGCGCGAGGGCTGGCAGGCCTACGGACTTCCCGGCGGCCGCGACGCCGGCTTCCGCGGTCAAAAGGTCGCCGAATACAATGGCGGCAAAATCCTGCCCTCCGCCGCCGACCAGGACGGCAGGATCAGTGCCGACAACCGCCGGCGGGTCATCGACTACGTCGCGCAATACCTCCCCGGGCTGGTGCCCGAACCCTACGCCGAAACCACCTGCCTGTTCACCAACACCCCCACGGAAGACTTCATCCTGGACAGGGCGGACGGCATCACCATCCTCTCCCCCTGCTCCGGCCACGGCGCCAAATTCGCCCCGCTGATCGGGCAACTTGCGGCAGACCTCGCCACAGGGGCAGGACCCGTCCCCGATCAGTTCCGGCTCGCAGCCCAGGCCCACGGTGCAGCGGCGGCCCACTGATGACCAGCACTAACACCACCCGTCCGGCCCCGGCTGCCACTGTTACGGGGCTGATGTCTGAAATCGCACAGGTGGGGACTGACTCGCTCCGAGGCGGGTACACCCGCCCGGTGTACTCCACCGCGGAACTGGACCTGCGCGCCTGGTTCGTCGAGCAGGCCGAAAAACGCGGCCTGTCCGTGGAAACCGACCGCAACGGCGCCATCTGGGCCTGGTGGGACATCCCCGGCGGGGACCGCAGCAACAGCCTGGTCACCGGCAGCCACCTCGACTCCGTCCCCGGCGGCGGGCCCTTCGACGGCCCGCTCGGCGTCGCTTCCGCCCTGGTCGCCGTCGACATCCTCAAAGCCCGGATGGCCACCCCGCCGCGCCCGCTCGCCCTCGTCGTGTTCCCGGAGGAGGAAGGCTCCCGCTTCGGCGTCGCCTGCCTCGGCTCCCGGCTCATGACCGGCGCCATCGACCCGGACAAAGCCCGGAACCTGCGCGACCCCGACGGCTCAACCTTCGCCGACGTCGCACGCGCCAACGGGCTGGACCCCCGCCACGTCGGCAAGGACGAACAACTCCTGGGCCAGATCGGCGCCTTCGTGGAACTGCACGTCGAACAGGGCCGCGGACTGATCGACCTGGACCAGCCTGTGGCCATCGGCTCGTCCATCCTCGGTCACGGACGCTGGCGCCTGAGCGTCCACGGCCAGGGCAACCACGCCGGCACCACCCTCATGGCCGACCGGCACGACCCCATGGTCGCAGCCTCCCGGATGGTCGTCGCCGTGCGGGACATTGCCCGGAAACAGTCTCACGCCCGTGCCACCGTCGGCAGGCTCCAGCCAGTCCCCGGCGGAACCAACGTCATCGCCTCCCGCGTGGACTTCTGGCTGGACGTCCGCCACCCCAACGACGCCGTCACCGCCGCCCTGGTGGAAAGCATCCACCTCCAGGCCCGGGTCATCGCCGCCGAGGAAGGCTGCCGCGTGGAACTCCGCGAAGAATCGCTCAGCCCCACCGTCCACTTCGACCCCGCACTCCAGAAGGACCTCCAGCTCGCACTGCCGGACGCGCCCGTCCTGGACACCGGGGCAGGGCACGACGCCGGAGTGCTGGCAGCCCACGTCCCCACCGCCATGGTCTTCGTCCGCAACCCCAGCGGGGTATCCCACTCCCCCGAAGAACACGTGGAGGACGAGGACGCCGAAACAGGCGCCCAAACCTTGACGGACGCCCTCCACGGGCTCATGGCCTAACGACATATATCCTGCACCCGCGCCGTTTGACGGCGCGGGTGCTTTCCTGTGGCCGGAAGGCTACCAACAACTCCCCTGCACGACAGAAAAATCACGGACTCCGAGCGCCGCACGGTCGACGGAGACACCGCTGTCAAAGACGACAGCGGCACAGGAGTTCTTCGAAGAAAAGGACAAACACGTGAATCCGGCCGCATCAGACCTTTACGCCGTGGATGGCGCCAGTGACGCTGCCACCTCCAATGTGTGGCGAACGCGCGAGGACCTCTGGGAGTACCTCACCCATACTGCGGAGAAGATTGGTAGTGACCTTTCTGCAGAGACGAACCTGCGGCTTACCAGGGACATCATCGATGTCCTTGACCGTTTGGCACTGGTGGAGGGCCACTGGGCACATCCCGGGCTCGCCGCCGTCGATGAACTTAGGGCCTTCGCCATTGCCGGCGATGTCGCAGGCCTAAGCGAGGCAGTGGAACGGATCAAGCACCGCCGTCGCCTGCCCGCGCCGGCGGCGGGAGTAGCGCTTTCCGAAGGGGAAGCCGGATCAAACGGCAGACCCCGGTTCGAAGTCCTGCTGGTGGACGACTGCACGGCGGCTGACGGAGCAGCATTCGTCCATGAGATGCTGCGGCAGCGCCGCCCTCAGGATCCTTTCGTGTACGAGATCAACATCGTCCCCAGCTACGAGGACGCCGTGGCCGCCCTGTTGCTCAATACGGACATCCAGGCCTGTGTCATCCGGCCGGGTTTCAAAACCCGCTCGCGCCGTCCGCTGGAGCAGGACATCCGCGATTTCCTTGCTGCCAGCGCCACACGGGACCTCCAAAATGGGCGGGTGCTCGACCCTGCGAGGCCTATTCAGCGGATTCTTCGGCTTGCCGAGAAGGCAGCCGAGTTGCGCCCAAGCCTTGACTTGTATTTGGTGGCAGGGGTGTCCATCGAAAAGCTGGGCGGCTCCCTCACCAGTCGTTTCAGCAGAATTTTTCTCCGGGCGGACAGCCTGGAACTTCACCTGTCCATCCTCCGCGGCATAGGTGAACGGTATGAGACTCCCTTCTTCACCGCGATCCAGAACCACAGCCGACGGCCGGGAGGGGTTTTTCACGCTTTACCGGTGTCCCGGGGCGGTTCGGTCTCCAACTCCAAGTGGATCAAGGACATGGAGGAGTTTTACGGACTGAATCTGCTGCTCGCTGAAACCTCTGCCACCTCCGGGGGGCTGGACTCGCTCCTGGATCCGCACGGCTCCATCCGGGAGGCCCAGCGCCTGGCGGCTCGGGCGTTTGGTGCACGACAAACGTTTTTCGTCACCAACGGCACGTCCACCGCCAACAAAATCGTCCATCAGGCCATGCTGGCTCCCGGCGATGTGGTCCTGGTTGACCGGAACTGCCACAAGTCCCATCATTATGCTCTGCTGTTGGCGGGGGCCAAAGTGGCCTACCTTGAGGCGTACCCGATGAACGAGTTCTCCTTGTACGGGGGCGTCCCCCTTTCATCCATCAAAAAGATGCTGCTGGACTACCGCGCGGCCGGGCGGCTTCATGAGGTCAAGATGTTGGCGTTGACCAACTGCACCTTCGACGGGATCGTCTACGACGTCGAGCGCGTGATGGAAGAATGTCTGGCCATCAAGCCGGACCTTATCTTCCTGTGGGATGAGGCCTGGTTTGCCTTTGCCGGATTTCACCCGATCTACCGGCGCCGCACGGCCATGGCGGCCACTCAGGCGCTGGAAGAACGCTTCCGCAGTTCGGCGGCCCAGGAGAAGTTCGCGGCGCAGGCCGTGGCACTCTTTGAAGCCGAAACCGGCAACCCGAAGGATGATGACGTCTGGCTCAGGACCCGGTTGGTCCCCGACCCCCAAAAGGCCAGGCTTCGGGTCTATGCCACACAGTCCACCCACAAGACCCTCACGTCGCTGCGCCAAGGTTCGATGATTCACGTCTACGACCAGGACTTTGCAGGGCTCAGCGAGGAGGCGTTCCGGGAGGCGTACATGACGCACACCTCCACCTCCCCCAACTACCAAATCCTCGCGTCGCTGGATGTCGGGCGGCGGCAGGCCGAGCTGGAAGGGTGCGAACTGGTGCAGAAGCAGGCGGATCTGGCCACCAGTGTGGCCAGTGCAATCGACCAGCATCCCTTGCTGCGGAAGTACTTCCGCATCCTGAACACCTCTGACCTGATTCCCCAGGAGTTCCGTTCAACCGTGTCGCCGATGCCGCTTATGGACGGGTTGGCGGCAATGGACGCGTCCTGGCACAACGACGAGTTCGTTGTGGACCCCAGCCGCCTGACAATGTATATCGGCGCCACCGGAGTAGATGGCGACACCTTCAGGCATCACTACCTGATGGATGGCCATGGGATCCAGGTTAATAAGACCTCTCGAAACAGCGTCCTGTTCATGACCAACATCGGCACTTCGAGAAGTTCCGTGGCATACCTGATCGAGGTGCTGGTCAAGCTGGCCGAGGCCTTCGAATCTGCGGCGGAAACCCGGAGCCCGCGGGCGAAAATGGCACACAGCCTGATGGTCTCCCGGCTCACCAAGGGGGCACCGCCGTTGCCGGACTTCAGCAGCTTCGCCACCCGGTTCCGGACCGACGACGTGCTGCCGGACGGCTGTATCAGGACCGCCTACTTCGAGACCTACAAGCCTGACGCCTGCGAGTACCTCACGGACCACGGCGTACGGCAACGGATAAAGGAAGGACAGGAAGTGGTCTCGGCAGCATTCGTTACGCCATACCCGCCAGGATTTCCTGTCCTCGTTCCCGGGCAGCTTATCTCGGCCAACGTTCTGGATTTCATGGCGGCGCTGGATACCCGGGAGATTCACGGCTACGACAAGGACCACGGCTACCGGGTGCTGCGGCCCGGGAAAACCGGCTAACAGGCAGGTAAAAACGAAGGGGCGGCTGGATCAAATCCAGCCGCCCCTTCATTTTATTTTATTCTGTCCGGCCGCGGGTCAAAGCATGCTCGGTGCGCCCGGCTCGCCGACGGCGGGATCCAGTCCGTACTTCTCGAGGATCTTCTTGATGGTTCCGTCTTCACGGAGCTTCTCGATGTCTTCATCCAAGGCCTTGCCAAGCGCCTCATTGTCGAGGCTGGAGGGCAGCATGACCTGGCCGACCGCGGCGAACTCGGGAACGTTCGGGTTCGGAGTCACGTCAATTACCTGGGCGCCTTCAATGGGGGCATCCTCGAACCGGCCCTTGGCGGACGCGGCTGAGGCAACAATGGCATCGATGCGCCCTGCCTTAAGGTCGCCGTAGATGGACTCGTCGTCCTGGTATATCTTGAAGTTGTCGCCCAGCCACTTCTGCAGGCTGTTGTTGTAAAGGTTGCCGGCCACCGAACCGACCACTTTGCCTTCCAGCTCGTCGCTCTTGATGCCCTTGGTGGAGATGATTGCCTGGGGATCGTTCCACAGCGGCGTGCTCATGTAGACGATCTTTGACCGTTCCTTGGTGCGCAGCCAGCTGCCCGATCCGATGTCGACGCGCTTGGACTGTACGTTCGGGATGACAGCTCCGGCGCCGCCGGAGGTGCTGACCGTGAGCTTGAGGCATTCCATCTTGGCGATCTCGTTGATCAGGTCGCCCTCCAGGCCGGTGACGTTATCGCCCTCCACTTTCGTGGCGGGGTAGTAGTCGTAGCTGGCCACTGTGAGCTCACCCTCGGTGACGGTCTGGAGGCCCTCGTGTGCCGGGGTACAGTCGGCGGCGGTGCCGGCGTTGTCGGTGCCGCCGCAGGCGGTAAGGGAGATGGCAAGCAGGCCGGCGGCGGTGCCGGCTGAAAGCGTGCGCATCAGGATGCGGGAATTCCTGGTCATGATTATTCCTTTGCTGTGATGGTAGGGCCGGCCGCCACAGAGTTAGTGGGACGGGCAGCCCGGGTGGGTGGAGTGAAGCGTAGGTTCAGTTGCGTTGCAGGTGGCGGCCGAGGCGCTGTTCAAGCACACGAACGGCGCCGAGGAAGATGAGAGTGAGGGTTCCGTAGATCACTGCGGTGAGGGTGTAGACGCTGAGGTATTCGAAGGTGATGGAGCCGATCTCGAAGGCTTTGGACATCAGTTCGGGGACGGCGATCACGAATGCCAGTGCGCTGCCCTGGAAGACGAGGACGGCGAGGCCTGCCAGGGGCGGGGTGGAGATCCGAAGGGCCTGGGGCAGGATGATGAGCCGGAACCCCGTCCAGCCGCGAAGCCCGGAGGTCAGGGCTGCTTCTTTCTGGCCCAGGGGGACGGCGGCGATCCCGGCGCGGAAGTATTCGGAGGCGTAGGCTCCGGTGTTCCAGGACAGGGCAATGATCGCAGTGGTCATCGATGTCAGGGTGATCCCGGCGTCGGGGAGGCTGAAATACAGCAGGTAGAGCAGCACCAGTGCCGGCAGGCCGCGGCCGATCTCAACGAAGAAGAATGAGATCCACTGCAGGGGGACGAGTTTCGAGGCTGCCATCACGGCGAACAGCAGGCCGAGCGGGAAGCCGAAGAACAGTGCCAGTCCTGTGAGCTGGAGGCTGATCATCAGGCCCGGGACCAGGTTTGGCATCCATCCGAGCCATTGGGTGAATACATCCATCACGCCACTCCGATCTTTTTGCGCAGCGTCAGGTCGATCCGTCTGGCGACGACGGCGACGATGAGGCTGATCACGATGTACAGGGCACCGGCAACCACGAACGAGAGCAGGCCCTCGTGCGTTTGCTTCGCAGCCTGCTGGGCGTAGTAGGTGATCTCACGGACGCCGATGGTGGAGGCCAGAGCAGAGTCCTTCAGCAGGCCGATGCCGTACGTGGCGATCGCAGGCAAGGCGACCCGGAAGGCCTGCGGGGTGATGATGTGCCCGACGGTGGTGAACGTGCTCAGGCCGAGGGCGTGGGCGGCTTCGCGCTGGCCCTCGGGGATGCTGAGCAGCCCGGAGCGGTAGATTTCGGCCATGAATGCCGAGGCGATGATGGAGAACCCGATGATCGCGGCCTGGATCGTGGTCAGGCGAAGCGAGTACTGGGGCAGGCCGAAGTAGATCAGGAACAGCCACGTGATGGGCGGAATGACCCGAATCACGTTGATGTACAAGGTGGCGGCGCCGCGGACGATCGCGAAGGGCGAGCGGGCAGCCCCGACGAGCACCAGGCCGATGATGCCTCCGAAGAGGAGAGAGGCGCCGGTGACGTAGAGCGTGAGGCCGACGCCCCGGGCTATAGCGGGCAGGAGTTCTGCAATCATCGGATGCTCACCTGTCCAGGACTGCTTTGAGGAACTGGCGGGTGCGTTCGTTCTGGGGGTCCGACATGACCTGTTCGCTCGGGCCGATTTCCAGGACGCCGCCGTTGCCCATCACCATGATGCGGTCCGAAACGTCCCGTGCGAAGTGCATTTCGTGGGTGACCACGAGCATGGTCATGCCCTCGTCGGCGAGATCGCGCATGACCGCGAGGACCTCCAGACCAATCTCGGGATCCAAAGCAGACGTGGGTTCGTCGAAGAGCATGACTTTCGGCGAAAGAGCCAGCGCACGGGCGATGGCGATGCGCTGCTGCTGCCCTCCCGAGAGGCGGGCGGGATAGGCCTTTGCCTTGTCAGGCAGCCCGACCCGCTTCAACAACTTTTCAGCAACTTCCTGCGCCTGCTCCTTGCTCGCACCCAGGACTTTGCGCTGCGGCAACGTGATGTTCTCCATCACGGTCAGGTGCGGGAAAAGGTTGAAGCTCTGGAAGACCATGCCGGTGACGCGCCGCAGGTGGTCAAGGCTGGCCTTGTCCGGGAGCTTGCCGCCGGCCACAACGCGGGCCCCACCGATTTCGATGGTGCCCTCTGTGGGGGTCTCAAGGTAGTTGAGGCATCGAAGGAACGTGCTCTTGCCCGCCCCCGACGGGCCGATGATCGAGACGACCTCGCCTTCGTTCATCGCCAGATTCACGTCCGACAACACACGGCTCGCGCCGTAACTCTTACCAAGCCCAGATACTACGACCTCACCCGAAAGGGCGGTCGCGGGAGCTTTCGTGCCAAAACTTAGGCCCATTTTCGTTTTCCTTCAGGTAGCGGACTCATAAAACCTGAAATGGGTCCGCGCAAGGGTGGATGATCTGCAAGGGCCGGGCTGAAGCCCGGCGCCTGAACAAGCTGAGGGATACTCCCTCAGAACGTTGCATCGGCCCTTGGAGGAGCCGGAGCGTTTGTGGCTGACGTCACAAGGCCACTGTAATGTGTGATCACATATCAGGTCAATGGGTTGGTGTAACACGGTCGTAAATTCATTCCGACCGCGCAGAATCCAGCCGAACGGCTAGTCCGTCTCAGGCCCGGTGCAGTAGAAGCAGCCGTCGGCGCACACATCATCCTCGTCGGCAGGGGCGATGGTCGTGGTCATCGTGCTCATGGGGCGATCCTTTCGATGGAAGGAAGAAATTTCTTCCTCTCCGCTTGTGTGATTTGTGATCACAATATAGTGTGGTGTACACAACACTCGCAAGGGGGTTGGGTAAAAAGATCGCCGGACCTAATCCAGGGGACGGCCGGGAACCGCGGTTAGCCCGCGGCGACTTTTAGGAAGTACACAATGCCGAACAGACTGCTCCTGCATGTTGCAGAGAACAAGAAGCTTGAAGCCATTGCCACGCGCAACCGGCTGACCCGCCCCATCGTGGACCGGTATGTAGCAGGCCGCGGGCTCGATGAAGCCTGGACCGCCACCAAGGCTCTCAATGCGGCCGGCATCGATGTGAGCCTTGACCTGCTGGGCGAATCCGTCCACCACCTGGCTCAGTCGAAGGCCGCCACCCAGGAGTACCAGGGGGCCATCGAAAAGATTCAGGAACATGCTCCCGGCTCCACCGTGTCGGTCAAGCTGTCCCAGCTCGGAATCATGATTGACCCCCAGGAGTGTGCCAATAACCTGAAAACCCTCCTCGATGCCGCCGATAAGCACGGGGCAACGGTGGAGGTGGACATGGAACACAGCTCCGTGGGCAGGGAGACCCTGGCCATCTTCAAGAGCATCCTGCCGGACCACCCCCAAACCCGCGTCGCTATCCAGGCGAACATGCGCCAGACCCCCGGAGACCTGCTGTCCTTTACGGACATCAAGCCCCGTATCCGGCTGGTCAAGGGTGCCTTCGACGAATCCTCCTCGGCGGCCCTCACGGATGTCGGCGAGGTGACGGAGCAGTACAAGTACCTGTCGCGCTGGGCGCTGCAGCACCTGCCGGACCCGGCGTTTGGAACCCACGATGACACTTGCATCGATGTCATCAAGGAAACCGCGGCGCAGCTTGGGCTGGGAAAGCGGGATTTTGAGTTCCAGATGCTTTACGGCGTCCGCAGGAAGCTTCAGGATGAACTGGTGCGCGACGGTTACCGCGTCCGTGTTTACCTTCCCTACGGAACGCAGTGGTATCCCTACCTCATGCGGCGCATGGCGGAGAAGCCGGCAAACCTCCTGCTCTTCCTCCGCTCCCTCATTGGCGGATGAGTCAGCTTCCGGGTTAGCCCAAAGTGTGATCAAATATCACCAACCATTGCAGTTTCCCGAAAGGCATACAGCATGAGCCAACAGGTCGCCAGCCCCGTGACGCCAACTCTCGTGGCCGACCAGGTCTACGAGGTCCTGGAAAAAGCGATTCTGACCGGCTCCCTGCAATCGGGATCACCACTGCGCGTCCGGGGACTGGCCGCCATGGTAGGCACGAGCGTCATGCCGGTCCGCGAGGCCATCCGCCGGCTGGAGGAAGCCGGCCTGGCAACCCGCATCCCCCACAAGGGTGCAATGGTCCGGACCTTCACGGTGACGGAACTAATCCACATCTACGACGTCAGGACGATTCTTGAGGTCCAGGCTGCCACCCAGGGAGCCCCCAAAATCACCGCACGGGACCTCCAGGACATGGCGACCGCCTGCAGCAAAATGCAGGAGGCGGTGGCGGACGGACGAATCGTCGACGCCCTTGACCTGGACGAGGAAGTTATCGGAACCCTATACCGGGCTTCGGGAAACCCCGTCCTGATCAGCACCATTGAACAGCTATGGCTCCAGTGCCGGCCCTACAAGGTCATCGGTGCGACGGAGGCACTGGCAAAGAATGACAACACTCTCTGGACCCCGCAGCCCGCACTGGTCCAGGCCCTTACAGACGGCGACACCGCCGCCGCAACCACCATCACCGCAGACTCACTGGCCAGCGCCCTGCGCAGGCTGGAACTTCGGCTGGAAACCCAATAACCACCCCCGGCGGGCCTCGGGCCCGGCAACAAACAACAGGAGACAACAGGACAATGTCACCCCAGACCGTCAGCCTCACTGGCAACTTCAGGGTCCCCACGCCCTTCAACGAACCGTCCCGCGAGTTCCGCCCCGGCTCCCCGGAAGCAGCCTCCGTCAAGAAAAAGATCGCCGAAGTCACCGCCACGGTGCGCGACCTTCCGCACGTCATCAACGGCGTACGGTCAATGACCGGCGAACTGCGCGACGTCACCGCCCCCCACCGCCACGCCCAGGTGCTGGCCCGCATCCCCACCGCCGATGAAGCAGTTGTGCAGTCAGCGATCGACGCCGCCCTGGCTGCTCAGCACGACTGGTCCCGGACACCTTGGTGGGAACGGGCTGCCATCTTCCTGCGCGCGGGCGAGCTCGCCGCTGGAAAGTACCGTGATGAACTGGTTGCAACCACCATCCTTGGCCAGTCCAAGACCTTCCATCAGGCCGAGATCGACGCCGCCAGCGAGGTAGCTGATTTCTTCCGCTACAACGCTCACCTGGCCCAGCAGATCTATGCCGACCAGCCTGCCTCCCTGCAGGGTGAAGGCAACTCGCTGGACCAGCGCGGGCTCGAAGGCTTCGTCCTGGCCATCACACCCTTCAACTTCACCGCCATCGGCAGCAACCTGCCCACCACCCCGGCCCTGATGGGCAACACAGTGGTGTGGAAGTGCTCCGAAAAGTCGGCACTGAGCAACGACGTTCTGATGCGGATGTTCGAGGAAGCCGGGCTTCCGCCAGGTGTTATCAACCTGGTGCACGGCTCGGGCCGCGCCATTTCGGACCAGGCGATGAGCCATCCGGACTTCGCAGGCCTGAACTTCACCGGCTCCACCGAGGTCTTCCGCAGCCTCTGGAAGAAGGCCGGGGATAACATCGAGAACTACCGCTCCTTCCCCCGCCTGGTCGGCGAAACCGGCGGCAAGAACGCTGTGGTGGCCCACCCGTCCGCCGATCCGGATGCCCTGCGCGCCGCCCTGATCCGGAGTTCCTTCGAATACGCCGGTCAGAAGTGCTCTGCGTCCTCACGCTCCTACATCCCGCGCAGCATCTGGACACAGATCAAGGACGAACTGGTCGAAACCACCAAATCGCTCCGCCTGGGCGATCCCGCCGAGCACGAGACCTTCACCGGCGCCGTCATCGATGAAGTCTCTTTCCGCAAGCTCGAAGAGGCCATCGGGCAGGCCAAGGCCCTCCCCAGCCATACCCTCCTGGCCGGCGGTAACGTCCATGGTGAAGAGGGCTGGTTCGTCGAGCCCACGATCTTCGAGACGACCGATCCCCACGCCTTCACCATGAGCGAGGAATTTTTCGGTCCCATCCTGACCGTCTACGTCTACGAGGACAGCGAATGGGATACCGTGCTTGACCTGGTTGACCAGACGAGCAAGTACGCGCTTACCCAGTCGATCTTTGCCAACGACCGACGCGCCGTCTCGCACGCATTGGATAAGCTGCGCAACTCCTCGGGCATGACCTACATCAACGACAAGCCCACCGGCGCCCTCATGGGGCAGGTCTCCTTCGGCGGCGGCCGGGCCTCGGGCACCAACGACAAGACGGGCTCCCGTCTGGCCCTGCAGCGGTGGTTGAGCGGCCGGTTCATCCACGAGAACTTCTCCCCCTCCACCGAATGGCGTCAGCCCTACATGGCGCAGTAATAAGACGCCGGTAACCCGGTTTTCATTGACCGGCCGGGTGCGCACCCGCGCACTTGGCCTTCCAACCGCCGTCGGACTCCTCGCAACGTACCGAACGGCACCCAACAGCCGCCGCCTGGACCTCCCAGGCGGCGGCTGTTGCCCTCCCCGGCCTGACACGATGGAAGTTTTCCGATGAAGAAGCGAAATTTGTCCCGGACGGCATCCGGGCCTGCAACAGCAGCAAAACCGCAAAAGAAGCGGGACGAACGAGGGACCGCGATGTCGATCCTGCTCCTGTTCGCCCGCCACCGTAGCCTCAGCAGCTCCCAAATCTGCGGCCTTCTCCGGCTGCCGGCATCAACGGTCCATCGGCATCTGCAGACCCTGCTGCAGTCCGGGTTCCTTGTCGAAAGCCAGATCATGGGACGCTACTCAGCGGGACCGGAGGTAGTCCGGCTGGCTGACAACTACCGCAAGGAAGCCCTCGCCCAAGGTGCAGTGGCCCAGCGGCTGGAACAACTTTCCAGGGAAACCGGGGAGCTCGCCGCATTCCTGGTGCAGAGTGGCGATGAAGCCCTCTGCGTGGAATCGGTTGAAAGCGAGCACATTCTCAGCTGCAGCTACGCCGCCGGACGGTCGCGCCCACTCCTGCACGGCGCCAGCGCGCGTGCCATCCTCGCCTCCCTTCCGCAAGAGGAGGCAGAGGCGATCCTCGCGAGCCATTTCCTTCTCCGGGAAGAAGAGGCCGCCATCCGCGCCGACCTTGCAGCCATCAGGGAACGCGGCTATGCCACCAGTTCCGGCGCCCTGGCACCGGGAATCTGGGGCGTCAGCGCCCCCGTCTTAACCGCAGACAAGAACCTGGCCGGCGTGGTCACGACCATGGTCCCCCTCGAACGGGCACCAGAAGATGCCAGGGATGGATTCATTGAACACACCTGCCGGGCCGCTGCAGAGCTTGGGCAGGTGGCAGTACCGGCTTAGCCAATAGTTGCGCAGCAAGTAGGAGTTGCCCCGGATCGTCAATGACGGAGCCGGGACAACTCCTCTTGCGTATCCGGGAATTGCCTGCACCCGAAATCCTGCCCCGGCGCATTAGGGCAAACCGAGTGCGCAACCCATAGGATCGTTTCCATGCCAGGAAAAAAAGTTGAAGCTGCTCAACAACCGGAAACGCTAAAGACCACGCTGGAGACGGCCCCGGCAGCCGCTTCGGCTTTCTCCATCACTCCCACGCTCGTCGCAGACCAGGTCTACGAAGCACTCCGCACCGCGATCCTGACGGGCGAACTGGCCGGCGGGTCCCCGCTGCGGGTACGGGACGTCGCAGCGATGGTTGGCACAAGTGTGATGCCGGTGCGAGAGGCCATCCGACGGCTCGAAGAGACAGGCCTCGCCACCCGCCTGGCCGCCCACCGGGGCGCGGTGGTCCGGGAGTTTACCGTGGGCGAACTGATCCATATCTATGAGGTCCGCGCTATCCTCGAGATCGAAGCAGCAGCCCGGGGAGCTGTCAATGTCACGGTCGCTGACGTCGCACGTATGGATGCTGCCTGCGTCCGGATGCAGAAAGCCGTTGCGGACGGCAGGGTGTGGGATGCGCTGGATGACGACGAGGACCTGCTTCGGACCCTTTACTCTGCCAGCGGGAATCCTGTTCTCGTGGAAAACATTGAACAGTTGTGGCTGCAGTGCCGCCCCTACAAGGTTATCGGTGCCACCGAAGCCATTGAGCACCAGGATGCCAGTCTCTGGACACCCCAGCCAGCCATCCTGGCGGCGGCACGGGCCCGCGACGCGAAAACCGCGGCCAAACTTACCAAGCAGTCCCTAGCAAGTGCACGCAGGCGACTGGAGAAGCGGCTCGAGGCCCAATAAACGCCACAGCCCCTTGAACAACCGGTTTAAGCCAAAGGAACGGGCGCCGCAGCTGCGGCGCCCGTTCCTTCGCTTCAACTGGACCGTCAGTGCGAGTATCCTGCCGCCGTTTCCGTCAGGCTCTTGCCCTTGGTCTCTGGCGCCAGCCACTGCGAGAGGGCGGCACCGACGAGGGTGAGGCCGGCGGCCATCAGCATGGTGACCTGCGCACCGTAAGCCTCCATCGACCAAGGCAACAAAAAGGTGCCGGCACCGGCTCCCACACGGCTGACGGCGGTGGCAAAACCGGTTCCAATGCCGCGGATTTCGGTGGGGAAGACTTCACCCGGGTAGACGCCGGTGAGCGTGTTGTACCCGGCGTTGAAGAAGGAGAACGCAAGGAAGCAGGCCAATACCACCCACCCCGGTGCGCCGGCCCACAAGCCGATGACCAGCAGAAGCACGAAACACAGCCACTGCGGCGGGACGGTCAGAGCACGGCGTCCCAGCCGGTCGATCAGGACCACAGTAAGGACAACCCCGGCGGTGGCCACAGCCGACAGCCCCACGCCGCCGGCCAGCCCCTGGCTAAGCCCATAGCCTTCCAGGACACTTTCAGCAAACGTAGCGATGGCGAAATAGGGGGTCACTGCACAGAGCCAGAACATGGAGCAGAACAGGGTGGCACGCCAATACTGGCGGGAGAACAGCATGCTGAACCTGCCCTGAGGCCGGTCGTGCTCATGCTCCACGTCGTCCAGGTCGCCCCCGTTCTCCATGTACTTGTGTGCCACGGCCCGGGCTTCGTCACGGCGGCCCTTGCTCCACAGCCACCGTGGAGATTCCGGCAGGCCAAAGCGGGCGAAGAAAAGGATGACCGCCGGAATGGTGCTGGAGCCGAGGATAATCCGCCAGTCCATCGAAGTGGTTGTGGTGAGCAGATACCCAACGATGAAAGCAAACATGAAGCCGACATAGAAGGCGATCAGGGTCAACCCCATCAGCCGCCCGCGGAGCCGTGCCGGAGAAAATTCAGACATCAGCGGCCAACCCACGGAATACTCGACACCAACCGCAACGCCCATCAGCAAGCGGACCAGGAACAGTTGCCACGGTTCCTGGACGAAGAACTGAAGGACCGAAGCGAGGACGAAAATCCCCATGTCGATCATGAACAGCGGCTTGCGCCCGAATTTATCGCCGAGCCACCCGCCAACCGGCGACCCGACCAGGATGCCCAGCAGCGAAGACGCCACAATCAAGCCCTCCCACAATGGGGTGAAGCTCAGCTCGATGGTGATGACGCCGATCACCGTGCCGATGATTCCGAGAATGTAGCCGTCGAGGAACATACCCCCCACCAGAACGGCGGTCAGCTTGGTCAGGAAACGGCGTTTAAAGGCCGCGGTTGGGGCGTCGTCTGTTGCAGGTCTTGCATTTGTCAGGGAAGGCACCGGTGGCTCCTTGTGCTTTGGGATGGTGTCATGGGCCCCCTTCATCCTTGAGGGAGGTTCGCCCGGAGGGGTCCGGGCTTGCGAAGTTTCGCGGGCCTTCAGCTTGCAGCTTCTCTCATGTGGCTCCGATCACCTTCAAATGTAATCTGTGATCACAGCATGGTCAATGTTCGGGTGTAACGCTCATGTAAATTATCCCTAGCATCCCACCACTGAGAGTCCGCGTCTGCCCCTGGGGCGCGCCTTTTTCGGGTGCGGCCCTACCCCACTGAAAGGCGGTATTGCAACGGTATGAGCGCAATGGGATATCTCGCCGCCTCGATTTTGCCCAGGACGGCGTCAGCCGGTTCGGCGGTGGCCCTTCCTATTCTTGCCGTCCAGCAACTCGACAATGTGGGCATTGGTGGAGCCCTGGTGGCCGCCTCACTGGGACCAAGCGTCTTGTCCGCTCCGGCAGCGGGTGCTGCGCTGGACAGGGCGCGGCGTCCCGGGATTCTGGTTGCCGCAGCCGGCCTGATGACCGCAGCAGCACTTGCGGTCACAGCATTTTTGGGGCAGGTTCCGCTGCCGCTGATCCTGGTATCACTGGCGCTTGCTGGAGCCGTGTCCCCCTTTTACATGGGCGGCCTGTCCAGTTTCGTATCCGGATCCATTCCGGACGTGCGCAGGGCCTTTGCCTATGATTCCCTCTCGTACAATTTTTCCGCGGTCGCGGGGCCGGCTCTCGTCGCAGTGATGGCAACCTTTCTTCCGGCGGCGGCGGCAGTGGGAGTCTTGTCCACCGCGGCAGTAGCTGGGGCGCTTATCGTCGGCGGGATTGGCCTCAAGCCGCATCCGGCAACCGAAGTGCCGGCTTGGCACGCGGTCAAGGCCGGACTGCACTGGATCTTCCGCCACCGCCCGCTGGCTGTCGTTACTGTTTCATCCACTCTCACCCAACTCGGCCAGGGCGGTCTGGCGATTGCCGCTGTCGCCCTTTCGATCGAAAGGACAGGCACGGCAGGCGAGGGGGCTTTCATCGTGACCGCATTTGCCATCGGCAGCCTGCTCGGCGCACTAATCGAGACCATCCGGCCAAGCCGGCGGTCACCACATAGGGTCATGATGGTCGGGTTTTTCATCACCGGCCTGTTCACTGTGACTGCCGCACTCAACTTCGGCATAGCCTGGACTGTCCTTGCCATCGGCGCTTCCGGTGCTTGCACGGCAGCCAGCGCCGCGGCAATGCTGACGTTGCGCAGCCGCCTCAGCCAGCCTCACCTCCGATCCCAGATCTTCACCGTAGGAGCCGGACTCAGGACGAGCGCCTCCGCGGCAGGCGCTGGCCTCGCCGCGTCGGTCACTGGACTAGGAGGCGCGGTGGCGGTGGCGTCGATCGGAGTCATCTGGATCCTGTCCGCGGCCGCAATGAAGACTTATCCGGAAGAAATTTCTTGACCTCTAATGTGATCACAAATTACAGTGCTTGTGAGGGTGACCACATCTTCCACCAATGCCGGCTTTCAATGCACCTGTGAATGTGGTCGGGAGGCGCCCGGACCGGAGCGGCACCCTAGACGGGGAGCTCCCATGAGAGGAACGTAAGACCAATGAGCACCATAGAACGTGAAGAACTCCTTGCCCTGTGCGACCGGGCGCTGCTGACATCAGGTGCGGGACAGGAGAACGCCAGGATCCTGGCCGAAGCAACCGTCGAGGCGGAACAAGTGGGCAACCGCGCGGTAGGCGTGGCCCATCTTTTCGACTACCTCGACGGCTACCGGAAGGGCCGCATCGCAGCCGATGCCCAGCCGCGTGTCGGTCGCCCGGCACCTGCCGTCATCGATGTCGACGCCGGCAACGGACTCGCCCAGGCAGCCTACGAAGCTGCTTTCCAGGAATTTACGGACGCGATCAGCCAGGCCGGTGTAGCGGCGCTCTGGATCCGCCGGTCCTACACATGCGGAGAGCTCGGATACTATCCACGCCGGCTGGCGCAACGGGGCTTCGTCGCTGTTGCCTCCGCGAACAGCCCAGCCCTGATGTCCATTGGTGGATCCCCTAAGCGCGTTCTGGGAACAAACCCTCTGGCTTATGGAATCCCCCGCCCCGGCAACTTGCCTCTTGTCATTGACCAGGCTTCGTCTTCCACGGCCTTCGTCAACATCCGGCGCGCAGCCGAGGCCGGTGACCCGATCCCGGAAGGCTGGGCACTTAACAACGAAGGCAAGCCAACAACGGACCCCAATGAAGCCGTCCAGGGAACGTTGTTGCCCTTCGGCAGCCACCGCGGCGGCAACGTTGCCCTGCTCATCGAAATATTGGCAACCCTATCCGGAGCATCCTTCTCCGTGGACGCTGCCCCCTTCGACAGCGGAACTGAATCCCCGGATATCGGAGTGTTCGTGCTGGGCATCGATCCAGGCAACTTCACCGGTTCAATCGAACGCCTCGCCAAACAGTTCGGAACCTTGCAGGACGAACACCAGGTGCGGCTCCCCGCACTGGAACTCACCGAACTTCCAGACCACGTCAAGGTGGACCCGGCCGTTCTCCGCCGCCTGCGCGAAGCCGCAGCCGCCTCCTGACAACAGACCTACAAACACATACCGGCGCGGCCTCATGACGCAGCGCATGGCCACGACACAGACAGGAAGGTTTTCAAAATGTCCTTTAAACGGATGATCCAGGCCGTGGAGACCCACTCCGGGGAACCAATGCGCGTGATCACGGGCGGAGTACCGCACATCCCCGGCAACACCGTCTATGAGCAGATGAAGTGGCTCGAGCAGAACGATGACCAGATCCGGATGCTCATGCTCCGTGAGCCGCGCGGCTATCCCCCGCTGTGCTGCAACCTGATCGTTCCGCCCAAGCACCCCGAGGCGGCTGCCGGCTTCATCATCATGGAACAGGTGGAATACCCGGTTATGAGCGGCGGGAATACCATCGCCGTGGCCACCGTCCTGTTGGAAACCGGCATGATCCCCATGCAGGAACCGTACACTGAGTTCAAGCTCGAGGCCCCCGCCGGCCTCATCGATATCAAGGCGCGGTGCGAAAACGGCAAGGTGAAGGAAGTGACCTTCCAGAACGTGCCCTCCTTCGCGGTCTACCTGGACGCTGAGATCGACGTGCCGGAACTGGGCAAAGTGACGGTCGACGTAGCCTGGGGCGGCATGTTCTACGTCATCGCCGACGCAGCACAGTTCCCGTCCCTGGAACTGGTCCCGGACCGCGGCCGCGACATCACCCGCATCTCCTCCCTGATCCTTCGCGCCGCGCAGGACCAACTGCCCGTAGAGCACCCGGACTACCCCGGCATCGGGATTACCATCTCCCAGCTCTCGGGCGTGACGGACAACCCGAACGCCGACCGCAGGAACGCCGTCACCGTGGCCAGCGGACCGGTGGACTTCAACAACCCGGCAACATGGACCGGCGGCGTGGACCGCTGCCCCTGCGGAACAGGCACCTGCGCAAAAATGGCCTCCCTGCACGCCAAGGGCGAGCTTCCCCTCAACCAGCCGTTCCGGCACGAAGGCGTCCTGGGCACCGTCTACACCGGGGAACTGGTCGAAGAAGTCGAAATTGCGGGTCGCATTGGCGTGGTTCCGAAAATTAGCGGCCAGGCCTGGATCACCGGATTCAGCAACTGGGTCCTTGATCCCGAGGATCCCTTCCCGAACGGTTACACCCTCGGCGATATCTGGGCACCCGCTGCCAAAGAGAACGCTGCTGCTGCCGATGGCGAACCCTTCAGCGCACCCCAAACCGACCGGACCCAGGTGGAAGCACCAGTTTAGGTAACTGCTCATCCTTAGGAAGGCGCGGCGGCGGCACCTACGCAAGTGCCGCCGTGGCGCCTTCCCTATTGCGGCCTCGACGACGAGGGCAGCAGGCTGAGCCCTGCCCTCGTCCGCGAGTGGGCTGCACGCGGCTCGTGGCCGCGAGTATTCGAAGAATGTCCTGCAAGCCAACCTGCAGCCGGAGCTGGTCAAAGCTTATCGGCGGAGCAAGTGCTGGTAACAGCCGTGGTAGAGACTATGATTTCGGACCGTTTCCTGGTCCCGCTTCGCCGTCCTGTCGCATGAGCTGGGACAGCCTCAGGCAGTCAAAACGTGAATCTTGTATCGAACGATGCAGCAGATTCACGCGGTGAGGCGTGCAACGCCTCACCCCGACGCATCTGGCCCTCGGTACATGCATCACGCCTTCCCCAGGTTTCCCCAGGTTTTCAAGTTCCCGAGTCAAAGCTTCGAAGCGTCACAGCAGGCGTCAGGCCGCATCTCGTCCTTCACACCTCTGGCATCCAAAGTCATCAGCGTGAGGATAGCTCACGTCTCGTCATGTCGAAACCGGTTCCCGATCCTATGAACGTTCGTGATCAAGAATTGCGAAGAGTGCACGATAGGATTCGAACCTTCCCGCAAGGGTCAACGCTTCTGTTCGATCCGCTGCGGCAACAGGAAGCGGGACCGGATGCGTCGCGCTGCCCGCCGTCCCGCCGTACCGGTAAGGAATGACGCAGGAGCCGTAGTTCTCAAGGACGAGCTGAAGGCTTTGAAGCGCAAGCTGGCAACTAGAACCAGGATCTGCCAGCGTCGTGTCGAGATTCTCCAGTCCAAGCTCCGTTCGCAATCCTGCGAGGTGGATCTGCTCGAGGCTGAGAACTCAGAGCTGCGCCAGAGCAATAACGTCCTGCAGGCAGAGGTAGTCCGGATGAAGCGCGCTCAAAGAACTAACGTGCAGGACCTCGCGCATCTCGCAGCTTGGCTTGTCTCGCTTTCGAACGCAAAAGGCGTCGCTCTCGACGCCAGGACGCTGAACATTCTCGACCGCCGCGGATGGCATCCATCCAAGCGCCAAGCAAGAGCGGCGCAGCCATGACCATGTCCATCGCTCGGCTATCCGCGCAGTCAGGCCTCCGCTACCTGTTCAAGACCACGATGATGGACGATCTCATCACCACTCCCACGGACGCCACCACCTACTACATGAAAGCCGGGACCCCCGAGGGGCGCTGGATCGGCAGCGGACTGCCAGGCATCAACAGAGCTGCCGGCGATGTCGTCACAGAAACGGATGCAAAGGCCGTCTTCGATGCAGCCGTACATCCCGATACCAACGCCCTACTGGGCCGACCGCACAGCCAACCTACCGCCGTCGAAAACAAAACAGGCCCACCCACCGTCAGGCACGCCGTCGTAGGCTTCGACCTGACCTTCAGCGTGCCAAAGTCCGTCTCGGTCCTTTGGGCTCTCAGCCCTCGAAGCCTGCAAGACCAAATTCTCCGCACCCACCACGAGGCAGTCAAAGCGACGCTCGCATGGTTGGAAGAGCAAGTCATCCACACGCGCGCCGGCCGAAACGGCGTCGCACACGTCGGCACCAGGGGCGCCATCGCCGCCGCCTTCGACCACTGGGAATCACGCACCGGCGACCCGCAACTTCACACCCACCTTGTCATCGCCAACCGCATCCAGCGCAACACCGACGGAGCCTGGGTGACCCTAGACTCCCGCACCCTATACAAGGCTGCCGTCGCCGCCAGCGAGCACTACAACGGCCTCTTGTTTGACGCCCTTCACCGTGAACTTGGAACCGCCACCGACATCCGCGTTCCAGTCATCAACACCCACAACCCCAGCCAGCAGCTCACCGGGATCGATGAGGACCTCATCCGCGAGTTCTCCAACCGGTCCCGGCTGATCAACGTGGAAACAGACCGCCTCGTCGCGGAGTGGACAAAGGAACACGGCCATCCGCCAACCTCAGCAACGGTCATCAAGCTGCGGCAGCAAGCGACCCTGGCCACGCGTGTCCCCAAGGCCGAGCTCCCCACTCCCCTGCATGAGCTATCCGGAGAATGGAAGGCACGCGCCACCGCCAAAGGATTCCCACAGGACGACGTCATCGCGGCAACGATCAACCGCTATAGAATTGCCCCGTTTGGCCTCACTGACTTCACCTCTGACTGGATCTACGCCGTCGCAGCCCTGACACGTCAGCGGGTGGCCCACAAACGCTCCACTTGGAATCGCTGGAATCTCCTTGCGGAAGCCGAACGCGTCTGCGCTCAGGTGCGGTGCTGTACGGCGGCGGACCGGAACACGCTCATGGACGCCATCGCCACCGCAGCCGAGCAGCAGTCCGTGCCGCTGAATGCTTACCGCTACACGGTCCCTGCCCACACCGAGGCAGACCTGAGGCTCGGACCACGAAGCGTCTTCGACTTCCACGGATCGCGCCTCTACACCGATACGTCCACGCTCGCCTGTGAGGACGCGGTCATGGCAGCAAGAAACGACGACGGCGGCCCGACAGTCCGCGCCGACGTCATCATGGGCCTCCTTGACCAAGTCCAAGAGCCGGAGAGCCGAGTGCTTCACTCCGACCAGCGTGCCGCGGTTGCCGAGGTGGTCCTGAGCGGCAACCGGCTCGACGCCATCGTGGGGCCAGCGGGCACGGGAAAGACGACAACGTTGGGCGCGGTGAAGGCCGTGTGGGAAGCGGAGTACGGCGCCGGCAGCGTTGTCGGGCTGGCCCCGGCTGCGGCCAGCGCGGAGGTTCTGGGTCGCGAACTCGCCATGGCCACGGAGAACGTCAGCAAGTGGCTGCACGAGTCGGCCGGCCAGGGGGCTAGTTCGAGGGCCGGGCGCTTCTTCAGTGTCCAGACGCAACTGACCAGGACTCCTTTCGGCGAGCGCCGGAGCATCGCATTAGCGCAGGAGGCTGCACGGCTTGCTGCCACGCAGCAACGATGGTGTTTCCATTCGAATCAGCTAGTGATTATCGATGAGGCTTCGATGGTTTCGACCTTCCAACTGGCGGCTCTCGTACAGCAGGCACAGGACGCAGGCGCGAAGATCCTGCTGGTGGGTGACCCGGGACAGCTGGATGCGATCGACGCCGGCGGCGTTCTTGGTTGGCTGGACCGGCAAGGTAAGGCAACACGCCTCAGCACCATTTGGAGATTCCATGAAGAGTGGGAACGTGCATCCTCCCTCAAGCTCCGGAAGGGTGACTACTCAGCCATCGACGACTATGCACACCATGGGCGGATCCGGCACGGCAGCTACCTGACTATGGCTGACCAGGCCTACCTCGCATGGCACGCAGATACACGAACAGGAAAGTCGTCGATCCTCATTGCGGCCGACAATGAAACGGTCGGCATGCTGAACGAGCGCGCCCAGGCGGACCGAGTTGCGCAGGGTGAAGTGGACCCTGAACAAACGATGCTTCTCAGCGACGGCCTCCATGCAGGTCTTGGTGACACGATCATCGCCCGCGGGAATGACCGGAAGCTTGTTGACAGCAACGGTGACTTCGTCCGGAATGGAACGCTGTTCGACGTTGAAGGCACTAGTCAGCGTCGTGGCTCCTTGCTTGCGCGCCGCCGGGACACAGGCGCGAACGTCCTACTCCCCCGGGGATACCTCGAGTCATCGGTCGAGCTTGGCTATGCAACAACGGCACACCGTTCCCAGGGCATCACGGTGGATACCGGCCACACCGTAGTCATTCAGGGCCGGCTCACTCGCGAGCTGCTGTACGTCAGCATGACACGTGGCCGCGCCGGCAACTTTGCCTACGTCAGCGAAGGTGACGACACCGACCATCCTGCCGTCGACCCGTCCCAGGAGCTGTCGTGGCAGGGAATTCTTGGCGAGGTACTCGCTGCGGAAGGCGCTGAGCGTACCGCGCACGAGGTGAGTGACACGGAGCGCAGGAAGTCGGACAGCCTTGAGCGGCTCTGCGCGGAGTATGACTATCTCGCGCAGATCGCGGCTGGACTGGACCTTAGGCAGCAGTTGGACGATCTTACTCCTGGCGCCTCCCAGGAATTCGAAGAGTCTCCGTCGTGGGGCGCAGCTGTCGCGGCATGGCGAAAAGCCACAGCCACCAGCCGGCAGGGTACCGAGCGCATACTGAGCCAGTTCTGCCAGGAAACCAGCAGTGCCAATGATCGCTGCGCTGTCTTGAGCATGCGCTTACGCCGGGTCAGCAAAGGGAGAACGACCGCGGCCCCGGAACCTCTGGCTGAAAAGCTCACCATTTCGCGTCCCGACTTGGCGCAGATGATTGAGCAGGTCAGGGCACGAATATCCCGAAGAACGGAGACCGTGAGCGTGACAGCGCTGAGGGATGATCCTGAATGGAAACGCGCTTTGCTCGATGCCGTCGGAGGCACCACCAGCGCCGCAATGTGGCAGCTCATTCGGGACGTTGCCGTCTACAGGGATCGGTGGGCGCTGCCCGATTCTCCCCTGCCGTTAGGCCGGGCACCAGCAGACTACGAGTGGGAACAAGCGGCTCAGCGAGCCCGTCTCAACGAAACAATCGAAAACGCCCGATCCAGATCTACGACACCAGAGTCGCGTTTCGCTTCCGAAGATTTGTCCCTGCCACCGCAAGTCGTCCTTACAAGTGCCGGCTGGCAGCTTTAAGCTGGTGAAAGAGGCAAACGAATGGTCGTAAACCCGGCAGTAAAACCCAGGGTCGCGACAACCGGACTGGTGTTGACCAGCGCGGTTGTTCTTATTCTCCTTGCCTTCGTTCCGCTCAGCCTTGATGCTTCTGAACTACCCGCCGTGATCGAGATCCTTGTGGCGAGCGTGCTGCTCGCCATGGCGCTGCTGCTCTCATGGCTCTGGTGGAAGCGACAGGCACAACGACGGGCTTGGGCAGCTAACGCCGAGGCCAGATGGCGGTCCTTCAACGATGCCAGAATAAACAACGGAACCACCACCGAGGTGACCCTCCTCAGCGTCGATGCGGTGCAACCCACCGGCTCATGGGTCACCATCATGTGGAACCGCTTCAACCACGTTCAGCATGCCTGGATAGAAGCCCTACCCGAACCACTATGGCCAGGATCCGTCCTGCTCATCGCCCCCGACCTCACTCAAGTAATGCCCGGCACGCCATGGCCAGAGACGTACTTCATTCGAGCCGCCGACTGCTTAGCCTGGGCTCCCGCTGAAGGCCGGCAGCCCTAAGCGCGCCCCCCGTCACGACGCTGGGTCGATTCAAACATTCGAATATATGTTCTAATATTACTTCATGATCAAGTCCGGCTCCCCCGAAGATGTCGAGCGAATGATGATGCGCCTGGACGCCGAAGCAACCCGGCCAATAGATGACCCAGCACCCATCCGAGATTTCCCAAAGTATGGGCGGCCGCTCGTTTACGTCAGCGGAATTTACGGCAAAGCCGTCGGTTGGACCCATAAGTACGGCCTCATCGAATGGCTGGACTCTTCCGGCAAGTACCACATGGGGTGGGCTCATTCCTCAAGCATCAGACGGGTAAAGCCCGAAGAATGGAAGGGCAGTAGTGCGCTGTAGTTCGCAGACTTTGCGGTGGTGTTCTTGTGAGTATCAGGTAACGCCGCGCGTGTCTAAGAAAACCACGCCACCCGGACATGCCTAGGGTCATGGGCATGGAAAGGGACAGCTCAGGGGAGCTGAAAGGGCAGACGTCGGTCAACGACCTGCTCGACGAACCTGTCGGTGCCGCACCCGTCCAACTTGCTCTGCCGACGATGGTGCAAGTCAAACCTGGACAATTCCGCCGACTGTCGTAGAGCGCCGGCCGAAAGATGCCCAGTGACGGCTGCACGTTGGGAGCTCGGGGCGAACGGTCAACGTCTTCGTATTCAGGCGAATCGTTCACAAAGTGATGGCCTGGTCCCACAGAGGATCAGGCCATCAGATTCCAGCAGCGGTCAGCTACATACTCATGTCAGCCCGCGCCGGCCCGCCTAAAGGGGGCACTGCCACCGGGCCTTTCGTCGCGATGCTGTAAGCAGGTTGAGCCGCTTCAGGCGTCGCTTGCAGACTCGCGTCGACCGCGGCCTCTGGTCCGGCTGCCGCGCGCGGGGAGCGCTGATAGGCGGCCGTGCCGAACCGGAGGTCAGGGCCGATGGTTTCGGCCACAATCCGGCGGGCTTCCCGCTTCTCGCCATCCTTTTCGAAGGCGCGGAACTCGAGTTCACCCGACACCGTGACCGGGTCCCCCTTCTTGAGGGAGTTTGATGCATTCTCTGCGAGCGCCCGGAATGCGGAGACGTTGTGAAAAACAGGTTCTCCGTCGTGCCAGTTTCCGTCTGCGCCTTGGATGCGCTGGTTGACAGCGACGCGTAGCTTCGCATGGGCGACGCCGGACTCACCGTAGGTGAGTTCAGGGTCCGCGACGAGGTTTCCGGCGATGTTGACCGGGATCTTGGTACTCATATCTTCTGCCCTCTCTTTCGCGAACGGGGCTCTCCCGTCCAACACTTCGCGGTCGCCCTACGGGCCGGAAATCTCCAACCCCCGAGAAGGCCCGCCCGGCTGATGCAGGACACCATACGAATCCTGGCCTTGCACCCGGGGCGGGGCTTCAGCAGTGGGAACTTTCCCGCCAAAACCCGGAGGATTCGTGACTTCGAGGATGTCCTTACTTGCCGCCGTGACCCTGCCCAGGACTGACTTCGCTATGTCCACCCGAGACGCGGGTTGCTTCGCAGAAGAGCTGCGCACAGCGGCTGAATGCTCCGCTTCAATAACGGCATCAGCCCAGCCGGACAGGTAGCTTGCCGACTGAGGGCCCCGGTCGATGCCATGAGCCTTAAGGATCGTGTAGGCCACAGACTCAGCCTCGACTTCAGCAAGACCTCGGTGGTCCAAACTGCTTCCATACAGCTTTCCCACCTTGTCGTCGGGCCCGTGCAGCAAAACATGACCCAGCTCATGCGCCAGCACGGCCACGCGCTCCTCCGCATTCAGCCAGCCTCCCACCTGTACTTGGCGCTGGGCGAAATCCGTAAAGCCGCTCGTCAGACCAAACTGGGCATCGGTGACCTGGATAGAGAAGCCGCGCGTGCGGGCAACACGAGCCAGCGGCTCCCATAAGTGCGGCGCGTCGACGTTCGGGGCATCACTCGGCCTGGGAACCAGCAGCGGAGCCCCCTGGGTCTGCGAAACATCGAAGACGGCCTGGCCACGCCAACCCGTGATGAGGGTCTTCTTCCCTTCGTCTACAGCACCCTCGGGAAGCTTGTCACTCAGAGGAATGCGCTGGCGCGTACCGTCGGGCAGCAGCATCTGCTGCACACGGGCAGTCCGAGGTGCAATGACCCACAGGGCACGCTCGCCCCGAAGGACAGTGCGGCCATGTCGTTCCCATTCCTTGTACCCTGCGACGAGCGTCGGCTCGTCCGTACCCCGCTGCGCCATCTGCATCATGAGTACGGCGACGTTGCCACCGGAGTACCGCCACAAATTGGCTGACGCATCCAGCAGGACCTGCCAATGTGAAGGTGACTCGACTGCCTCCTCCAGGATCGAGTGCAGGCCATCCATCAGTGAGGCGATTCGCTCCTCGGGCGCCATGCGGCGAGCGCCGACGCTGGCTTCCGGAAGGCCCTGGGCAGGCAACGTGCTAGGTGGAACTTCAGGTATAGCGGCCACGACAGCCACCCTTCATGCTTCTTGGACCGCAGCATCGCTGCGTAGACACCCATTCATGGTTAGACACCCCAACAGCGACATGATTCAGAAGTCCGCAACCAGTTGATGGGCAGCCTTCCGCCACTCGACAAAGTCTGGGTCATCACCAGAAAGGATCCGTGGCGCCGGCTCCTTGTGCGCCTGCAACCCGACGCACCCGGCGGTGCGGGTGTGCGTCCTGAGACGTTCGACGGCGTGCGGGAGCCTTTCGTGGAAAGCGAGCGGACCAAAGCCCGGGTCGTCCTGCGTGTACGAGGCGAGCTCCGCGCGGTGCAGCGCGTACAACTCAGCCACAATCTCAGGGTGACGCCACCAGCAATCGGGAACTACCGACGTCGTCAGCTGATATGTCGCGACGAGCCATCGCACCCAAGAGAAAAGGGTTCCCCAGGCTTCCTGGGACTGCTCCGTCGTCATCTCCCGCCACCGGCGGGTCACGCTCTTGGTAACCGCCGAACCACCAAAAGCGGATCGAAAGAGCTGCGCGGTGATCTCGTCGTCCCCAAAGGAGCCCGCGGATGGGACATCGAACTCCTCAGTCTCGTCATGGCTGCGCATCCGGCGGCCCTTCTGTCTTTTGCTGACGCTCCCTGTGCCCGTCGGCCAAGATGCGCTCCATTTCTGCCTTCAAGCGGCGCAGCTCCCCTGCGTCCTTACGCTTGTGCCACTCAAGTAGGTCGAGCAGGATCGGTCGAGTCCGGCGCCCGAGCATCAACGCCGTTCCGGCAGGCAGGCGCCGGATCTCGTCCAGAGCGATCACCGGGAATTCGCGTATCTGCTCCCCGTCCTGCCTGCCCGCAGAAGACCAGGACCGCGTGGTGAGGGTGAGGCTCCGCTCCCCAAGCAATCCGGCAAGGGAGCGAAGATCGCGTTCGTCGGATCCACCGCCAAAGATCACCTTGATGATCGCGGAGTCCCAAATTGTTGATGCCTCATCGATCGACCACCCTGAGCGGGCCTGGGACAAGGACTGCAAAACGACGAGTGTCGAGATCCCG
The DNA here is from genome assembly GCF_042723515.1 of Pseudarthrobacter sp. NPDC058362. Classification (NCBI taxonomy): domain Bacteria; kingdom Bacillati; phylum Actinomycetota; class Actinomycetes; order Micrococcales; family Micrococcaceae; genus Pseudarthrobacter; species Pseudarthrobacter sp. NPDC058362. The sequence continues at coordinate 148,397 of NZ_JBHXIW010000003.1, read as the reverse complement.
ATGCCGCCGCCGTCGGACAGCGCCACAGGCAGCCCGGGCCAGGGGGCGAGATTGGCGATCTCGTCCAGAATCAAGGAAAGCGGTGGCTCAAGCCGCCCGCCTGGTGACACGAAGGCCATCTCACGGGCTGCATTGTCGATGTCGTCAATCAGAGCCGATAGATAAGGCCCTGCAGCAGCTGCCCCCGCCCGAGTGCCGATGAGATACAGAGTCCCCCGTTCCCGGATGAAGGCTTTCGGATCGAACTCTTCGGATGCGTCCTGGGGATTCAGCGCGGCCCGCACCTTGGGCGATGAGAGAGGTGCCACCGCCGCCGAAACGCCGATCCACGAGTTAGAAGTATTCCGCGGATCGTCCTCCAGGATGCCCATCAGGTCGGCCTGCCAACCCAGCGCCGCGCCCGGCTGGCCCAGCACCTCGAGCGCCTCCCGCGCCAGGACCGGGCTGGATGACCAGCGCCGGAATGCCGCCACTCCCTCGCCGCACAGCGCCGCAGCGTGAAGAAGACATTGAAGGACGATCAGCGAGCGCTTCTGCCACGCAGCGTTCTCGCCCTTCATCTCGGTGTCCGCGGTAATGACCAATGCCCGCCGGGTCGCAATGTCCGGGTCTTCGCAGCCGCGCACAGGCGACCAACGAAGCGACGTCGGAATCCCCGACATACCTTGAGGGTCAAAGACTGTCACGGGTCGACCACCGGAGGCCCGGGCCTTCATCGTCACCACCAGGTTGTCCGCTCGCGTCGATGTCGTGACAACTGCCCCCGGCGCATCAAGAATGGCGTTGATGACCACATATAGGCCCTTCCCGGATCGCGGCGCCCCCTGGATCACCATCGACTCCTCCGTGGAAACATGAACGGTGACGCCGCGGGAGCGGCCCAGCGTCCACGACACGTCCTGCACAGTAGGGTTCACAAGTCCGGGCCGGGTGAACTTCCCCCGTTTCCGCACAGCCCTTGCCCCGAAATCGTGGAGGATCTCGGCGCGGCGGGCAACGCCGTCGCGGTTCAGGATGTCTTGTCGCAGCCACCCTCCGGATTGCTTCCACCGCCGCAAGGCAACAATGGCACCAACGGTAAGCGCAGCCGGCAGAAGCAGCGTCGGGGCCAAGGCCCACCAAACAGCGCCTGTGCCGACTACACAGCCGGAGCGCGGCGCCACTATCCAGTCCATCCGGTTGGCGAGAAGTCCGACGGCGGCCGCTGGGTTGAAGGGCGACGACGGTGTAGTGCCGCATCGCCACGACACGACCACGTGACCGGCAGCCTGGACGGCCGCGCAAAGGCACACGTAGGCCGCCGCGCCAATGAGCCCAGCTGTGACCAGCGGATTGTCGCTTGCAGCCCGCGCGCTGCCCGGCCTCCTCACAGCATCCTGTCGTCTGTCCCAAAGACAGCAAGCTCATCGGTGGTCACGCGGTTCGCGACGATGAAGGAGCGGTTCCCCACCTTCCAGAGTCCAACGCCCTTAGGGAGATTCTCCACGTGTTCACACTCAGCTTCAGTCAGGCCGAGAGCTTCCTTGGTCAGGCGCATTGCGTCGTGTTTCTGGCGGTAGATGATCCTGGTATCAGCCTCAGTCAGCAGGCCGAGTGCCTTCTGCCGGTGTCCGCTGGTGCTGTCACCGATCTCATTGAGGTCCGCCACCTTGTGCATGATCAGCAGGTTCGCGATCCCATACGTTCTGGCGAGCCGCCACTGCTCGCTCATCTTCGCCAACATGTACGGGTCCGCGAGCATCCGCCACCCCTCGTCGTACACCACAAGCCGCTTCCCGCCGTCGGGGTTCGTGATGGCCGCTTCCAGCCAGGTGGCACCGCAGGCGGCGGCCAGTGAAAGCGCCTGCTCCGATGCCCCGATCAGTGCCGAAGTGTCCATCACCATCATCGGGGCGTCAGCATCGAAGGCGACCGTGGACGGCGCATCGAACATGCCTTCAAGGTCGCCCGATACGGTCCGCCGCAGGGAATGGCTGACAGCAGTCCCGCCCTCTACGCCGACCAGGGCGGTCATCTCCCTGGACGGTTTGAGCAGGTGGTCCAGCACCATGGGCAGCGTGGGGTTCGAGTTCTCAGACATCGTCTCCATGAGGGCGATGTCCAAGGCTGTGTGCTCCACAGGGCGCAGGGGCGTGCCCTGCCGCATGAGGGAGACCAGTGCCACCAGGAGATAACGACGGCGTTGCCTCACCACTGCTTGCCACTGCGCCTCGGTGAGGGCGCTGGGACGGGGACCGGCGTCGAGCGGATTGACCCGTGCGGGCCGCCCTGGACCAACGGATATGACCTTGCCGCCCACTGCTTTGGCGACCGCGACCCATTCCCCCTTCGGGTCGGATGCGACGGCTGCCTTTCGGCCGAGGGTGATGGACCGCGTCACCAGGGACTTGCCACACATCGACTTGCCAGTGCCCACAGTCCCGATCACTACAATGGATGGGCCGCTGATAATGCCCTTGTCGTAAAGGATCCAGGGGTCATAGGAGAAGGCCCCGGAGCCGAAGACGTCCGTGCCAATATAGGTCCCTTCGTGCCCCAGACCGGACTCGGTGAGGAAGGGGTAGGCGGCGGCGAACGTCATGGTGGAGGCACGGTGCGGCGCGGGTCGCAGCCGGTGTGGGCCACGCAGGGAGTTCGCCTCTTTGCTGCCCCAGTCGCCCGGGAGTCGAAGAGCCGCAAGGTCAATCCGTTTGTCGGCGAGCGCTGTGTTAGCCGAGGTCCCAGCGGCTGGCGCGGTCCGCCGTCGTACTTTCCGCTCCCGGCGGTCCTTCCCGGACGGAAGGTACTCGAAGCTTTTCGTTCCCTTGTTCACCGCAGTCCCCTTCCGAGAGGGAGCCCACCGGCGACAAACGCGGCCCATTGCTGCCCGTAGAGAAGACGGAGCTCGACGAACGCTCCCGCGGCTGCGGACTCCAGTTCCTGGCGGTGCCGCGCGAGGTCCTCCAATGAGGACGCGGTGACGGTGATGTAAGCCGCTGGCCTCACGTCGCCATGGCCAGCGACGATCTCTTCCTCCCGCTGAATCACTTCCTCTTCCTCGGCCTTTTGCTCGCGGGTGAGTGGTCTGTCGAAGCGGGCGTTGATGCGCCGGCGGGTCTCATGCGCTTCCTGCGCCGAGCGGATGTCGCGCAGCGCCTCCGCCGTGGGCACCGCCCGGATGACTTCCGTGAAGGTGTGGCGGAACTCGCCGACGTAGATCAGGGGATGAAGGAACCCGGGAAAGACTTTCTGCCGCGGCCACTCGGCGACCCAGAAGGTCTGGTGGAACCCGCTGTCGGTGCGCAGGTAGGTCCAGTGTTCCTCCACGGCCATGGGCCCGTGGCGATGGAGGTGGTCTGCCTCCCTGTTTGCCGGGAGGTCCGACGGCGGGGCTGCCGCCACCGCGGTGTTGGCCGGCGGCACAGTGGCGGGATCGAAGGCACCACGAATGACGCCGAGCAAGCCCGGCTCGCTAACCCATTCCTCCACGTTCACGTTGTGTGTTCCCAGCGACGTCTTCATTGCCTCAACTTCCAGGCGTAAGACGCGCTCCAGGCCGGTGAGCCCGCCGCCCGACTCTTTGATCCGGCGTCGAGACTTGCTCGTGTCCAGAACGATCGCCACCAGGAGCTCATGGCTCATGGTCGACCCGGCGGCACCCAGTAGGTCCTCGTAGGCGCGTTGTCCCCAGCTTGGCTTCGTGTCCTGAGGCTGCTGCGCGTTGTCGCGGTAGAAATCCCAGAGCGCAGACGACGGGTACGGCACGGTGTAATCCTGAACGGCAACCCGGGCTACTCCGGGCCGTTGGGCTATGCCGGCCTGCACACGCGACCAGGCTTGGACAGCCCACGCCTTGTCATCCGAGTCGAGCAGGGCAAAGGACCGGGTACTGCAGCGCAAGACCGCGATCGCTTCCCTGCCGTGACGGTCAACGATAAAGCATTCGCCATTGGCCGTCGTTCGGATTTCCAAGCTACCCACCCCGCCAGGGAGAGCGAGCCTCCCGGCCAGTTGGGGTGCTGCCGGCCTGGCGAGGAAACGTGTCTGTCCTGACGCCGCGCGATAGAAGTACAGGGCGATCTGCTTTGCCCAGACTGGATAAGGGATGCGCGAATACTGGAGGAGCCCGAGCAGCATCAGCCCAAGCCACATGGGCCCGGAGGTAAACAGGCCAGCCGGGCCGCCACTGGCAGATGCCACGATGGCGACCGCTCCTCCCATGGCAACGATCAGCAACTGGTACCACTTGAGCCCGAGGAAGAACCCTCGGCGCTCGTACCTGGGGAACTTGACAGCCTCAAGGGCGCGTGCGTCTTCAGACATGCGGATTGCCTCCGTTCGGAGGGTCGATTCTTGGTGGGTTTGGTTTCAGCGGCCGGATGCGTGATCGCCCTGGTGCGCTTGGGTTCGGATGCGCTCGCGGTTGGGCTTCTCCGGGTGGGAATTGCCGCGCAGTCCCTGGAGCAACGCTGCTTTGTCCCTGAGGAGCCGCACGTCCGAAGCTGGAGGACTCGGATTGGTGCAGGACATTGGGCGCTGCAATGGAGGGTCCGGTGCTAAGAGTCAGTTGGCCCTCACCCTGGCCCGCAGTTACTCCGGCTGGGGCGGGTGCCACCACTTGTGTCGGTAAGATGTTGCGGTTTGAACTGATCGGCCGTGTCATCGCCGAGCGACTGACCATGTTCGCGAGCGTGAGCCTTCCTCCGGTCTGCCTGCTGAACTGACGGGCTGCCACACTGCTGCTACGGGACAGGATGTGACCACCCCCTGCAGTTTGGGCTGCTGCAGCCAGTTCCCCTCCCGCAAAGCTCACCAATCGCATGGCCATCAAAGGTGCACCGCAGGCAAGGGCCATACCCACCGCGCCGGCCGCCAGACCTGCAAAGGACTTGGACTCAGCGAACAGCTTCACCGCAACTGCCAAGACTGTCGCGGCGAGCGGTTTGGCAATCACCAGGGCGATGACAACCTCGCTCCAGCGCCGCGCCCAGGACTTCGTCTTATCCCAGGGCAGCAGCATGAGAGCGACAGGAGCGACGGCTGCCAACACGACGAGCGCAAAGGAGCGGAAGATCATCGAGCACATCAGAATGAAGGCCAAGATCCACACGACAATGACGGCCATCACGGTCACAACGACAGCACCCGGCGCGCCACTGATAGTCCCGGGCGCCAGAGAGACCAGGTTCCATTCCCGGCCTGCTCCTTCTGGTGCCCGATCAAAGCCAAAGAGCCTCATGAATACCAAGTAGGGGTCAGAGCCGATGGAGTCGAGCAGCGCGGCTGAGGCTAAGTCGCTGACGCGCGTCAGTTGCCGGACAAGATAGACCGCGGCACCGACGAGAGGAATTGCGGCGGCTCCGCCGAGCACTGCGCGGCCAATGCGTCTCGGTTGCTGACTGACCAGCCCAGACAGGATTTGAAGAATCATCACGACCACGAGTGGCGTCATCATGACGACGACCCACCAGTTGGTCAGCCCTCTGATGGAGAGCCACTGGGAGTCGTCCACGTCTGACACGGTGAAGGCGCCAGTGATGAAGGCCCACAGCCAGGAGGCCAAGTTCTCGAGGATGTTCGCGAAGAGGGACGTGACTGCGCCTAGCGCGTTATCGTTCGCTTGTGAGACAAGGCCGCAGCCGGGCGGCCACCATCCGTTGAGGTCGCACTCAACAGGCATGGGTCAGAATCCTAGCGGGAATGCAGTCTGGGACCAGAGGATATAGCCGTTAATACCGCCCAAAATGGCAGCCACCGGCCCTGTCCACAGGAGGATCACCCCGCCGCCGGAGGCAAGGCGCGACGACTGGCTAAGCTTGCCGGCAAGCAGCATCGCGGCACCGATGATGGCCACGATGGCGATGATGATGAAGGCGCCGACGAGGATACCGCCGCCAATCTGCTTGAGCGATTCCAGGAAGGGAAAGCTCGCGTTCGGGGTGATCCCAGGGTCCACCGCTGCAAAGTACATGGTGCTCCGTCCGTCTTGTTCCATGGAGTGAGCAGATGAGCTCACGGGTTCATGGAAATTGCGGGACGAAGCGACATGACTCCACCAGCGATCACCCTACAAATGACAGAAGCACCGGACTTGCAATGACTCCAGACAAGATTCAGGAAGGGCTGGGTTAGTGAGTGGGTCGGCACATGGGGCTGGCCGGATTGAGCGGTCCGCCGAAAAGCCATCCTTACATCTTGGACCTAGGATGATCGTTTGCCGGTCCAACGAGCTGACCGCAGCACTGCCGGACGCGGCCAGCGCGGCTTACCACTTGCAGGCGGCGGTCACTGATCTCGATGTCTGGCTCGACGACCAGTTGGTCGATGCCGCTACCGGCGGTGACTGCCGATGAGCAGCGCTGTCTTAACCCACATGCAGTCGCTGTGCAGAGGGCTCCTGCTTGTGTTCGGCTTGGCAGTCCTGGCGGCGCTGGCACTCGATACGATGTCATCGGGGGCCGGCGGACAGATCGTTGCGCTCATGGGCGGCGGGATCATATGGACGCCTTACTTGTTCGTTCTGGCCGTAGGCACCGTGTTCTGGCTGGTGATTCAGTTGCTGAAGGCGTTAACCCTTTCATATGGTTCCACCAGGCCGTCGCCGGCGTAACCGTAGACCGGTGCACCCAGCGGCCACCAGCAGGAGATGGCTGACGGCATGACCGGTGACGACGCCGGCGGCAGTGCGCTGAGTGGATCGCCGGCTGGTACGGCCTGCTCCAGTCCATCGCCTGGGAGGCGCTGGTCCCGCTCTTTATCGACTTGCTGATCATCGGCCTGGTCCTCTTCACGAAGATGGACCGCGGTTCGGCGATCAAGAAACTCATGGTGCGCGACGTCTTCATCGGCATCGGTCGGCCGCTCATCGGATCGATGTACACCGGTGTCCTCGACAAATTCGATGATTCCCTGATCGGTCAGCATGCGGGCCCGACCCGGGTCGTGCTCTCGACTGACGTCGACTTCAACCCTTGGATGATGAACGACCGGCTGGGCATTCGGCGAGGACGACGAGACTCGCCTCGAGCGGTCCTGAGCTCTGACCGAGAATACACTGGTCAGACGACCCGCGACGAAATCTAAGCACGCGCTGAACTACTGCTCACAGAGGAGGAAGTAAACGGACATGGGATGGTTCACCCCGCGATTGATGCGCTTGCTCTCGGATGAACTGACCGCTATGCCAGTGCGCCAGATCGACGCTTTGTTCGATGATCGGGGTATCGTGCTCGGTCCGCCGCAGCCCCGCGAAAATGACGAGAGCGTTCGGCGGGAGCGAATGCGCCGGTACCTCGCGACGCTTGACCTGAACGGCAGCGCCGACGTGCAGCGGCTGACAACTGTATTCAGCGACGTGCTGCAGAAGATTTTCAACGACACCGGGGCTGGTTGGGGCAACGACGACGGGTTACGGGACAAGTGGTGCAGGATCCTGCGCGAGGACGGCTTCCAGGTCGACGAGGCCACCGGCGTGGTGCGACTTGGCCGGGTCGGGGCGCAGCTAACCGAGCACGCGCTCAACGCTCTTCCCGATCCGCAGTCCATCCATGACCACCTCCGCAGGCTGGGTGACAGCGTCGACACGGATCCTCGGCTCGCCGTGAGCACGGCCAAGGCACTGATCGAGTCAACCGCCAAATGCGTGCTCACTTCCCGGGGGAGGAGTTACACCCGCGCAGCAAAGGTACCTGCCCTGGTCACCGCGGCACAGGAATCACTCGGCTTGGCAGCCAAGTCCGTCAGCGACGAAGACCGAGCCCTCCGCCAGGCCCTGCAATCGCTCGTCACCCTCACCCAGAGCGTTACCGAAGTCAGGAACAACGTCGGCATCGACCACGGAGCGGAGGAAGTGCCCCGATGGGTACGCCCAAGACACGCCCGTCTGGTCGTTGGAGCGGCGCAGGTCTGGTGCCAGTTCATGCTGGAGACCTTGGCGGATCCGGATGCGCCCTGGCGTCGCTCGGCATCCCGATCCCGGAGATCGAATGGGACGCTTATCTAGCGTTTGCGACAAACCACTTCTGAGAGACCGACAATATCGGCGTGTCCTGCGTTACGACAGGGGTACAGACCCGCCGCCAGAGCTGAGTTGCAGACGCTCGTTTGTGAAGACCCATTCGTCAAGGCTTCGGCAGGAAAACATGACTACGTAATACTGCCCATGCCATAAAGTGCTGGCATAGCAAGGCTCGTAAGCGGTACGTACTCAGGTGGTGTTCATGCCTTCTCGCAGTCATAAGAATCCCAACGTAAGCGCTGGCGGGCAAGAGCCCTTGGCCCGACCCACCGAGGAAGAGTGCTGGGCCAAGTTCTGGGCAGGCATCGCAGCTATCTGGGTGAGCCTCCCTCTGGAAGTGCAGCAAGACTATGCCCGCCGGTATCCGCCCCGTAACTAGGTCTCAGGCTGAAGGTTCGCGGTCCCGCCTACCTTGTCTCATGGCTCCGGCGTAACTGTCCGAAGCCCGGCGCATGGTTCTCACCATGACAAGCAATGGCGACGGTTCGGACTTTGGCGGAATCCAGGAGACGATCCTCCAGAAAGAGGAGGAAGCTGATTGAACGGATGCCAGAGGCCTCTATATTTCCGCCAGCATCGATCGGCCCCGGGCACATATAGGGGACGGTTTTCCCGGACCGGTCTTACGAGAGTCCGGCACCCCGGAACTCTGGCGATTCTGATCAGCGCTATCCAAGCCTGGAAGGCGGTGTCGGTGGACCGGCTTGCGAGCGACTAAGGCGTCTCGTAACTTGCAATGAGGCGAGGCGTCTACCCTAGGTTGATGTAAACACGGATAATTCGGCCGTCGTGCATCTCGCCGTAGACAGGGTAGACGCCATCTCCCCAGGCAGTGAGGAAAGCAACTCCGGCACCAGAATGACCCAACCTGTAAGCCAGTTCTCCGTACCCGTTAGACAGCGTTGCTTCCATAACCCCTCTGTAGGAGTACGACGGGAGCTTCTGACTATCACCGGGGGCATCATCAGCAGCCTCAACTTGACTTGACTGCCGTCTGCCCACGATTTCCGCGACCGTATGCTCATCCAGGGCAAGATCGTGTTGCCACTCTTGGTCGATGTAGCAGGGGTCAGTGATCATAAGTTGTCCGCTATCGACGCCCACCTCGCCCATTCGAACGACCTGAATCTCGTTGACCTCCGGCAGAAGTGAGTCTACGGATTCGGGTTCCTCTACATCTCGCTCGTCTTCTGCGTCCTCTTCTTCCTCGAGAGCGAGCATTAGCCTGAATCCACGTGATCTTGATAGGTCAGCTTCCAACTTGGCTTTGTCGCGTTCGAGGAGCTTGAGGGCTTCTTCATGCCGACCTTTGTCCTCGGCGAGACGTGAGATCTCCTTCGCGAGTTTGGATACGATCGCTCAATATGCGCTCCATAACTTCCGGCGATCGCTTTTCCAGCTCCTGCGCCTTATCGCTCCACATGTCGCGGTTCTTCTCGACGCTTGAAATTGCGGCGTCCTTCGACGTGAGAGCGGCCTTAAAGTTGTTGACGTAGAGCTTCCATATAATTGCGCCGCCGACCAGCGCTCCGACGTTGACTAGAAGCTGCAGAACGTCGACTGCTGGCGTGATCCATGATGGCATTTCTCCCCCTCTTCCCTGTGCAACAGTCAACCAGCGAAAAGTCGTCACTACCAACGACGCGGCGTCACTATCCTGTCCCTCTTAGCCGCCGATGTGCACCGGCGGAGACAAGTAAGGCGACCGGCTAACGGGCACCACATTTTGCATCCGCAACGGATGGCACTACCGGGTGGCCACAGGAGCAGATCATTCAAGTCGGGGTAAGTCTTCTACGAGTGCATCGAGAAGCCCTAGATCGTACCGCCCGGCGAGAGGCACGGTTTCGAGGATTGAAGCGACACCATTTTGGGGGAGCTGCCACACAACATGGTTCGGTTTGAGCCGGTCCAGGCTCTCGTACCACTCAATAAGGGGCTCCCGTAGTTTCGCGTGGAGCTCGAATGATCGCCGGGAGCGAGTCGAGTCGCTCTCTTTCTGGAGCCGAAGCGTCCTCTGATCGGGCACGGTCATCAGCACGATGTCGGCAAATCCGATTCTTTGTTGGCTCATGGCCTCACGTACACATGCCAACTCGTAAGTGAATCGTGATATTGGAGCTGCGCCGACTCGCGCCAGGCACCAGGAGTAATGGAGTTTTAACGGGTCGCTGTCGCAGATCGCCAGCCCCTCACGTTTCTCGAGGCCCAGAGCCTGCGACCAGCGGACTGCATTTACACCAGTCCAGTATCGGGCCTGGTGCCCGGCATCACTTCCGTCCGGTTCAGTGCCCGTTGGAGTGTATTCAGCCACAAACTCCCTTGCCGCAGACCTGCACCATGTCGTTTTCCCGGCCGCGCTTGGACCCTCAACTGAAACAATCACCAAGCGATGCTATATCGCAGGAAACCTCGTCGCGTTGAACCATCCGGTATCGGGCGTTCGTACCGTCTCCCCTGGTCATTCGAGTCTGGTAGGTGGCCGAATAGCTACTCTTGATCCTCGGATTCAGCCCCGTCGTCGAAATCACCGGCCGCGATGCGCTCGGCGGTGCGCTGGTAGGCCTGGGTGATGTAGTCTTCAACGTCCTGGCGACCAATGCGCCACATGCCCCTTCCACCGACCTGAAAAGCACGCAACTCCACCGTCCTGATGAGACGTTGAACGAGGCTTTGCTTCACGTTCAACTCGTCGGCGACCTGGGCCAAGGTCAAGAAACGGGGCTGGTTTGCTTCATCAGGCACCGGGCCATCATATGTGTTGCCTCGCTGCGGGGCTTTCCCCGCCAGAGGGAGATCGGAAAGGATATGGATAAGATGCCATTTCTTAACTGTCTGCATCAGAAAATACAACTGATAGCCTTAATTCATTGCCCAGAAAACAGTAGTAATTCTTTCCGATGACCTTGACGGCTCGGAAGCCAATGAAACCATCACGTTCGGCTTGGATGGGTCGGAATACGAAATTGACCTGAATGAGGCTCATGCCAGTGAGCTGCGTTCAGCCTTAGAACGCTTTGCCACTGCGGGACGCAGGATATCCGGAGGCCGTGGACGCCCGGCCGGACGCAAAGCCGGCGGTTCCGGGGTGGATACCAAAGCCGTCCGGATGTGGGCCTTGGATGACGGGCTCAAGGTGAACACCCGCGGTCGTATCCACAGCAGGAGATTCTCGAAAAATACCAGGCCGCGCACTAAGAAGTCAGTACGAGCCGGATATGGGGGCCGTCGGCTGGTACTGACTATTTCCAACGTAAACTGCCCGGCCGGAGTGAGCCAACCAGGAAAACGGCAGGAAGTACCTGGTGTTCCTGTAGTTGATTTATTCGTGCTTACGGAATCAGGTTCCACGCCAGTAGTCGATGTTGCCTGTGTGCTTGATGGTACTCGTGGTGCTGCAGGAATCTGTCGAAGCTCCTTTCCGCTTTCGCCACGGCAAACAGCGACCGGAACTCGTCGTAGCGGACGGCCATCAGGCCGTGTCCTTTGCCGTTGAAGGTAGCGAAGCCGCCGGGCAGTTGGCACACGAGTTGGGCGTGAGTTTCCGGGGTACGTGTGTCAGTGATCCTGTCCAGACACTCCAAATAACTGGCTTCGGTGGGCTGGTGTGCCATTGAAGTTGGCAAGTCGCCCCACCGCTCCACGTCGATAGGCGGTTTCGGTGAAGCTCCGCAGGCCACCGCCGACGACCCTCGGCGCAGACCTCCGGGAACGCGGTATGGGACTGCGTGTCCTGGAGCAGGGCATCGACACCGCGACCGCGGAAGGTCGGGCAATGTTTGGGATGCTCTCCGTCCCGGCCAAATTCCAGCGGGAACTCCGGTACATTCCATGCAACTTGATCCCGTTAGTGTGAATTTCCGTACGGATCATCCTCCGACCCCCGGGGCGAGAGGCGCAGCTCGCCCGGTAGCCCGGCTGGGGACTCGCGGGCGCTCAGTCCGGCTTGTTCGCCTCGTATGTCTCCCAGTCGCCGTAGCCGGTGTCTTGAAGCCACTGCGCCATCGCAGGCCCGCCGCGGGCCATATAGAGGCTGGGGTTGTACTCGCCGGTGACGGGGTAATGCGGCACTGGGTCTTCGTAATCGTATGACCGACGAACTCCGGGGCTCTTCAACTCCACCGCGCGGGCCAAAGCATCTCTTTCCGCCAGCGCCCTCTCGCGGGCCACACGGGTCTCCCGGAAGACCGTGAATAGCGGCACGAGAAGTGTCAGAAAGAGCATGACGATAAAGGCGACCACCCACGGCACGGCACTGCTACCGCCGTCCGTGCTGTTCCCGATGGCGATACCGATAGGCACGAGCAGGAAAGCCGTCAGGACGCCCCCAGTGATGTAGAGCGCCCGAGTCGCGGGAACCTCCGACCACGGCGGGTTATTAGCAACAACGGTCAGACGCTTGTACTCCGCCCAGGTTTCCTCGGACATGCGGCACCGCAGATTGTAGTCCAGCTCGTACTTGGCCACGTCGCACTGCCTTCCGGTTGATTTCGCCAGCGTAGCACTCGACTTCCACGTCCTACCCAGGCGGCTAGGCTCCGCCTGCTGCGACGCAGTGTGCGACCGGAGGGCATCCCCATACGAAACGGTCAGACCCGGTCGGGTGGGCGCAAGCATTACACCTCTGTGCGTGTGCGATGCACCCAGCATCTCTCTGGCTACAGACCGCGCAGATAGGCCCCGACATCGAAGCTCTCAAATGGGAGGTAGGTGCCTCGCGACGGATGGCGCGGATGTCCCTTAGTTGTGAGCCCGCCGAGCGATATCCAGTCGCAGGCAGAGGCGTCCGTGATTCTCACGATCCCCTCGAGCGTCTGACGAAGGTACCCCCTGGTCTTGATTGGCTCGCCCCAGGCTGCCAGTAGCGTGAGCTTGTGACCATCGACGAACTCGGCGATGTGTCGCTCGTTCTCGGCCTTCAGCTCCGGAACGAGGGTGACGTGCAGGCCCTTGGGATCGGTCGACCGCTGCGGGTAGAGGTTCAGCATTACCCAGCTATCGTGCTTGTTCCTCTCCGCGTAGCCCCGGACCCTGCGCAGGGTGGGATCCAGATCTCCCGGGCTCGCGGTGCTGGGGTTCACGCCGACGCAGATCAGTGGGTTCACGCCCACCGTGCCCAGTAAGAAACGTGCGGAGTTGTCGGCGTTGCGCTCGTAGATCCACTGCTCGGTCACGGTGCGTCTGTCTCCTCTGGGGTTCAGCTCAATGTACAGTGCATGCCACGTGATCCCCTAAGCGTGAATATCCGTAGGATCATCCTCAGACCCCGAGTTGTCCGGTCTGCTCGGGGCGAACAGGCTCGTCCTTAGAAGACCGCGTTGCGGGGTGTCGGGCCGTGCTTCTGGACGTGGGCGTGGATCGCTTCATCCAACTGCGTCAACCTGCTCCGGCGGGACCGGATCAGCGCCTCCGCGAATGCCTCTAAGAGCACCCACTTGTCGCCGGCCATCCGGAAAGCGACACCCTGGCCTGCGCCGGACCATGACGCGACGCCGGTCCGGCCATCACCTGCTCACGCGACGCCGGGCGTGCTCCATGCGCTGATAAGCGCAGTTATCAGGGACCCGACGGCAAATGGCACTTTCCCGTCTTACTCAGAGTCGGATAGTGGGAAGGGCAGTCCCCACAAGCGACCCGAGGCCGGCCCACCCAGTCCTTCTGGCAGTCATAAGAATTTGAACGTAAGCGCTGGCGGCCAAGATCCCATGGCCGACCCACCAAAGAAGAGTGCTGGGCCAACTTCTGCGCAGGCATTGCAGCTATCTGGTTGACCCTCCCCTTGGAAGTGCCGGTCGCGTCGGGGGCTCGTTTCCGTACTCATACGAAGCTCCGAACTCGTAGCTATTCCTTCATCGGACGACATCGGCCGGCTGCGAAGCTGGCGTGGGCGGTTGCGGGATTCGACCAAGTTTGTCGTGGCTTCGCTGTGCTTCAGCCAGCGATTCCGAGTTTGCCGGCTCGCCCGCCCTTGATGCCATGGTCCTTGCCGTAGCGCCACAGGATGGCGTCCATGATTCGCAGTTCGGAAATGGGTGTCTGGACCGTAGAAAGCTTGTGAATGCGCCCCAATCGTCCAGCAAGGTCGGAGTCTTCCATGAAGAGGTTGTGCCAATTCAGCCATTGGCCTTCAGAGGTGTCTTTGCCCACGACTGCCCCAATTACTTTGTCCCAGATGGGGATGAGATGCGGTCGCTTCCTCGCCATGATCTTGCTGGCTGTGGTGGCCCCGACATCCCAGCGCGTTTTGGGTGTGCGTCTCAGCTCCTGCCAGAGCTGCCATGAGGGGCTGCCCTCCCCGAGAGTGGCTTCTGCTTCCGCGACCGTGAGGTCGCTCATCTTCACGTCGGTGGGTATATCAGCCAGGAGACCCTGTATTTTCCCCGCCAACAGCTCCTCTTGCAGTCCGATGATGGCCTGGGCCGGCACTTTGACGCTGAGCATGGACACGGCGACAGCGTCGCTGTCCGTGATCCTGTCCCTCACCTGCGGGTTGTCGCCGCGGTTTGCCCATTCATCAAAGTAACTGCCGGTACTCAGCAGCCCCGTCTTTCTGGACGGTTCAAGGTAGTAGCGCCGGAGCAGTTCGGCTGCGGCTTCGACGTTCTCTTCTTTCAGGATGGCTGGTAGTTCCATGGATCCCCCTATGGCTTCAACGCGCGGACTATGACCCTGCGACGTCGCTGGGTAGTCAGACTGTATGGCGAACCTCCATCCCGGGGTGGTTTTCCTTGACCCACTTGGCCATCCGCCCGCTCCGCTTTTTGATGAACGTCAGCACGTTCTCCCTGTATTCGATGTACTCCAGGGTTGTGGCCGGTGTTCCGGAACGCTTGAAGTTGTTCGGCTCCAGGAAGTACTCGATCTTCTCGTAGTCGGAGCCGGGTGCTATGAGGTCTTGAAAGTGGAAGAACTCCACGAACCCTTTGAACCCTTGCTCCCGCTGCCCGAAGAGCTCGAAAAAGTCCTTGTAGGCGGTGGTGACATCGGCAAGGGGGCTGTCTGGTTCTCCTGTGTAGTGCCGCCGGATGCATTCGAGAGTGAGGTCTATGCGATCCGCGATGAGCAGCCGGCTCCCTCGGGCCGTGTTCATGGTCGGGAGATCCTTCGACCGGAGTGGCCAGATCATTGCGCTGCCGATCGTGTAGGGCGGGTTGAGGTACTTGATCTTCTGTTCCGGAGTCAACTCTTCGATGGCGTTGACTAGGGCCCTTGATCTGGGCCTCTTCGCCTTTATCCAGGTGGTGTAAGAGGCGGTGATGGCGTCGCTGCCGTAGCAATGCCGATCTGAGTTTGCGTCCGTGAAGATGAGGTACTCGCTCTTTCTGGTTGTCACCTTCGGAGCGAAATCACCTTCGGACGGCAGCTCTTTGCTCCAGAGCAGCTCATGGTCCCACCGGAGCAATTGGCTGTCACTATCAGCGTCGGGTTTGGTCCTTGAAGGTGTGTCGGTCTTGTAGTTGAACGAAGTGTCGAAGACGCGCGGCAGATGCTGCTGCGGATATTTCGGATACCTCAAGTTTCCCCCAAAGACCAGAGTGATCAGACGCTCAAATCCGATGGTTGGTTCCGCAAATTTCGCGATCGTCGGCTTTGCCCCACATTAGGTGCCACTTCCTGATATTGACACCCCAGGTGCCCCATTGACCGTCGACAAGGCAGCATTCGCCGGTGTCGTGCCAAAGCGAATGACTCGAAGATCGACGGCACAGGAATTGCCGCTGCCACCCTAAGTTGACCGATAGCGTGTGATGAAAAGGTCCCGTATTGAAAGGTACATGCAGTGGATACTCATCCTCGTAGTCCGCGAGACCTGTTCGAGGGTCGTCGCCATTTTGAGATTCCCGCATTTCAACGCCCCTATGTCTGGGATGAGGAGAGTCAATGGGCCCCTCTGTGGGACGACGTGGTCCGGGTTACGGAAAGTCATCTTCTTGATGGGGGCAAGCCCCCCATTCCGAATCACTTCCTGGGTGCGGTCGTCTACGAGTCGAAGCCGCCGTCTGCCGGCGATGTGACACGACACGAGGTCATTGACGGCCAACAACGCATGACGACGCTTCAGCTGTTGCTTGATGCCGCCCATGAAGTCATCGCCGGGCGCGGACACCAGACGGAAGCGGATCAGCTTGAAGAACTCATCCTGAACAAGGCGTTGACCTTCAAGGGGCGCATCGAGCGCTTCAAACTGTGGCCATCCCAGGCGGATCGATGCGCCTTCGCCCATGCCATGGGTCCGGAGGAACCGCGGGTCGAGGAGCATCGCGTCATCGAGGCTCACGACTTTTTCCGACGCGAAGTGGAGCGGTGGCTATTGGGTACGCCTGATGAGGAAGGGATCGTCCCGCCCGGCACTGAAGAACTCCGCGCTGCGGAACTCTGCTCAACGCTTGAACATCGACTGGTCGTCGTCGCCATTGATTTGTCCGGTCATGAGGACTCACAGCTGATCTTCGAAACGCTGAACGACCGGGGCACGCCACTGCTGAAAGCGGACCTCATCAAGAACTGGGCCTTCCGCAAGGGCGAACAGATTGGTGCGGATGTGGACAAGTGGTCCAGGACGCACTGGGCCGACTTCGATACCGTATGGTGGCGGGCTGAGATCTCCCAAGGCCGTCAAATCCGGTCCCGCGTGGACATCTTCCTGCAGTACTGGCTCACGATGCGCTTACAGGAAGAAGTCAAAGCGGAATTGGTGTTCAGGGTTTTCGCAGACTATGCAGGGTCGCGACTAAATACGCCCGATGGCGCGGAAGCATTGTTGACGGAACTGCGGAAGGACGCCGACACCTACCGGGGTCTCAGCGAACTCGACGTAGCAACGCCCGAAGGAAGGTTCCGCTCCCGTGTTATCGAAACGATGGAGCTGGCCGCCACCACCCCCGTCTTCCTCTGGCTCCTCTCCGAGAATCATTCGGTTCCCCGTGACCAGTTGCGGATAGCACTGGATGCCATCGAGAGCTGGGTTATCCGCCGCACGCTCCTGCGGAAGACCGCCAAGGATGTAAACCGCTTCATGGTCGCTATCCTGAAGTCGCTCGGAGGCGTTGAAGCTCACGAGGCGGGAAGCGCCATCCGGGACTTTCTTTCGGAGCAGACCGCGGAGACCCGTTACTGGCCTTCCGATCAGGAGATGCTGACGACCCTTCCTGATGTGAAGCTCTACGGGAACATCCGCCAGTGGCGGCTCCAGGTCGTCCTCCGTGCCGTCGAACAACAACTTCGTAGCCAGAGCACGAAATACGAAGCAGTCGAGCTTCCATGGGGATTGGAAATCGAGCACGTTATGCCGCAAGGTTGGCGAACTCACTGGGATCCGCAGCCAAGACTCACGCCTGAAGAGGCAGCTGTGCGTGACCGGGTCGTAAATACGATCGGTAATCTCACGCTCGTGACCAAGTCACTGAATAGTTCGCTATCCAACCGCCCTTGGACAGACAGAGACGCCACGGGACTCATCGACGGCGGTGAGTCAGGCAAGGGCAAGCGAACGCTGCTCGACGCCTTCAGCCTTCTGGTGCTCAACAAGGAAATCATCCAGGGCCACATCGATCTCTGGACTGAAGCCGACATCAAGGAGCGCTCTGTGGCGCTGACCAAGGCAATCACTGAGATTTGGTCCGGTCCCTCAATGGAGATCCAGGAAGCAGCCTATGAAGCGGCAAGAGCTTAGTGTTCCGGCAGCTTGATCTCGTTTGGTCCGCCTGGCTAGTCCTCGCCGCTATCGTACAAAATCAGGCTTGCAAGGGCTCGTCGCAGGCTTTGCAGGCCTTCCGGCCGCCGACGCTAGTTTCTTCTATCACCAGCAGCCGTTTGGGGTTTTCGTCCCAGACATTGCCCACTGAGTTACACCAGGCCGGGTGGCAGACCTTTCCCGAGCACACCGCGTAAACCTGGCCCGGGCCTACCCTGGGCGAACCATCGCTGCGACGTAACGCTGGTTCAACCGCGCGCAGCTCCCCCAATTCCTTGGACTCCTGCTTGGCTTTTGCTGCCGCCTGCCAGGCACGGCGTGGACCTGGTGTCATCGATTGATCAGTTTCTGTTGAGGCCGAATTGTCGTGTCATCAGCGCGTCCTTGTAGTGCGACTCCGCTGAATCCACTTCCGTGGAAGGTGTGCTGGGTCCGAACACGCGCAGAAGGCTGAAGACAAAATGCCGGGCGTGGTCTGTCTTTGTAGTCTCTCCGGCTGCGCTGTCGTAGGCAAGCTCGCGCAGCGCAACGTTCCCGCCGTGGCCGTCGCGAGCGTAGCTCGTCCACCGTCCGAGAATGCGCTCAGCACCATCGGCCTTTCCGACATACTGCTTGCCGTTGGTGGAGTCCGTGATGAGGTAGATGCCCTGCACTTCCTTCAAGGCAGTGCGCCAATCGGCGTAGCGGGGGCTCTCTACCATCTCGCAAAGTCGGTGGTAGGTGAGCAACACCCCGTCGAATCCTGGGAACGGTTCCTTGTCCCGGTCAGCGATCTCCAACACCGGCAGGTTCGCGGCGCTGGCGGCGCGCCTGTGCCAGTTCCGCGGGTTGTCCCATTCGATCACCAGCCGGTCATTGAGGGGCGCAAGGAAAGCCGACATGCGCAGGTCGAAGAAGCGGTTCTCATGGCTGCGCTCCGCGGCTATCTCGCCATGGTTCTCCAAGGTGCCCCACAGCCGGGACCGGCGTTTTCCGTCGGCGATGAGGATGACCCAGATTCGGGGAGGGTCCGTGGGGAATTGCCGGGGAGAGAGACCCTGCTCCCTGGTGTAAGCGAGGACCCGTTCCTCGGTCAGGTCTTCGGGACCACGCAGCGCACTGGGGTCCCCGCGCCTGAAGGCATGGCGGATCAACAATACATCCTCCAGCCGGACTCCGGGGTCAAAGTCTGCGCCAATGCCAGACAGCACATGGCCGAGTGTGAGAGATTCGTGCGAAGCCGGCACCGGCGAAACTGTTGTCTCCGCAGCTAAGTCGAGAGGAAGATCAGACACTGCAACACCTTACGTCACGAGCCAGGCGCGGCATTTAGTCGTAGGTGTTCAGTAATGCCCTGCTGGGACTACAACATCCGCAATTTTCGGGGGCGACAGTTGGCTATGCCGCACTCCCATGTCTTCTGAGCGCATGGCAGGGATCCTAGAGATCAGTAGATCCCCTTGTATCTTGTGACCATGACCTTGGACCAAGTGCTTCTCATATTTGTGCCGATCCTGGCGGGCGGGTTCGCCTTGGCCGGCAGTTGGTTCGGGTCGTGGCTGGGGAGGAAAAACGAGCATGGGCAATGGTTGAGGAATCAAAGGCAGGCAGCCTACTCCGAGTTTCTGGGAACATTTGATGTTCTCTACCTAGAGACAGGACGGCCCGAAGTTGTTGACGCCACCGTCCAAAAGGTCCTATTCGACCTGGTGGTGAAGCAAGGCAGGATGACCGTGGTCGGGCCATCCGAAGTCAGGGTGCTTGGCGATCGCTTGGTCGATGATGCTTGGGGGATGGTTCAAGCAGCCCGAGGCGTGGGTCCTGATGCAGGGCAGCGGTATCTACTCCGGGACAAAGCCAAAGTGGCGGCTCAGGAACTCATTGAAGCACTCCGGAACGACTTGAATGTCGTCAAGCGCTAATCCGCGGCCGGCGGTTATGACGACGCATTCGATCTTGCAACAAGCCCTGGTATCGACTTGTGCGGCTTTGACAGTTTCGATTGATCCTAACCAGCTCCACGTGCCGGGGCCGCCTTGTGCCGGACGCTCAACAACTCAAAGCATTGATCCCCTCGAAAGCGATTCCCGATGTGAGCTTGGTGACCTCTGACCGTAAGCAAGGGGCCATTCCGTGTGCGCGCGCAGCATGCTGAACGCCGGGGTGCGAGGTTCAACCCTTTGTGCCAGAGAGTGCCTCGTAAGCCAGCCGGAACTTCGCCGTCACGTCCGTTCCGTGCTGGAGTGCTCGACCTGTCGGAAGCCGAGGTCCCTCTTTGTGTGGGCTCACCAGCCCTAAGAGCTCTTCCCGGGGGTACTCCCGCGCCCAATCCAGCACATTCGTTTCGCGGTCGAATCGGATGCACAGCGCGAGATCGAAATCGATCGAGTCAACGAGCGCAGAGTCAAACTGGAATATGCGGTGCACCCCCTTCGGCAGGGTGCGCGTTTTCACCTGGATCTTGCGGCCCTGCACGTCAGTCAGGTCGTATCCCTTCGTCCCAGGGGGCGCGAGTACACCACCGTAGACCGCCAGCGCCAGCGCTTCGCCGACCTCTCCCTCAATACTGCCGGATGTGCGGGAGACACCGCGACGAATAATCTCCTGTCCGATGCGCGATTGCAGTTGGAGCAGCTCAGAAAGAGTAAGTGCGCTCAGGTTAGGAATCGTCACAGGAGCATCATAGAGTCATGGGCAGGACGGTTCTAGGGCGTCCAGAACAGTCCGTGGCACGGGTGACGAAAGACTTCGGCAGCCTGATCTTCTCGTGTGGGAGGGACCACGTACGCTAAGGCCATGAACCAACGTCCTAGTTCTTGGAGCGTGACCGGAATTGAGCCTCACTAACTGTTTGAAGGATTTCGGCTCACCGGTGCGGGCCTACCTTGAGCGGGTTTCGCCTCGTTAGGAAGCTTCGGCCGGCAACACCTCTGGCGCGCGGATTGCTGCTGGTGAGCTTGGCCTTACCACCCTCGTTGACAGTGAGGTCGTCATTCCACGGATTACAGGTGTTGATGGCACCGTGTCAGGAACGGCCTTCGATTTCCGGGCACGCATCGAACTCGGTGATTTCAATCCGCAGGAATCTGTCGCTGCGGCAGGTATAGCCCGGGCGGCCGACTACGCGAACGATGCCGAGCCGTTGGTTCGGTTCGTGGCAACAGGCATGAGAACGAGCCGGCGTGCGTCGATTTCTGCGGGCACAACACGAGTATCGCGCGGCGGCAGCAGGAGAGGCTCTGAGTCTCGCGAGACCTGATCCGTTGACCTCACGCATTCATTATGTTGGTATCGTCGAAAAAATGAATGAGAGGCAACTGCGAGGTCTGGCAGGTGAGCCACGGGAAAACCGGCTGAAGTTCCTGCACGGATCGGGGGGCAACTGCCCGGCTCGTCAGCTCCAGACGTGGATTTCTCGTTCCATCGCCTCCCACGCCCCCTGACGGACGACGGCCGGAGGGTGTTCCCGGGCGGCGCGCGCCACATCATGAAACACGAACTGCGTCATAGCGCGCATCGTGAGTTCGATGCCGGATGACTGACGCACCTCATCAATCACTTCGACAAACCGGGGGCGGCTTTGATCATCCGTGATATGCGAGAGCGCGTTGCGTCGAGCGTTGAAGTTGTCGAGGTGCTTCCCGACTTCGACACGCTCGGCGTAAGCCATAGTTGAGAGCGTTTCAAGCCGAAGCTGTTTTAGCGCAGGCCCTCCTGAACCCAATTCGGGGCGAAGTGCTTCAGCCAGGCCGTAGCCGCGCCAGTACATCGCAGTCTGCATCATTTCAGGCCAAGGCTGCCCCATCCCCTGAATCGTGATTACGTGCTCGATGAGACCTTCAAACGCTGCACGAACGTTCTCATCGGATGGCGACAATGCAGGCGCAACCGGCAGGTCATCCCCCCTTCGGCCGATCACACTGCCCAGCGTCCATCCGATGATCGTCGGACTGAGGACCGGCGGAAGCGGCGTCTGCATCTTTTCAACTTCGTCCAATGCCCGCGCCATGACCATGGCTTCGAGTTTCGAGGACAGCTCGCCGCAGGCTCCCCCCGCATGCAGGCCGGCGAGCAACCAGGTCGCGAACTGCGAATGTTGTTCCGTCAATGCGAATTGGTCAACGTTGTCTGATATGAGGTAGTCAAGGTCAGAATTCCATTTCCTGTTGTACGCGTCCCCGGCTTCGGCGAGCCACTCGAGCGGCAGGTGAATCGAAGCAAGTTGGTCCTCCAAGGCGTTTTCGTATTTCTTTTCGCCTGAGAGGAGCTTGTAAAGCTCTGCGAACACCAGTGGCACAAATACGCAATTCATTTGTTCCACAGCAGGCGCTCCAACCATTCAGCCAGCGGTTCGAGTGGGCCGCCCCATGCGTCTCCGCGCAGCACCGACTCCGGGATACGTATCAGCCCGAGGTCTTTCAAACTAACCCGCGGAATGACGCCGGACAGGAGAATTTTGCGTAGCCCGTAACCGGCCTGCCCGTTGAGGAAGGCGGCAGCTACTTCGGCCATACGCGGCTCGGCGAGGCGCACCCGGTAGACTCCGGAATCGATGATCGAGCGGTTTTTTGCGACAGTGGCGTTCGCGCGCTCTCCGACCGCCGCTACGAGCAGATCTCCGGCTTCGGCCACAGAAGAGGTAGGCGTCTCGATCATCCATCGAGTGATTGGACGGCCGGCAAGCGCCGACCCGGTCATGACCGGAAGCGCGCCGTCGGCAGGCGCAGTGAGTGTCGCGTTTCGGTCGAACGATTTCCCTGACCTGATCTCGATGGCCAGGTCAGCGAGAGCGACTCCGTCGAAGAGCCGCTCTGGTTCCGGCGTTGCCAACGCGATCTTCCAATCTATCCGTCGTAGATCTGCTGT
Organism: Pseudarthrobacter sp. NPDC058362; assembly: GCF_042723515.1. NCBI lineage: Bacteria > Bacillati > Actinomycetota > Actinomycetes > Micrococcales > Micrococcaceae > Pseudarthrobacter > Pseudarthrobacter sp. NPDC058362. The sequence continues at coordinate 125,862 of NZ_JBHXIW010000003.1, read as the reverse complement.
GGTCCACCACGTTGCAACGGCGTCTTCCTCTTGGCCACGGGATGACGATTCGACCGCGGCCAAGGGGCTGACCATTCGTGCACGGGTTTCGTCATCGGGCATGGGAAGCGGCGCATCACCGATACGCGCCCGTCTTGCCGACAGGGAGTCCGTCAGGAACGCTCGACGGAAGGCCCGTCCAGCAACCGAACTCAGCACTCCCCAGACCCAGTAGGCATCCGTTGGGCCCGTGAACCGGTACGCTGAGAAGCCATCCGACACGGTCGACCCGGACAAGTCTGCGTGCACCATTAGCGCTGGGACGTCGGCCCGTCTCGGGACAAGGACGTCACCGGGCTGCAGGTTCGAGGGATCTCCGCCGACGAGATATCCCGCACCTTGATACTTCGTCGTTCGACGGCGAACACCGCCGTGTACGCGGTCAAGGCCCTCCGGGGTTATCACCTGTGAGCCCTGCTCAACGAAGAGTCGGGGTTCGATCCGGATCCCTATCTCATCCAAGCGAAGCAATGAGCACCCTAACGGCCATTGGAAGGCCCTGGCTACGAGCCGCCCCGGATCCCAGTCGGGCTCATTGCGAAGATCAACGGTCGTCGTTCGGCCCGCGCTCAACGGGCACCGGTTCCGGGATCGTCGATATGAGAGAGCGCCGCCACCATTGCAGGTCCGCCAGGAGCGAGCTGTGTCCTCCAGTCCTCCGAGAGCTGCGCGACGAACGTCTCCCCGGCAGGCAGTTTGTCGACGACCATCAGAACAGTCTGGATCGGCGTGCCGTACGCGGACCCGGAAGGGCATGCAATCAAAGCAGCTACCCGGTACTCATTTGCAAGGTATTCCCGGTATCCCTCAGCGGCAGCCAGGAAGGTCATGCCCGGCGGCAGCTGGAACACTGCGCGGCCTCCCGCCTTCAGGGCACGAAGGCTCACGTCCACGGCCGCAACATCTGCCAGCCGGGTCGAGGAACCGTTCTGCAGTTTGTATGGCGCGCCCAGCCGCAGACCCAAGGGTGGCGCGGTCACGATGACATCAGCTGTCGGCAATGGATCACTGAACGCATCACCGGTTTCGAAGGTGATCTTGGTCGGTGCCGTCTGCCCGATAAGGGAAGCAGCGCGGATCACATTCAGATCGATGTCGCGACCAATCGCCTCGATCATGCGGCCCTCGCGTGCGGCGCGTTCCTGCAACATCCAGAGAAAAGATCCGGAACCACAAAAAGGGTCCATTACTATTCCGTTGAGCTGTTCCCCTACAAGCGAACCTATAGCGGTTGAGATAGCGGGCGGGCTCACGTAGAAGCTCGCGGACCGGTCACGCTCCGCCAGGTCTGCGAGAACGGCTCGCCGGGCCCTCCACAACACGCTCGGATCAACAGCGACCACGTCACCGCTCACCGTCTCGATGCTTGACTGATGCGAGTCGTCCGACGCGGTCTCAACAAAGGCACGCAGGACGGAGCCGCTCAGCTGGCCGTTCCTGCCTCGATTGGCACGCCACCAGACCTGCTGCAGCAGAAGTTCGGTGACCAGTTCAACCGACTTCAGCTCGCCATCCGGACGTCCGCTGTGCGCCGGAGGGCCTTCTGCAGGTTGAAGCGTGCGCAGCCCGTGACCCGCCTGGAACCATCCCTCGTCGGTCAGGACGTAGTGCTCGACCGTTCCAAGCCCGGCCCGAACCTGTGCCAGCTGCGGGAGCGCGCCTTCAGGGCGCAGCCCGTGTTTCATCTCGATGGCCAAGCGCGGGACGATCCCTCTCGTCTCGTCGGCTCCCCAGGCAAGAACATCGGTTTCAAGCCGCACCGCGCCTGGCACCCGCACTTCTGTCTGCACGATGGGATAGCCAAGCCCGCGCAGCTGGTCCACGATCTCTCGGATACGTGCCTGCTCGCTCCGCATGAATTCTCCTATCGTCATTGGGCAACCGGATAAACTAGCACGTCAACTGTGATCGGAGCAAGACCAAGGCTCCGACATGGATTCTCAAGCGCCGGCGGTGGAGACGAAGACCCCACGAACTTATGCGCTGCCCTTCAATTCCAGGGTGAGCCCCAGCGCCTGCGCGATTTTCGCGATGGTCGCGGTCGACACGTCGTGGTTCGTCTCGACGCGCGCTATTGTCGGGCGCGACAGCCCGGACTTCTCCCCGAGCTCCGCCTGCGACCACCCCTGCTTCTTCCGGGCCTCGCGGATGACGTCGCCGAAGCCTTGCTGCTCCGCCTCGCCCATGCTCATCCCGCTGCCGGGTCGGAGCCCGCGTCTGCGTCGGGGCGGTGCTGGGCATGGAGCGCGTCCGCCGCTATGTCGGTGACCTGCCCGATAAAGGCCGGATCCGTCATGTACGACTGGATCTCCTTCGATTCGTTCACTGTCTTCAGCACCGCGAGCCCTACGGCACCGCTGAAGCCTTCGGACGCTTTGAGCTGGGAGAGCGTATTGTTCTTCGCCATCGCCACGGCCTCCTCGTTGACGTCAAGGAAACCCCAGAAGGTCGTGATGAACCCGGCGACGCTCTCGGGGCTGACGTCGACGCCCTTGGCCTTGAACATCTCGTTGACCTTGTCGATGGCCTCGTCAAGGGGTCCTTTCTTCGGCGTGGCGCTGCCAGAGTGCTCGCCGTCGAAGATCGGGAGCCGGATGCCGTCGCGGCTGCCTTCGCTGAGAGAGTGATCCTCCTCGATGGCGGACGGGACGAGCTTGACGCCGGAGAGCTGCACGCCCTCGAGGAAGCTGTCGTCCCGGTCGTCGCCGTCAGCGTGGAGGTTGCGTCCCAGCAGGGTCGCGAGGATGGCGCGGCGGTGCAGCTCCGGGTCCTGGTAGTCGACGATCTGGCTGAGGAACTGCCAGGCGTTGCGGTAGCCAAGGACGTCGGCGCGGAACGACTGCAGCACCTCCTTCTGCTTCTTGTCCTTCGAGAGCACGGCTTGACGCCATTGGCCGCTCCAGCGGTTCTTGATCGGGGCCAGCGCCTTGGCAATCGCCTCACCGCCGGCGTCAGTCAGGAACGCGTCGGCGACGGCGTCCATTTCCTCGTGGGTGTAGAGCCCTGCCGTGTCGAGCCGCTCGCCGAGTGTGATCAGGGCGTTCGGGTCCACGTCACCGTCGACGTGCGCGTCGGAGTAGTAGAGCTTGAAGTCGGCTTGGACGCTCGCCGGGGTGTTGCGGAAGTCGACGACCATGGGCGCGGTCTTGCCAGGGTAGATCCGGTTCAGCCGCGAGAGGGTCTGCACGGTTGCAACGCCGGAGAGCTTCTTGTCGACGTACATGCCCATCAGGCGCGGCTCGTCGAAGCCAGTCTGGAACTTGTTCGCGACGATGAGGACGCGGTAGACGCCCTGCTCGCGGAACGCCCGGCCGACGTCGCTGACGCCGTTCACCGACACCTCTGTGACGCTCTCGCCGTCCTCGTCGGTGAGCGAGCCCGAGAACGCTGCGAGCGTGCGAAGTTCGTACCCCTTCTCGGCGATGTAGGCGTCCATCTTCCGTGACCAGCTCAGCGCTTCCATACGTGAGCTGGTCACGACCATGGCCCGCGCCTGGCCGCCGAGGAGCGGTTGCACGTTCCGCCGGAAGTGCTCGACCACGACCCGGACCTTCTGTGCGATCGCCGTTGGGTGGAGTCTCGCGTAACGGACGATGCTCGAGACCGCCTCGCCGGTATTCACCTGAATCTCGCTCTCCGACTCCTCCCCCTCGAGGGTGTTCTTCACGCGGAGGAACATGTCGTAGGTCGAGTAGTTGGTGAGAACATCGAGGATGAAGCCTTCCTCGATCGCCTGCGCCGTCGTGTACGTGTCGAAGGCCTCCCAGCGCTCTCCGACCTGGGTACCGAACAGACGCAGGGTCTTTCCCTTCGGCGTCGCGGTCAGGGCGACAAAGGTGATGTTGGCCGAGGCCGCGATGGCCGAATCCTTCGCCGCTAGGAGATCCTCAGCGCTGAACTCCTCGTCCGGGTCGAGGTCGACATCGACGAGGAGCTCCTTGAGCTGATTGGCCGCGGAGCCCGACTGGGACGAGTGCGCCTCGTCGGCGACGACGGCCCAGCGCCGGCCCCGCAGCTCCTCGGTGTCCTCGATCAGCTTCATGACCTCAGGAAAGGTCTGCAGGGTGCACGTGATGATGTGGTCGCCCTCGATGAGAGCCTTCTTGAGCTGCGGAGACTTCGCCCCGGACTTCTCGCCCACGGCGACGACGAGGCCCGTGCTCGACTGCACCAGGTTCATGTCGTCGCGGATGTTCTCGTCGAGGACGGTGCGGTCGGTGACGACGATGACCGAGTCGAATGTCGACTTAGAATCGGCGCTCATGTGGCGGATCAGTCGGTGGCTGAGCCAGGCGATGGTCTTCGTCTTGCCTGAGCCGGCCGAGTGCCAGATCAAGTAGCGCTTGCCCGGGCCGTTCGCCTCGACGTCGGCGACCACGCGCTCGACCGCCCGCAACTGGTGGAACCGCGGGAAGACCAGTCGGCCATCGTCCTTGTTGCCGGGCTTGCCCGGCTCGAAGAGCGCGAAGTCCTTGAGGATGCGCATGAAGGTCGGACGAGCAAGGATTTCGCGCCACAGGTAGTTGGTCGATGACCCCGTGGTCGAGGGAGGGTTGCCCTCGTGCCCCTCATTGCCCTGGTTGAAGGGCAGGAAGACGGTGTCAACGCCCTGAAGCTTGGTCGTCATGTAGACGAGGTCGTTGGAGACCGCGAAGTGCACGAGGGCGCGACCGGGGGCGAGGAGCGGGCGGTTCCTGCCGGGCTTGCGGTCTTCCTTGTATTGGCGAATCGCGTGGTTGACGGTCTGCGTGTTGTCGGTTTTGAGCTCAAGCGTAACGACCGGCAGGCCGTTGGCGAGGAGCACGACGTCAATGCTCTCGTTGGTCTTCGTGTCGAAGCGCACCTGGCGAAGGATGCGCAGTCGCACCGAGTCTGCCGCCTCGACAACCTCGGTCAGGTTTGGGTTCGCTGGCGGGAAGGCCATCATCGGGCCAAACTTCGCGGCGGGGCGGCCGATCTGGGCGTAGGAGAAGCCCTTGCGCAGCACGCCAAGCAGGCCGCCGACCGGGTGCCCTGTCGTCGGGTCCATGCGCGTCGTTTTGGCGAGCTCTTTGGTGATGTGCTCGAGGAGCTTCCGCTCAGCGGTGGCCTGCTGCTCGCCGACCAGATCCTCGGGGACGGCCTTCTCGTACTCGTCCGGATACTGGGTGCTAAGCCAATTCAGCACGTCGGCGGGCAGCATCGCCAGGCCTACGTCCCAGCCGATCGGCTTTCCGTCGTCCTCGTACAGCCAGCCCCGGTCGGCCAGCTCGGAACAGAGATTCTCCTCGAACTCGCGCTCCATCAGCTGCGCGTTGCTCATGCGACTTCTTTCTTCTCGATCAGAATGTTCGTAATCAGCGCACCTCGTCGTTCGACCAGAAGCCCTCGAAGCGCCGCAACCTTGTTCTGCATGCGATCGATGCTGGCTGCTACCTCGTCGAGGCGATCTCCGATCCGCTTCTGTTCCTCCATCGGCGGCAGCGGAACTGGAGTCATGTCGAGTGCCGTCTTCGTGACTCGCTGCGCGTTCGGCCGAACACCCGTCCCAATCGTTTCGAAGTAGTCGACATAGCGCGGGCTTCGCAGCAAGTGATGGACATAGCGTGGATAGAACCGTGGCGAGATATTGAAGGCTTTGTAGTCCGGGCTGATGTAGCCAGTCAGAGAGGAGACCCCAAGGCCGCCGTGGTTCAGCCACATCATATTTGCCGCAAGCTGGTCGGGGCGGACCACTCGATACTGCGACACATCCTGCGAAGCTTGCTGCCCGTCGGTTCGAGTGTTCAGTTCGACGCCGCGGTACTCCGAGATCGAGAGAAGTGGACCTGGCGGGTCGTCGCCGTTTCGCTCTGCGCTCTCGGAGAAGTCGTAACCGAACTTCGTGCGCCCCCAGTGCTCCGGGATTCCGTCCAACGGTGAGTGTGCGTCCTCGATGTGCTCGTGGTCGTCCGCGAGCCCAAACACTGCTGCGGTATCCGTGGTCCTCTGCCGAAGAGCGTCCGACAGCTCCTCGAGCTTCGCGATCATGCGGTCAACCTTCACAAGGTTGCTCGCGATTTCGCGCTGGGTATCAAGGTCGGGCAGAAAGACACGCATCGAATCGAGCATCTCCGGCTGCAGGTCCCATTGATTCGGGCGAATACCCTTCGAAATGCTGGCGTAATACCCGACGTGGTGCATCGATCGAAGCGTGTAGTGAAGGAAGCGTGGATCGTCATCTGTCTGCGGCTTATAGACGAAGTACGCCGGGGAAACAATCCCTCGGAGCGAGGACACGCCCAGAGACCCCTGCCAGGTCTTCATCTTGTTCAGGACCAAGTCACCGGGTTCGACGAGCTGGTACGCGGACATGTCCTCGCCGGCGCGGTTCCAGTTGTCGCTGCGGTCCGACTTTCGTATGACGCCGTAGTCGCGATAAACCGAAAGGAGCTCCTCGTTCGGGAATCCAGTCTTCTTGTCGCGCCTGTAAAGCGACCAGAATGGCACTGATCTCCACCCTGCTGCAGACCTCATGACTCGTGCACCTGGGCAAACATGGCGGCAAGGTCGCCCATGATGCGCGACACGTCAGCGTCAATGGCATCCAGTGCCCGCGGCTGGGTCGGCATGTAGAAGAATCGTTTGAACGGGATCTCGTTGCCGTGCTTGGCCTTGCTTGAGTTCCAACGTGCGTTCGGAGCGAAAGGCAGGACTTCACGCTCCATGTGCTCATCCACGTCTTCGGTCATTGGAATGCGTTCTGTAAGCTTCCAGCCATCAGCGACAATCGGCGCTCCGTTCCGTGCAACCGCAAGAGGTGCCGATTCGTCGGGCGTCGCCAGCGCGGACATGGCGGCATCAACCAAGCCCAACGGGGCTTTCAGACCCGCCCGCTTGGCAGCGGCAGGAAATGTCTGCGGCAGGTCATTCCACGGAGTGCCATCGAGTGACTTGAGAACCTCCACGTGGCCCTCCGCGAAGTCCTTGCGGCTTCGCAGCGCTTCGACGACGTCGTCACTGTATTTGGTAGCGAACCGGGCCTGCAGGAAGACCGGAACGTCGCGGAACATGAAGTCTTCACGCGTCAGGACACGAGAGATCGCCGGGTCCGCGTGTTCGAATGCCTCGTACGCCTTGACCAGGATCTCGCGCTGCTGCTGCTGCATCTCCCGGCGCTTTTCACCCATGGGCCTGCGGAGCTGTGACCACTGGCCCGAGCCATCGATGAGCTGAATCTTACCCTTGCGCTCAGGAGCCTTGTTGGTATCCAGGAACCAGACGTAAGTCGCGATGCCAGTGCCGTAGAACATATCAGCGGGCAGCGCGATGACCGCGTCTATCAGGTCCTCCTCGAGCAGCCACTGCCGGATCGCGCTGGGCCCCTTGTCCGCGGCGAACAGAGGCGAGGCGTTCGAGACCACCGCAGCGCGTCCGCCCTGGCCGTTCTTGCCGGCCGGGGTCAGTTTCGAGGCGCAGTGCGCCAGGAAGAGCATCTGCCCGTCGGACGTGCCTGGCAGACCGTGGCTGAAGCGCGAGCCTTCGGTCTTGGCCTGATCTCGCACCGACTTCCCATCAGCCGACCAGTCCATACCGAAAGGCGGATTCGAGAGCACGTAGTCGAAGGTCTGCCCCTTGTAGAGGTCCTCGAGGAGAGTGTTTCCATGCTTAATCGCGTCGGGGCGGCCGCCCTGGATGAGGAGATCAGCCTTACCGAGGGCGAAGGCAGAAGCCATGAGCTCCTGGCCGTAGAGCGTGACGTCAACTTTCTCATTGGTGCGCTTCAGCGCCTCCTGCGCGATGAGCAGCATGCCGCCGGAGCCGGCCGTCGGGTCATAGACCGAGCGCGCGGCGTGGTCAGCCGCGATCATGTCATCATCGCCGCCGACCAGCACGTCGACCATCAGGCGGATCGCATCGCGCGGCGTGTAGAAGTTGCCCGCCGCCTTGCCCTTCTTGTTGAACGCGCGGTACATGACGTCCTCGAACACGTCGCCCATACCCGTGTTGCTGAGGTTCTTCGGGCTGAGATCGAGCGTAGAGAAGTGCTTGACGACGGCATGCAGGCGGTTGGCGTCGGCGAGTACTTTCGCGCGCCGATTGAACTCGAACGAGACCCAGATGTCCGCAATGTTGTTCGAGAACCCGTCGATGTAGCTCTTGAGAGACTTGTCCACGTTGTCGTCGACCGATGCGATCGTCGCCAGGTCCAGCCGGGACACGTTGTAGAAGCCCAAGCCGAACCTGTCCTTGACCGCGATGTCGATCAGGTGCTGGGGCATGTCGGCGAATGAGTCGACATACTTGATGACGTCCTCTTTGCTGTCGGCGAGCATGCACTCTAGGCGACGGAGCACCGTGAACGGAAGGATGTAGTCGCCGTAGTCCTCCTCGTCGACGATGTTGCGCAGGTACTTGTCAGCTGTGTCCCAGACGACCCGCGCGGTCGTTTTCCTGGATGCCTCTGCCAACTCGGCCATACTGCTTGCTCCTGCTGTCGCTGTTATCTCTGTATCAGAGACTTTACACGGAACGATGTATCAGAAACATGACATCTCGCACTGCGTCGAAACGCTTACGGGCCGCTACTGAGGACTGCGTTTGTCAGCGGTCGGAGAAGGCACAGTGACAGTAATCAGCAGCCACCGGCCGCAAGTGTGAGATAAACTGCTACAAGCGCGAAGATCGGCCGCGGGGCCAAGACACAAAGCGCAGGGGCGAGCGGCCCGACATGACAGCCACCCAGACGCTCGCTCCGAGAAGGAGCACGCGGCAACCGGCCGCAGCTCGCCAACGGAACGGCTTTACGACCACGGCGGGCAGGGGCTCCGGATGAAAGATCCGGAGAGGACCGTCATGTCTACCCCCGCATCCGTCATCAGCACACCGTTGCTCGACTCGCTCATCACCTCCGACACGCTCGCCGAGAAGCTCGGTGTCAGCCGCCGAGTCATCGACGAGTGGAGGATCACCGGCCAGGGCCCGGCCTTCATCCGTGTCGGCCGCACGCCCCGGTACCGGCCCGAGGCCGTCGACGCCTGGCTGCTCAGCCAGGAGCACCTCAGCACCGCTGAGGAAGCGCGCTGATGGGCAGCGTGCACCGCGACACCCGTACGAAGAAGCCCAGCTGGCGAGTGGCCTACACGAAGCCCGACGGCCGGGACACGACCAAGAGCGGCTTCCGCACCAGGCGCGAGGCCGAAGCGTTCCTCGCGACGACGGAGGTGTCCAAGCTGCAGGGCAGCTACATCGCGCCCAGTGATGCCCGCGTGACGATCGCGACCCTCGGCGAGGCCTGGCTGGCCGCGCACCGTGCAGCGGTGAAGGACTCGACCTACCGCTCGGACGAGAGCGCCTGGCGAGTCCATGTGAAGCCGCAGTGGGGCACCCGCGCCGTCGGCAGCATCCGGCACACCGAGGTCGCGACCTGGGTCGCGGAGCTCAGCAAGACCAAGTCTGCGACGACCGTCAAGCGCGTGCACGGCGTGCTCGCCGCGATCCTCGACAGCGCCGTACGCGACCGGCGGATCCCGTCGAATCCTGCTCGCGACGTGAGGACGCCGAGGAAAGTCAGGAAGCCCCGGGCCTACTTGACGCTCGAGCAGGTCGAACGGCTTGCTGAACTGTCCAAGTACCCCGGGCTGATCAGATTTCTGGCGTTCACGGGCCTGAGGTGGGGAGAAGCTACCGGCCTGACGGTCAAGCGGGTGGACACGGCCCGTCGCCGGGTCGAGATCATGGAGAACGCGGTCATGGTCGGCGGACAGGTGAAGGTTGGTACTCCGAAGTCTCATCACCGGCGCTCGGTACCGTATCCGGACTTCCTGGACGATACGGTGGCCGCGGCGTGCGCCGGGAAGGATCGAGACGCGCTGCTCTTCCCTTCTGAGCTCGGCGGTTTCCTGCGACCGGGCAACGGGAAGGGCGGATGGTTCCGGGGAGCCGTAAAGCGGGCGCAGGCCGGCGAAGCGCACTTCCCGCACGTCACTCCGCACGACCTGCGCTATACGACGGCGTCACTCGCGATCAGCACTGGCGCAAATGTCAAGGCCGTGCAGGGGATGCTCGGACACGCCAGTGCGGCCATGACCTTGGACGTGTACGCTGACCTCTTCGACGACGATCTGGACACCGTCGCGGAGGCGCTGAGCCAGATGCGCGCGGGGCACCTGATCCGACAAGAATCTGACAAGGGTTTAACTGCGAATCGGGGTGATCAGCCGTGAGCAGTCCGCAGTCGGACGCAGCAACTTTGGCTCCATGACTGGGAAGGCGACCGTTTCCTGCGCTACCGGACCCCGTGACTATTGGTTCAAATCCCACCGTCACCGCCAGCGAAAACCCTCGGGAATTGAACTGCTTCCGGAAAGTTGGACTGAGAAATTCAGTTCTGACTTCCGGGGACCAGTTCAGATGCGGGGGTTTCTGCATTCTGAGGACTGTCGTGCTGCATTTTGGTGCTTGTTTCGAGGAATTGCGGCCGCGACGGGGTGCACGCATGGGCCGCTTATCTGAGCCAGCCTAGTCACGGCTTCCGGAGTCACCCGGCCCCCGTTCCTTGTCCAGGGCTATCCTCCACTGCGCGGCGAGAATGTTGCGTGCCTGTATGACCACCACGTCTTCCGGTGCCAAGCCGACAACCTGGAACAGACGCCCAAGCTTCAGCGCCCCAGAAACGTCAGCATTCATCTAGTCGACTCCTGCAATCCGTGGGTCGACTCCTCGTCCTTCAGCTCCCCGGCAGCGATCCGCTCGGCGGTGCGCCGGTAGGCCTCGGCAATGTAGTCCTCGACGTCGGCGAGGCCGATGCGCCAGACACCGCGCCCCCCGACCTGAATTCCGCGAAGCTCTCCGGTCCTGAGCAGCGCCCGGATCTGGTTTGGGTTCACGTTCAACTCTTCGGCCGCCTGCTCAATAGTCAGGAAGCGACGGGGCTTTGCGGTTTCTTCGGTCACCGGACCATCTTATGAGGCGGCTCAAATTTCGGGTGGTCCGGCGTGCCGCCTGAAACGCCCGCTGGAGGTCCTCGAAATCCCGTCGTGTGTCCACGCATCAGGGTAGTCTGCCGGCCATGATTACTTTCGAACAAGCCCGGCAGATAGCCCTCCACCGGCTCGGGCCAGGCTGGGTTGCTGGCGAGTGCGGGGACTATAAGGTCGCCGGTTACGGCTATGAGGACTATGATGCGTGGATGCTCATCGACGGTGGCCGCCGGCGGCGACCCCGACTGTGTGCTTGTCGGCAAGCCGTGCACGCTCGTAGACAAGCGGACTGGGGAGGTCTCTTTTCCGTCGTACTTGGAAGACCTGAAACGGTTTGACGCCATGACACCTGTCGGCAAACACCCTACAGGCTAGGACCTGTCCGCCAGGCACGGCCGAGGCCGAATTATTTCTCTGTGCTCACGGAAAACCGACCCATGATGCCCCCGGACGCTGACAGCAAACAGCACCTCACCGACGGAAGTCAGGAGCAGATTCAGACACCATGACCACGCACCGAACCGCCCCTCACCCGGAATGGGTGCTTATGTACCGGAAGGGCCTGCCCTCGGCGAAGATCTCCGGACTGTGCGGCGTGCCGTCCAGCACCGTCCGGTTCCATCTGCAGAAAGCAACCGACCAAGAGCCGGGCCTTCGGGAGGAGCACCGCCGTGCCATGGCCGGGGCGAAGCCTGGGCCCAGCCGTGCTGCGCTGAGGAACCTCTCCGACCTGATCGCCTTGCACCAGGCTGAAGAGCGGCTGCCGGCCACCAGCGGGGCGACGGCGCGGGAACGGACCCTAGCCGGTTGGCTGGCCAGATGCCGGCGCGAGGCAACCGCAGGCACCCTCTCCTCCGGCCTCCGTGAGGGCCTCTCGGTCATCCCCGGGTGGGACGGGCCCTCCGCACGGGAGCTCCGGGATGAAGCCCGCTGGCGGCAGCGGTTCCAGGAGCTCACCCAGCTCCGAGCCGGCGGCGGCGACTGGCCCCGGCACCAGAAAACCGCTGACGAGCAGGAGCGGGCCCTCGGTCTCTGGCTTCACGGCCAGCGCATCAGCGCCCGGCACGGCCGGATGGATCCGGCGAAGGTGAAGCTCCTGGACAGCAGCGTTCCCGGGTGGCGGGAAGGACGGGGCCACCGCGGCGGCCAACGCTCGAACCACTGACGTCCCCTCAACTACCGTACTTCTGCGGAGTTCCAGGAGCTTCTATCAAGTTCTACGAACTTATTTGTTTTTTCGAATAACCCCGGAGAACTGCCTATAACTGCTGGATGCTACGTCCGCCCGGCGCGTGCGGAGATGTATCCGGCGTGCACAGCGGCCGTCCACAATGCCCCCAGCCACTGCACACGGAAGGATTCGAACGAATGTTCCAGTCGCCCCGGTGCGAAGCCGGATGTCTTCCTTGTTCGCTGAACACTCCCCAGGCCCGGGCACGGGCGCTGCGTCTGACCATCGAACCGACGTGCACGCTCAACGCGACAATAGGTCGAAATAGGCCGCGCCGGGATTCCAGCTAACCGGATGCAACAGCGTCCCTACTGATGGGTTCAATGCGCTCCACATCATGCCGTCGCCGGCATAGATGCCGACGTGGCCCCAATTGTAGGGCCCCTGAGGATTCTGGACTACAAGATCCCCTGGTTGAGGATCTTCTGTCCGCACTCCAACGCGCCACTGCTCGACCCGCGGCAACTCAATTCCGGCCTGCCTATAGATCCATTGCACGTATCCGGAGCAGTCCCAGGCTTTGAAAGCAGTACCGCCCCAGACGTATCGCCCGCCGAGCCCTTCCTGCGTGAAAGCCAGGATGTCCTGACGCAGCTGGCTAAGGTTGCGTGTCGATACGACATATTGCCTCCCTGAATGCAAATTCGAACAAGGAGCAGGCGCAGTACCACCTTCCAGCGCGGCAACAACGGCCGTGGCCACCGGCTCCCAGCGCTCATAGAGCTCGGGAAAGGCAGAAACCTGAACCGCCTGCGCAGCCATTCCTTTATCCAATGTCTCCCAACCGGGTATGTCCAACAGCCCTCGCGGATTTCCTCGGTTTGGCCCTGTCGGTCCGCCATAGAACGCGCGGGCGTTGTAGGAGGTGTCCATCAGCTCGGCAACAGTCCCCCAGCCTGCCGCCGGTCGTTGTTGGGCGGACCCGACTGAGTCATGGTCCTGTCCGATGCCGTCGTTGGGAAAGTTGAGGGACTCCGGCACAGCTGGGTTGGCGAGCATGCGAAGGCTCGATTCCTGAAGCGCCATCATAATCGCGATAATTTGCCCGGAGCGAGGTAAAGCGAGTTGTTTGCCCACCGCGATGTATGTCCTCGCGACGCTCTCCTGCCGAGGCGTTAGCACGTAAAGCAACTGCCCGGCATTGCGGATCTCCAGGCCAGCGCGAGACCCATTCACCACAGTGCTCGCGCCAACGCCAGATGGCACGCAAGCAATAGCGCGGTGCCCGGTCATACCGGTTAGCACCGCCACCCCTCCCACGAAAGCCATCAGCCCAGCGAGTAGGGCGGCGGTAAAAGCCGCGCAAACGACCTTCAGCAATGCACGTCGCCGCGTGAACATAGCGACGGCGGCCAGCGCAGCCATCAGTAAACGATCCGCTCTGCAGTCGCATAGAACCCGACCGTTGCGCAGCGTGCGGTCGGGGCAGTTACTGCCGGCGGACAGTTGATTATCACCGTAACGGGTGCTACATAGGCGCTTCGGCCGTTGTTGGACTCATCCACGACCTGAACGGTCACCGTGCACACGTGTAGGCCATCCCAAGGAGCTGGGTACTCCTGGACTTTGGCCAGCTCAAGGTCACAGCGCACAGCCTGTGCAGTGCCGCTTCGCCGTGCGGACTGTTCAGCCAGCACCGCGAAGCTTCCCGCTGTAACCCCAGTCGCTTCAAACTCTTGAACCAAGACCGACAACGGGTTTGACCCATCCGGAAGCAGCTCCCACCAGGACCGCACCCGGGCATAGATGTCGGAGTAGGCCGACGAACGGCTGTCCCACGTATAGATCCCTTGAGCTGCCGCCACGGCAAGCGCCCTGTAATCCTGAGTACGAGGCAGTGCGTTATCAGTAGGCTGAGCCGCTACCTTGACTTCGGTAGAGGCAGCGGAGGGGCTGCTCCGACCTGACGAAGTAAGGGACGGCCGGGGTGTCGCGGCCGCCTCGGTTGCAGACGGTGGCGGCGCAGCATCCCCCCCGACATTGGCGGCCGGCCAAAGCAGGAAGACGGCGCTGACCATCAAAAGGACAGATAGCCCCGCTGCCAGCCAGCGTTGGCGGCCGATTCCACGAATCAAAGTCATTGCCCAGTCCCGATTCCGAAATCCACGCTCTACACAGCCGGAACGTTTGCTTCATGCTGGATCACGCGCCAGGCTGCCCGGTACAACTGCCGGGCAAAACCAATATTCACGGCTATATACCTTTCCGAAACACCCAACTCATCCGCCAGGGAAGCCATCTGCGCGGACCTGTCCGGTCCCCGCAAGCCGGGGCGGACTATCGACTCGGCAACCCGCCGAAGCACTTTGGTGGGGAGGCAACTGGCAGCCAATCGGCAAAGTCCGTCAAGCCCTACCCCTGGTTCAGGGTGGCAGTTTAGCGCCGTGTTGATTGTCTTCGCGGTCTGCCGCACGACAGTCACCGCGTGCCAGCGGCGCCGGTCCTGAGGGGACGGCGGCCCGTAGCGACGTGGACCCACAAGGCTGGAGATCGCCAGCTTCCAGGTCTCCTCCGTGACGTTCCGGTGGACCAGGTCCAACATTGAGTGCGCCCATGCCTGGTCAATGCAGTCATCCGCGCTGCCTGATCTGGCTGGAAAGCCGATGACTGCGAGAACCTCCGGCGAGCCCTCCGTCGTCGTGAAGTCCACGAGTAACGGCAGGGTTTGATGACTAAGCTCGCGCCGGATATGAGCAGCACAGATGTTGTTGCAGACCCCCTGCACCCAGGCTTCGAAAGGGATGCCTGGAAGCTCCCTGTAACGACCCTTGGCGACTCCGTCCCAGACGGCGACGCGGATCTCCTGCATGACATCGTCAACGTCGCAAGATCGTCCGATCCGCCCGAGGCGGGAAACAACGTAGCGCTGCACGCCCTCGACCGCCACCAGGATCCGGTCGATGGGGATAAGCGAATCCCCCGGCGGGGGCGACCCGCGCAATGAGACATCCACCCCAACAGGAGTTGTTGACTGGTTCTTGGTTTGAAACGCCTCGGATTCGATTTCCATGGCTTCACCGGCTTTGACTGTTCGGATCAGTAATTCGCAGAGCCGCGCGAAGGCCGCTCCGGTGCGTGGATCTGGAGACCCAACAACGATCAGGCAGAAGCTATACAAGTTATTGTCGAAGATACTTAAAGTATAGTCAAGGCTGCTGTTCTTACTTTTTCTGTTTAGTTCGGGAAGAATGGCGTTATGCCGAGAATTACGCAGCCCCATGACGAGGCCTGGTCGGCCGATGTCGAGGCTGCCGTCGCCACCTTCGGCAACAGGTCGCGCAACGAAATTCTCCGATTCTTGACCGCTAATGGGCCGGCAACGCGGGGCGATATCGTTGCGATGGTCAGCGCTGGTGAGCCCAGCGTTGCCAAACACCTCACCGCACTGGAGGAGGCTGGCGTAGTGATGGTCGACGTCGAGCCTGGACGCAGGCACGGACGGTCACCCCGATATTCCGCGAACCCCCTCCGAATCAAGGAGCTGCTCGACGCTCACCTGAAGTACCTGCTGGAGGAACAGCACCAGCAGTCACCGGCGGGTTAGTCTGCCGGCTCCTGCGGCTCCGGTGATTCAGCCTGTGAACTGGCCGCCGCCCGCTCCCCTTCGGGCCGCCGACTAATGTCCTTGTTCAGGTACTCCGTAATCGCCCGAAGAGTCTCCGGCGATACGTCACCAAGCGTGCGGGCCGCAAAAGTCTTTACCCTCGCAGCCCGAAGCGACTTTACGAACTCGAGCTGCGAATCGATGCGCTGGGGCAGGTCCGCGGAACCGGCATCCAGAAGGTAGGCAGGGTCCACATTGAAAATTTCGCATAAAGCCGTCAGAAGAGCGGGGTCACTGACCAGCCTTCCCGTGCCGTCTTTCATGTAAAACCA
This sequence comes from Pseudarthrobacter sp. NPDC058362, assembly GCF_042723515.1. Lineage (NCBI taxonomy): Bacteria > Bacillati > Actinomycetota > Actinomycetes > Micrococcales > Micrococcaceae > Pseudarthrobacter > Pseudarthrobacter sp. NPDC058362. Next base: position 109,776 of record NZ_JBHXIW010000003.1, on the reverse strand, counting down.
GCGGGCACGGGACAGGTTAATCCCTCTGTCCGCAAGCTTCTCCTGAACCTCACGGAAGGTGATCGGTTGCCCCCGCTCCGCCACAACGACGTCGAGCAGTAAGTTCAGGCGACGGGCCAGCTCAGCTCGAGGAGACGAGCCTGCGCTCATGAGTCGTTTCTCGTCTCCTGGCATCGCTCACCTCCTGCCTGCTCGGGCACCGAATGTCAAGTCTCTGTGAAGCTCAGTATTCCGGTGGTTCATGCGGCACGCAATGAGTTGCATCAAGTGGCTTCCATCAGCTTTTCGATGAGCGTATCGTTTTGGTGTAGACCCGTCTACAGCGGGCCTCAAAGGGTCTCCCCATCCCCTGGTTGTGGTCTCCATGGCGAACATCTTGATGAATCGGACGCGAAGCAAGATCATCCGCTTCTTGATCGGCCACGGCCCGGCAACATGTCACGAAGTAGCTGCTGCCTTGGACAGGACTGCACCGTCCCTTGGAAGGCACCTGAACCTGCTATGCCAGGCCGGAATTCTTATCCTTGAGGCCGGGCGATACAGCGCGCAGCCGGATGAGATCGAGAGACAGTCAGCCGAGCTTTCAGCCGCGTTTCAGTCCGCGGATAGCGACTTCAAGAAATTGGACACAGCGGCATCCCACTTCTCGGTATCGCCATTCCACTCCAACGAGTGACCCGGAACGTCGAAGCGCTCCAACTGAATCAGATCGGGGCGCAGCTCGGCCAACCGTTCCGATACGGCCATCGGCGTCGACTTGTCCCTAGCGCCGTGCAGGATGAGCGTCGGCTTCTTGAGGTCCCCGGCGCGGGCCACCCAGTCAAGCGCAGATAGATCTATCGGCTGCTCAAGACCTGTCACCCAACGGCCTGCCGCGACGCCCAGCATTTTTAGACCCAGCCTTGACGCTGGTCCCGGTAACCCACTGGAGCTGCCATTCGACGTCAGCGTTTCAGTCCAGTTCAGGACAGGAGCTATGAGCACCAACCCGACGATCCGATCCGAGTGGACCGAAAGATCGGACGCGCGCAAAGCCATGGAGCCACCCAGGGACCAGCCAAACAGCACCAGGCGCTCCGCGCCGTGATCCATTGCGAATTGGATCGCTGCCTCGAGGTCAAGCCATTCGTTTTGGCCCAGGGAGTAACGGGCGTCGAACGACGGCGGCGCGTCACCATCGTTGCGGAATGACACCACAAGGGACGTGAGGCCGAGTTTGTGGGCGACAGGAACACCACGAAGGGCCCCCGCCCGCTTTCCCCCCATCCCGTGGACGTGGATTGCCCACGTCGAGGCTGCCTGGCCATCGGTTGTCGCCGGGAATTTCCAAGCCGGTGCAATGCCGCCACCGACCTGGACCATCACATGTTCGAACGGAAGGCCCAGTTGCTCGGGTTTGGAGTATGCATAGCCACTCCAAATGCCTGCCCTGGCGTCATGCAAATCGCCCGAATCGACTCGCTCCACAAGCCGCGTTACCGTGCCCGCCCTTGTGTCTTCATCCACGACGCCGCCTATGCGGGCGTGGCCCTTGCCGCTGGAGAACCAAAGGCTGTATCGGCCCGGCGCCGTCGTCAGGGGCGTACTCGGCAATTCAATGTGCAAGGCACCTTCTTCTGTACTTAAGACCCTTTTGACCTCCAGATCCTCTCGGCGGCTGGTCGACGGAACCACCACGCGCCGCGCGAAGTAGGCGGCAGCTAAGAATGTTGCGGAAGCTGTGCCGAGGGCAGTGAAGAAAAGCAGCCCCGGCAGCTTACTCGTTCTCATCATCTCCCCTGGCATGCTTGTCGATAACTTCCCTGAGCCGGGCCAGCGTCTCGGGAGACAATTCCTGCAATTGCCTGGCAGCAAAGTTCTTGACGCGCGCTTCCCTCATCGACTTCAAGAGAGCAAGCTGGGCCTCCACCAATTCAGGCACCTCTGCCGAGTCATCGAGAAGGTACCGGCGGTCCACGCCGAAAAATTCAGCGAGGTTCTGCAGCAGCTTCTGGTCCATGGCCAGCGAACTATCACCGCTGCGCATATAGGCCCACCGCGACCGAGATAGCGGCGTGCCACGCTCGGCCATGCTTTCCCTGATTTCCCGGTACGAGAGAGGCCCTCGCCCTTGAGACTCATACAGGTCGAGCAGAAGGCTAAGTTTTCTAGCAAGTTTGGTCTGGGGAGACTCGCGAGGCTCCGCAGCGTCATCTGTCATTTACGCCGTGCCTCCTCCCCCAAATTGCGGGGCTGACTCGACGTTCCTGCACGCCATGGTGGGTGGCGAGAAAACTTTCTGTCCGGGTCACGATTTGCCGGTCAGCCTCACTCAGCAACTTAGCAGCAGATGGGTCCATCAAGAGCGCGTCCTGAATCTCAACGAGCATCCTGTGAAGTTTTCGAGTGGAAACATCCCCGCTTTCGATGCCTTCAGCAGGTGCCGCTAAGCGAATGTCTTTGCGGGCGGCGGTCGCTTTTTCCCAGATCTCGGTGAGACTCTTCAGCAAGCCCTCTCGAGTCCTCAGCTCGATGCGGCGAGAAATCCGACGTGCGACCGGCGGCAAAGCCAGGCCGGCACACAGAAACAGCATCGCCCCAACGAAGCTCAGGTCGTAGACAACGGCTAGCTTCCCCATTGTGGACAGGTCCCCAAGCAGGTGCGTGATGTCCATCCCCAAGACTGTGAACACAACTATCAGAGCCAGGAGGCAGCCAATGCCAATGAGGGTGAAGGCGAGCCGAAAGTGAAAGCTGGCCATCCGCCGTCGGAATCTAAAGCAGACGTAACCCGTCACGCTGACAACCATGCCGATGTAGACAAACTGGATGGCCGAGTAGAGGGCGGCGGCAGGCTGATCGCCGTAGTCGACCATAAACCGCGTCGACGAGACCGGCGCTTGGATGCTGAAGAACGCAATAACCAGGCTCCCGGTGACACACCCGAGTATCGTCAGGCCGAGACGGTCCCTGCGGAAGGATCCATCGTTGAATTCTGCCGCCCGGAGGATCGCCTGGGACAGGAAGTAGATTCCAACGACCATCAGGATGTTCGCGCACAGGTCCAGAAGGTTGCGGCCACCCAGCGCTGCATCACCGGTGAGGTATATCGGATCAATATTCAGCGCAAGCGCGGTTGCGATCGCCACTGCAGCGATGAGGATGCTGTGGTCCTTTCTGGTGCGCACACCAGGCAGAAGGCACAGGACGAGAACCCAGATGACCGCAGCCGCGATGGCCTGGATCATCCGAAAACCTGCTCGAACGACTTCGGTTCCACGGCGCTCTCACGAATGGCTGCGGCGAGAAGATCTGCGAGGGTTTCAGCCGCGGCCTCCATATCGTCCACGAAGCTGCTCCGCGCCAGCGCTCGGGCGACCATCTCACCGTCAAGGTTTGGGAAGAGACTCGCCGCGTAGTTTTGGGAGATGACCAACTCATCGTGGCGCAGGATCATATGCCCAAGCTCGTGAAGGATGAACTGCTGCCTGTGGAGCACCGAGTCGGTGACCGCGTGCAGAATGATTTCTCGGGACTCGGTGGATAACCACAAGCCGCATATCGATGCGCCGTTGAGGATCCCCGTGGCTTCGATCTCAATTCGACGTCGCCGCCGGGCCGCCACGATTGCGATCAACCCAGACAGAGTCAGATGGCTGGGTAACCGCAGCGCTTGGAAAGCTTCCGCCGCAACCTCTGCTGGTTCAGTTCTCTTCGTTGTTTGCTTGTCCATACCGCCCCCTCTTTGCAGCGGACAGCAAAGGTGGCTATGCAACCACCAGGGCGCGTTGAGCCCCTCTCCGTCAATTGAACGCCTCCACTCTGGACATGTCCAGAGCCGGTTACGGAAGAGCCCCACTTGGAGAACTGGACGCGCTGTCCTTGGTCAACTGGCCTAACCAAGGCGCAGGTCATCCTCCTCCCACGCCCCACGCGCTGAAGTTGCCGCCTCCCCTGGTGCGTTCATCGAGATGCCATTCATGCCGGATGTTGAGCTTGCATAGCAGGGCCTGGATCATGGCAGCCTCCGATTCAAATCGCAGCGCTCTGTACCCCTAATCATGGACCTGCTCATCTGCCGGGGGAACTGGCCACTCCTCAGTGCCAACCCCTGTGAGGAAAGTCCTCCTGCCGGGAGCTTCCACCACCGTCTCAGCGCCGCGCTGGCCACTGCGCTATAAGGCCAATCTTGGCCCTCTAAAAGGCCAGAGAGAACAGACAGAAAGATCGAACTCAAGGAGATTTCGTCACTCAGCCAGGAATGCTGAAGAAGCTCGTCGGATCGTCTGCGCCGAGCAGGTCGTGATGGAATGCGATAGCGTCCACGGGGCGGGTGTCCACGAACAGGACCGCAACCTCTCTGGAGTGGACCACGGTGTACCGCACGGACCCCTCCAGCCAGGAGTGGATACCGGAGTACTCCTCGACGAACAAGCCGTCGCCGAGCAGTCCTCGCTCCGCGAGCAGGTCGTAGACAACATTCCAGGCGAAATCCATGAGTTCATGGATGGCCGCCTCCACCGTTGGAGCCGTCATAGCTCAATGGTCCTCCCGGGCGCCGACAATCGTGGGGAGGGAGAAAGGTGTGTCAGAGTCCCAGAACACTGACGCCGTCGACCCTCTCCCCAGCTGGGGCCGAACACCAGAATCCATGGCTGTGCATGTGCAGCCCTCGAGAATGTCGAGGATTGCCTCATGCTCGGCCCGGGTGACCCAGAGACTGTACTTGGCTTTGATCACCACCTGCTTTGACACGTAATCGCAACGGAAGGCGGTGTTTGGCGGCAGCCATGCAGCGGCGTCCTTGTCGCCCTTCGCGCTGTTGGTGTGCCCGCCCACAGCCATGAGGTTCAGGGGGTCGTTGGCCAGTTCCTCGCGCTGATCAGTGCTGAGTTGCTGTCCGCCCTTCTGCCAGGCGTCACCGAGTGCAACGATGTGATCGATCTGCACGGCGGCGCTGGTGTTGTGGCCGCGGACGAAGTTGATGGTGGTCCCGGTGTACTTGTCGGCAAGGGTGCCGGTGGTGACCACGCAGTTGTTGGTGCCCAACTTGAAAGTTTCGTCGGTCAGATCCCTGGCGAGGATGTCATTACGCGTGTCGCAGCCGTTGTGGTCCGTGTCGGCCCAGGCCGGACCGAACTCGTCGCGCGAGTAGCCGGTCCTTGGCCCAAGACCCTTCACCGGGAGGGTCTCTAACTGGGCCATCGCCTTGACCGCCTCACTGGCGAGGTACTGCCCACGGACCGCAGGCGTGGACTCACTTGCATCAGGGTCATCGCCCACGGTTCCGCGTCCACTCACGAAGACAACCAGAAGAACGGCGACTGCGGCGCCAACGGATCTAACGCCAAAGCGGGCTTTCTTCATCGTTCTGCTGTGGTCAGCGGTCATAGCGCACGAGCTCAAGTAGCCGCGGCAAGTCGGACTTTGGCCCGAGTACCGACTAGCCTCTCCTGGGCTCCCTGCCTCCTCACCGGGAGCGTCGGCCGTGGACTACTGCCGGGAAGAATCTCGCTCAGCTTCGCGATCTCCAGGATGTGCTCCGAAGTGAAGATGATCTTTCCCTTCCCCCAGCAGGCATGGGGAAAACGTCCGCTGGTGGCCCCGTCACGCAGCCACGACTCCGTGCAGCGCATGAGGGCGGCAGCTTCGGCGGGCTCGAAGAACTCGATGTCCATGGAAACCTCCAAACGGAAGGAGCTGGTTTCCACTTTCATGCCGGGATGGAAGTTTGCCGACATGACTCGAACCCATCAGCGCATGAATCCAGTCACCGAGCGCTCGGTAGCGTCAGCACCTACCTGCAGCGCCTCGGGCATCAGGTGCCCATAGACCTGCTCCGTCGTCTTTGTAGAGGCGTGTCCCAGCCGGCGCGAGATAGTGAAGAGAGGCACGCCATCCTGGATCAGCCAGGAGGCATGGGTGTGCCGCAGGTCGTGGATCCGTGGATTCTTGGTCAGTCCGATGGCCTGCGCCGTGCGAACAGCTGGGACCCAATAGTGGTGCCAGTAGAGCTTGTGGATGATCCGGCCGCCTGTAGGCGTTGTGAACACCAATTCCTTCCCCTGCCTGCTGGCGACCAAAGGAATCAAGAGCTCGACGAGTGCGGGGTTAAGCCCGATGGTGCGTTTGCCGGCACCGGTCTTTGTGGGGCCAAGGTAGAACTGGGATTGCCCGTCCCGTTTCCAGGCCTTGTTGATCCGGGCAGTTGGAGGCCTGGAGAGCAGGTCCACATCCGCCACCGTCAGGGCGGTGGCCTCTCCAAACCGCGTCCCGGTCATGACCAGGAAGTTCGTGAAAGCCTTGTACCGCTCCCCCATGCCTTCCATGATCAAGCTGAACTCGGCATGGGTGAGGAACATTGCCTCGTCCTCCGCCTTTTCGATGGGCGGCAGCTGCACACCACGGCAGGGATTGCGTGTGATGTACCCGAGCATCTCCGCGGTGTTCATAGCGGCCGAAATCAGGCCATGGATATTGTGGATGGTTTTCGGCGCCAAGCCCTTCGCAGCCATCGCCTTCACCCAGTGTGCGATAAGGCGGTAATCCAGCTTGTCCACCGGGACGTGCCCTATGACGTTCCGTATGTGCCGGTCCAGCATTACCTGGTAGGTCTTGGTGGTTCCGCTCGATGGCCGGACCAAGAGGTCGATGTGTTCCTGGATGACGTCCGCTACGCTGGGGGTGCGCTTCTCGTTGGTGAGCATCGCGTGTTGCGCGACTTCGAAGGACTGGCCGTTGGCGTCCAGGAGCCGCTTGAGGGTCTCAGCTTCCACGAGGGTGAGGACAGTCAGGCCCTGCTGCTCGCGGCTCTTCGGATCCCGCCACAGCACCATGTAGGACGTTGTGCCGTCCTTCTTGGTGCGTTTACGGATACTAGCCACATAAAAACGGTACGCCGCTGTCAACACTTTGGACGCTTTTGTCAACACTCAAAGTGCAAACTGGCCTCTGGCCTGCGGAAACACTGTGCCCGAGGTGGGACTCGAACCCACACACCTTTCGATACCGCATTTTGAGTGCGGCGCGTCTGCCAATTCCGCCACTCGGGCGCGGATTACGTGACCAACCAAGCTACGCCCACAGCTTACTGTGAGCAACGCGATCGCTTCACGTACGCGGAATTACTCTACATGCAGATAGGCTGAATTCCAGAATCGCGCCGCTGATGCCGCAACTGACCATGCAGGCCAAGTACAGCCCGGGACGGCACCTAAAATGGAGTTGTCCCGCCGTACCTTTTTCAAGGAGATCCCGTGACTGAACAGACGGAGTCAACACCCACGTCCCAGCCGGCGCGCCGCGTCGTCGTCGCCGAGGACGAAACCCTCATCCGCCTCGACATCATCGAGATCCTGCGCGGTGAAGGCTACGAGGTCGTCGGCGAAGCGGACAACGGCGAGAAGGCCGTCCAGCTCGCCGAAGAGCTGAAGCCGGACCTGGTGCTGATGGACGTCAAGATGCCGGTGATGGACGGGATCTCCGCCGCGGAAAAGATCGTCAAGGCCCGCATCGCCCCCGTCGTCCTGCTTACTGCCTTCAGCCAGAAAGAACTCGTCGAGCGCGCCCGGGACGCCGGCGCCATGGCATACGTCGTCAAGCCGTTCACCCCGGCAGACCTCATCCCCGCCTTAGAAATTGCTCTGTCCCGCCATGAGGAAATCAAGGCACTCGAAAGCGAAGTGACGGACCTGCAGGAACAGTTCGCCACCCGTAAGCTCGTCGAGCGGGCCAAGAGCCTGCTCACCACCAAGATGGGCCTCACCGAGCCCGAGGCCTTCCGCTGGATCCAGAAGACCTCCATGGACCGCCGCCTGAGCATGCGCGAAGTCGCGGAAACCATCATCAACCAGGTCAACTAGGCAAGAGCCGAAACTAAAAGGGAGGTTTCCCGCCAACCGGCGGGAAACCTCCCTTTTTAGTTTGAGGCCTAAGCCTGCTTCTTTTTCTTCTCGGGCCAGGGGCCGAGCTTTTCGCGCGCCGCAGCGGACTCGCCGCGGGTCGAATCGGCGAGGTCGCCCACCTTGTGGACCTTCAGCGAGTTCGTGGAACCGGCCTTGCCGGGAGGTGAGCCTGCGGCGATAACCACCAGGTCGCCGTCGTCCACCAATCCCATTTCCTCGAGGCTGCGGTCTACCTGCGCGGTCATCTCGTCGGTGTGGTCCACCATCTGTACCAGCACGGGCTGGATGCCCCAGGTCAGCGCCAGCTGGTTCCAGACCTGCTCCACCGGGGTAAACGCGAAGACCGGCTTCACCGGCCGCAGGCGGGACAGGCGGCGTGCCGAGTCGCCGGACTGCGTGAACGCACAGATGTACTTGGCGTCCAGCTGGTCGGCGATTTCGACGGCGGCACGGGTGATCGCGCCACCACGGGTCTTGGGCTTCGTCCCCAGCGGGGGAACGCGCTCAAGGCCATGCTCTTCCGTGGATTCGATGATCCGCGCCATCGTCTTGACCGTCTCGATGGGGTACTTGCCAACGCTGGTCTCGCCCGAGAGCATGACTGCGTCCGCACCGTCCAGCACCGCATTGGCGCAGTCCGAAGCTTCAGCACGCGTGGGGCGCGGGTTATCGATCATGGATTCCAGGACCTGCGTCGCCACGATGACCGGCTTGGCCCAGCGGCGGGCCAGCTCGATGGCGCGCTTCTGCACGATCGGCACTTCCTCCAGCGGAAGCTCCACGCCCAGGTCGCCACGGGCCACCATGATTGCGTCGAACGCGTCCACGATCTCGTGGAGTTGGTCCACGGCCTGCGGCTTCTCGATCTTGGCGATCACCGGAACCCGGCGGCCTTCCTCATCCATGATCTCGTGCACGCGGACAATGTCCGAGGCGTCACGCACGAACGACAGCGCGACCAGGTCAACCCCGCGGCGCATGGCCCAGCGGAGGTCGTCCTCATCCTTCTCACTCAGCGCGGGAACGTTGACGGCCACACCCGGGAGGTTGATGCCCTTGTTGTTGGACACCATGCCGCCGACTGTCACCTCGGCAACAACCTTGACGTCGTCCACGGCGGTGGCCCGCAGGGCCACCTTGCCGTCGTCGATCAGCAGGGCATCGCCCACATTGACGTCCTCGGTGAGGCTCTTCAGCGTGGTGGAGCAAATGTCCTTGGTGCCTGGAACATCCTCGGTGGTGATGGTGAACGTGTCACCAACAGCGAGGGCGTGCGGGCCGTCAACGAAACGGCCCAGGCGGATCTTGGGGCCCTGCAGGTCGGCCATGATGGCCACGGCCTTGCCCAGGTCAGCTGCCGCCTTGCGGACGTTCTCATACGTGTTGTCGTGCACGGAGTAATCGCCGTGGCTCATGTTCATCCGCGCGACGTCAACACCCGCTTCCAACACTGCGAGGGTGTTTTCATAGCTGGCAATTGCCGGGCCGAATGTGGCCACAATTTTTGCGCGTCTCATATACCTACCCTATTGGTCTCTTGCATTGGTTAAGTTGTCGTGCAGGTGAACCCCCGGTGCACCCTTACAGGACGGCGATGGCGCGGTCCGTCGGAGCGACCGGCGCCGGCAGGATCGTGGTACCCATCAGGTACTGATCCACGGCAGCGGCAGCGGCACGCCCCTCAGCGATGGCCCACACGATGAGCGACTGGCCGCGGCCGGCATCGCCCGCCACGAACACGCCCTCAGTGTTGGTCATGTAGTACCCATCGCGGGACACGTTGCCCCGGCCGTCGAATTCCGCGTGCACCTGTTCGGTGATGCCGGCCGGCTCGGCTCCGGTGAAGCCCAGGGACAGGAACACCAGGTCCGCCGGGATGATCCGCTCGGTACCGGCCTTGGGCAGGCGCTTGCCGTCCACGAACTCGGTCTCGGCCACTTTCACGCCGGTGAGCGTGCCGTTCTCGCCCACGAACTCAACGGTGGATGCAAGGTACGTACGCTCGCCGCCTTCCTCGTGTGCGCTGGCCACCTCGAACAAGGTGGGGAACGTCGGCCACGGCTGGTGGCTGGCACGCTCGGCCGGCGGCTGCTTGCCGATGGCCAGCGTAGTCACCGAAGCCGCGCCGTGGCGGTGTGCGGTGCCCAGGCAGTCCGCGCCGGTGTCGCCGCCGCCCAGGATCACAACGTGCTTGCCCTGCGCATGGATCTGGTTCTCCATGGTCTCCCCCGCCACCGCGCGGTTGGCCGGTACCAGGTAGTCCATAGCGAAATGGACGCCCTCGAGGTCACGCCCCGGGATGGGCAGGTCGCGGGGCACGGTGGCGCCGGTGCAGATCACGACGGCGTCATAGCGCCTCCGCAGCTGCTCCCACGTCACGTCGGTGCCCACGTTAACGCCGGTCCGGAAGCGGGTGCCTTCCGCCTTCATCTGCTCGATGCGGCGGTCCACCTGCTCCTTCTCCATCTTGAAGTCGGGGATGCCATAGCGGAGCAGGCCGCCGATCTTGTCATCGCGCTCGTACACGGCAACGGTGTGGCCCACCCGGGTCAGCTGCTGTGCGACGGCCAGGCCGGCAGGGCCGGAGCCGACGACGGCGACAGTCTTGCCGGTCAGGCGTGCAGGCGGCAGCGGGTGGACCCAGTTGTGGTCCCACGCTTCGTCGATGATCGAGACCTCAACCTGCTTGATGGTCACCGCAGGCTGGTTGATCCCCAGCACGCAGGACGCTTCACAGGGTGCCGGGCACAGCCGGCCGGTGAACTCGGGGAAGTTGTTCGTTGCGTGGAGCCGCTCGATCGCTTCCTCGCCCTTGTCCCGCCATGTGAGGTCGTTCCACTCGGGAATGAGGTTACCCAGCGGGCAGCCCTGGTGGCAGAACGGTATGCCGCAGTCCATGCAGCGCCCGGCCTGGGCCTTGAGGGTGCCCTTCTCCTGCGCCTCGTACACTTCCTTCCAGTCCATGATGCGGACGGGAACGGGACGGCGCGGCTGGGTTTCACGCTGGCGTACTTTCAGAAATCCGCGTGGATCAGCCACCGGTCACCTCCAGGATTCGAGACCATACTTCTTCGCCGTCGGGGTCCAGGCCCTCTTCGATGGCGTCGAGACGGGTTTGCAGTACGGCCGCGTAGTCGCGCGGCAGCACCTTGGTAAGGCGGGCAGCGGTGTCATCGAAGTTCTCGAGGAGCCGCGCTGCCAGCTGGGAATCGGTTTCTTCAACGTGCTTGACCAGCAGGCCGTGCACGATGTCGCGGTCCTCGGCGTCCAGCTCCAGGAGCTGGAGCTCCCCGGACTGCAGCGCTTCCTTGTTGACGCGGGTGGTCCGCAGGTCCAGGACATATGCGGTTCCACCGGACATGCCGGCGCCGAAGTTCCGGCCCGTGCGGCCCAGGATCAGCGTCTGGCCGCCGGTCATGTACTCGCAGCCGTGGTCGCCAATGCCTTCGACGACGGCCGTGGCACCGGAGTTGCGGACCAGGAAGCGTTCGCCCACGTGGCCGCGAAGGAACAGTTCCCCGCTGGTGGCGCCGTAGCCGATCACGTTGCCGGCAATGACATTGTCCTCCGCCTTGAACACATTGGTCCGGTCCGGGCGCACCACGATGCGGCCGCCGGAGAGGCCCTTGCCCACGTAGTCGTTGGAGTCGCCGTAGAGCCGCAGGGTGATGCCGGCTGGCAGGAACGCGCCCAGCGACTGCCCGGCTGTGCCGTTCAGCGTGATGTCGATGGTGTCCGTCGCCAACACGTCCGTGCCAAAGGTCTTGGTGACCACGTGCCCCAGCATGGTGCCCACGGACCGGTCCGTGTTAATCACGTCGACGGTGATCTTCACCGGGCTGCGGTCCGTCAGCGCCTCGGCGGCCATGGTGATCAGCCGCTGGTCGAAGTGCTTGTCCAGCTCGTGGTTCTGGCCGGTCATGTTCCGCAGCGGCGCATCGTCGTCGAACTCCAGGCCGTGCAGGATCGGGTCCAGGTCCAGCCCTTCGGCCTTCCAGTGGTCGATCGCCTCACGGGCATCCAGCACCTCTGCGTGGCCGATCGCCTCTTCGAGGCTGCGGAAGCCAAGCTCAGCCAGGATTTCCCGGACTTCCTCGGCCAGGAACTCGAAGAAGTTGACCACGAATTCCGGCTTGCCGGTGAAGCGTGCGCGGAGTTCCGGGTTCTGCGTCGCGACGCCCACCGGGCAGGTGTCCAGGTGGCAGACGCGCATCATGATGCAGCCTTCAACCACGAGCGGAGCGGTGGCGAAGCCGAATTCCTCCCCGCCCAGCAGGGCGGCAATGACCACGTCGCGGCCGGTCTTCAGCTGTCCGTCCACCTGCACGACCACGCGGTCGCGCAGGCCGTTGAGCATCAGCGTCTGCTGGGTCTCGGCCAGGCCGAGCTCCCACGGAACGCCGGCGTGCTTGAGCGAATTCAGCGGGGAAGCGCCGGTGCCGCCGTCGTGCCCGGAGACAAGTACGACGTCGGCCTTCGCCTTGGTCACGCCGGACGCCACAGTGCCGATCCCCACTTCGGACACGAGCTTCACGTGGACGCGCGCCGAGGGATTGGCCCGCTTGGCGTCGTAGATCAGCTGCGCCAGGTCCTCGATGGAGTAGATGTCGTGGTGCGGGGGCGGGGAAATGAGTCCGACGCCGGGCGTCGAGTGCCGCGTCCGGGCCACCCACGGGTAGACCTTCTGCGCCATCAGCTGGCCGCCTTCGCCGGGCTTGGCGCCCTGGGCCATCTTGATCTGGATGTCATCGGCGTTGGTCAGGTACAGGCTGGTTACGCCGAACCGGCCCGACGCGATCTGCTTGACCGCGGAGCGGCGCTCCGGATCGAGCAGGCGCTCAACGTCCTCCCCGCCTTCGCCGGTGTTGGACTTGCCGCCCAGCCGGTTCATCGCGATGGCGAGCGTCTCGTGGGCTTCCTTGGAGATGGACCCGTAGCTCATGGCACCGGTGGAGAAGCGCTTGACGATGCTGGAGACTGGCTCCACTTCCTCCAGGGGAACGGGCGGCCGCTCGTTCTTGAACTTGAGCAGCCCGCGGAGGGTCATCAGGTTCGTGGACTGGTCGTCCACGCCCTTGGTGTACGCCTTGAAGATGTCGTAGCGGCGTTCACGGGTGGCGTGCTGCAGCCGGAAAACGGTCTCCGGGTTGAACAGGTGCGGCTCGCCGTCGCGGCGCCACTGGTACTCGCCGCCGCCCAGCAGGGGTCGGTGCGGCTGCTCGATGCCACCCTCCGGGTAGGCCATCTGGTGGCGCGCGGACACTTCGGCCGCGATGACGTCCAGGCCCACGCCGCCCAGCTGGGAGTGCGTGCCGGCGAAGAACTCGTCCACCAGTTCCTGGCCCAGGCCGAGCGCTTCAAACGTCTGGGCGCCGGTGTAGGAGGCCACCGTGGAGATGCCCATCTTGGACATGATCTTCAGGACGCCCTTGCCCAGGCCCTTGATGAGGTTGTACACGCCGTCCTGCGGGGTCACGCCCGTGACGTCGCCGGCAGCGATCAGCTGCTCCACCGATTCCATGGCCAGGTACGGGTTCACTGCGGACGCGCCGTAACCGATCAGTACGGCGACATGGTGGGTCTCCCGGACGTCACCGGCCTCCACGACGAGTGCGGTCTTGGTGCGGTTGGCGCTGCGCAGCAGGTGGTGGTGCACGGCGCTGACGAGCAACAGGGACGGGATGGGGGCCCACTGCGCGTTGGAGTCACGGTCGGAGAGCACCACGTACTGCACGCCGCGGTTGATGGCGCCGGAAACCTGCTCGCAGATTTCGGTCAGGCGGGCACGCAGGGCGTTCTCGCCGCCTTCGGGCCGGTACAGGCCGCGGACCTTCATGGCCACACGGTTGCCGTCGGCATCCTCGATGTTGGCGATTTTGGCCAGCTGGTCGTTGTTGATCACCGGGAAGGGCAGCTGGACCTGCGGCTGGCGAACCTGCTTAGTGTCCAACAGGTTGCCGTTGGGGCCGATGGCGCAGGTCAGCGAGGTGACCAGTTCTTCACGGATGGCGTCCAGCGGCGGGTTGGTGACCTGCGCAAAGGACTGCACGAAGTAGTCGAAAAGCAGGCGGGGGCGCTTGGAGAGGACAGCCACCGGGGTGTCGGAACCCATGGCGCCCAGCGGCTCGGCGCCGGTCCGGGCCATCGGGCCCAGGAGGATCTTCAGTTCCTCGGTGGTGTAGCCGAACGTGCGCTGGCGGATGTTCACGGACGCCGCAGTGTGCACCACGTGCTCGCGCTCGGGCAGCTCGTTCAGGTCGATCAGGTTGTCCTTGACCCACTCGGCCCACGGGTTGGCCGCGGCAACTTCGGCCTTGACCTCTTCGTCGTCGATGATCCGGCCTTCGCCCGTGTCCACCAGGAACATCTTGCCGGGGGAAACGCGGCCCTTCTTGACCACCTTGGCAGGTTCGACGTCGATCACGCCAACCTCGGAGGCGAAGACGACCAGGCCGTCCTCGGTGATCCAGTAACGGCCCGGGCGCAGTCCGTTGCGGTCCAGGGTGGCGCCCACGACGTTTCCGTCGGTGAAGGATACGGCGGCAGGACCGTCCCACGGCTCCATGAGCAGGGAGTGGTATTCGTAGAACGCCCGGCGGGCAGGATCCATCGTGGCGTGGTTTTCCCACGCCTCGGGGATCATCATCATGATCGAGTGCGTGATGGGACGCCCGGAGAGCCACAAAAGCTCGGCCACCTCGTCGAAGGACGCGGAGTCGGAGGCACCCGGGGTACAGATCGGGTACAGCTCTTCCGGGGAATCGCCCAGGAGCGGGTTGGCCAGCTGGGACTGCCTGGCACGCATCCAGTTCCGGTTGCCCTTAACGGTATTGATTTCACCGTTGTGTGCGATGGTGCGGAACGGTTGCGCCAGGGGCCAGGACGGGAAAGTGTTCGTGGAGAACCGGGAGTGCACGATGGCCAGCTTGGTCTTGAACCGCTTGTCCGAAAGGTCCGGATAGAACGGCTCCAGCTGTGCCGTGGTGAGCATGCCCTTGTAGACGATGGTGCGCGAGGACAGCGAGGGGAAGTAGACCCCGAACTTGTTCTGGGCACGCTTGCGGATCCGCCAGGCGCGGGAGTCCAGTTCGTTCCGGTCCAGCTCCTCGCCCGTGGCCGAGGCCAGGAAGGGCTGGGAGAAGTACGGCATGCAGGCGCGGGCCATGGCACCCACCAGGTCTGCTACAACCGGGACTTCGCGCCAGCCAAGGACTTTCAGTCCCTCGTCGGCAGCGAGGCCCTCAATGCCGGCGCGGGCGGCCTCGGCCTCGCGCTGCTCCGCGGGGAGGAACGCAGTGCCAGCCACGTACTGGCCGGATGCCGGCAGTTCGAACTCGGTGACGGCGCGAAAGAATTCGTCCGGGATCTGCATGAGGAGGCCGGCGCCGTCGCCCGTCCCCTCATCAGCACCCACAGCGCCGCGGTGTTCGAGGTTGCGCAGGGCGGTCAGGGCGGCATCGACGATGTCGTAGCCAGGTTCGCCGCGCAGGGTGGCGATGATGGCCAGGCCGCACGCGTCCTTTTCCTGCTCGGGGTTGTACAGTCCGCCCGCGTCAGGGAGGGCCGCGAAGCGCTTGAACGGCGACATGGCAGCCTCAGGCTGATCCGGTTCGGACCAGCTGGGAGTGTGAAGAGTTTGGGTCATGGGAGACGTCCTTCCTCCTGATCGTGCGTATGGAAGGGACACCGTTGGCCCCACTCGTCGGCGCCGGTGTGATGGGCACAACAAAGTGTTATTTACAGGAAATTGTAGGTCAGCTCGGCCTGCTGAACGAAGAGTTACGCAGGCCCCTGCCCCGGGCTACACCGAAGGCCAGCTGTACGCTGATCCGGCGGATCCCATGCCACGACGCTGTGGTTTGCGGGCTGTTCGAGCGGTGGCTCGCCTGCCCTTCGAGCCGGCTACTTGCTGTCGCCGGCCTCTGGCGCGGATCCCGTGGCTGTGCTGCCGGAAGATCCGGCGGCCGGTGCATCCGTGCCGGGCCTGGGGCCGGACGGTGCCGCCGCGGCTTCTTCCGTGGGGTCGGAAGCAGGCCGGGAACCGCTGTGGTTATCACGGAGATTATCACGCGATTCACTATCTGAGACAACGGAGTCCGGATCACGGACGTCATTTGCGGCAGCACCGGTTGCCGCGCCTGCGGCCACCGGTGCGGGCTCCTTGCCCGGCAGGTATGGCGTATCCGGCTGCGGGCGGCCTTTGAGGCCCAGGAGCACGAAGGCGGCCAGCGCCACCAGGAAAACGAAGATGCTGGTCCACACGTTGAGGCGGGTAGTTATGCCGAACAGGGAGATCTGTTCCGCGTCGTCGATACGCATGGCCTCGATCCAGACGCGGCCCAGGGTGTAGTACATGGCGTACAGCCAGAACAGACGGCTGCGGCGGAAGTTGAACCGGCGGTCCAGTGCGAGCAGGATGATGACGCCGGCAACGTTCCACAGGGACTCATACAGGAACGTGGGGTGGAACAGCGTGCCCTCGGCCATGCCGGCCGGGAAATTGGGGTTGTCGGCGTCCACTTCGAGGCCCCAGGGTACGGTGGTGGGGCCGCCGAAGAGTTCCTGGTTGAAGTAGTTGCCCCAGCGCCCGATGGCCTGGGCCAGGAGCAGTCCGGGGGCGGCCGCATCGAGGAACGCGGTGAGCTTGACGCCACTGCGGCGGCAGCCGATCCAGGCGCCGACGACGCCCAGGAGGACGGCGCCCCAGATGCCCAGACCGCCGCGCTGGATCTGCGGGATCAGCGACAGGTCCCCGGTCCCGTCAAAGCCGGGTCCGAAGTACGCGTCAGGGGACGAAAAGACGTGGTAGAGCCGCCCGCCGATGATGCCGAAGGGGATGGCCCAGATGACGATGTCCCACACGCTCCCTTCCGGCGCCCCGCGCTTCGCCCAGCGGACCGAGGTCAGCCACAGTCCGGCCACGATTCCCGCAAGGATGCACAGCGCGTAGGCGTGGATGCGCAGGGCACCCCACGGCAGGGGAATGTCGAAGCCGGACCAGTCCGGGCTGGGGATACTGGCCGGCACCAGGGCGGCAGCCTGCAGGAGTGTTTGCATTGCTTAGGCTTCTTCTTTCCTGGCCAGGCCGGTGCTGAGGTCTCGGGTGAGGGCACCGACTGCGTCCACGCCGCCGTCACCCAGGGTCTTGACCAGGGCCGTGCCGACGATGACGCCTTCTGCGTAGGCGGCGATCTCGCGGACCTGGTCGGCGTTGGACACGCCCAGGCCGACGCACACACGTTCCGCTCCGGCAGCGTGTGCGGCAGCCACGACGTCCTTTGCAGCCGTACTCACGGACGTCCGGGCTCCGGTGACGCCCATGATGGACACGGCGTACACGAAGCCGCGGCTGGCGTCCACCGTGCGCTGCATGCGCCCGGGGGTGGAAGATGGCGCCACCAGGAACACCCGATCCAGCCCGTACTTGTCAGAAGCCTCGATCCATTCGGCTGCCTCATCGGGAATGAGGTCCGGGGTAATGAGTCCCGCTCCCCCGGCTTCCGCGAGGCGGCGGGAAAACTCGTCCACGCCCATCCGCACCACCGGGTTCCAGTAGGTCATGACCAGGACGGCAGCATCGGTCTGGCTGGTGATTCCGGCGACGACGTCGAACACCTGGCCCACCTTGAAGCCGTTCGCCAGGGCCTGGGTGGTGGCGGCCTGGATAACCTGGCCGTCCATCACGGGGTCTGAGTAGGGGATGCCCACCTCAATGAGGTCTGCGCCGTTGCGGGCCGCAGCAACGCCGGCGGCAATGGATTCCTCGACGCTGGGGTAGCCCGCGGGCAGGTATGCGACGAGGGCGGCACGGCCCTCGCCACGGGCCCGGTCGATCGCCGCTGCCGCCTTGCTGGTCATCTGTACCCCGCTTGCCGTCTCTGCGCCGCTCACAGCTGCTCACCCTCTTTACCGATTTCCGACTCGGCCGAACCCTTGTCCAGCAGGTTGAACCATTCAGCCGCGGTGGCCACGTCCTTGTCGCCGCGGCCGGACAGGTTCACGATCACGATCTTCCCGGCAGCGGCGGCGGGATCCTCTTGGGCGAGCCGCTGGCCCACCTTGATGGCTCCGGCCAGCGCGTGGGCTGACTCGATGGCGGGAATGATGCCCTCGGTCCGGCACAGGAGGCGGAAGGCATCCATGGCCTCGCTGTCCGTGATGGGCTCGTAGCTGACGCGGCCGATGTCCGCCAGGTACGAGTGCTCCGGACCAACGCCCGGGTAGTCAAGCCCCGCCGAAATGGAGTGCGACTCGATGGTCTGGCCATCATCGTCCTGCATGAGGTACGAGCGGGCGCCGTGCAGCACACCAGGCTTGCCCAGGGTGATGGTGGCAGCGTGCCGGCCGGTGTCCACGCCGTCACCGCCTGCCTCGAAGCCGTAGATCTTCACGGACGGATCGTCGAGGAAGCCGTGGAAGATGCCGATGGCGTTGGAGCCGCCCCCGATGCAGGCACAGACAGCGTCCGGCAGCCGGCCTTCCTGCTCCAGGATCTGGGCCCGGGCTTCTTCGCCGATAACCTCGTGGAAGTAACGCACCATGGCCGGGAACGGGTGCGCCCCCGCCGCGGTGCCCAGCAGGTAGTGGGTGTGGTCCACGTTGGCCACCCAGTCGCGGAGCGCATCGTTGATGGCGTCCTTGAGTGTCTGGGATCCGCTGGTCACGGGGATAACGGTGGCGCCGAGCAGCTCCATCCGGGCAACGTTCAGCGCCTGCCGGCGGCAGTCCTCGGCACCCATGTACACCACGCACTCGAGGCCCATCAGGGCTGCGGCGGTGGCGCTGGCCACGCCGTGCTGGCCTGCACCGGTCTCGGCAATGACGCGGGTCTTGCCCATGCGCTTGGCCAGGAGCGCCTGGCCCAGGACGTTGTTGATCTTGTGCGAGCCGGTGTGGTTCAGGTCCTCGCGCTTGAGGAAGATCCGGACTCCGCCGGCGTGGCCGGAGAACCGCTTGGCTTCGGTCAGCAGTGACGGGCGGCCCGAGTAGTTCTTGTTGAGGTCCGCGATCTGGGCGCGGAAGTCAGGATCGTCCTTTGCCTGGTTGAACGTCTCTTCGAGTTCGTCCAGGGCGGCGATGAGGGATTCCGGCATCCAGCGTCCGCCATAGTTGCCGAAGTACGGCCCCGGCGCGTGGCGGAGGGAGCCGCCCTGCAGGAAGGCTTCCGTGGCGTTGTGATCGGCATCGTTGTGGGCTGCGCCGGAGGGTGCGTGGGCCATCAGTCCGTCCTGTTCCAGTTGTTCGGGCAAAATCGGGTGCCCCGGCAGTGGCTCCGGGGTGGCAGGCATTCCCGGCCCCCGCTCCGGGGACCGGACCGCTGCCGTCAGCCGCGGGCGGCGATGGCGGCGGCCCCTGCGGCGGTGAATTCGGCGATGCGATCCGCCGGCGTGGAGTGGCTGACCAGGGCCTCGCCCACCAGCACGGCGTTGGCGCCGCTGGCGGCGTAGTGGGTGACGTCGGCAGCGTCCCTGACGCCGGATTCAGCGACTACCAGCGCACCGGCCGGCACGCCGCCTGCCAGCGCGGCAAAAACCGAACGGTCGACGTCGAGCGTCTTCAGGTTCCGCACGTTGACGCCGATGATGCGCGCCTTGGCGGCAGCGGCCCGCTCGACTTCCTCTTCCGTGTGCGTCTCCACCAGCACGTTCATGCCGAGCTCGTGGCTCAGGGCGCTGAAGTCCTCAAGCTGGGCATCGGATAGGGCCGCAACGATGAGCAGGATGAGGTCGGCGCCGTGGGCGCGGGCCTCCCAGATCTGGTACTCGTCCAGCGTGAAGTCCTTGCGCAGCAAGGGTACGTCGACGGCGGCACGCACGGCGTCGAGGTCCGCCAGGGACCCGCTGAACCGGCGCTGTTCGGTGAGGACGCTAATGACGGAAGCACCGCCGTCGGCGTACTGCCGGGCAAGGGACGCCGGATCGGCGATGCCGGCCAGGTCGCCTTTGGAGGGGCTGCGGCGCTTGATCTCCGCAATGACCCTGAGCTGGTCCCGGACAGGCGCAGTGCCACCGAGGGCTGCCCAGGCGTCCCGGGCGGCCGGCGCCGCCTGGGCGCGGTCTTTCAGTTCAGCGAGGGAAACGAGCCGTTTCCGGGCTTCCATATCCTCCCTGACACCAGCGTTGATGTCATCGAGAACAGTTGCCATCAGTGGCCGGAGTTCTTCAGCTTGCTGCCTTCGACGCCGTAACCTGCCTTGCGCATGACGTAACCGAGGATCAGGCCGAGGACCATGATGGCGCCGCCCACGATGAAGATGGGGGTGCTGGCGATAACGAAGGCAATGGAGGCAATGAGCGCGCCGACCAGCATCACGATGACGCAGGTCCAGGCAGCGGGGCTGTTGCCGTGGCCGAGTTCCTGGCTGTGGTCAATGGCGCCGGGGGCCACAACGCGGGTGCCGGAGTCGGAAACGGACGCGGGTGCTTTGCTCATGGAAATCTCCTCAGGGGTAAATGCTGCTTACATTCTGCCATTTTTTGGGCACCGTCCGCGTATCCGGGAACCGGCGGCGGTGAACGGTTACCGTCACGCTGCCGGTCAGGTGGGGTCGTCGCCGCGGGAAAGCCGGTCCCAGCTGTCGATCTCGTCCACGGGCCCAGCTGTTGCCGCCGCCGTTCCACGGCCCGCCACGTCATACTTGGTCCGGGCCTTCCAGTGCCGGCCTGCGGGAACCACCAGCAGCCCCGCCAGGGCGAGCAGGATGCCGCAGGCCACGGCGAGGAACGGAAAGGCGGTGGCTTCCACCTGCGCCTGGCCGCCCGAAACGCCGGTAGCGGCGGCGATGGAGCCTTGGGCGGCGGCCAGCGGGTCGGCCAGCACAGTGGCTGCGGCCGCGACAATGCCCGCCGCAGCCAGCACGATGATCACGGTGATGACCCAGCGTGCGATCCTGCCGGCGATCGATGCGGCAAGCCCGCCCGCAAGGGCGACCAGGGCGAGGGCCGTCACCGCCGTCGCGGCCTTGCTGCCCTGCACGTCCAGGACGTCTCCCCCGGCGCCAGCCTGCGCCGGATCCAGCGAGACGGACAGCCAGGTCTGGGTGGTGGTTCCGAAAACCGCCAGCGCAAGGACGGCGATGAGCAGGACCACCGTGGACTTGCGGGCCCACGCGGGCATCAGGACTCTTTCCCGCCGGGAAGGGACTCGGCGGAGATGTTGTGCAGCGAGCCCGCGGTGTGCACGGCGCGGAGCGGGGCCGCAGCTTTGTTGACGGTTTCCAGCGCTTCGGTGGGATTGACCGAGTCCGCCACAATGCCGCCGCCTGCCTGCACATACGCGCGGCCTTCGCGGAGCAGGGCGGAGCGGATCGCAATGGCCATGTCCATGTCCCCGGCAAAGTCCAGGTAGCCCACCACGCCGCCGTAGATGCCGCGGCGGTGCGGTTCCAGTTCGTCCAGGAGCCGCAGTGCACGGGGCTTGGGCGCGCCCGAGAGCGTGCCGGCCGGGAACGTCGCCTTGAGCACGTCGTAGGCTGTGGCTTCCGGGGCGAGCCGGCCCACCACGGTGGAGACCAGGTGCATGATGTGGCTGAAGCGTTCCACCTCCATGAACTGGGTGACGTCTACTGTCCCGGCCACGCACACCTTGGAGAGGTCGTTGCGGGACAGGTCCACCAGCATGAGGTGCTCCGCGCGTTCCTTCTGGTCCGCCAGAAGTTCCTCGGCCAGGGCCTTGTCCGCCTCGACGGTCTTGCCGCGGGGACGGGAGCCGGCGATCGGATGGGTGATGACCTCTTCACCCGTGACCGTTACCAGGGCCTCGGGCGACGATCCGACGATCGAGTACTCCCGTCCGTCGGCGTCGGCGAGGCTGAAGATGTACATGTACGGGCTGGGATTGGTGTTCCGCAGGACCCGGTAGACGTCCAGCGGTGACGCGCCGCAGTCCATCTCGAAGCGGCGCGAGATGACCACCTGGAACACTTCGCCGTCCACGATGGCTTCCTTGCCGCGGTCCAGCGCTGCGAGGTACTCGTTTTCGTCCCAGCGCTCCTGCACGCTGGAGGCGAAGTCCAGGGCTGCCGGCTCCAGGACCGAGACCGGCTGGGCGACGGGCGTGCTGATCCGGGTGAGCAGGGCCTTGACCCGGGACACCGCGTCTTCCCACGCCTCATCGACGCGCTCGGAGCTGTCGTCGAAGTTGATGGCGTTGGCGATGAGCAGCACGGTGCCGTCCACATTGTCGTGCACAGCCATGTCCGTGACCAGGTTAAGGGCCATCTCGGGCAGGTGCAGGTCGTCCTCCGGCGGGCTGACCAGGCGTTCCCAGTGCCGGACGGTCTCCCAGCCGAGGAACCCGACCAGGCCCGAGGTGAAGGGCGGGAGCCCTTCAAAGCGGTCCGTGCGGAGGGCTTCGACCGTGTCCCGGATGGCATCCACCGGGCTGCCGTCAACCGGCACGCCGGCGGGCGGTTCACCCAACCAGTGCGCCTGGCCGTCCTTGGTGGTCAGGGTGGCGCGTGATTTCGCGCCGATGAACGAGTACCTGGACCAGGCACCGCCCACAGCGGCGGATTCCATCAGAAAGGTTCCGGGCTGGCCCTGCGCGAGCTTCCGGTACAGGCCGATGGGCGTTTCAGCGTCCGCCAGCACCTTGAGCGTGACGGGGATGACCCGGCGGTGCCGTGCCAGCTCGCGGAACTCGTCCAGTCCGGGGCTGATGATTCCAAGGTCCTGCATGGTTAAGCTGTTCCGCCTGTCCTTGTTCCTGTGGTGACGCTGAGTTCCCGGCCGTCAAAGCAGGTCCGGGTGCCCGTGTGGCACGCGGCGCCTACCTGGTCCACCCGCACCAGGAGGGCATCGCCGTCGCAGTCCAGCGCCACGGACTTGACCCACTGCACGTGCCCGGAGGTGTCACCCTTGCGCCAGTACTCCTGCCGGGACCGCGAATAGAAGGTCACGCGGCCAGTGGTCAGCGTGCGGTGCAGCGCTTCGTCGTCCATCCACCCAAGCATCAGCACCTCGTTGGTGTCGAACTGCTGCACGACGGCGGCCACCAGGCCTGCGCTGTCACGCTTCAGGGCGGCGGAAAGGTCCGCCGGAAGGGGGCCCGCGGGCACAGTCGGCCCGGGCGTGGACGTGGGGATGGGCTGCTCAGACATCGGGTCCAGTCTAGTGCCTTCGGCCATGCCGGAGCCGATGTGAACAGCGGCACGCGGACGGCCGTGGTCATGCTGCCCAACTGCGCGCGTGTCGTGCTAGTTTCACAAGTGATGCATTTCGTCGAACCGTCCCGAGAAGTCCTGGCCGAAACCCTGCTGGCGGCCGGTCCTGATGCGCCCACGCTTTGCAAGGGCTGGCGTACCAGGGACCTCGCCGCGCACCTTTACCTCCGGGAGCGGAAGGCCGCCGTCGGACTCGGACTGATCATCAAGCGCCTGGCCAAGGCCTCGGACCAGGCTACGGCCCGCCTCGCCGCCCGGCTCAAGACGGCCGACGACTACGCGGACCTGGTCAACGCCTTCCGCGCCGGACCGCCGGCGCTCTCCCCCATGAACATCAAGGCGCTGGACGAAAGCTCCAACCTCATCGAATACTTCGTGCACACTGAGGACGTCCGCCGCGCCGTGGACCGCTGGGCACCCCGGGCCCTGGACGAGGAGTACTCGGACGCCTTGTGGGATGAACTCGTCAAACGTGCCGCGATCCTTTACCGGGGCGTGGACCTCGGCATCGTGCTGGTCCGGCCTTCGGGTCCCCGCCACGTCGCCAAGCGCGCTCCCGTGTCGGTTGCCATCGTGGGCGAGCCGGGAGAACTGCTGATGCACGCGCACGGACGCACCCGCCACGCCCTGGTCACCTTCGAAGGCCAGCCCGACGCCGTCGCCCTCCTCCAGTCAGCAGAAGTAGGCCTCTAACCCCTAGCGGACCTCGAAGCCGGCGGCGCGGATCTCGTCCTTGACCCGGCTGATCATGTCATCGGGACCCCAGTGGAAGATCGATGCTGCCAGTACGGCATCCGCCCCTGCCGCCACAGCCGGCGGGAAGTGCGCCGGCTCGCCGGCGCCGCCCGAGGCGATCAGCGGAACCTTGACCGCCGCGCGCACCAGCCGGATCAGTTCGAGGTCGAAGCCGTCCTTGGTGCCGTCAGCGTCGATCGAGTTCAGCAGGATCTCCCCCACGCCGCGGTTGGCCGCTTCCCGCGCCCACTCGATGGCGTCGATGCCCGTTCCGGTCCGTCCTCCGTGGGTGGTCACTTCAAAGCCCGACGGCGTGGGCTGCGATCCGGGGCGGGTGCGCCGCGCGTCCACGGACAGGACAAGGACCTGCGAACCGAAGTGCCGGGTGATTTCGTCGATAACCTCGGGCCGGGTCACCGCAGCAGTGTTGATGGCAGCCTTGTCCGCGCCGTACCTGAGGAGCTTGTCCACCTCCGCCACGCCGCGGACGCCGCCGCCTACACACAGCGGAATGAAGACCTCTTCGGCGGTGCGCCGGACGACGTCGAAGGTGGTTTCGCGGTTGCCCGAGGACGCCGTGACGTCGAGGAAGGTCAGTTCGTCTGCGCCGGCGTTGTCGTAGCGGTGCGCCAGTTCCACGGGGTCGCCGGCGTCGCGGAGGCCCTCGAAGTTGACGCCCTTGACGACGCGTCCGGCGTCGACATCAAGGCAGGGGATGACGCGGACTGCTACGGCCATGGATAACTCCTGGAATGCTTTGCGGTGCGAAGGGTGCGGGTCAGATGCGGCAGGCGTGGATGCTGCTGACCAGAATGGCGCGGGCGCCGAGGTCGTAGAGTTCGTCCATGATGCGGTTCGTTTCCCTCTTGGGCACCATGGACCGCACCGCTACCCAGTCGGAGTCGCGCAGCGGCGAGACCGTGGGCGACTCGAGCCCCGGAGTCAGGCCGGCAGCCTGCTCCACGAGTTCCTTGCGGATGTCGTAATCCATGAGGACGTACTGTCGTGCCACCAGGACACCCTGCAGCCGCCGGATGAGGACCTCGATCTCCTTGGCCGTGCCGTTGGCGGAACCGTTGCCCGTGCGGCGGATCAGCACCGCCTCGGACTTCAGGATGGGCTCGCCAAAGATTTCCATGCCGGCGGCTTTGAGGGTGTTGCCGGTTTCCACCACGTCCGCGATGGCATCGGCCACGCCCAGGCGCACGGAAGACTCCACGGCGCCGTCCAGGCGGACCACCTTGGCGTTGATGCCGCGCTCCGCCAGGTAGCCGCGCAGGAGGCCGTCGTAGCTGGTGGCCAGGCGCTTGCCTTCCAGCTGCTCGGCCGCGGAGAAGTCACCCACGGGCCCGGCGAAGCGGAAGGTGGATGCCGCGAAGCCCAGCGGAAGCAGCTCCTCTGCCTCAACCTCGGCGTCCAGGAGGAGGTCGCGGCCGGTGATGCCGACGTCGAGAGTTCCCTGCCCCACGTACACCGCGATGTCCCGCGGCCGGAGGAAGAAGAACTCGATGTCGTTGTCCGGGTCCACCATGACCAGCTCGCGCGAGTCGCGGCGCTGGCGGTAGCCGGCTTCGGACAGCATTGCGGAGGCGGCTTCGGACAGGGATCCCTTGTTGGGGACGGCTACTCGCAGCATGGAAAATCTTTCTGGTTCAAGAGGTCTTGGGGGTCATGCAAATGCAGGCCACGGCGGGTCCGGCGGCAAAACGCGCGCCGGCCGGTGGCTACAGATGCTTGTAGACGTCTTCCAGGGTCAGGCCCTTGGCCAGCATGAGGACCTGCAGGTGGTACAGCAGCTGGGAGATTTCCTCGGCCGCGGCTTCATCGGACTCGTACTCGGCAGCCATCCAGACTTCGGCTGCTTCCTCCACGACTTTCTTGCCTATGCCATGGACGCCGGAGTCCAATTCGGCGACGGTGCGGGAGCCTTCCGGTCGGGTGGCTGCCTTCTCGCTGAGCTCAGCGAACAGCGTCTCGAAATTCTTCACGCCTTCCAGACTACTTGGTGCGGCCCGCGGGGCGCTCACCGGGTCCGGGCATGACGGACGCGATGTGAGGGAATACACACCGCGCCCGTCCGGGTTTGCCCTGCGCCGCGCCCTGGCGCGGGTCAGTACTGCTTGAGGACGACGGCGGCAGCCAGGGCCGCGGTCACGGCCTCGTGGCCTTTGTCCTCCTTGGAACCTGGCAGGCCTGCCCGGTCCAGTCCCTGCTGTTCGTCGTCGCACGTCAGCACGCCGAAGCCGACCGGCACGCCGGTGGCCACGCTGACGTCGGTGAGTCCCGCCGTCGCGGCCTGGCAGACGTAGTCAAAGTGCGGCGTGCCGCCACGGATAACGACGCCGAGCGCCACCACCGCGTCGAAGTGCGGAGCCAGGCGGGCGGCGGCAACGGGCAGTTCAAAGCTGCCGGGAACCCGCAGCACGGTGGGATCGCTGATGCCGGCATCCTTGGCGGCGCGGAGGGCACCGTCCAGCAGGCCGTCCATGATCTGCGTATGCCAGCTGGCGGCGACGATCGCCAGCTTGAGCCGCGACGTCTCGTCCGGGTTGAGGGTGGTCAGGTCGATGGTGGGGGCGCCGTGTCCGCTCATGGGTGGTTGTTCCGTTCAGTCTTGTTCGTGGCTAAAGGTATCGGGGGCAGTGACCGGCAGCGCGGCCACGCGGTTATCCAGCTGCAGCCGGTGCTCCATACGGTCCTTCTTGGTCTGCAGGTACCGGATGTTCTGTTCCCGGGACGGTACTTCGGTGGGAACCATTTCCACTACCGTCACGCCGGCACTGGCCAGCCTGTTCTGCTTGTCCGGATTGTTGCTCAGGAGGCGGACCTCGTGCAGCCCCATCTCGGCGAGGACCTGAGCGGCGGCCTTGTAGCAGCGGGCGTCTACGGGAAGGCCCAGCTGTTCATTGGCCTCCACAGTGTCGAAGCCGGCTTCCTGCAGGGCGTAGGCCTTGATCTTGTTGGCCAGGCCGATGCCTCGGCCTTCCTGCCCGCGCAGGTACAGCAGGGTGCCGCCGTGTTCGTGGATCAGTTCCAGCGCATAGGCCAGCTGTTCGCCGCAGTCGCAGCGGTAGGAGCCAAACACGTCTCCCGTGAGGCATTCCGAGTGCAGCCGCACCAACGGCGCCTTGCCGTCCTTGGGCGGGTTCGGTGAGCTGACGGCGAGGTGTTCCACGCCCGTAACCAAGTCCGTCCAGGCCTGGGCCACGAAATCGCCGAAAGCGGTGGGCAGCTGCACCACCGGGCCTCCGCTGACGGGATGGACACCCTCCTGGTGCCTTCCGTTGCCGGATACAGATGCCGTCATGAATTCTCCTTCGTTCCACCCGCAGCCGCTCGGCTGCCGACCGGGTGCTCCCCCGCGGCGAGATAGGCTGCCAGGTCCTCGATGGACACCAGGGGGCAGCCGTGCTCATCGGCGAAGGCCCGGAGTCCGTCGAGGCGCATCATCTCGCCGTCGTCGTACACTACCTCTGCAATCACGCCCACGGGCTCCAGACCCGCCAGGCGGCACAGGTCCACCGCGGCCTCGGTATGGCCGGGGCGCTCCCGCACACCTCCGTCAACTGCGCGCAGCGGAAAAATATGCCCAGGGCGGGTCACAGCGGCGGGACCTGCCCCCGGATCGGCCAGCACCCGCGCCGTCACGGCCCGGTCCGTGGCCGAAATTCCGGTGCTGACCCCCACGGCCGCATCGCAGGACACCGTGTAGGCGGTGCCCTTGGAATCCTGGTTGACGGCGGTCATAGGCGGCAGGTCCAGCGCGTCAGCCCGGCTGGCGGGCAGGGGTACGCAGACCACGCCCGAGCTGTACCGTATGGTCCAGCCCATCAGGGCAGGCGTGGCGAACTGCGCGGCGAAGATGATGTCCCCTTCGTTTTCGCGGTCCTCGTTGTCCACCACCAGGACAGGCCGACCGGCGGCAATTGCGCGCACGGCGTCCTCGACCGGATCCAGGAGCTTCACAACGGCCGGCCCGGCAGCGGAACCCGGGGCCGCAGGCACAGTCCCGGCGCCGGTTTCAAGGCGTACTGCGGCGCTCATCGTGCTTCTCCTTCGGTGCCGCGGAATGCCAGCAGCCGTTCCGTGTACTTGGCCAGGACGTCCACTTCCAGGTTCACCCGGGCGCCGGTGGCCTTGGCTCCCAGCCCGGTCTCCGCCAGCGTGGTGGGGATAAGGCCCACTTCGAACCATGGATCCTGGACGGCGGCGTCGCTGACGGCGGTGACCGTGAGGGAGACGCCGTCGATGGCGATGGAGCCCTTCTCCGCGATGTACCGGGCAAGCCTGGCGGGGACGCCGAAGCGGAGCCTTTCCCAGTTCCCCTGGTGCTCACGCTCCTGCAGGGTGCCCACGCCGTCTACGTGGCCCTGGACCACATGGCCATCCAGCCGGCCACCGGCGGGAACGCAGCGCTCCAGGTTGACGGCGTCCCCCGGCGCCAGCTCGCCAATGGTGCTGCGGATCAGCGTCTCCCCCATGACGTCCACGCTGAAATCGCGGCCGTCGATGGCGGTGGCCGTCAGGCACACCCCGTTGACGGCGATGGAGCCTCCCAGCGGGAGCCCGTCGGTGCTGCCGGGTGCGTGGAGTCGGACGGTGGCGCTGGCGTCTCCGTCGCGCTCGACGGAGAGCACCCGCCCCTGTTCGGCAATAATTCCGGTAAACATCAGTAGCCTTCCTGGGCTTGCTCCGCGGTGGTGCGGGATGGTTGTGGATCAAGGGCAACAATGCGTTGCGGCCTGAGGTGGAGTCGGAGGTCCCGGCCCAGCGTGCACACGGCACCGCCATCGGACCCGTCCCATTCCCAGTGCTGGGCGTCGGCGAGCGTGGTGATGCCCAGTCCGTCCAGTGCGGGCGTACCGGATCCGAGCAGCGTGGGGGCCAGGTAGATGATCAGTTCGTCCACCAGTCCGGCCGTGAGGAACGTGCTGAGGATCCGCGAGCCGCCCTCCACCATGAGGTGGCGTACGCCTTGGCCGTACAGGAGGGAAAGCGCTTCGTGGGGATCGCGGGTGGGCAGGTGCACCATGAGCCCGTCGTCGCCCCGGACGGCGGCGTCTTCCGGGATATCCCGGAGGCCCATCACGGCCCGTACCGGCTGCTTCCCGGCGGGGTTGCCCTCGGCGTCCCGGGCGGTGAGCCGCGGATTGTCCACCAGCACGGTCTGGGTTCCCACCAGGATCGCGTCAATGCGGTTCCGCAGCCCGTGGTTGTCTGCCAGCGATTCGGGGCTGGAGATCCACTGGCTGGTTCCGTCCTCGGCGGCTATCCGGCTGTCCAGCGTCTGCGCGATGTGAAGCGTGACGAAGGGACGCCGTGCCGTGACGGCCTCGAACCACTGGCGGTTGAGGTCCAGCGCTTCGTCGGCGCCGAGGCCGCTCCGGACGCTGACGCCGGCGGCGCGCAGCGTTGCTGCCCCGCCCGCGGCGGGGTCGTGGGGATCGTCCACCGCGTACACCACGTCAGTGATGCCGGCAGCGATGATCGCCTGGGCGCACGGTCCGGTGCGGCCAACATGGTTGCAGGGTTCCAGCGTCACCAGCATGGTGCATCCGGTGAGGTCCAGCCCCGCCGCCGAGGCCTGGGCAATGGCATCCGCTTCGGCATGCGCGGTTCCGGCCCCGCGGTGGTAGCCGGTGACAAGGTGGCGGCCCTCGGAATCGACGACGACGGCGCCCACCAGGGGGTTCGCTCCCCGGGGCCCGCGCCGGGCTGTTTCGAGGGCGGCGTCCATGGCGCGCACCTCACCGGCGCTGAAGGCAGTAACTGCCCTCTGGGCGGGATTTTCGGCTGCCGCCGGCCACCGCGTGGGGTTCATTCCCGTGTCGTTCCTTCCCTCTAGGGCCGCGACGGCTCCGGGGGTATACGACAGCAGAAGGCTGCGGCACCCTCAGGCGCCACAGGTACAGCTGTACGTGCTTCTCTCATCCAGACTTTAACTGTCGGTACCGGAATTCCACCGGTTCAACCGTCTGCCGGAAACTTCCTGGAAAGCTTGCCGGCTCGCGGGTCGCGGACTGTCACCGCCGGTTCGGACTTACACCGACCCCGGAGCACGTATGTGTGTTGTTATTGTGCCACAACCTACGGCAGCCTCCGGCTATTCCGCCGACGCCGTGCGTAACGTCCGGCTGCCGGCGTCGCGGAGCCGCCCGATGGCCGCGGCAGGATCGTCGGCCCCGTAAACCGCGGAGCCCGCCACAAAGACGTTGGCACCGGCTTCCGCCGCCCGAATAATGGTTTCCTCCGTGATCCCGCCGTCCACCTGCAGCGCCACACCGATGCCCGAACCGTCGATCGCCGCACGGGCCCGCCGGATCTTGGGCAGCGTGATATCCAGGAACGCCTGGCCGCCGAAGCCGGGCTCCACGGTCATCACCAGCAGCATGTCCAGTTCCGGCAGCATGTCCAGGTAGGGCTCAACCGGAGTGGCCGGGCGCAGCGCCATGCCTGCCTTCGCGCCGCGGGCGCGCAACTCCCGCGCCAGCTTGACCGGGGCGATCGAGGCTTCCGCGTGGAAGGTGACGGATGCGAGGCCGGCAGAGGCGAAGTCCGGGGCCCAGCGGTCCGCATCCGAAATCATCAGGTGCGCGTCCAGCGGCACCGGACTGACCTCCTGGATCCGCTTGACCACCGGGAGGCCGATGGTCAGGTTGGGTACGAAGTGGTTGTCCATGACGTCGACATGCACGGCGTCGGCCGAGGCGATGCGGTGCAGTTCCGCCTCAAGATTGACGAAGTCGGCGGACAGGATGCTCGGGTTGATGCAGCACTGCGTCACAGGGCGCGCCTTTCACTGGTACTGGCAGGATTCGGGGATTGTCAGGCCTTTTTCCGGATGAGCGCGAGGAACATGGCGTCCGTTCCGTGGATGTGCGGCCATAGCTGGGCGGTGGAGTCGTGTCCGGCCCCGAGGTTCCCGGTGAGGCTCACGGCGTCCAGCGCGGCACCGGCATCAAGGAGCTCCAGGTCGTCACGCTTACGCAGCGCGTCCGTCACCACCGCAGTGGTTTCTGCGGGGTGCGGCGAGCACGTCACGTAGGCCACAACTCCCCCGGGCCGTACGGCGGCGATGGCGGAGGCCAGAAGTTCACGCTGCAGGGGGCCAAGGTCCGCCAGGTCCTTGGGCGTGCGGCGCCAGCGGGATTCGGGGCGGCGCCGGAGGGCACCGAGTCCGCTGCAGGGCACATCCGCCAGTACGCGGTCGAACTGCGCCGGCTGTTCTGTCCCCAGGTCCCGGCCGTCGCCGGTACGGACCTGCCAGGTGCCTTGCGGCACGGCCGCCAGGGCCTGGCCCACCAGCTTGGCACGGTGGGGGGCGGGCTCGTTGGCCAGCAGGGTGGCGCCGCGCTCGTTGGCCAGTGCCGCCAGCAGCGCCGCCTTGCCGCCGGGCCCCGCGCAAAGGTCCAGCCAAGATTCGGCGCTGTCCGGCTCACCGGCGCCGTCCAGTTCAATCCCGGCCATGGCCCGGGCGACCAGCTGCGAACCCACGTCCTGGACCCTGGTGGTGCCCTCGCGGACCGATGCGAGCCTGCCCAGGTCTCCGCCGCTGGACAGCGCGGATCCTGTTACGAGCTCGCCGGGGGTTGCCCCGTTTTCCAAGGCCTCGTCCAGGTTACCCAGGCCGGGCAGGGCCACGAGGTTGACCACCGGCGCCGCGTTGTCCGCTTCGAGCAGGCTGTCTATTTCCGTGGCCGGGCGGCCGTGCGCCACCAGGGACTGGCGCATGGCGCGCACGATCCATTCCGGGTGCGCATGGCGCAGCGCGGCGATGCGGGTCTGATCTGTTTCGCCTGCCACCAGGGCGCCCAGCCATTCGTCGAGGCTGTGCGCGGAGACTTTCCGGAGCACGGCATTGATCAGGGCAGAGGGACCCGCGCCGATGACGGCCCGCGCCAGGCCTACCGTCTGGTCCAGGGCCGCGTGGGCGGGAACGCGCATGGCAAGCAGCTGGTGGGCGCCGATGCGCAGGGCGTCCAGGATGGCAGGGTCAAGCTGGTCCAGCGGACGGTCCACGCAGCGGGCCAGGATGGCATCGTACGTTCCCTGGCCGCGCAGGGCGCCGTAGGTGAGTTCGGTGGCAAACCCTGCGTCGCGCCTGTCGAGGCCGTGGTGGCGGATCCGCACCGGCAGCACCAGGTTGGCATAGGCGTCCTCGGAGGCTACGGCGCGCAGCACTTCGAAGGCCACGAGTCGTGCCGGGTCGGCCCGCCTGGTGCGCTGGGAGGGTGCCTGGCCGGTGTAGGTGCGCGGTCCGCGGTTGCGTTCCCTGCCCTGGGCATTGCGCCGGCTGCTGTCCTTGGGGCCGCCCTTGCCGCGTCCGCCGGAACTGCTCATTCGAATACCACGCCTTCCAGTGAAGCTATGCCGCGCGCCCAGTCGGCTGCGGCCATCATTTTCTTTCCGGCGGGCTGGATCCTGGTCAGCTCCACCGCGTGGGAGGCCGTTCCCACCAGGACGCTCTTGCCGCGGAGCTCCACCGCCCCTGGTGCCAGGCCCGTCACGTCAGGCCGGAGCCGGACGGGTTCAAGCTTGACCCGCTGCCCTGCCAGCATGGTCCAGGCACCAGGTTCCGGGGTAGCGCCGCGGGCCTGCCGTCCGACGGCCAACGCCGGGTGGCTCCAGTTAAGGTGCCCGTCCTCGAGGGTCAGCTTGGGCGCCAGCGTGATGTCCCCGGATTGGGGCACTGCCACGGCCCTGCCTGACTCGACGGCGGAAAGCGTCTGGGCCAGGAGCACGGCGCCGCTGCGGGAGAGCCGCTCCAGCAGCCCGCCGGCGGTGTCCTCCGGGCCCACAGTTTCAGTGAGCGTCCCGAAGACAGGTCCGGTGTCCAGGCCTTCTTCCAACTGGAAGGTGACAGCGCCGGTCACGTCATCGCCGGCCATCACAGCGCGCTGCACGGGGGCAGCGCCGCGCCAGGCAGGCAGGAGGGAGAAATGCAGGTTGATCCAGCCGTGCCGGGGCACGGCCAGGGCAGCGGGCGGCACGAGCCCGCCGTAGGCAACGATGGCAGCCACGTCAGGTTCGGCGGCGGCAATGGCGGCCGTGGCTTCGGCATCTACCTTCGCGGCACGGATCACCGGGAGGCCCAGCTCGGCAGCACGGGCGGCAACGGGCGACGGCGTGAGCACCCGTTTGCGCCCCAGCGGCGCGTCGGGCCGGGTCAGGACGGCGACGACGTTAAAGCCGGCCTCAACCAGCGCGTCCAGGGAGGGTACGGCGACAGCGGGAGTCCCCGCAAAGAGAACCCTCACCCGGCGGCGCCCGCACCAAAAGCTGAGCCGGAACCGCCAAAACTGGAACCAACGGATTTGGCGCGGGCCGACGTCGTGCGTTCAGTCACCGCATCGTAGTTCGCGGCGCGGATGGCACGGAGGGCCGCCCTCCGGTCCTCACCCTCGAGCCGGTCCGTATAGAGGATGCCGTCCAAGTGGTCGTTTTCATGCTGGAAGCAGCGCGCCAGCATCCCTTCGCCTTCGATGGTGACCGGGTTGCCGTGCACGTCCACACCGGTGACGCGGGTGGACCGGAAGCGCCGGACCGGGAACGCCAGCCCGGGAATGGAGAGGCAGCCTTCGGACTGGTCCGGCTGGTGGTCCTCCGAGTTTTCCAGGACGGGGTTGATGATGTGTCCTTCGACGCCATCGATCCGATAGGTAAACACACGCAGGCTCACGCCCACCTGCGGGGCGGCCAGGCCTGCCCCTTCCACGTCCTCCATGGTCTCCGTCATGTCGGCGACCAGCTTGGCCAGCTCGGGCCCGAACTCCGTCACGGGGTCGGCGACCGTGCGCAGCACGGGGTCTCCGATAATGCGGATATTCAGAATTGCCATGCGGGTTTTGTCCTCACGGTTGGCGGCAACAGGGGATGGCTCCAGTTTAGGCGGTACGTACCTGTGGCAGCGGCGGCGGTGCAATGGGCAGCAGCGCCGGACCGGCGCTGAGGGTATCGGCGGAGAGCTCCCAGACGCGCCGCAGGGCGCAGAACTTCCACCAGTGGTGCTTCAGAACTTCAGGGTTGGCCCGCACAGGGCGCACCTCCGTTTCCCCAATGGCGACCGCGAGGAGAACGGGGTCGTCGCCGTGCTTCCACGCCTCCCAGGTCCCTTCCTGCGGATCCACCAGGCTTTCCTCGGCCTTCATGCCGGCTACCAACTGCATGACCACCTTGTCATCCAGCGGCTTCACCTGGCCGTCGCGGGTGGTCCCCTTGGTCTTGTAGTCGATCAGGCAGATCCGGCCGTTGATCCGGGCCACCAGGTCCAGCGTGCCGGCATAGCCCACGGCGTTGTTCCACACCGTAATCTCCGGAGCGATGGGCTCCACCCGGTAGAGCTCCCACCACTCATCGAACCTGA
This sequence comes from Pseudarthrobacter sp. NPDC058362, assembly GCF_042723515.1. Classification (NCBI taxonomy): domain Bacteria; kingdom Bacillati; phylum Actinomycetota; class Actinomycetes; order Micrococcales; family Micrococcaceae; genus Pseudarthrobacter; species Pseudarthrobacter sp. NPDC058362. Next base: position 75,632 of record NZ_JBHXIW010000003.1, on the reverse strand, counting down.
CGGCAAAGGCTTCTTCACCGTTCGCAGCGAGGGCCTCGCGCGCTTCCTTCATGCCGTGCGGACGGCCCAGGGCACGCAAGGCCACCTGCTCGCAGTAGTTATGTACCCGGTCCCCGCGCTGCGCTGCCTCATCCCGGTAGGCCTCGGCAGCTTTGGCGGCACGGTTGACGGCCTGCCGGATCTTCGCAGGGCTGCCAAGGCAGTCTGCCAGCAGCGGGTCCTTCGCCAGGCTGCTGGCGCCCATGTAGCCGAACCAGCCGTCCAGCCCGTGCGGCTGCTGGCTGATCACTGTGGTGATGGAGGGTACGGAGAACGGTGCGGTGGTGGACCGCGCATACATCCGGCCGTATTCCGTGGCGTGGGCGAGCAGTGGATCGGTCATGGAAAAGACTCTTTCACAGGGGGCTGACAATCACAGGTCCGGATCTGTTCCCGGGGACGGCCGGACATGAAGAAAGGGTCCGTTTCCGCTGCTGATGAGCGGAAACGGACCCTTGTGCGTGGGCGATACTGGGTTCGAACCAGTGACCTCTTCGGTGTGAACGAAGCGCGCTACCACTGCGCCAATCGCCCCGATGCATTTGAATGCTAGCCCACGTTGCGGCCAATTCAAAAATCAGCCCCAGCGGCGTCCGCGCACCCGGGTGGCGCTATGCTTTGGCCGCCCCGCCCCAGTCGGCCCTGCATCCCCGCCCCTCCTGCCGGCGCCGTAAATTACAGGGCTGTAACTTGGAGAAACCCTTGCCATTACTGGGAAGCACGGCCATTAGGCCCGGTACCGAAGGCATCGATTTGGAGAATCCCCGAACCTCCTATATTGTTTTTACTCGTTGGAACGCGAGGAAATGCCGGGAACGGCAGGGAATCAAGCCTCAACAATGCGGACGTAGCTCAGCTGGTAGAGCACCACCTTGCCAAGGTGGATGTCGCGAGTTCGAATCTCGTCGTCCGCTCGCAGGACACTGTCACGGCATAGGTTTTTTGGAACCGACGCTTACACGGTGGGTTGGCCGAGAGGCGAGGCAGCGGCCTGCAAAGCCGTATACACGGGTTCGAATCCCGTACCCACCTCGGTGAAAACCATGGTTTTCCGGGCATCATCCGGAGAAGTATGGGCGATTGGCGCAGCGGTAGCGCGCTTCCCTGACACGGAAGAGGTCACTGGTTCGATCCCAGTATCGCCCACCAAGCAAGGAAACTTGCTTCATGCAGTACGCACCGGCTCCAGCCGGAACGCACTTCATACGCGGACGTAGCTCAGCTGGTAGAGCACCACCTTGCCAAGGTGGATGTCGCGAGTTCGAATCTCGTCGTCCGCTCTCTAACCCTAAATCCCATAAGCCGGACTTCCGGTTCCGGGCGATTGGCGCAGCGGTAGCGCGCTTCCCTGACACGGAAGAGGTCACTGGTTCGATCCCAGTATCGCCCACATGCAGCAGCTCCCCGGAGCTGCTTTTTTCTTGCCCGGAGCCTGCATCCGCTACGGGCGAACGGCCAATGACCCCGGTTTCCTTGTTGGGTGTTCACCGCGGGGCTAGGATCGAACGCGGAGGAGCGACCTGGCTCCGCGATTGAAGGGAGGTGCTCGTGGGACTGATTGACGATCTTAAGGGCAAGGCTCAGGGTCTCATCCGCGGCAACGAGCAGGCCATCAAGAACGGCATCAACAAGGCCGGTGATTTCGTCGACACCAAGACCGGAGGCAAGTACTCGGGCCACGTCGACAAGGTCCAGGATGGCGCTTCCAAGCTCATTGACAAGAACGGAACCCCGGGCCAGGCACCTGCCGCTGAGCAGGTTCCGCCGGTCACCCCCGTCAACCCGGTTCCGCCGGCTGACAGGACTCCGTAACAAGGATTTGGCCAGGGTCTTGCCCTAGCACGTCAAGGGGGTGCGGGTCCCGCCGGGAGGCGGCACCTGCACCTTTGGCGTTTAAGGCCTTAGGCATTTAAGGACGACGCCGGCCCAACGGGCTTCGGGGGCGCGGTTCAGTGCCCGGTCAGGACGGCTCGTGGTTCTGGCCCTCGCGGGCCAGCGCCGTGAGGCGGGAAACAGCGCGGAAGTACTTCTTCATGTAGCCGCCGGTCATCATCTCCTCGGTGAAGAGCTTGTCGAACGGAACTCCGCTGGCGAGGATTGGGACGTCCTTGTCGTACAGCCTGTCGGCGAGGACCACAAAGCGCAGTGCCACGGCCTGCTCGGTGATGGTTTCAACGTTGCGCCACACCACGGCGTCGACCCCGTCGATCAGCTGGCGATAGCGGCTGGGGTGCACACCGGCGAGATGGTGGATCAGCGTGCCGAACTCGTCCTGCGCCACGGTCTTGCCGTCAAACTCCGCCTTCATGCGGCCGGGGAGGTCGCTGTTCTTCAGCGGTGCCGGCGCCGCTGGCAGACCGCGGTGGCGGAAATCCTCGCCGTCGATCCGGATCACGTCGAACTGGTCCGCCAGGACCTGGATCTCACGCTGAAAGTCCACGGCGGCAAACCGGCCGTCGCCCAGGGAACCAGGCAGGGTGTTGGAAGTTGCAGCCAGCTTCACACCCGCATCGGCCAGTTCCCGCATCAGGCGGGACATGAGCACCGTGTCACCGGGATCGTCGAGCTCGAATTCGTCAATGCACACGAGCTTGTAGCTGCTCAGCGCCTCGACGGTCTTCCGGAACGACAGCGCACCCACGAGGTTGGTGTATTCAACAAAGGTGCCGAACGCCTTGGGGCCCGGGGCCGCGTGCCAAAGCGATGCCAGCAGGTGGGTCTTGCCGACGCCGAAGCCGCCGTCCAGGTAGATTCCGGCCCGGCCGGCGTCGTCCTTCTTGCCGAACAGCTTCTTGAAGAGGCCCCCGCCCCCATTGCCGGCACCCACTGCGCCGGCAAAATGCTCCAGCGCGCGGACCGCAGCGGCCTGGCTGGGCTGCTTGGGATCCGGGCGGTAGCTGGCGAAGGAGACCTGGCCAAACCGCGGCGACGGGTAGAAACCCTTCAGGAGCTCATCCACCGAGACTGCCGGAGTGCGGGCGGCGAGCTGTTCGATCTGTACCAAGGTGGTCCGTTCTGGTCGTGGTTGGTCCCCAGAAAGGATACCGGCAATGGAACGGAGGCCCGGCTTTCGCCAACGTCCGGGCAGCCCGGCGTGAGGAAGGCAACATTTCCTCCTGTTAACGGAATACGGACATCCTGCGGGGTGCTGGCTAGGGTGGGAACAGGTTTCCCTGCCCGCCCCGCGGCTGACCGCGCACCCAACGAAAGGCCATGACATGACCTACCCGGTTGAACAGAACGAGAAGTTCGCTGCCTACGCCCATCCGGAGCGCCTGGTGTCCACGGACTGGCTGGCTGCCGCACTGGATAGCGGAGCCGTGGAAAACGGCGAACTGGTCCTGGTGGAATCCGACGAGGATGTGCTGCTCTACGAAACCGGCCACATTCCCGGGGCCGTAAAGATCGACTGGCACACCGACCTCAATGACGAAGTGACCCGCGACTATGTGGACGGCACTGCCTTCGCCGAACTGGCGGCGTCGAAGGGCATCTCCCGGGACACCACCGTGGTTATCTACGGCGACAAGTCCAACTGGTGGGCCGCCTATGCCCTCTGGGTCTTCACCCTGTTCGGCCACGAGGACGTGCGCCTCCTGGACGGCGGCCGCGACAAGTGGATCGCCGAAGGCCGCAGCCTCGCCACGGAAAAGCCCTCCCCGGCCCGCGCCGACTACCCGGTGGTGGAGCGCAACGATGCCCCCATCCGGGCCTTCAAGGACGACGTCCTGGCGCACCTGGGCAAGCCGCTGATCGATGTCCGCTCCCCCGAGGAATACAGTGGCCAGCGCACCCACATGCCGGCCTATCCGGAGGAAGGCGCCCTCCGCGGCGGCCACATCCCCACCGCGGCCTCCATCCCCTGGGCCCGCGCCGCCGCCCCGGACGGTACTTACCGCAGCCGCGAAGAGCTTGAGGCGCTCTACCTGGGCAAGGCCGGACTGACGCCAGGAGACGACGTGGTGGCCTATTGCCGGATCGGTGAACGCTCCAGCCACACCTGGTTCGCGCTCAAGTACCTCCTGGGCTTCGACACCGTACGCAACTACGACGGCTCCTGGACCGAATGGGGCAACGCCGTCCGCGTGCCGATCGTCAAGGGCACCGAGCGCGGGGCCCTCCCCGTGACGGCCTGAGCGCCCCGGCCCGCCGCCAACCACTCCCGCGTAGAATTGGACCGATGAGTACCCAAGCCCTGCCTTCCGCCCTGGCGGCCATCGTGGACGACTTCCAGGCAGTCTCCGAACCCGAGCGCCTGCAGCTCCTGCTGGAATTTTCCCAGGGGCTCCCGGAGCTCCCCGAGCGGCTCCAGGACCACCCGGAACTGCTGGAGCAGGTGGTGGAGTGCCAGTCGCCGCTGTTCCTCACCATCGAGGCGGAGGAGAACGACGGCGGCGCCTCCCCGGCGGTCAGGCTCTACTTCAAGGCACCCGCCGAGGCGCCCACCACCCGCGGTTTCGCCGGCGTACTCCACGAAGGCCTCGACGGGCTTCCGGCGGAGGACATCCTCTCCGTTCCGGACGACATGCCCGAACTGCTGGGCCTCACCCGGGCCATCACTCCCCTGCGCATGCGCGGCATGACAGCGATGCTGGGCCGCATCAAGCGCAAGGTGGCTGCACTTCCGGCACCGCAGTCCTAGCCGGGAGCGGGCTGTGATGGCACGCAGGAACGCGGCGCGCAACGCATCAGCACAGGGAACCCCGGCCACGGCCGCACTCGCGGCCGCCGGGGTTTCCTTTGTGCTGCACCCTTACGACCACGACCCCGCGGCCGCCAGTTATGGTGCTGAAGCCGCAGCTCTCCTCGGCGTCGACCCCGCGAGGGTCTTCAAAACGCTCATGGTGGAGGTGGATGGCCGGCTCGCGGTGGGGATAGTCCCGGTCAGCGGCACCCTGGACCTCAAGGCCTTTGCAGCGGCCATGGGCACCAAGAAGGCGGCGATGGCCGACCCCGCTGCGGCCCAGCGCCGCACCGGTTACGTCCTGGGGGGCATCTCGCCGCTGGGCCAGCGGCTTCCCTCCCCCACCGTCCTGGACTCCAGCGCCCTGTCGCTGGAGTCAATGTTGGTATCCGGCGGCCGGCGAGGGCTGGACATTGAGCTTGCACCCGCCGACCTCGTCCGCCTCACCGACGCTGCCACAGCAGCGATCAGCTCCGCTTAGCCGGGATGTCCTGAAGCGATCCAACCGGTGCCATGGCACCGCCGGGGTTGGACCGTGGCGCCAGCCTGCCCCGCAGCCACGCCTTGACCAGGCTTTCCCACCGCTCCGGGTCGACATTCCATTCTTTGGTGTGCCGGGCACGGTCGAACGACTCGAACGTGACCATCTCCGGGTTGCGCTGCGCAAGCAGGGCCGACGGTCCGTACGGCACATACTCGTCATCCACGCTGTGCACGATCAGGGTGGGCGTGCGCAGCTCCACGGCACGGGACAGCCAGTCCATGGCCTTCAGGTCCACCGGGGCGGACAGCCCGGTGAGCCGCCGTCCCAGCGGATGCCCGAGCATCAGCTGCCCGTACCGCCCCACCAGCGACGGGATGCGGTTCAGCTGGGCGTGGTGGGCCAGGACGTTCACCCAGTCGATGACCGGAGCGTCAAGCACCATGGCCCTGATCAGGTGCCGGTACCGGGACTGGTCCGCCGTCTGCAGGCAGATCGCTCCGCCCATGGACCAGCCGAAAAGGATGATCTCCTCCGCCCCGTTCGCCAGCGCGTAGGCGATCGCCGCCTCGACATCGCGCCACTCCGTGGAACCCAACCCATAGCGCCCGTCGTCGGCTGACGGCGCCTGGCCGTCGTTGCGGTAGGACACCACCAGGCTGGTCAGCCCCAGCTCAAGCGCCGGCCCCACGGCGCGCAGCCCCTCCTGGCGCGTGGCGCCGCGGCCGTGCACCATGATGGCCCAGGTGCGCGCGGTCCCGCCGGCACGCACCAGCCACGCGGGGGCCTGCCCGCGTTCCACCTCGATCAGCACCTCTTCGGCGGGAAGCCCGACAGTGTCCGGATCGGGGTAGAGGGCGCCGCTCCACCAGCCCCAGCGGGCCGTGGAGAGGTCTCCGGCGTACACGGCTTCCACTTCGCGCTGGACTGTCCTGTCCGCCGGTGAGTACGACACGATGCGGCCGATGCGCGCATGCCCTTTGCCTCCGTCGAAAAAGAAGCCATACGTCCCGTCCACCGTGGTGTCATCGGTGGCGGCGAAAATGACCTGCAGGCTGCTGCCGTCCCGGATTACAGCAAGGACCTCCTGGTCCGAGGCGCGCTGGCGGGCCGGGGTAATCACGCGGCGGGCAAAATACACGGCCAGCGCGGACGAGCCTGTGGCCAGGAGACCGGCGATACTGCCACCCGCGATCGCGCCGCCGACGGCCCACTTGGTCCGAAGAGACATCCCGCCCGGTTCCGGGACGGGGGCGGGCGCTGTGCTGGATCGCTGCAGGAATGCCATGGCACTATTCTTACCGCCGCGCACGGGGAAGCCCGAATTGGTGCGGGCGGGCAGCCGCCGGACTAGGCTAAGGCCATGAGTGATCCCATCGTCATCCTGACCGAAGAACCGCTAGGGGCGGACGACCGCCTGAACATCGAACGGCTGGTGGACGGGACGGACACGCAGTTGCTGGTCCTGGTTCCCGCCAACACGGAGCGGCACCTCCTGGTGGACTTCCTCGAGAATCTTTCCATGCTGGAGATCGCCAAGGCCTTCCGCGACCTGACGTCCCACGCACCGGATCCCGGCACGGAGCGCGCCCATGCGGCCGAGGCCCTGGCGGCATCCCTCAGTGCCCTGGCTGGCCTGGGCTCGGGTGTGACCGGCGAGGTGCTGGAGGGCCGGGCCGTGGACGGGCTCGTGGCCAAGGTCCGGGAGACCGGCGCGTCCCAGGCTGTGGTGATCACCCGGCCGCATGCGGTGGCCGATACTTTCCACACGGACTGGGCCAACAAGGCCCAGGACCAGTTGGGGGTCCCGGTGCTTCACCTCTACGCCGGCTCGGGATTTATCGGCGACTCGTAGGCGTTATACAAGCCATGGAGACGAAGACAGATGCGCAGTGGCGTGAAGAACTGACCCCTGAGGAGTACCACGTCCTTCGGCAGGCCGGCACGGAACGGCCGTACACGGGCGAGTACTGGGATACCCATACCGCCGGGGTCTACCAGTGCCGCGCGTGCGGTGCAGAACTGTTCACCAGCAAGGAGAAGTTCGATTCGCACTGCGGCTGGCCGTCTTTCTGGGCACCGCTGACCGAGGGCACGGTCCGGTATATCCACGACCGCACGCTGGGCATGGACCGGATCGAAGTCCGCTGCACCAACTGCGACTCCCATTTGGGGCACGTTTTCGAGGGCGAGGGGTACGCCACCCCAACGGACCAGCGGTACTGCATCAACTCGGTATCGCTCCGTCTGGTCCCGCAGGAGGACTGATGTCCAGAGGTATTCCTCGATGCGTCGCGGACGACCCTTAGCGAAAGCGTTTCTTAGGCTGGGGCATTATTTGAGTTAGCCATGCTGACGGCTTGCTAGGCTCGCAACAGAGCACAGCAACAGAAAGGCAGCCGACGATGACCGCAACCCTGACCACCGCCGCTACCCGCATTTCCGCGGACAACAAGGACTGGCTCCGGCTCAAGTCCGCTGCGGCGGAACTGCAGCCGCTGCAGGCACAGGACGGGTCCGTTCCGGACGCCGCCACCCACGCCGACGCCGCAGCCCATGTGGATGTGATCATTGAGAGCGTCCACGCCCTGGCTCCGGCTTTCCCACATGATGCCGTCTACCTTGAGGCGGTCTGCACGGACTTCCGTACCTGGGCAGCCGGCGGTTTCGGCTCACCCGACTTCCTGTCGTCGCTGCTTGCCTTCCAGCCCCAGGAGCAGCGCGTGGACGGCCTGCAGCACCTGGTGGTCTTTCCCATGTACACCCAGAACGGCAGCAGCAACCGGTTGGTGGAAGCGGTCCTCATCGAAGTCATTTGGCCCGAATTCATCGCCGGGCTGGAAGCGGGCGATTACTCCAACAAGCTGTTCGTCCCTATCCGGTTCCTGGACTTCACGGCGGGCTACGACACCAACTCCGCCGTACTCTTCCCCGAAACAGTTGCCGTCTCCAGCACCCCCACCTTCACCTGGGGCGCCATCTTCGCCGACCGCGAGGCCGCCCGGTTCCGCCGGGTGCTCAAGGCCGCCGCGGCCACCACACAGCTGGAGCTTCCTGAGGACGCCGCAGAAATGCTGGCGGACCAGGACCTGACCGAGTCCGTCTTCGTCATGTGGGACCTCATCCATGACCGCACCCACATGCGCGGGGACCTGCCCTTCGATCCGTTCATGATCAAGCAGCGGATGCCCTACTTCCTGTATTCACTGGAAGAGCTGCGGTGCGACCTCACCGCCTTCCGCGAGTCGGTCCGGATCGAAAAGGACGAGGACGCTGATCCCGAAGCCCGGCGCCACGCCCGGCTGGTCCAGTACGCGATCATCTTCGACCGTATTTTCCGGTTTGCCATCACCGGCAGCCGGGTGCGCAACTACGACGGCCTGGGTGGGCAGCTGCTCTTCGCGTGGCTGCACCAGCACCACGTCCTGCACTGGACGGACACCCGGCTGGCCATCGACTGGGACCAGGTGGCCGACTCCGTCATCGCCCTGGGTGCCGAAATCGACGACCTCTACTGGCGCTCGATCGACCGGCCCAAGACCGCGCACTGGCTTGCCGCGTACCAGCTCATCGCTGCTACCGTCACGCCCAACCCGGCGTCACTCTGGGCCAAGGGTCCGGATGCGCTGCCGCTGGCCGGTCCCCCGCGCGGGCTGACGGACCAGGTCCTGGACGACGAGTTCCCGCTGTCCATGTTCTACGAGGCACTGGAGAAGAAAATGCGCCCCGTCATCGAATCCACTGCCGGCATCACGGGCAGGTCCGCCCTGTGACCGCTGACGCGGGCTTGAACATCCTGGTGACCGGCGGCAGCGGCGCCTCGGGCATCGCTGCCGCGCGGGCCCTCCGCGCCGCGGGTCACCGGGTGTTCGCGGTGGGATCGGACCGGGACCGGATTGACGCTGCTGCGTCTAAAGCGGGCGACGGCGTCACTCCCCTCGTGTGCGACCTCGCCGCTGCCGACGCCGTCAGGGAGCTTCACAGCGCCCTGGCGGCGGACGGCGTGCGGATGGGCGGGGTGGTCCATCTGGTGGGCGGCTGGCGGGGCGGGCACGGGATACCCGACCAGACCGACGAGGACTGGGATTTCCTGGAGCGCGGATCGGTGACCACCCTGCGGAACGTGTCCCGGACCTTCTTTGACGATCTCGCCGCTTCCCCCCGCGGCCGGTTCGCCATGGTCTCTTCCACCACGGTGGAAAAACCCACGGCCGCCCTGGCAAACTACGCCGCCGCCAAGGCCGCGGCCGAGGCCTGGACCATGGCCATGGCTGACGGATTCCGCCGCGCCGCCGAAGCCGGCAAAGGTGACGCGGCCGCCGTCATCCTCGTGGTCAAGGCCCTGGTGGACGATGAAATCCGCCGTAAGCACCCGGAACGGTCCTTCCCCGGGGCGACAGACGTCGCCGACCTGGCAGCCGCCGTCGTACGCCTGTTTGCCCAGCCCGCGGCGGCACTGAACGGGACGCGCATACGCCTGGCCCCGTGACTGCCGCAGATGACCGGCCGCAATACCTAGACTGAAAGTGTGAGCAAAGCCATGACAACCACTGCCGAAGCCGGAACCGCCGCGCGCCTCCACGACCCCTCGGTACGCGGGTTCGCCTCCGACAACTACTCGGGCGTGCATCCCGAAATCCTCGCGGCGCTGGCCGCCGCCAACGAGGGCCACCAGGTGGCCTACGGCGAGGACCAGTACACCGCCCGGCTCCAGGAGGTCATGGAGCAGCATTTCGGCCCGGGCATCGAATGCTTTCCTGTCTTCAACGGAACCGGGGCCAATGTCCTGTCGCTGCAGTCGCTGCTCCCCCGGTGGGGCGCGGTGGTGTGCGCCGCCACCGCGCACATCAACATGGATGAGAACGGCGCACCGGAGCGGATCGGCGGCATTAAGCTGCTGCAGGTTCCCACCCCCGACGGAAAGCTCACCCCCGAGCTGATCGACCGGGAAGCCTGGGGCTGGGGCGACGAACACCGCGCCCAGCCGCTGGCCGTATCCATCACGCAAACCACGGAGCTGGGCACCTGCTACACGCCGGAGGAAGTCAGGGCCATTTCCGACCACGTGCACGCCAAGGGCATGAAGCTGCACATGGACGGCGCCCGTCTTGCCAACGCGGCGGCCCACCTGGACATGCCGCTGCGGGCCTTCACCCGCGACGCCGGGGTGGACATCCTCTCCTTTGGCGGGACCAAGAACGGGCTGCTCTACGGCGAAGTGGTGGTGGCATTGAACCCCGACGCCGCACACGGCCTGGTCTACCTTCGCAAGATGAATATGCAGCTGGCCTCGAAGATGCGCTTCATGTCCGCCCAATTCATCGCGCTCCTCGAAGGCGACCTCTGGCTCCGCTCCGCGACGCACGCCAATGCCATGGCTACGAGACTGCGCGCCGCCGTCGAAGGCGTTCCGGGCGTCCGGCCCACGCAGAAGACCGAATCGAACGGCGTCTTCGCGGTCCTGCCCGCCGGTGTTGCCGACCGGCTGCGGGAATCGTTCCGGTTCTACGACTGGGACGAGGCAACCGGCGAAGTACGCTGGATGTGCTCCTTCGATACCACCGAGGAGGACATCGACGCCTTCGCCGCAGCGATCCGGCGGGAACTCCGGGGACACAATGCTGCCGAGGGCGGCGCCGCCGGCTGAGCCGACGGCGAGCCTTCCCCGCTTGCCAGGCGGATGTGCGTAATCTGCGATGGTGAACGCACTTGACCAGGTTCCCCCGGCGTTTCGGCACGCCTTGGGAACCCTCAGGAAAGCCAAGAGCCGCCGCGAACTCCGGCTTGCTGAAATTCCTGCGCCTGCGCGGCTGGCCCCCTTCGCAGTTGCGCTCGGCGCAGAAGTCCTGGCCCCGGGCGCGGGAACCCCCGCCGCGGCCGTCCACGGCCCGGCCCGCATGGCACTGGCGGCCTCGCCTGCCACAGGCGACGACTCGGAAACCGAACTGGCAACGGGCCGTTTCATCCTCCTGCACGATCCCGCGGGTCCGGACGTCTGGGACGGCGAATTCCGGATTGTCACCTATATCCGGGCCGAACTCGAGCCGGACATGGGCAACGACGAGATGCTCGGATCGGTGGCATGGACCTGGCTCATAGAAGCCCTGGAGAATCACCGCGCCGCCTACCGGGCCGCCGGCGGAACCGCCACCCGCGTGCTGTCCGAAAGCTTCGGGACGCTGGCCGGGCGCCCCGGAACCATCGACATCGAACTGCGCGCGTCGTGGACCCCGGCATCGTCCGACGTCACAGCGCACCTGGAAGCCTGGTGCGACATGGTGTGTACCTTCGCTGGCCTCCCGCCCCTGCCCGACGGTGTAACGGCACTGCCCCAGCGCCGCCGGAACCCGGGCACGCACCCCGGATGACGGGCGGGAACGGAGCCCGGACGCCGCCGCCGGGTAAACTGAAGGACACCATGACCCCTGACACTCCGGAAAACACCACGGCTGGCGCCCCGGCTGCTGATACCGCACCCCACATCACCGTAGAAGGCTTCGACAGCCCCATCCCCGCCGTCATCGACCTGGACGCACCCCGCGACGGCGTCCCGCTGGTAATCGAAACGCAGTCCGGCCTGGAGCGCTGTGCCGCCGCCATCGCGGCCGGCACCGGCCCTGCCGGGGTGGACGCCGAACGCGCCTCCGGATTCCGCTACGGCCAGAGAGCTTTCCTGGTCCAGATCCGCAGGGAAGGATCCGGTACCTGGCTGATCGATCCCGAGCCCTTTGAGAATCTGGACATCATCAATGATGCGCTCAGCGGCGTCGAATGGATCCTCCACGCTGCCAGCCAGGACCTGCCATGCCTCCTGGAACTGGGCATGTGGCCCGACCGCCTGTTCGATACGGAACTTGCTGCACGCCTGGCCGGCCTGCCCCGCGTCGGCCTGGCCGCAGTGATCGAACAACTCCTGGGCTTCGGCCTGGCCAAGGAACACTCCGCCGCAGACTGGTCAACGAGGCCCCTGCCCGAACCGTGGCTGCGCTATGCCGCCCTCGACGTCGAAGTGCTCACGGAGCTCCGCGAAGAACTCATCGACCTCCTCCAGGCGGACGGAAAGCTGGACTACGCCGAACAGGAATTTGCAGCCATCCTGGCCGCCGGCGTGGCGCCGCCCCGCGTGGACCCCTGGCGGAAAACGTCCGGACTGCACCAGATCCGGGACCGCCGTCAACTGGCCGCGGTGCGTGAACTCTGGCTCGAACGCGACTCCCTCGCCCAAAAGCGCGATGTGGCCCCGGGGCGGCTCATTCCGGACTCCGCACTGGTCGCGGCAGCTAAGGCGATGCCCACTACGGTGCCGCAGCTGCTCGGAACCAAGGGATTCCACGGCCGGGCAGCCCAACGTGAAGCGCCGCGGTGGCTGCGCTGCATTGCCGCAGCCAGGGACCTCGAAGACCTGCCTCCGCTGCACCTGCCCACCAATGCACCCCCGCCGCCCCGGGTCTGGGCCGAGCGGGATCCGGAAGCCGCGGCCCGCCTGGCCACCGCCCGCCCCCTGCTGCAGGAGAAGGCGGACCAGCTAAAGCTGCCATTGGAGAACCTCCTCACCCCGGACCACCTCCGCCGCGTGGCCTGGCGGCCGCCGACCGAACTGGACGAGGCCTCCATTGCGGCGGAACTGCGCAGCCTGGGCGCTCGGGAGTGGCAGGTGGAGCTCACCGCGCCGCTCATGACCAGAGCCTTCCTTGATCCCCAGCCCCTGCCGCCCAAGGAACCAAAAGAGGCGAAGACGCCGACAGCTGCCACCGGGGAGTAAACCCCGCAGCAACATTGGGACCGCCCTTGCAGGCTAAGTTACTCGCGAGTAACATCGTGGTTACTGCCGCCCTGCCTGCCCTACCGCGGCATGCGACGGGCGCCTACGTCTCAATGAGGAGTTACACGTGAGCCACCACGGAAGCGGCGCACCACTGCGCACCATCCGCGACGTCGTCTTTGTCGACGGCCTCCGCACCCCCTTCGGCCGGGCCGGTGAAAAAGGAATCTACGCCGGCACCCGCGCGGACGACCTAATCGTCAAGTGCCTGCGCGAACTGCTCCGCCGCAACCCCTCGCTGCCGCCCGAAAAGGTTGACGAGGTTGCGATCGCCGCCACCACCCAGACCGGCGACCAGGGCCTGACGCTCGGCCGCACCGCGGCACTGCTGGCGGGGCTACCCCGCACGGTGCCCGGATTCGCCGTCGACCGGATGTGTGCGGGCGCCCTGACAGCAGTGACGTCGACCGCCGGAGGCATTGGTTTCGGTGCCTACGACGTGGTCATTGCCGGCGGAGTTGAGCACATGGGCAACCACCCGATGGGCTCCGGCGCGGATCCCAACCCCCGGTTCATGTCCGAACGCCTGGTGGATCCGGCCGCCCTGAACATGGGCAACACCGCCGAAAACCTGCATGACCGGTTCCCGTCCATCACCAAGGAACGGGCTGACGCCTACGCCGTGGCGTCGCAGCGCAAGCTGGCCGCCGCCTATGGCGCCGGGCAGATCCAGCCGGACCTGGTGCCCGTCGCGGCCCGTAAGCCTGGCCAGGGCTGGACCGTCCACAGCGTGGACGAGCCTCCGAGGCCGGACACCACCATGGAGGACCTGGCGTCGCTCCGGACCCCGTTCCGTGCCCACGGCCGGGTTACCGCAGGCAACGCGGCCGGCCTCAACGATGGCGCAACGGCAGCACTGCTGGCCTCCGCGGAAACTGCCGAAGCCTTCGGCCTGCCGGTGCGGATGCGTTTGGTCAGCTACGCCTACGCCGGCGTCGCACCGGAAGTCATGGGCATCGGTCCCGTCCCCGCTACGGAAAAGGCGCTTCGGAACGCCGGACTGTCCATTGGGGACATTGGACTGTTCGAAATCAATGAGGCCTTCGCTGTCCAGGTGCTCAGCTTCCTGGAGCACTTCGGCATTGCCGACGACGACCCCCGGGTCAACCGGTACGGCGGCGCCATTGCCGTGGGCCACCCGCTGGCGTCCTCCGGCGTCCGGCTGATGATCCAGCTGGCGCGCCAGTTCGAGGAAGACCCCTCGGTCCGCTACGGCATCACCACGATGTGTGTTGGACTGGGCATGGGCGCCACCGTCATTTGGGAAAACCCGCACCACCCCGCCTACAGCGGAACCGTCACCGAAGGAGCCACGGCATGAGCGCAGCAGATTTCACCACTTTCGCCCACCTCTTTCCCGCCGAGACCGTCACCCACTCCTACGTCCAGGACATCCAGCTTTCCCCCGCTGCCGGCGGCACCTTCGCCCTGGTCACCCTGGACAACGGCCTGGACCACACCAAGCCGACCACCCTGGGACCGAACACCCTGGTGGAGCTGGGCTCAATCCTGGAGGGCCTGCGCGACCGGGCAGCCCGCGGCGAGATCGTTGGCGTCGGCATCACCGGCAAGCCGTACTACCTGGTGGCGGGCGCCGACCTCTCCGCCGTGAAGTCACTGGAGGAGCGTGAACATGGCCGCCTGATGGCTCAGCTGGGCCACGATGTCTACTCGACACTGGCCAACCTGGGCGTTCCCAGCTTTGCTTTCATCAATGGTGCGGCACTGGGCGGCGGCCTGGAGGTCGCGCTGCAGTCCACCTACCGGACAGTGTCCACCGGTGCCGGCGCCCTGGCCCTGCCCGAGGCCTTCATCGGGCTGGTTCCTGGCTGGGGCGGCGTGTATATCCTGCCGCGCCTGATCGGTCCGGAAAATGCGGTGCGGGTGATGATCGAAAACCCGCTCAGCAACAACCGCACGCTCACGGGCCCCCAGGCCTTCGAGCTGGGCATCGCGGACGCCCTTTTCGAGCCGGCGGACTTCCTGGAACAGTCCCTGGCGTGGGCCGCGAAAGTCATTTCCGGCGAGGTGGTTCCCGAACGGCCCCACGCCGTGGACCCGTCATCCCCGGAGACGGCCGCCCGCTGGTCCGACGCCGTTGCGGCCGGTCGCGCCTTCGTTGAGGCAAAGATCTCCAACGCCGCGCCGGCGCCGGCCAAGGTCCTGGATGTTATGGAAGCCAACCGCACCATGACCCAGGCCGAGTCAGCCGCGCTGGAATGCGAAACGCTCGCGGACCTGATGCAGACGGACGAGTTCAGGTCCACGGTCTACGCGTTCCTCGACCTGGTCCAGAAGCGCGCCAAACGGCCTGCCGGGGCCCCCGACCGGAAACTCGCCCGCCCGGTCACCAAGATCGGAGTCGTGGGCGCCGGGCTGATGGCAGGCCAGCTGGCCCTCCTGTTTGCCCGGCAGCTTAAGGTTCCCGTGGTCCTCACGGACATAGACCAGGAACGGGTGGACAAGGGAGTGGCCTACGTCCACGCCGAGGTGGACAAGCTCCTGGCCAGGAAGCGCCTCAGCCAGGACGCGGCCAACCGCACCCGGGCACTGGTGACAGGATCGATATCCAAGCAGGCCTTCGCGGACGCAGACTTCGTCATCGAGGCCGTCTTTGAGGAGCTGGCCGTCAAAAAGCAGGTCTTCGCGGAGCTGGAAGCCATCGTGGCCGAGGACTGCATCCTGGCCACCAACACGTCCTCGCTGTCCGTCACCGCGATGGCCGCCGACCTGCAGCATCCGGAACGGCTGGTGGGCTTCCACTTCTTCAACCCTGTGGCAGTGATGCCGCTCCTGGAAATCGTCCGCGCCCCCCGCACGGACGACACCGTCCTGGCCACGGCCTTCGAGCTGGCCAAGGCCCTGAAGAAGACCGGCGTACTGGTCAAGGACGCGCCGGCCTTCGTGGTCAACCGCATCCTGCTGCGGCTGATGGGTGAGGTCACGGCGGCCTTTGACGAGGGAACTCCGGCCCGGGTGGCGGACAACGCGCTGCGCCCCATGGGGCTGCCGATGACCCCTTTCACGCTGCTCGCCATGGTTGGCCTGCCCGTAGCGCAGCACGTGCAGGAATCCCTGCACGAAGCGTTCGGCGACCGTTTCCCGGTGAGCACCAACCTGCAGAAGCTCATCGACAACGGCGTGCGGACCCTGTGGGCGGATAACGGGGACGGAACGCGGTCCATCCCGGATTCCACCATGTCGCTGCTGTCCCAGGGCAGCTCGCCGTCGACGGCGGACCAGGTGCTGCGGCGGACCCAGGATGCCCTGGCGGAGGAAATCGGACTGATGCTCTCCGAAGGCGTGGTGGCCGGCCCCGAGGACATCGACCTTTGCATGATCCTGGGCGCCGGCTGGCCCATGTTCCTGGGCGGCATCACCCCGTACCTCGACCGGATGGGTGCCTCCGAACGCGTCAACGGCAGGCGTTTCCTCCCGCCGGGCACCGCATCCCGGCCGCGTCCGGCGTAACTGGACTGGTAGTCGGGGCTTGCGTTTCGGGGCTGGCAGGTGTGCTTAGTGCCCTGCCAGCCGGCCGCCGTCGAGCGCCACGACACGGTGCGCCGCCGTCCGTGCGTAGTCCAGGTCATGCGTGACCAGTACGACGGCGGCGCCCTCCGCCGCAGCGGACCGCACGGCCGCATCCAGGACGGCCAGGCCATCCGCGTCCAGAGCCACGGTGGGTTCGTCAAGGGCCAGCACGGCGGGCCGGCGGGCCAGGACGGTGGCGAGGGCCAGCAGGCGCTGGCGTGAGCCCGGAAGTTCCGCCGGGTGGGCCAGCGCCTCGGCTGCCAGGCCAACGGCCTCCAGCGCTGCGCGGGCGCGCCGCTCCGCTTCCACAGCCGGGAAAAGCCGGTCCAGGCCAAACCTGACCTCCCGCAGGACGGTACGTTCAAAGAGCTGGTGGCGCGGATGTTGGAACAGGAATCCCACGGCCGCCGCCACGTCCCCGACGGGTTTGCCGGCAATGCCGCACCCCTGCACCAGGACGGCGCCACGGTCCGGCTGCAGCAGCCCGTTCGCATGGCGCAGCAGCGTGGATTTTCCGGCGCCGTTGGCACCCGTGACAGCCACGACTTCCCCCGGCCGCACCGTGAGGTCAACGCCATGAAGGACAGGATGTGCCGGACTGTCGGCACGGACGGCGGCATAGCTGAACGCCACTGCCCGGAATTCCAGCGCTGCTCCGGACGGTTTGCCTGACTCGGCGGGACGGGCCGCAGGGGCGGCATCGGGCGGGGTTCCAGGCTTGCCGAAGAGGGGCCTGCGGACGGAGGCGGGCAACGGCGCGTCCCCGCGGAGGAATTCATCCCGGTGCCCGCGCGCCGTGGCCTTGCCGGCCGAAAGGACAACCCAGTCCGGGGCGGCCAGGACCAGGTCGTCCACGGCCTGGCTGAGGATAACGACGGCGGTGCCCGCCGCTGCGAGGTCTGTCACCAGCAGCGTGAGTTCTGCCAGGCCCCCGCCGTCCAGCGAGGCGGCCGGCTCGTCAAGCACCAGCACGGGCGGATCGGCGATGACGGCGCAGCCGATGGCCAGGCGGCGGAGCTGCCCGCCGGACAGCGTTGCAGGGTCCTGCTCCAGGAGCCTGGAGAGGCCCACCAGCCCGGCAGTGCGTTCCACGGCAGCCACCATGGCGGCCCGTTCCACGCCGGCGTTCTCGAGCCCGAACGCCAGTTCCTCGGCCACGGTGGCACGGACGGTGGACATGGCCGCAGCGGCGTCCTGCGGAACGAAGCCCACCAGCCTGCCCCACGCCGCGGGGTCGATCCGCGGGTCGTCGGGGCCGCCGTCGAACTCCAGGACGGTGCCCGCCGCGGCGAGGCGGCCATGGAATGTGCCGTGGCTCCCGGGCATCAGCCAGCCAGCCAGAATCCTGCCGAGAGTGGATTTGCCGCTGCCGGAAGCGCCGATGATGGCGGTACGGGACCCCGGAACGAAGGACAGCTCAAGCCCGGCCAGGGCGGGCGTGTCTTCCCCGTGGAAGGCAAAGGACCGGATGGAAGCTGCCAGGGCCGGGGTGGCGGTAGCGTGCATGCTAGGTCCCCGCCGCGGTGGTCCAAAGCCGCGCACCAATGGCCGCGACTGCAGCCAGCACCAGCGCGGCGCGCAGGATGTGCTGCCCGCGGGAATCGGGCACTTCCCGGTAGCTGGTGCGCGGACCGCTGCTGCTGAAGCCGCGCGCGTCGAGGGCCGCGGCACGCGTGCCGGCTTCCTCGACGAGCGACAAGACAAGCGGTACCGCCTGCAGCCGGAACGACGCCATCCGGTGGAGGAGCCCGCGGCGGATGACCAGGCCGCGCGCCTCCTGGGCCTGCCGGATCACCGCGGTCCTGGCTGTAATCGCAGGCAGCAGCGTCAGGGTGGATGCCAGGACAAAGGCGACCCTGCCACTGACGCCCCGGGCGGACAGGGCAGCCACCAGGTCCGGCACCCTGACGGTGAAGGAGAACAGCAGCAGGGACACCACCACGGCGGCCAGCAGGGCCGTCCGTTCCAGCGCGAACGCCAGCCCCTCAGCGGTGATCCGCACCGGCCCCCATTGCGCCAGAACAGTACGTCCCTCAGGAAAAAATAACCCATGCACCATGAGCAGCGAGACAGCCAGCGGCAGCAGCACGGCTGCTGCCGCTGGAAGCACCCGGCGCGCCGTCCCGCCCTGAAACGCAAGCGCAGCGCAGCCGGCGGTTACGGCCAGCGAGAGCGGCAGGCTCGCCGCCGCAGTCGTTATGGCCGCAGTGCTGCCGGCCGCTGCCAGCGAGGTCAGCGGGTGTAGACGCATGGATGCTGCCTAGGCGTCCTGTCCGGGAACCTTGCCGGCCAGCACCCTGTGGCGGCGGACGAACGGGAACTGCAGGCGGGCCCGGCGCGGGAGGGCGTAGACCAGGATGGCCACGACAGTGAAGACGATCGCCTTGTCCATCGGGTCAGAAATCAGGGCCTGTTTGGTAATGGCGGTCAGCAGCGAGTCGCCCATGGCGCGGAAGGCGCTGACGATTGCTCCGGTGGCAACGCCGGAGGTGCCGCCGAAGACGAAGGCTGCGACAGGCGCCGAGACCACGCCGGCCAGAATGCCAGTGGCGAAGCCGGCCACGGGGGCCAGGTAGAAGCGGCGGAAGAGCCCGTAACGGGCGGCGAGCCCGGCAAGGCAGCCGATCAGCGCGGCGCCGGCGGCGAAAGGCAGGACCGTGGGGTTGAAGAAGGACCAGACGATGCTGCTGAGAACGCCGGTCGCGGCACCGGCGGCGGGGCCCGCGAGGACTGCGATGAGGACTGTGCCGATCGCGTCCAGGTAGAACGGAACCAGGGTGCTGCCCACGAACTGGCCCAGCACGATGTTCAGCACCAGCGCCACCGGGATCAGCACCAGCGTGGAGGTGGGGAGGGTGGGCAGGACGGCGACGATGAGCAGGACGGCGCCTGCCAGGAAGCCGGAGAGTGCGATCAGGGCCGAGGCGCTGCCGGGGCCCCCTGTGATATCTGCCGGCTGGTTCAGGACAAGGTAGATGTAGGTGCCGGCGATGGCCACGGCGCCGAGGATCTCGAGCAGGCGGCGCCTGCGGGCGGCGGCGGGTGCCGGGGACGGCAACGTCAGGGAGGGCGATGACATGCGGTTTCCTTTGGGTGCAGGCGCGGGAGGCCCGGAGGTTCCGGGCCCTGGGGAACGCCGCCTATGTCACCTCGGCAGCGGCGGCCGGGCAGCAGTGCCTGGCCGGACCGCCCCCATTCTACCGCCGGGACAGGCCGCCGCTCAGCCGCGTTCCCGCGCCAGGCGGCCGACCGTCGACACCAGTTCAGTGAAGGCCTGCGCGGGGTTGTTGTCGGTGACAATGCGGGCATTCGGGGGGAATCCCCAGAGGCCGCGGAAGTCGGCAACGGTTGTCCCGGCCAGCAGCGGCGAATCAGCTTCCACGTCCACCGTGGCAGGCCGGGCAGAATACTCCAGGGTGCCGGCTGCCACGCCCGCAGCGAAGAAGTCGTGGACATGGGCCAGGTAGCCCTGGTCGTAGAGCCGGTGGAACTCGAAGTAAAACCGCAGGGCGTCCGACAGGTGGCGGATAACTATGTTGTCCGAGGTGCTGCGCTGCCCTTCGGGTTGCTCCGGCAGGACCAGCTCAGGTACCGAGGCGCCCGCGGCTTCGGCCAGCAGCCGGAGGTGTTCCGGGCGAAGTTCCATGCGCTCCGTGGTGTCCAGGGAGCAGACGACGGGCAGCCTGTCCACGGGCCGGCCGCGGTACGCGGCGTAGACTTCCTTGGCCGCGTGCGGGTCCACGTGGGTATTCCACTCGGCTGTGGGCGTGGTGTTGCCCTGGTAGTAGAAGGATCCGCCCATGATGACCACCCCCGCGAGCAGTTCCGGCAGGTCCGGCTCCTGCCGCAGGGCCAGGGCGAAGTTGGTCAGCGGCGCGGTGATGAGCGCCGTCAGCTCCCCCGGGCGCCCCCGGGCCTTTTCAATCCAAAGGTCGACGGCGTTGCGCGGCGAGAGCCTTCCCTGCGGTTCCGGCAGGACGGCATGGCCGATGCCCTGCGGCCCATGGGTTTCGGGGGTGGTGAGCAACGGGATGGACAGGGGGGCGCGGGCCCCGATGGCCACCTCCACGTCCGGCCGGCCGCAAAGCTCCAGCAGGGCAAGGGTGTTGCGGGCCACCTGGTCCGCGTCCACGTTGCCGGGCGAGGCCGTGACGGCGGCGAATTCGGTGTCCGGCAGCGCGGCCAGGTACACCAGGGCCAGGGCATCGTCGATGCCGGTGTCCACGTCCAGCAGGAAGGCGGCCACGGCTAGAAGAGGGCCACTTTGGGAACGGGCGGGAAGATGGCGTCCAGTTCCGCGAGATCCTCCACCGACGGCGCCCATCCGGCGGCGGCCGCGTTCTCGCGTATCTGCCCGGGGCTGGTGGCACCGGCGATGACGCTGGCCACGGACGGCTGGGCCGCGAGCCAGGAGAAGGCTACCTGCACCTCGGTCAGCCCGCGCTCCCGTGCGAACAGGCTGAACCTGCCCAACTGGTCCCAGTCGGCGTCTTCCACCATGTGGGTCCGGGTGTGGCTGAGGCGGGATCCCTCCGGAGCCCGGCCCGGAGCGTACTTCCCGGTCAGCAGCCCGTTGGCCAGCGGGAAGTACGGCAACACCCCGAGGCCGAAATCCTCGGCAGCCGGTATGACCTCCAGTTCAGCGCGCCGGTCCAGGAGATTGTAGTGGTTCTGCGTGGAGATGAAGCGGGTGCTGCCGAGTTCGCGGGCAACGTATTCAGCCTGCGCGATCTGCCAGCCGGCCCGGTTGGAGTGGCCGATGTACCGGACCTTGCCGCTGCGGACCAGGCCGTCCAGGGCTGCGAGGGTCTCGTCGATGGGCGTCAGCGGATCCGGCGTATGGAACTGGTAAAGGTCGATCCAGTCTGTCGCCAGCCTGCGGAGGGAGGACTCCACGGCCTGGATGATGTACCGCCGCGAACCCCGCGCGCCGTAGTCGGCGCCGTTGGCCCCCTTCATGTCCATGCCGAACTTGGTGGCCAGCACCGCTTCGGCCCGGCGTCCGCCCAGGGCCCTGCCCAGCATCGTTTCGCTCAGGCCAGGCTCGCGGCCGTAGGTGTCGGCGACGTCAAACAGGGTGATGCCGGCGTCCAGCGCTGCGCGGACCACCGCATCAGTGCCGGCCTGGGATTCGGTGGCCGTGTTGGCACGGCCCAGGTTGTTGCAGCCCAGGCCCACCGCGGAAACAGTAAGTCCGGATTTGCCGACGCGTCGGTACGGGGTCACGGAACCCTCCTAAAGGCTGAAGCTGTTTGCTGGTTTGGCCGAGTGCTTGAGCTTGAACCGGTCCGGCTCCCCGAACGGTGCGGCGCCGATGCTGAGCTTGGTGAAATCCAGGTCCTCGCCGCGGATGCACACCTTGATGGCGTTCACGGCCTTGCTCACTTCCGGAGACAGGCAAAAGATGTTCAGCTTGTAGTCCGTGAATTCCGAACGTTCCACGGTGCCCAGGCCACGCCAGGCCAGGTGGCTGATCAGCGCATCGGTGGCCTTTTCCTGGAGGTAGCGGTCGCGGTCCGTGCCCTCCCGGGTCTTCAGGGCGAACTGGGCAACGACCCAGGACTGCTCCTCGTCCGGGATTTCCTTGTAGCCGTCCTCGGCGCACTGTGCGGCGAAGGCATCCAGCAGGCCCTCCGCGGCGCCGGCATCGGGCACGTCCGTCTCTTCGGTCTTGCTCTGGTGTCCCACCACGCCGTAGTTCATCACGAACTGGCTGTAGTCCTCATCGAACCAGGCCTCCCGGAAGTGCAGGACACCTTCGTCGTCGCGCCGGTAAACCCTGATGATGCCGCTCATGTGCGTCCTTTGGTAAACCATTCGGCGTCGGTGCCGTCGAACGGTGCGTACTGTGCCTTCACTGCGTTTAAAAGCTGGTCTGCTGCCGCCTCGAGCTCTCCGGCCAGCTCCTGCGGGTAGTCCATGGCCACCCGGTGCTGGGCGAACTCGTCCTCATCGTCGATGAAGACGCCGCGACCCGAGGTGCGCACCACGTCCAGGTCCATGTCGATCACATGGAATTCCATCACGTCGGGCCGGATGGATTGCCACTCGTGGGCGACGGCAAGGTCGATGTAGACGCGGACTCCGCCGGGGTGGGCGTCATCGTAGAACGTAGCCACCCATTGTCCTTCGCGGGGTATGAGCAGCACTGCGTCCGACTGCGTGTAGAACGCAGCCCCGGGGCGTGAACAGAATTCGTTGGTGCCCTGGAAGATCCACCAGCCATGCCGGTCCTCCCCCAGGTAGCGGCCCGGCACCACCCAGTGCGCCTTGCCGTTCCACTTCCGGTTCCGCGCCACGACCAACTGGCCGGGCCGGAGTCCTTCCGGCACCCGCGTGGCGCCCGGGTGCCCGGGGCCGGCGGGCTCACCCAGCACCCCGGGGTATTTGAGTTCCGCCTCGCCCCTCACAGGATGGGAAGGCTGCCGGTGGTGGGGTGCTGCTGCCCGGGCAGGGGGCGCGCAAAGGGAACCTTTGTTCCCAGAACCTGCGCAACGACGTCGTGCGTAATCTGCTGGGCGGTGACGCCCACGCGCTCCAGGACCTGGCTGCGCGTGCCGTGGTCCAGGAATTCGACCGGCAGGCCCACTTCGTTCAGGGCTGTGTCTACTCCGGCCGCGCGCATTTCCTGCCGGATGCGCGATCCCACGCCGCCGGCGCGCACGCCGTCCTCAATGCAGACCACCAGGCGGTGGTGCGAGGCCAATGCAACGATCGAACGCCGCACGGGCAGGACCCAGCGCGGATCGACGACGGTGGTGCTGATGCCCTGGGCGCCCAGACGGTTGGAGACATCCAGCGCCAGTTCGGACATGGCGCCCACGCTGACGATCAGGACGTCGTTGTCGGTGGATCCGGCGGGACGGCGGGCCAGGACGTCCACGCCGTCGCTGAGCCGCTCGATCGCTTCGATTTCTGCGCCTACCGATCCCTTGGAGAAGCGGACCACGCTGGGGGCGTCGGTGATGGCCATGGCCTCGCGGAGCTCTTCACCCAGGCGGCTGGCGTCACGTGGCGCGGCAAGGTGCAGGCCGGGCACAATCTGGACCATGGCCATGTCCCACATGCCGTGGTGGCTGGCACCGTCAGGGCCTGTGACTCCGGCCCGGTCCAGGACGATGGTCACCCCGGCCTTGTGCAGCGCCACATCCATGAGCAGCTGGTCGAAAGCCCGGTTTAGGAAGGTGGCATACACGGCCACCACAGGGTGCAGGCCGCCGAATGCCATCCCGGCGGCTGAGGTGAGGGCATGCTGTTCGGCGATGCCGACGTCGATCACCCGGTCCGGGTGGCGGGCCGCGAACTTGTGCAGGCCCACGGGGATGAGCATGGCGCCGGTGATGCCGACCACGTCCTCGCGCTCATCGGCGATGTCCGCGATTTCGTCCGCGAAGACGGACGTCCAGGACTGGGCTCCGCCGCTGCCGGTGGGTTCCCCGGTTTCGGGGTCAATGATGCCGACGGCGTGGAACTGGTCCGCCTCATGGGCGCGGGCCGGGGCGTAGCCGTGGCCCTTCTCCGTCATGGCGTGCACGATGACCGGCCCGTTATAGTTCCGCGCCGTGGACAGGGCGTGCTCCATGGCCTGGAGGTTGTGCCCGTCCACAGGGCCGATGTACTTCATGCCGAGGTCCTCGAACATGCCCTGCGGCGCCCACCAGTCCTTGATGCCCTTCTTCATGGCATGCAGGCTGCGGTAAGTGAACTGGCCGACGGGGCCGCCGTTCTGGAGTTTCTTCTTCCACCAGTCCAGGGCCACCTCGTACGCAGGGGCGGCGCGGAAGGAATCGATGGTGGGGCGCAGCGACGCGAGGTAGTCGGCGAAGCCGCCAACAGTGGGTGCGTAGGAGCGGCCGTTGTCATTGACCACGATCACCACGCGGCGCTTCTTGTCCGCCGCGATGTTGTTGATGGCTTCCCAGGCCATGCCGCCGGTGAGGGCGCCGTCGCCAACCACGGCCACCACATGCCGGTCGCCTTGGCCGGTGAGCTGGCGGGCGCGGGAGATGCCGTCTGCCCAGGACAGGGATGAGGAGGCGTGCGAGCTCTCCACAATGTCGTGCTCCGACTCGGCGCGCGAGGGGTAGCCGGAAAGTCCGCCTTCCTGGCGGAGGGTGCTGAAATCCTGGCGCCCGGTCAGCAGCTTGTGCACGTAGGACTGGTGTCCGGTATCAAAGACGATGCTGTCCCGCGGCGAGTCGAAGATGCGGTGCACGGCGAGCGTCAGTTCCACCACGCCCAAGTTCGGTCCGAGGTGCCCGCCCGTCTGGGAGACGTTCGTGATCAGGAACTCCCTGATCTCCGAAGCCAGCTGTGACAGCTGTTCTTCGGACAACTCGTTCAGGTCCTGCGGATTCCGGATGGTGTCCAAGATTCCCAACGACCCCTCCTTCGGGTGGTAGACGTGCCGTTTAACTCTAACGCCTTGGTTTGGGTGCAAAGCCGAAGCCCCGGCTGGTCGGTGACCGGCCGGGGCTTCGGTAAAAGGGTGCCTGCTGGCGGGATCCGTTAGTTGGCGGAGATCTGGCGCAGGACGTACTGCAGGATGCCGCCGTTGCGGTAGTAGTCCGCTTCGCCCGGGGTATCGATGCGCAGGACGGCATCGAAGGACGTGGCGGTTCCGTCTTCGGCGGTGGCCGTGACCTTGAGGGTCTTCGGCGTGGTGCCCTCGTTCAGCGCGGTGACGCCCTCAACAGAGAAGGTTTCCGTGCCGGACAGGCCCAGGCTGGCGGCGTTCTCACCGGCCGGGAACTGCAGCGGCAGGACGCCCATGCCAATGAGGTTGGAGCGGTGGATGCGCTCGTAGCTCTCGGCGATGACGGCTTTGACGCCCAGCAGGGCGGTACCCTTGGCAGCCCAGTCGCGGGAGGAACCCGAACCGTATTCCTTGCCGGCCAGGACCACCAGCGGGGTTCCCGCTTGCTGGTAGTTCTGCGCAGCATCGTAGACGTAAGCCTGCGGGCCGCCTTCCTGGGTGAAGTCGCGGGTGAAGCCACCCTCGACGCCGTCCAGGATCTGGTTCTTGATGCGGATGTTCGCGAACGTACCGCGGATCATCACCTCATGGTTGCCGCGGCGGGAGCCGTAGGAGTTGAAGTCCTTGCGCTCGACGCCGTTGGCCAGCAGGTACTGGCCGGCCGGGGTGTCGGACTTGAAGGAACCTGCCGGGGAGATGTGGTCGGTGGTGACCGAATCGCCCAGCTTCAGGAGCACGCGGGCGCCCGTGATGTCCTTGACCGGCTCGGGCTGTGCCTGCATGCCCTCGAAGTACGGGGGCTTCCGGACGTAGGTGGAGTTCGGATCCCAGGCGAAGGTGTCGCCGGCCGGGGTGTCCAGCGCCTTCCAACGCTCGTCACCCTCGAAAACGCCTTGGTAACCCCTGGTGAACATGTCCTTGTCGATCGAGGAGTCGATGACCTGCTGGACCTCAACCGGGTTGGGCCAGATGTCCTTCAGGAAGACGTCGTTGCCGGCCTCGTCCTTGCCGAGGGAGTCGGTTTCGAAGTCGAAGTCCATGGATCCGGCCAGGGCGTAGGCGATGACCAGCGGCGGGGAGGCCAGGTAGTTCATCTTGATGTCCGGGTTGATGCGGCCTTCGAAGTTGCGGTTGCCCGAGAGGACGGCCGACACGGCGAGGTCGTTGGCCTGGATGGCCTCGGAGATCTCGGGTTCCAGCGGACCGGAGTTGCCGATACAGGTGGCGCAGCCGTAGCCAACGATGTAGAAGCCCAGCTTCTCCAGGTAGGGGGTCAGCCCGGACTTCTCGTAGTAGTCCGTGACAACCTTGGATCCGGGGGCAACAGAGGTCTTGACCCACGGCTTGGCGGTCAGGCCCTTCTCGACGGCGTTGCGGGCAAGCACTGCGGCGGCCAGCATGACGGACGGGTTGGACGTGTTGGTGCAGGACGTGATGGAGGCGATGGTTACCGCTCCGTGGTCCAGCTCGAACTCGCGTCCGTCCGCCATCTTGACCGGCACGGGCTTGGTGATGCGTCCCGCGCCGCCATGCGCTGCCGAATACTTCGGCGGTTCACGGTCGGTGTCGGAGATATGGGTGGCTCCGGCGGTGAAGGACGGTGCATCGGAAGCGGGGAACGATTCCTCAAGTGACTCGTCCAGGGTGCCGGCGTCCGCTTCGTGGGAGACGTAGTTCTTGAGGTCGTGGCGGAACTCGTCCTTAGCCTCGGTCAGTTCGATGCGGTCCTGCGGGCGCTTGGGGCCGGCGATGGACGGAACAACCGTGGACAGGTCCAGTTCCAGGTACTCGGAGAACTTGATGTCGCGGGAAGGATCGTGCCAGAGGCCCTGTTCCTTGGCGTAGGCCTCCACCAGGGCGACGTTCTGCTCCGAGCGGCCGGTGAGGCGCAGGTAGTCCAGGGTGACGTCGTCGATCGGGAACATGGCGGCGGTGGAACCGAATTCGGGGCTCATGTTGCCGATGGTGGCGCGGTTGGCGAGCGGCACGGCGGCCACACCTTCGCCGTAGAACTCCACGAACTTGCCCACCACACCGTGCTTGCGCAGCATTTCGGTGATGGTCAGCACTACGTCGGTTGCGGTGGCGCCTGCGGGGATGCTGCCGCTGAGCTTGAAGCCCACGACGCGCGGGATCAGCATGGAGACGGGCTGGCCGAGCATGGCCGCCTCGGCTTCAATGCCGCCGACGCCCCAGCCGAGCACGCCCAGGCCGTTGACCATGGTGGTGTGGGAGTCGGTGCCCACGCAGGTGTCGGGGTAGGCGCGGAGGGCGCCGTCCACTTCACGGGTCATGACGGTGCGCGCCAGGTATTCGATGTTGACCTGGTGGACGATGCCGGTTCCCGGGGGAACCACCTTGAAGTCGTCGAACGCGGTCTGGCCCCAGCGCAGGAACTGGTAACGCTCGCCGTTGCGCTGATATTCGATCTCCATGTTGCGCTCCAGTGCGCCGGAGTTGCCGAAGGCATCGATCTGGACCGAGTGGTCGATGACCATCTCGGCAGGCGCCAACGGGTTGACCCGCTTGGGGTCGCCGCCCAGTTCCTTGACCGCTTCACGCATGGTCGCCAGGTCCACCACGCAGGGGACACCGGTGAAGTCCTGCATGATCACGCGGGCAGGCGTGAACTGGATTTCTGTATCGGGCTGGGCGTTGGGATCCCAGCCTGCCAAGGCGCGAACGTGATCGGCAGTGATGTTCGCGCCGTCCTCGGTCCTCAACAGGTTTTCAAGCAATACCTTGAGGCTGAACGGAAGGTTTTCTGCACCTTCAACGGAGTTCAACCGGAAAATTTCATATTCGGTTCCGGCTACATTAAGTTGGCCTTTTGAACCGAAGCTGTCCACAGTGCTCATCGCAGGACTCCTCTCGCAACAGTTTCATCTTTGTCGCGCGGTTGACCGCCTGCTAGTTAGGACGCCCTAATTAGTTCGGGCCCGAAAATTGCACACGGCCGGCCGTGATTACGGGCGCGACGTGGGACTACTACGGCCATCGTAGTCGAAAACCACCTCCGGCATCATGGCGCGGGAGTCAGCAGTGCCACGGTCTCCAGGTGGTGGGTGTGCGGGTAGAGGTCGAACGCGCGCAGCCCGGAAAGCTCCCACCCCACCTGCCGGAAGTAGCCAACGTCCCGGGCAAATGAAGCGGGGTCGCAGGAAACATAGGCGATGGCCCGCGGTGCCGATGCCACCAGCTGCCCCACGACGGCCTTGCCGGCCCCGGCCCGGGGCGGGTCCAGGATGAGGGCGTCGAAGTCCCGCGATTGCTGGCGGAGGACCCGTTCCACCCTGCCCTGCACAATCTCCACCTGGGGCGCGGCGTGCAGGTTCTTGCGTGCGTCGCGGCTGGTTCCGGGCGACCCTTCAACGGAAAGGACGGAGCCTGTCTCGCCCACTGCGTCGGCCAGCACGGCAGTGAACAGGCCGGCGCCGGCGTATAGGTCTGCCACCACCGAGCCGGGGCGGAGGAAACCGCCGTTTCCGAGGAAATCTGTGACCGCACCCACAAGTGTCCCGGGCGCGTCGCGGTGGATCTGCCAGAACCCCGCCCCGGTCACGCGGTATTCATGTCCCGCCGCGGTTTCCTGCACCCAGGTGCGGCCCCGGACCTGGCGCACCTCTTCAGTGGCCGGGTCGAACGTTGCCACGGACACGTCCTGCGGCAGGGCCGCGACGACGGCGCTGAGCCGCTTGCCCTTCGTGCCCTGCAATGGTGCCAACAGGACCAGCGGCCGGCTCCCGTTGGCCGGCGCCGCAACCTCGACGCGCTCGATGCCCTGCAGGTCTGCATCCCACAGCCGCAGCGCGTTGATCGCATCGCTGGCCAGCGGCATCTCCCGCACGGGAACGATGTGGTCGGAGCGGTGGGCGTGCATGCCCAGCCGGCCTGACGGTGTGACCGAGAAGCTCGCCCGGGTGCGCCACCCGAGGCCCCCGCCGCCGTCGGACGCTCCTTGCTGCCGGGGTGTACCGCCCACGGCCTCCACGGTTATTCCCCCACCGCCGGCGGAAAGGTCCGCGCCGGACGGAAGGCGGTCGACGCCGGCCAGCCGCCTCAGCTGCTCAGCCAGCACCTCGGCCTTCAGCCGCCGCTGCCGGGGCAGGGTGATGTGGCCGAATTCAGCGCCGCCTACCGGCGGGTGCCCGTGGGACCAGGCCCGCCCGGAGTCTGCAGGGTGCCAGAAATGCTCCACACGGTCCGGGGAGGCTTCCAGGACCTCCACGACGTCGGCGCGCCAGAACTTGGCACTGTCTTCGGCGTCCGTGAACCGGACCCGGACTTTTTCGCCCGGGATGGCGTGCCGGACGAAGACCACCCGGCCGCCGTCGCGGGCGACGCAGTGCCCGCCGTGGGCCACGGGCCCGATATCCAGGACGGCTTCGCGGACTGCGCCGGCGGGACCATCGGTCCGGGATCCGTTGGTGGAGGGGATGTGGGAGGTCATTGCACGTCCTGCATGTTCTTGGCTTCTTCGGATGATTTGAGCTGCCACGGAACACTGGCCACCATAACGCCTGGTTCAAAGTGCAGCCGGGTCTTGATGCGCAGTGCCGTCTGGTTATGGACCAGCTGCTCCCACCATTTACCCACCACGTACTCGGGGATATAGACCACGATCAGGTCGCGGGGTGAATCGCGCCGCATCTGTTTGATGTACTCCATGATGGGCGTCACCGTCTCCCGGTACGGGCTGGCGAGGACCGTCAGCGGCACCGGGATCCCGAGCTTCTCCCAGTCGGCCACGGTACCGGCCGTCTCCTCCGCATCGATGTCCACGGTGACCGCATCCAGCCTGGACGGGCGCGATGCGCGGGCGTAGGCGAGGGCCCGCAGGACAGGCTTGCGCACGTGCGAGACGAGCAGCACCGCGTGCACCCGGGTGGGCAGGGCCCGCGGGGACGAATCCTCGTCCACGGCAAGTTCCTTGGCCACGTTGTCGTAGTGCGCCCGGATGCTCCACATCATCAGGAACAGGCCCAGCATGACGATCAGCGTGATCCAGGCGCCCTGTTCGAACTTGGTGACGACTACGATGACCAGCACCAGCGCGGTCATGCCGAAGCCCACGCTGTTGATCGCACGCGACTTGGCCATGCGCAGCCGGGTGGGTTTGTCCCTTGCCAGTTTGAGCTTCCTGCCCCAGTGCCGGATCATGCCCAGCTGGCTGGCGGTAAAGGAGATAAAGACGCCCACGATGTACAGCTGGATGAGCTTGGTGACGTCGGCGTTGAACGCCAGGATCAGGACCAGCGCGCCGGCAGCCAGGGCCAGCACTCCGTTGCTGAACGCCAGGCGGTCGCCGCGGGTGCGGAGCTGGCGGGGCAGGTAGCCGTCCTGGGCAAGGATGGAGCCCAGGACCGGGAAGCCATTGAAGGCCGTGTTGGACGCGAAGACCAGGATGAGGCCGGTAGCGGCCACCACCAGATAGAACGGCAGGGATCCGGCCCCGAAAATGGTCTGGGCGATCTGGCTGATGGCCGGGTTCTGGATGTACCCCTCGGGCAACGGTTTGCCGTCCAGGAGGAACTCCGTGGCCGGGTCCAGCACAATGTGGACCTTGGTGGCGTTCGCCAGGTAGATGACCCCGGCAAACATGACGGCACTGAGGAGGCCCAGCAGCAGCAGGGTGGTGGCAGCGTTCCGGCTCTTGGGCGGACGGAAGTTCGGCACCCCGTTGCTGATGGCTTCGACGCCGGTCAGCGCTGCAGCGCCGGAGGAAAAGGCACGCAACAGCAGGAACGCACCGGCCAGGCCCACCAGCCCTTCGTCGAACCCGGGGGCCGGAACAATGGTGAACGCCGCCGACGGCGCTTGGCCCAGGGTGCCGGTGGACGCCTGGAAAAGCCCTACCGCAGTCATGCCCAGGATGGCCACCATGAAGATATAGGAGGGTGCGGCGAACAGGGTTCCGGCTTCCTTCACGCCGCGGAGGTTTACCAGGGCCAGTCCCGCCACCCCGGCTGCCGCCACGAAGGCCTGCTGGCCGTGGAGCGCCGGGATTGCGGTGGTCACGTAGGAAGCGGCCGAGGCCATGGATACCGCCACGGTCATGACGTAGTCCACCAGCAGCGCTGACGCCACCGTCAGGCCGGCGTACTTGCCCAGGTTCTCGTTGGCTATCTGGTAATCGCCTCCCCCGGAGGGATAGGCGTGGACGTTTTGGCGGTAGGAGGCCACCACGGTGAGCAGCACCACCATGACGGCCAGGCCAACCCATGGCGAGAAAGCGACAGCGCTGACGCCGGACAGTGCCAGGGTCAGGAGGATTTCATCGGGCGCGTAGGCTACGGAGGACCAGGCGTCGGACGAGAACACCGGAAGTGCGATCCGCTTGGGCAGCAGCGTGTGGGTCAGCCGGTCATTCCTGAACGGCCTGCCCACCAGCACCCGCTTGGCGGCATTGAATATTGTCAGCACCCCACAAAGCTAGTCTGATTCCCGGGCGATGTCATGACGGCCTGCCCCGGGCGCGATCAGGGGACGGGCCGGTAGAGTTTCGTGCTGCAGCACGTTGTCGGTGATGAAGAGGAGATACGGTGGCGCACTTCGTGATCATGGGATGCGGCCGGGTGGGTGCAACCCTCGCGCACACGCTCGAAGATGCCGGGCATTCCGTGGCCATCATCGACCAGGACGACCGGGCTTTCCGCCGGCTCCGGCAGGGCTTCACCGGCCGCAAGGTGACCGGCGTGGGCTTCGACCGCGATACTCTGCGGCAGGCAGGCGTTGACGAGGCCTACGCCTTCGCCGCCGTGTCCAGCGGGGACAACTCCAACATCCTGGCCACCAGGGTGGCGCGCGAGACGTTCCACGTCCCGCACGTGGTGGCCCGCATTTACGACCCCGGCCGGGCCGAGATCTACCAACGGCTGGGCATTCCCACCGTGGCGGCAGTCCGCTGGAGCGCAGACCAGGTCCTGCGCCGGATCCTTCCCGAACAGCACCTCGCCGGCGACTTCCGCGAACCGTCCGGCCGGCTCGTCCTGGCCGAACTGGACCTGGACGCAGCCTGGGTGGGACATCGGATCAGCAGCATCGAGGCGGCTGCGGGCATCCGGGTGGCGTACCTGACCCGCTTTGGCGAGGGCCTGCTGCCGGAGGCCGGCACCGCCTACCAGGACGGCGATACCGTCCATGCCATGCTGCACGTGGACCGCAGCGCCCAGGTGGCGCAGGTCCTGGCCAAAGCACCCGCCAAGGAGTTTCAGTGAAAGTCGTGATTGTTGGCGCAGGCAGCGTCGGTTCCTCCATTGCCAGGGAACTGCTGGCCCACCGCCACGAAATCCTGCTGATCGACCAGAAGCCGGAGGTCATCGGCCGCAGCGGGCTGCGCGGCGCGCACTGGCTGGTGGGCGACGCCTGCGAACTGAGCACACTCCAGGGCGCCAAAGTCGAGGAGGCGGACGTGGTGGTTTCGGCCACGGGCGACGACAAGGTCAACCTGGTGGTCTCGCTGTTGGCCAAGACGGAGTTTGGAGTGGGCCGGACCGTGGGTCGGGTGAACAATCCGAAGAATGACTGGATGTTCAACGACTCCTGGGGCGTCGACGTCGCCGTCAACACCCCGCAGCTCATGACAGCGCTGGTGGAGGAGGCGGTGGAGATCGGCGACCTGGTCCGGCTCCTCACGCTGCAGACCGGAGTGTCATCGCTGGTGGAGTTCACCGTCCCGCACGATTCGCATGTGATCGGGAAGACGGTAGGCGACATCCGTTGGCCGGAGGATTCCACCCTGGTGGCCATCCTCCGCGACCATGCTCCCATCACCCCCAGCCGGGATGATGTCATCGACGGCGGCGACGAGCTGTTCTTCGTCACGACCATCGCCGCGGAGGACGAACTGCGGGCACTGCTGTCAGCGGAGGAGGCAGAGACCGCTCCGGGCAGGGAAGCCGCAGCCGAGCCGCAACAGGCCCAGGAGGATGACGGCTTCGACGGTTAGGAGGCGGCAGGCGCAGGTTTGGTGACCAGCCAGGCCACCCACACGCCCAGGATGTACAGCGGCGCCCCCATGATGAGCCGTGTCGTGGCTAGGGCGGTGAGTCCGTCCGGGCCCAGCAGGTACAACGGCACCTGGACAACCAGCCGCAGGGCCAGGACAGCCACGATGATCCAGGTACCCAGCCGGTAGGCCTTGAGCCGCCCCGGGTCCTTCCGCCAGTCCAGGCCCTCATTGCGGATGAACCCGAAAAGCAGGCCGGCGACGGGCCACTTGGCCAGGATCGAAATGACCATGGCCACGATGTAGGCGGCGTTTGTGAAGAAACCAGGCAGGTAGAAGTCCTCGGCCCTGCCCGTGGTGTTTGCCAGCCATGCCGAAATTCCAACACCCACCACACCCGCCAGGGCCTGGGTCAGGGGGCGCCGCTGGATAATCCGGACCACAGTGAAGACAGCGGCTCCCGCGAGGGCGGCGACCAGCGACGGGGTCAATTCACGGGTGATGGTGAAGACCACCAGGAACACCAGTCCCGGGACGATGCTTTCGGCAATGCCCTGGACTCCGCCAGCGCTGCGCAGCACGTCCACCCGGCCGTCGTCGGTACGGTGCAGCCCGGCCTTGGCCGCATAGCCGGCCGCGATGTCCGCCATGGGAGTCCCCGCCTGCCGGTCAGCGGCGGCGCTGTCGTTACCGCCAGCGTCGCGGTGGCTTTGGCCACCGGGCGTCGGGTCGGGCTGGGACGATGTCATTCATTCTCCTGGCGGGACAGTATTTCGTAACGCGGGTTATAGATGGTGGGCAGGCCCCGGCTGTGCGAGAGCATGCCTTCTAGCCGCAGCTCCGTCCCCGGTTCGATCCCGGGGACCCGCCGGCGGCCCAGCCACACCACCCGAAGCCGGCCGTGCTCCCCGCCGGGGCGGGCAGCACGGCCCTTCCTGCCCTTAGCGGAGTCCGACACGATGGCGGTGAAGGCCGGGGTTTCACCCGGCGGGACGTATGTCACCGACTCGATCCGGCCGCAGCACAGCACCCGGCCTTTCGCCGGCAGGCGGTCCAGGGACAGGCAGCCGACGTCGCCGTCCGGCTGCGCGGAACCCGGCCCGGTGGCCATCGGATCAGCCAATCTGTGTTGTCTCCGGGCCGCGTTCGGGTTCCTGCAGGGCAGGCACGGCGGCCGGAGGCGTTGCGGTGGCGTCCTTGGGAAGCCGGAGCTGCAGCAGGTCACGCGGGGGCATGGGGTTTTCGCCGCGGACCACCACCACCTGGCGGAACAGCGCCTCGAGCGGTTCAGCAGCGGACCGTTCCAGCGCGGCAGCACCGCCGAGCACACCTCGGAGGAACCAGCGCGGCCCGTCGACACCCACGAAACGGGCCACGCGGTAGCCCTGGCTGCCGTCAGCGGCCGACGCCGGAAGCTTGGCGATGAGTTCAGTCCCGAAGGGACCTTCGATTTCTTCGACCTGGCCGCCCTGTGCGCCCACGGACTGGCCGATCTGGCCGCGGATCTCGTCCCACAGCCCTTCGGTCTTCGGCGCGGCAAAGGCCTGCAGCTGGAGGCTGGAGCCGTTGAGGTCCAGGGTCACGGCCACCACGCGCTGGGTCGCCTCCTCAACTTCGAGGCGCAGCTGGAGGCCTTCGGAGGGGGCAACCAGCAGTGCTCCCAGATCCACGTAGCCGTCGCGGCCCGTCACCTCGGATTCGTCGAACGGGCCGCTGGCCCGCCGGTGGTCGCCTTCGGCAGCCTTGTCCGAAAGCTCCGCGGC
Organism: Pseudarthrobacter sp. NPDC058362; assembly: GCF_042723515.1. Lineage (NCBI taxonomy): Bacteria > Bacillati > Actinomycetota > Actinomycetes > Micrococcales > Micrococcaceae > Pseudarthrobacter > Pseudarthrobacter sp. NPDC058362. The sequence goes on along the minus strand of NZ_JBHXIW010000003.1, from coordinate 40,888 downwards.
AGTCAGGGACTCCTCGGGTTCAGTGGCCTGTTCCTTCTTGGTTTTCCTGCCGAGCCCAAAGACCATGGGGCTGTCTCCTTAGTGTGATGTGCGCCGGCCCGCCTGAGGTGGGTGCCGCCGTCGTGCGTTGCTGCCGCCGTAACGGAAACCGGGAAAGTCAGGTCCCGGGCTGGACGAATCCGCCTGTGGAGCCGAACCCGCCGGTGCCGCGCACCGATCCGCTCAATTCATCCACGGGAACAAACTGTGCATACTCCACGCGCTGAATGACCATTTGGGCAATTCTATCGCCGCGGCGCAGCGCTATCGCCTGCGAGGAGTCTGTATTCAGCAGGGTCACGGCGATTTCGCCGCGGTACCCGGCATCCACTGTTCCCGGGGCGTTGACGATGGTCAGGCCGTGCTTGGTGGCCAGGCCCGAACGTGGGTGGATGAGCGCCACATAGCCGAACGGCAGGGCAATGGAAACTCCCGTGGGGACCATCCTGCGCTCCCCCGGCTGGAGGACAACGTCCTCGCGGGCACGAAGGTCGGCGCCGGCATCACCCGGATGCGCGTAGGAGGGCGCCTCCAGTCCTGGATCCAGCATCTTCAGCCCCACCTGCAGCGTGGGTTCCCATGCTTCGTCTGCGGTGGGGATGTCGTTGATAACGGTACCTGGTGCGGCGGAATGGTCAGTCACAGTCACTCACTCTAACCCGGGCCGTGGTACCTCACCTAGGCGCGCGGGAGGGATCCCGGGCGCGCAGCCGGCAGCCGGGATGAAATAGCACGCCAAAGATGAAAAGCTGTCCCCATGCCCGAATCCAGCCCTGCCGCGCCCCTTCCCAGCATTCCGCCAACCGGCACCGGGGTGATCTACCGCGAGAAGCTGTGGCCCAATGCATGGATCTGGATCATCGCAGCCGGAATCTCCGGAGCAGGCATTCTGGTGTTTGCCCCCATCAGCATGGCTGCGGGCTTCACCGCCGCGGCGGTGCTGTTTGCCGTCATCGCTGTGCTCCTGCTGACCTCCACGCCCGCCATCGAAGTCACCGGTGAGACACTGACGGTGGGCCGGGCCACCATCGAACGCCGCTTCGTGGGCGAGGTGGAGGCCTTCCGCGGTTCCGAAGCGACCGCCGAACGCGGGACCCGGCTCAACGGCCTGGCCTACCTGTGCATCCGCGGCTGGATCGATCCCGTTGTCAGGATCCGGATCACCGACCCCGCAGACCGTACGCCGTACTGGCTCACGTCCACCCGGCACCCGGATCAGTTGACCGCCGCACTCACCCGCCACTAGCGCCTCCCGGCCCTGGCCGCCGCTAATTCGCGGCGCGCCCTGCACCTTGAGCCAATTCCGGGCACGCGGATGGCAGAGTTTCGATTGATAGTAATGCCAGGGTGGAGGATTTGCATGCAGGATCTACGGCTTGTAGGCGTACACGACGACGGGACGCATCTCCTGTTGAGCGGTGCCGGCGGCGAGATGTTCCAGCTGCCGATCGATGAAGCACTCCGGGCGGCGAGCCGCGCACCAGCCAAAAAAACGGTTGAGCGGCCTGCCATTGCCATGTCTCCGCGGGACATCCAGGCGCGGATCCGGGCCGGTGCCACGGCCGCGGACGTCGCTGAGCTTTCCGGGCTGCCGCTGTCCAAGGTGGAACGCTACGAAGGCCCGGTGCTGGCCGAGCGCGAATACGTGGCCCAGCAGGCCCGCAAAATCGAGGTGGCGTCGCCCACTCCCGGACATGATGCCTACCGCGCAGCATTCGGTGACAGCCCGGCCACGCTGGCCGACATGGTGGGGCACCGGCTTTCGGCCCACGGCATCGACCCGGCCGGCGTGGAGTGGGATTCCTGGCGCCGCCAGGACGGCACCTGGACCGTTTCCGCCAGTTTCGAAGCCAACACCGGGGCCGCCGGAATCGGCGAAGAGCCGCCCGCCCTGTGGACCTTCATCCCCTCCCGCAAATCACTGCAGAACGCCAACCGCTGGGCGCAGCAGCTGAGCGAGCTGGAGCCGCTGGACGGACCGGTTCCGGCCCGCCGGCTTTCCGCCGTCTCGGACCGGCCCTTCGATTTCGAGACGGATGCCGACGCCGCCCGTCCCGCCCGTGGTCCGCAGCCTGTGCCGGCCGGCTCCGACGAGGACCCGGCAGCCGGGACCGAACCGGACGAGCTCCTGGACATGCTCCGCTCACGGCGCGGCCAGCGCCTGGGTGTGGACGAGGATTCGGACGACGCCCTGGCGCTCCTCCTGGCCCACGGTGTCCCGGCCGCCCACCCCCGTCCCTCCGAAGTGGTGGCAGAGGAGGAAGAGGAGCCCGAGGTTCCGGAGGAGCCGCAGGAAGCCCCGCCGGGACGGGGCGACTCCTTTATCCGGCGACGCGACGCCCGCCCTTCCATGCTGTCCCGGCTGAGCCTCATCCCGCCGCTGCGCGACACAGCGGACGACGACGGACTGGACGAATCGCTGCGTCTGCACGACGGCGTCAGCACCGCCACGCGGGAGATCACCATCGTGGCGTCTCCGCAAAAGGGCTCCCAAGGAAGCGGCGCAGGCCGCAGTTCAGGCGGCGCGGGGCTGGATGAGCTGCTTGGCGGCAGCCAACGCCGGCCGGCACCACGGCACGACGACGATTCCTCCAACGCATCGTCCCCGCCTGATCCCGAGGTGCCCGAGCGCCAGCCGGCCCGGCCCAAACGGTCCAGCGTCCCGTCCTGGGACGAGATCGTGTTCGGTACCCGCACCGACTAGAAAGCGCCTGAGCCCCGCCACAGGCACGCGTCGACGTCGAACGGCAGCAACTGGTCCTGTCCTGCCATGAGCGCGGCGCCGTGCGCGGTCACGCGGCGCATGTAATGCCGGCGGCAGAGCGTTTCGTATCCCACCACCGGGATGTGGTCGGCGGCCGCTGTGGCAGCGGGGCCAGCCATGTCCACGTCGCCCACCACCACCTGGGCCCCTTCGGTGACCATGACGCCGTCGACCGTCCTGGCATTGTGGGTGGCGCGGCGTCCGCACCAGCACAGCGCCTCCACCTGGAGTACCTGCACCCGGTCAGCGAGCTCGATAAGCCGCTGGGAGCCGGGAAAGAGCCGGGTGCGGAAATCGGCGGTGATGCCGAATGCAAAGACGTCCACGTCAATCTCGTCCACCACCTTGGCAAGCTGTTCAACCTGCGCCGGTGAATAGAACTGCGCCTCGTCGCAGATGAGGTAGTCCACCCGCTGCCCCTGCGTACGGCGGCGCATCACCTCATCCCAGAAATCGGTGCTGTCCAGCACTTCCACCGCGTCCGTCTGCAGCCCCAGCCGGCTGGAAATCCGCGATTCGCCGGCGCGGTCGTTGCGGCTGAACCGCACGCCGCCCCGCCCGCGGGCCCGGTGGTTGTGGTCCATCTGCAGCGCCAGCGTGGACTTGCCGCAGTCCATCGTCCCGGAGAAGAAAACCAGCTCAGCCACGCCGCGCTGTCCTGCCCTGGGCTTGGAAACAGAGCAGGGGAACCTCACGTTCGGCCTTGGTCAGGGAGCCGTGCTGGCCCACCACCTCCATGGCGGCCGGCCGGACGCGGCGGGTGTCGTAGAAGGCCACAGCGTCACGGGCGGCCACCATGACGTCGCCGATCCTGCCCGCGGCTTCCGGCCGGACCGGACCAAAGAGGCCCGCGGCCAGGGCATCGTCCCGGGTGAACGCCCAGATCCGTGCGCCGAAGCGGGCACGCCACGCGTCCGCGAGCCTGGCTGCCGCGTCCGGGCCGGCGTCCCGCTCCAGGTACAGGTGCACCATGCGCGGCTCCCCTGCCGTGTGCCGGACACCCTGGATCAGGGCCGGGTCTGCGGAGTAGTCCAGCCGCTGCTGCTCCTGCACGTCCAGCATGCCGTGGTCCGCGGTCAGGAGGATTGTGGTGCCGGCCGGCAGGGTGGCGTGGAGCCGCTTGAGGGTGGCGTCCAGTTCCTCCAGCTGGTGTTCCCACTGGGCTGACTGGCAGCCGTAGCGATGCCCCGCCTTGTCCAGTTCGTTCACGTAGAAGTACATGAGGGACGCGCCCGGTGCAGCCATGGTTTCGGCTGCGGCTGCTGTCCTGGCATGGGAGGTGGTCCCGGACACGAAGTCTCCACCGCGCAGGACGGCACGCGTCATCGGGGAATCCCCGAACTGGGGAAGGCTGACCGTGGTGACGGTTACGTGGTCTGCGGCGCGTTCCAGGACGGTGGGAAACGGCTGCCAGGCCAGGGGGTCCACGCCGGGATCCCAGTTGCCCAGCAGGTTGACCACCTTGTCCTGGGCCGGGTCCAGGACGTCATAGCCCACCATGCCGTGCTGCCCGGGCGGAAGTCCGGTGCCCAGGCTGGCCAGCGCTGCCGCCGTGGTGGTGGGGAACGCCGAGTCCAGCCAGACGGGAATGTCCCCCTGGCCCGCCTGGATGACGGAGCGAAGGAACGGGGTGTGGGCGGTCTTTTGCTTCAGCAGATTGCGTCCCAGGCCGTCCGCCACCACCACGCAGACCCGGGAAGCGTCGGGCAGGCCGAGGACGTTGGCGAAGCCCGGCACGCCCAGGCTTGCGGCGGCACTTGAGAAGACTTCGGCCACGGAACGCCGTCCATAGGCGGGGGCGGGAGGCAGGTCCGGGGTGTGGACTGCCGGAACAGTGGCGCTGCCGGCCGTGTGGGGTTCCTGGGGCATCTCAGCGCTGCTGGTGCCCGCGGCTGAGGCGGTTGCCGAAGACCCCGGCCCGGGGCCGCGGCGGCAGGGACTGCGGCCGCGGCGCCGGTGCGGCGGAACCCGTATTGACGGCACGGAGGGCTCGGGCGAACAGCTTGGCATCCTGGACAGCCTGCAGGCCGTCCGCTTCGGCGCTGATCCGCAGGACGATGTCCTCCTGGGTGATTGTTCCGCTGTAGCCGTGGTCGGCCTCGCACTGGGGGTCCCCGCACGTGGCGGGTCCCATGTCCAGCCGCTGCCCGCCGGACCAGGCGATGGAGAGCGTCATCTCCCGCACGGGATCAGACGGCTTGTAGTCCTGCGGCTGGGCGTACATGTAGCTCAGCACCACGGAACGGATCTGCGCCACCGGCACCGATTCGGTGGAAATCTGGGCGACGATCTGCTCGCCGGCATCGTCGAGCTGCTGGTCGTCCACATGGGTGATCACCAGCATGTCCGCGGTGAGGACCAGTACGGTGATGTGGCGGCGCACCTCGGCCCGGTCGAAGTGGGTTTCCAGGTGGACCAGGTGCGCTAGGCAGTCGCGGCCGTCCAGCGCGTCATCCACGACGTCGGCGACCAGCCGCGGGTAGAAGCCTGCCTTCTGCAGCGCACCGTCCAGGCTTTGGCCCTGGTCCGTGTGGCTGTGTGAGCTGTGGTGGCGGACTGCCTGGTTTTCGTGGCCGGGCGTTTGCGGCGCCGATGCTGGAGGCTGGGAGCTCATTCCCCCATTTTCACAGATCGGCCGGGCACTTGCTAACCGCTTCAGCCGAGCATGGCCCGTCTGGCGCTGTCCGTGCGCTGGGCGGCGTTGCCAATGCGGACGTCTGCCGCCAGGATGGTCGCGCCCGTGGTGCCGCACAGCACGGGATTGAACTCCACCAGTGCGACTTCCGGGTGGTTGTCCTTGAGCCAGGCCAGCCGGCCGGCCAGGTCCTCCAGCGCCGCGATGTCCACGGCGGGCAGCCCCTGGTAGCCGAACAGCTTCCGTGCGGCCCGGGGCGCCCGAACAAAGTCATGGACGTCCGCGGCGGAAAGTGGCGGAACCCGGTGCGCCCAGTCGTCCAGGAGGTTGACTGCGTCCCCGGCGAGCCCGAAGGAAATTACCGGTCCCAGCAGCGGATCCTCGATGGCCCTGAAGGTGCAGGCCTGCCCCACCGGCGCCATGCTTTGGACTTCCAGGGCCGCGTCGCCGTAGGACGCCAGGGCGCGGCGCATTTGCACCACGTTCTGCCGCAGCGAGCCGGCGTCCTGGATGTCCAGGCGGACCCCGCCCAGGTCCAGCCGGTGCCGGAGTGCCGGCTCGGTGGTCTTGAGCGCTACCGGCCAGCCGAGCGCGTTGGCGGCTTCCACCGCCTCGTCAGGGTTGGTGAAGCCCGCGGAAGGCAGCACGGTGATGCCGTAGTGGCCCAGCAGGGAGGCAGCTGCCGCGTGGTCCAGCTGCATGAGCTGCTCGCCCTTGACGTCCCGCAGCAGCACCTGCAGTTCCTCCCATGCCGCGGCGGGATCGCAGCCGGCCGGTTCCACGAAGTGTCCGTGGTCGCGGGCGGACCATTCTGCGTACCGCACCACGGCCGCCAGTGCCGCCACGGCGGCGCCGGGGTTGGAGAAGCAGGGAACGGCAGTGCCGGCCGGGCCCACCATGCCTTCAACGTAGACGGAGGGGTCGAGGATGCCGGTGAACGCCGCCAGCACGGGCTTGCCGGCGGCTGCTGAACACTCGGCCAGGACTCCGGCGATGCTGTCCACAGTGAGTCCACGGGCCGGCAGCAGCGCGGCCACCACGGCATGCACGGCCGGATCCGAAAGCGCCTCGGTGAGGGCGGAGCGCAGTGCCGGCAGCGCCACGGACTGTCCGGCGTCAAGGTCGATGCCGGTGACCAGGCGGGACACGTTAAGGCCGTGCGCGGCAGCGCTGTCCGCCACGACCTTGCCCAGTGCGTCTGAGTTGCTGAAGAGCGCCAGGCCGGGGCCCGCCGGCAGCGGTTGCCCGGAGACCACCTGCGCCACGTCCACCAGTTGTTCAATGGTTTCCACCCGGATCACGCCGGACTGCCGGAGCATGGCGTCCAGGGCCCCGGCAGGCGCCTGCGTGGTGCGCACTGCGTGCCCGGGAGGCAGCCGCAGGCCCATGGCGTCGGACTTGGCCACGATGACCGGCTTGGTGCGCGCCAGTCGCCGGGCCAGCCGGGAGAATTTGCGCGGGTTCCCGATCGACTCCAGATAGAGTCCCACGGCGGAGGTATCGGCGTCGTCCTCCCAGTACTGCATCATGTCATTGCCGGAGACGTCCGCGCGGTTGCCCGCGGACAGGAACGTGGACAGCCCCAGCCGCCGCCGGCTGGACGCCGCGTAGAGTGAGACCCCAATGGCGGCGGACTGGCTGAACAGCCCCAGTCCCCCGCGGGCGGGCAGTGCAGGGGCCATGGAGGCGTTCAGTGACACATCGGGATGGGTGTTCACAATGCCCAGCGACGCCGGACCGATCACCCGCATGCCGCTGGCCCGTGCCTGCCGTACCAAATCACGCTGCCGCGCCAGGCCTCGTTCGCCGTCCTCGCCGAAACCCGCGGACGCGATCACCAGCCCCTTCACGCCGGCAGCTGCGCACTCGGCCACCACCCCGGCAACTTCCTCATACGGCACGGCGATCACGGCCAGCTGGACCGGCTCGGGAACCTCGGCCAGCTTCCCGAAGGAGAGCATGCCGGCCAGTTCCAGGGCTTCGGGGTTGATGGCATAGATGGGGCCCGGGAAGTGCCCCTCGATGATGTGCTCCAGCAACTGGTAGCCCACCGTTCCCCATTTGCGGCTGGCGCCAATCACGGCAACGGACGACGGCGTCAGCAGGTCCCGCACGCTCCTCGCCTCGGCGCGGTGCTCGCGTGCCTCCATGACCGCCCGGGATTTCTCGGTGGGGTCGATGTTGAACTCCAGGCTGACGACGCCGTCGTCAAAGTGGCGTTTGACGTCGTAGCCGGCATCGGCAAAGACCATCAGCATCTTGCGGTTTTCCGGCAGCACCTCCGCGCTGAACCTGCGGATTCCGTTTTCATGCGCCGCCGCAGCCAGGTGCTCCAGCAGGATGGACCCGATGCCCCGTCCCTGGTGGGCGTCGGCGATATTGAAGGCCACTTCGGCCTCAGTCGGATCGTCCAGTCGGTCGTAGCGCCCGATCCCGATGATGGCGCCGCCGATGGTGATGACGAATGCCACCCGGTCCCTGTAGTCCACCTCCGTGAAGCGCTTGAGCTCCTTACTGGACAGCCGGGCCTTGAAGGCGAAGAAGCGCATGTAGATTGAGTTCTGCGACTGGCCGGTGTGGAATGCCTGGACGGCGTCCGCATCAGAGGGGTGGATGGGCCGCAGGTGGGCCGTTCCGCCGTCACGCAGGACGACATCGGCCTCCCAATGTTCCGGATATTCGCCGTCCCCGGGCCGATCCACCATAGGCTTAGCCTAGCCAAAAACTCCCGCAGCGCACCCGTGGCCTGCACAGTACCCCCAAGAAGGATTTACCAGCCCCATGGCACGCCGCCAATCTTCAGCTCCTCCCGTGGACAGCACGCCTTACACGGAGAACATCGTGGACATCGATGTCACTTCCGAAATGGAAGGCTCCTTCCTGGAGTACGCGTACTCGGTGATCTATTCCCGGGCGCTGCCTGATGCCAGGGACGGGCTGAAGCCGGTGCAGCGGCGGATCCTGTACATGATGAGCGACATGGGCCTGCGCCCGGACCGCGGCCATGTCAAGAGCGCCCGCGTGGTGGGCGAGGTGATGGGCAAGCTGCACCCGCACGGCGACACTGCCATCTATGACGCCATGGTGCGCATGGCGCAGGACTTCTCGCTCCGGCTGCCGCTGATCGATGGACACGGCAACTTTGGATCGCTCGACGACGGCCCGGCAGCTCCGCGGTATACCGAGGCACGATTGGCGGCGGCTGCGCTGACGCTGACCGACCATCTCGATGAAGACGTGGTGGACTTTGTCCCCAACTACGACAACCAGCTCACCCAGCCGGACGTCCTTCCCGCGGCGTTCCCCAACCTGCTGGTCAACGGCGCGACGGGCATCGCCGTCGGCATGGCCACCAACATGGCCCCCCACAACCTGGTGGAAGTAATCAACGCCGCCCGGCACCTGATCGCCCACCCGGACGCCACGCTGGATGACGTCATGCGCTTCGTGCCGGGGCCGGACCTGCCCAGCGGCGGCCGGATTGTCGGTCTGGACGGCATCCGCGACGCCTACGCCACGGGACGCGGCTCCTTCAAGACCCGCGCCAAGGTGGAAATCGAGCAGCTTTCAGCGCGGCGGACCGGTCTCGTAGTCACGGAACTCCCCTACATGGTGGGCCCGGAGAAGGTGATCGAGAAGATCAAGGACGCCGTCAACGCCAAGAAGCTGACCGGCATCAGCGACATCGTGGACCTGACGGACCGGAAGCACGGCCTGCGGCTGGTCATCGAACTCAAGAACGGCTTCAACCCCAACGCTGTGCTCCAGCAGCTGTACCGCTACTCGCCGATGGAGGACTCCTTCGGCATCAACAACGTCACCCTGGTGGACGGCCAGCCGCAGACCCTGGGACTGGTCCAGCTGCTCACCGTCTACGTCAACCACCGCATTGACGTGGTCCGCCGCCGCACCGTCTTCCGGCTGGGGAAGAAGAAGGACCGCCTGCACCTGGTGGAAGGCCTCCTCATCGCCATCGTGGACATCGACGAGGTCATCCAGATCATCCGTTCCTCGGACGAGGCCGCCGCCGCGCGTGAACGGCTGATGTCCATCTACGACCTGTCCGAAGTCCAGGCCAACTACATCCTGGAGCTGCGGCTCCGGCAGCTGACCAAGTATTCCCGGATCGAGCTGGAGAAGGAACAGGACGAACTCCGCCGCGAGATCGCGGAGCTGGAGGCCATCCTCGGCTCCGATGAGCGGCTGCGGGCACTGGTGTCCGACGAGCTTGCGGCCATCGCCGAAGCGCACGGCACGCCCCGGCGCACCGTGCTGCTGGAGTCCGAGGCGGTCTCCCCCACGGTTGCCGCCGAGGTGGCCGGCTCCAGGAAGGGCAAGGCCGCCCCGCTTGCGCTGGAAATCGCCGATGATCCCTGCTGGGCCATCCTGACCGCCTCGGGCCAGGTGGCCCGCACCAGCAACCAGGAACCGCTGGCCGAGGCCGGTCCCCGGGGCAAGCATGATGTGTACAACTCCGTAGTGAAGACGACGGCGCGCGGCGAAATCGCGGCGGTCACCTCACTGGGCCGGATGCTGCGGCTGCAGGTCATGGACATGCCGGTGCTGCCGCCGGTGGCGGGCCTGCCCAACCTCGCCGGGGGCGTCCCCGCCAAGGAGTTCCTGACGCTGCTCAAGGGCGAGTCGCTGGTGGCGTTCGTTCCACTGGACGAGGTGCTGGCCATCGGGACGGCCCAGGGCGTGGTGAAGCGCGTCCAGCCGGACTATCCGCTCAACCGCGAGGACTGGGAGATCATCTCCCTGAAGGACAAGGATTTTGTGGTGGGCGTGGCTCCGGCCGGGGCAGACGACGCGGACCTCGTGTTCGTCACCGTTCAGGCGCAGCTGCTGAAGTTTCCGGCCGCTGCCGTCCGCCCGCAGGGCCGCACCGCCGGCGGCATGGCCGGCATTAAACTCGCCGCTGACGACCGCGTCATCTCCTTCGGCGTCGTAGCGCCCAAGGACGAGGCCGCCGTCGTGGTCACCATCGCCGGTACCGTGGGTGCCCTGCCCGGCACAGCCCCGGGAACCGCCAAGGTGACCGCGTTCTCGGAGTACCCTGCCAAGGGCCGCGCCACCTCCGGTGTCCGCGCGCACCGGTTCCTGAAGGGTGAGGACACCCTGCTGCTGGCCTGGGCCGGCCACGGTCCTGCCAAGGCTTCCTCCGCCGCCGGGGTGGCCCGCTCGCTGCCCCAGGAGCACGGCCGGCGTGACGGCTCGGGCGTACCGCTCTCGCAGGCGGTGGATGCGGTGGGTCCCGCCATGGCGTGGCCCGATCAGGCCTAGACTGCTGGCATGCCTATCGTTCCTGATGACAAGGACTGGACCTGGGTCCTGACGCGCCCCTGCCCGGAGTGCTCGTTCGATTCCGCCACGGCCACACCGGCGACGGTGCCTGGCGTGATCGAAAACATGCTGCCGCGGTGGCGCGCGGTCCTGCGCCGGCCGGACGCCGTGGAGCGGCCTGATGACCACACCTGGTCCCCGCTGGAATACGCGTGCCACGCGCGGGATGTCTTCGGCCTGTTCGACCAGCGGCTGAACCTGATGCTTGACCAGGACGACGCACAGTTCGAGAACTGGGACCAGGACCAGACGGCCATTGACCAGGACTATGCCGGCGCCGACCCCGCGGTGGTCAGCGCCCAGCTGACGGCGGAGGGCAGGCAGGTGGCGGAGTCCTTCGCCGGCGTCCGGGAGCAGGACTGGGGCCGGAAGGGGCTGCGCAGCAACGGTTCGGAGTTCACCGTGCTGACGCTCGCCCAATATTTCCTGCACGATGTGGTCCACCACCTCCACGACGTAGACGGCTGACTACCCCGCAGCAGCCCCCGCCCCGGCCCGGACACGCGGGCTCCCGGCATCCGTGGTTCCGGCCGCGGTGTTGCCGGCGCCGGGACCCAGGACCAGCCGGGCGTCCTCCGGCCTGATATCCGCCGCATGATGGGTTACCAGGACCACGGTCCGGTCCCGCAGGCCTGATCTCAGGTCAGCCAGCATGGCGGCCGCGGATTCGTTGTCCAGGTGCCCTGTGGGCTCATCGAGCAGGATCACCGCGGCTCCCGTCATGAGGGTGCGGGCCACGGCCAGTCGCTGGCGTTCCCCGCCGCTGAGGAAGGCCCCGCCGGGACCGATCCGCGTGTCCAGCCCGGCCGGCAGCCGGTCCACCAGCGGAGTGAGTCCGACGGCGGCAAGGGCCTGGCGCATGTCCGTTTCCGCAGGCTCGCTGCCGCCCTGCGGACGTCCCAACAGCAGGTTTCCCCGGATGGTCGAGTCGAACAGGTGCGCTTCCTGCGGGCACCACGCCACCCGGCCCGTGGCCCGCACCGCGCCGGCGGCGGCCGGCAGGAATCCCAGCAGCACGGACAGCAGCGTGGACTTTCCGGAGCCGGACGGCCCGGTCACGGCCAGCCACCGTCCAGGTTTCCCTGCGGCGTCCAGCCCGGAGAAGACGTCCGGTCCTCCCGGCCACGCAGCGGCAAGGCCCAAAAGTTCGACGCCGGCCTGCCCGCCAGGGCGTGCAGGTACCGGGACGCGGCCGTCACCGGCCGATCCATCACCGCCCGCTTCGTCCGTTCTGCCGCCGGCCGGACTTCCCAGCACTCCGGACTCCCCTATCCGGCGCAGGACGGTGCTGAGCGCCGGCATTTGGCGTACCGCCGTCGTCATCGCCGCGTAGGGTTCCACAAGCGCCGGCAGGAGCAGGACCACCACGGCCGCGGTGGCCGGTGCGGTCACTCCGGCAAGAACACCCGGCGCCGCAAGCCCGGCAGCGGCGAAGGCCGCAGTGCCGCAGGCTGCCGTGGCTGCGGCATGGCCCAGCCCGTCCGCCCAGGCGGAACGCCGGGACGCTGCCGTAGCGAGGCGGTCGCGGCGCAGCAGGCCGGCCAGCACCCGGAGAGCCACACCATTGACGTGCAGGTCTGCCCGGGCATCAAGTGCCGACGCAACACGGCCCAGGACGTCCCGGCGCAGCGCCTGCTCGGCGGAGGCCGACGCGCGGTCCGCCCACAGGGCAAGTGCCGGGGCCAGCAGCAGGCTTGCGCCTCCTGCGGCCACGACGGCGGGCAACGCGGCAGGGACGAGGAGGCCCGTGGCGGCCACGGCCAGGACAGTCACCGCGACGGCTGTGACCGGCGGCAGGACGACGCGAGGCAGCAGGTCGCGCACGGTGTCGACATCGTCGATGACTGTTCCCAGGACGTTCCCGCCCTGGAGCAGGCGCCGCACGGCGAGCGCCTTCCGGCTCAGCGATTCCCAGAGCCGTCCGCGCAGCCGGGTCAGGGCGGCGAAAACGGCGTCGTGGAGCAGGAGCCGTTCCCAGTAACGCAGCACCGCCCGGCCGATGCCGAAGAAGCGGACACCGACGATGGCGGTCAGCAGATACAGGATGGGCGGCTGTTCGCTGGCCCGGATGATCAGCCAGCCGGACAGCCCGGACAGTGCGACGGCGAACACCGCGGCCAGGGTCCCAATCACCGCGGCGGCCAGGAACCTGCCGCGGACCGGCGCCACGAGGCCGGCCAGCAGGCGCAGCGGAGCGGATGGAACGGCAACGCCGGGCGTGTCCGGTCCGCGGCGGCTGGCGGTCTGCGCCGTGCCATCCGCCGTCGCAGCTTCCGCGGCAACGGGTCGGGGTAGTCCTGCGTGCGTTCCGGCCCCGGCTGCGGCACCCGGAACCGCAGTGGTCGCGGGTGCGTCCGGCGCGATCTGGACGATGTGGTCGGCGAGCGCGCGGGTGCGGTCCTCGTGCGCCACCAGGATCACGGTGACCCGGCCACGCAGCCGCGCGACTGCCTCTTCGACGGCGATGGCGGAGGCCTCGTCCAGGTGGGCTGTGGGTTCATCGAGCAGCAGGACGGTGGCTCCGGCCGCCACCCGGGCAAGGCCGCGCGCCAGGGCAACGCGGCGCAGCTCGCCGGGGCTGAGTTCGGCGGGGTGCCTCGCTGCCAGGTGTCCGGCCGCGGCCAGTTCCAGGCATTCCCGGGCGGCTCCGGCGCCCGGGAGCGCCGGCGCGTCCGGAGTTGTCGCTGCAGCCGGAGCGGCAACAGGGCCTTGACAGTACAGCTCGACCTCGCCGAGGACCGTATCCGCTACCGCCGCAGGGTGCTGCGGCACCCAGGCCACCATGCTCCTGTCCAGGCCGGTGAGGGCGCCGGTGACGGTGGTGCCTGCCCCCTGGCCCACGGTGCCTGCCAGGACACCCAGGACGGTGCTCTTGCCGGCGCCGCTGGGGCCTGCCAGGGCGGTGATCCTGCCTGCCGGCGCCACGAAGGACAGCGGGCCGACCGCGGCCCTACCCCCGTACGTGACCGTAAGCCCCCTGACGCCGACCGCCCCGGCGGAGGCACCGCCGTCGTTCGCTGCCCCGTGGATCGCTGCTGCGGCGGCCCGGGATACGGGAAGGGGTGCGGGCTCCGGCGCGTCCAGCACGGCGTTGGTTTCGGCGAGCGCAACCCTTCCGTCGTCGCTCGCGTGGTGGGCCGTGCCGAGCTCCCGCAGCGGGAGGTAGCAGTCCGGCGCCAGGATCAAAGCCAGCAGTCCTGCCTCCAGCGGCATGTCGCCGTGCACCAGCCGTACACCGATGAACACGGCAACCACGGCCACGGAGATGGTGGCGATGAGTTCCAGCGCCAGCGCGGACAGGAATGCGGTGCGCAGTGTTCCCGTCGTGCGTGAGCGGTATTCCTCGGAGATCTCCTCCAGGGCCTTGCGCTGGGCAGTGGCCCGGCCCAGGCCAACGAGCACCGGCAGGCCCCTGGCCAGCTCCAGCATGTGCGCGGACAGCCTGGCCAGCGCCCCCTGGGCTTCGCGGACGCGGTCCTCCGTATACCGGCCGATCAGCACCATGAACAGCGGCACCAGCGGCACGGTCAGCATCACCACCACCGTGCTGAGCCAGTCCGCGAACAGGATCCGGACGCCGAGGAGCAGCGGCACCACCGCGCAGTTCACCAGGGCGGGCAGGAACTGGGTGTAGTAGCTGTCGAGGGCATCCAGACCCCGGGTGGCCAGCACGGCCAGGCCACCGTCAGCCGGCCCCTCCGCGCGAACGCCGTTCCGCAGCGCCCGCTCCAGCAGCTGCGCGCGCAGTTCCTCCTTGACCCCCAGCGCCGCCCTCCGTGCGGCCACAGCCTGCCCCCACACGGTCATGGAGCGGAGGACGACGCCGGCAGCGCCCGCCGCCATGCCCTCACCCCAGGCGGGGTCCCCGGCGGAGAGGCCGGCCAGCGCGGCTGCGAGCGCGCTGCCGATCAGCACCAGGGACAGGGCCTTGAGGGCGGCCAGGAGGCCCAGCAGGTAGAGTGCGGCGCGGGTTGACGGGCCGGACGGGAACTCGGGGCGCACGTCAGCCCTTCGTGGTCAGGGCCCTGGCGGCCACCGCGGGCAGGAAGCTGTGCGCTTCGGGGATGGAGGCTGCACTGACCCGGCGCCGGAACACCCAGTATGTCCAGGCCTGGTAGGCGATCACCAGCGGCAGCCCCACCGCGGCCACGATGCTCATCAGGCCCAGGGTGTAGTCCGAGGAGGAGGCGTTGGTGACCGTGAGGTCGAACGCCGCGTCGATGGTGGAGGGCAGCACCACAGGGAACACGGCTCCGAAGATGGCAGTGGTCCCCAGCACCAGGAAGGCGCCCAGCGCAAGGAAAGCCCTGCCTTCCGCGCCGGACCGCGCCAGCAGCCAGGCAGCGGCAGCGGCGGCCACTGCCAGGAGCACGGCCGCCCAGGTCCAGGGCTTGCCGGCCTCCCACTGGATGGCCAGCGCCCACGCAGCGATCGGCAGCAGGAGCAGCGGAAGCAGCCGCACAAACCAGCGCCTGGCCCGGTGGCGGATACCGCCGTCGGTCTTCAGGGCGATGAAGGCGAGCGCATGCAGCAGGGAGAAACCCGCCACGGCCAGTCCGCCCAGCAAGGCATAGCCGCTGAACCAGGACAGCGGGCCGCCCACGCGGTCGCCGTTGGCGTTCAGGGGCAGTCCGGTGGTGGTCAGCGCCAGGGCGGCACCCACGCCGAAGGCTGCGAAGAAGGAGCCCAGCCCGATGGCCCAGTCCCAGGTGGCACGCCACCGGTCGGTGTCCACTTTGCCGCGGTATTCGAAGGCCACCGCGCGGAAGATCAGGGCAACCAGGACCACCAGCAGCGGAAGGTAGAGGGCGGAGAAGAGCGAGGCATACCACAGCGGAAAGGCCGCAAAGGTGGCGCCGCCGGCCGTCAGCAGCCACACTTCGTTGCCGTCCCACACCGGGCCGATAGTGTTCAGCAGGACGCGCCGTTCAGTATCGTTGCGGGCGAAGACCTTCATCAGCATTCCCACGCCCAGGTCGAAGCCCTCCAGGAAGAGATACCCCGTCCACAGCACCGCGATGGCGACGAACCAGATGGTTGGCAGCAGTTCCATTTGTCGATTCCTCTGCTTTTTGTTCTGTGCGCTTAGTAGGCGAAGGCCAGGACGTCGCCGGCGTGCGTCGTGCCGCCTCGTCCGTCATCGCGGGATGTCGCGTCTTCGTTTTCGTCCACGGGGGCGTGGTTAAGTTCCGGCATGGCCGAGGCAACTCCGCCGCGGATGAACTTCACCAGGAGCTTGACCTCCACCACCAACAGGACGGCGTAGACGACGGTCAAAGTGATCAGGGAGCCGAGCAGTTCCCCTGCCGATACCCTGGGGGATACTGCCGCGGCGGTGAACATGAAGACCTGGTCGATGCCGTTGGGATCCGGATTCGGGGCTACCACGAACGGCTGGCGGCCCATCTCGGTGAAAATCCAGCCGGCGGCATTGGCTCCGAAGGGTGCCAGGATCCCGAAGATGGCCAGGCGCATGAGCCAGCGGGACTGCGGCACGGTGCCCTTCCGGGTCAGCCACAGTGCCACCAGTGCGGCCAGGGCAGCGAGGACTCCAAACCCGATCATCATCCGGAAGCCCCAGTAGGTGACTTCCATGACCGGCAGGTATTCGATTTCCTGGCCGGCGCGCTCGCCGTAGATGGGGTTGTCCGGCAGGTGCGTGCCGTACTTCTCCTGGTACTGCGGCAGGAGCGTGTTCACACCCGGGACTTCGGTGCTGAAGTCGCCCTTGGCGAGGAAGGAGAGGATGCCCGGCACTTCCACCACGGCAACGATGTCATCGCAGTTCTGCGAGCCCAGGTTGCCGATGCTAAGGACGGAGAATCCGGTGCCGTCGTGGCACGCTGCTTCTGCGGCGGCCATCTTCATGGGTTGCTGTTCGAACATCAGCTTGCCCTGGATATCTCCTGTGACGGCGGTGCCGGCGAAGGAGGTCATCGCCACCACCGCGCCGATGCGCAGGGAGCGGATCCACACGCTGTGGTCCGTGCGGTCGCGGCCCGGAATGTGGGGGGCGGCACCCGGGATCACCGTGCCGTCCGGCCCCACGGTGTCGATGCCGTCACGCCGTCTCCGCCACAGGTGGTACCAGGCGATGCCGAGGAGGAAGCCCCCGGCCACGGCCAGCGCGCCGAACAGGGTGTGCGGAACCGCAACCAGTGCGGTGTTGTTGGTGAACACGGCCCAGGCATCGGTCATGACGGGGCGCCCGTCAACCATCTCCACTCCTACAGGGTGCTGCATCCAACTGTTGGCCACGATGATGAAGTAGGCGGAAAACATGGAGCCGACCACTGCCACCCACAGGCAGGCGAGGTGGATCTGCGGTTTGAGCTGCTTCCAGCCGAAGATCCAGAGTCCCAGGAATGTGGACTCAACAAAGAAGGCCAGCAGCGCCTCGAGCGCCAGTGGAGCACCGAACACGTCGCCCACGAACCGGCTGTACTCGCTCCAGGCCATACCGAACTGGAATTCCTGGACGATGCCGGTGGCCACGCCCATGATGAAGTTGATGAGGAACAGCTTTCCCCAAAACTTGGTCATCCGGAGGTATTCATGATTTCCGGTGCGGTGCCAGATGGTCTGCATGACGGCCACCACCAGGCCCAGGCCGATGGTCAGCGGGACCATCATGAAGTGGTAGACGGTGGTGATACCGAATTGCCAGCGTGCGATTTCCAAGGCGTCCAAGGCTGTCCCTACTGTTGGCCGAAAGGATTTTCTACGTTTCGTAGAACACCGATTTCTACCGAGTGTAGAACACGACGCGCCACGTGTTCTACCTGACGTAGAAAGTGCCGCGTTTTCGGGGTAAATTGGTAGTCATAGTTGAAGCGACACCGCATTGGCACCGCCCCCGAGGGAAGCCAATGCGGGAGGAGACAAAGGAAAAGTGCAATGGCGAGTCTTGGTGAACTGGAACGGGCAGTGATGGATCTGCTCTGGGCGGGCCAGGAAGCGGCCACGGCCAACACCCTCCGGGACCAGCTGGCCCGGACATCGGGTGTGCAGGACGGCGCCGGGCACGAGGGCAAGGAACTGGCGGTGACCACGGTGCTGACGGTGCTGTCCCGGCTGGAAAAGAAGGGGCTGGTGGAGCGGGAACGCGGTACCCGCCCGCACCGCTACCAGGCCGTCTCCAGCCGCGAGGAGCACACCGCCGAGCTGATGCATGAGGTCCTCGGCTCCGCCCCTGACCGCGAGGCCGTACTGGCCCGCTTCATCGGTTCCGTCTCCGAGGGCGAAGCAGAGACGCTGCGCAAGCTGCTGGGCCACTCCTAGCAGCCCATGTTCTGGGCCTCGTACCTCCTGGCGGTCCTGGCGATCATGCTGGCGTGGCCGGTGCCGGTCTTGCTGTCGCGGGCCCAGTGGCCGGCGCGTTCGCCCTTCACCGCCATGCTGCTGTGGCAGGCCATCGCGCTCGCGGGCGGGCTCTCCATGATCGGGGCCATGCTGGTGTACGGGCTGGAACCCATCGGCGATAACCTGATAGCCGGCCTCCGCGCCCTGGCCGGCATGGTCCTTTTCAACGCCCCCACCACCGCCTTGGGCTTCTGGCACATCTTCGCGCTGTCGGCCGCAGCACTGCTGACCGCGCACCTCGTATTTACCCTTCTGCTGACCTATTACCGGATTGAGCGCCAGCGCCGGCGGCACCGCGAACTCCTGGCACTGCTGGCCTCCCCGTCGGCGCAAAGTGCAGGAACCCTGGTCATCAACCACGACTCGCCCGTGGCCTACTGCCTCCCCGGCGGCGCGCGCTCCGTCACTGTCCTCTCGGACGGGCTCATGGCAGCCCTGGAGCCGGCGGAACTCCGCGCCGTCCTGATCCACGAAAACGCCCATCTCAGCCAGCGGCACCACCTGCTGCTGTGGGCGTTCGCCGCGTGGCGTCAGGCCCTTCCGTGGCTCCCCACCACCCGGCTGGCGCAGGAATCGGTGAGCTCCCTGATCGAAATGCTCGCGGACGACGCCGCCTTGAAGACAGAGGGAAAAGCCGCCCTGATCAAGGCGATCGCCATCGTAGCCAGCGGCTCCCGGTCCGCCCCCAGGGAACAGGGGTACCAGCAGGCCACTGCGGGACCCGACGCGCTGTCCGGCAGCGGCGGGGCGGACTCGGCCCGCACCACCGCGTCCCGGGTCAGCAGGCTTCTTGCTGCGGAGCCGGAACTGCCTGCCCCTGTCCGCGCGCTCGTCCTGGCCGGATCGCTGCTGCTCCTGGCCATTCCCACAGCCCTCCTGGTGGTGCCGGGGCTGCTGTCCTGAGCCCGGCCATCAGGCGTCGATGCGCTCCCGGTCCAGGCTGGAGGCGCCTGCGATGATGAAGTCCTTGCGCGGGGCAACATCCGAGCCCATCAGCAGGTCGAAGATCTCTTCGGCCTGCTTGGCATTCTCGATGCCCACCTTGCGCAGCGTGCGGTGCCGGGGGTCCATGGTGGTCTCGGCGAGCTGTTCGGCATCCATCTCCCCCAGGCCCTTGTACCGCTGGATGGGTTCCTTGTACCGCTTGCCCTCCTTCACCAGGCGCGCCAGCAGCGCGTGCAGCTCCGCCTCGGAATAGGTGTAGATCATCTCGTTGGCCTTCTGGCCGGGATTGATGACTTCCACCCGGTGCAGCGGCGGGACCGCGGCGAACACCCGGCCCTCGTCGATCATGGGTCGCATGTAGCGGAAGAACAGCGTCAGCAGCAGGGTGCGGATGTGGGCGCCATCGACGTCGGCGTCGGTCATCAGGATGACCTTGCCGTACCGCGCCGCCGAGATGTCGAAGCTGCGGCCGGAACCCGCCCCCACCACCTGGATCAGCGCGGCACACTCGGCGTTGGAGAGCATGTCCCCCACGGACGCCTTCTGGACGTTGAGGATCTTGCCGCGGATGGGCAGCAGCGCCTGGAAGTCCGAGGACCTGGCGAGCTTGGCCGTCCCCAGCGCGGAGTCGCCCTCCACGATGAACAGTTCCGAGCGTTCGACGTCGTCCGTCCGGCAGTCTGCGAGCTTGGTGGGCATGGACGACGTCTCCAGCGCGTTCTTGCGCCGCTGTGTCTCCTTGTGGACCCGGGCAGAGATGCGGGACTTCATCTCGCTGACGATCTTTTCCAGCAGCAAGGCGGCCTGGGCTTTGTCGTTCCGGTTGGATGAGGTCAGCCTGGCTGAGATCTCCCGCTCCACCACCTTGGCGACGATGGCCCGCACGGCCGATGTGCCCAGGATCTCCTTCGTCTGGCCTTCGAACTGAGGTTCGGCCAGGCGCACGGTCAGCACCGCGGTGAGGCCCGCGAAGATGTCGTCCTTTTCGATCTTGTCATTGCCGGCCTTGAGCTTGCGCGCGTTGGTTTCCACGGCTTTGCGGAAAGTCTTCACCAGCGCCTGCTCCAAGCCGGACTGGTGGGTGCCGCCCTTGGGCGTGGAGATGATGTTGACGAAGCTGCGGACGGTGCTGTCATAGCCGATGCCCCAGCGGAGGGCAACGTCCACCTCGCAATCCCGCTCCACCTCGGCCAGCTGGCTGTGCCCGCGCTCGTCCAGGACAGGAACGGTCTCCTTGAACTTTCCGGAGCCATGCAGCCGCCACACATCCGTGACGGCGGGATCCGCGGCCAGGAATTCGACGAACTCGGAGATGCCGCCGTCGTGGTGGAAGACTTCCTCGTGGGGGCCCGCTTCACCGGGGGTTCCGGGCAGTTTCCGCTCGTCCCGGACGGTGAGCTTCAGTCCAGGCACCAGGAAGGACGTCTGGCGGGCCCGGGCGGCGAGCTCTTCGTAGGAGAACCTGGCGTCCGGGGTGAAGATCTGCCGGTCGGACCAGTACCGGATACGGGTGCCCGTGACTCCCCGCTTGGCCTTGCCCACGACGTCCAGCACGGAGTCGTCAACGAAGGGCGTGAAGGGCGCCGCCGGGTCGGACCGCGTCCCGGTGTCCTTGAAGCGTCCGGGCTCGCCGCGGCGGAAGGACATCCGGTAGGTCTTGCCGCCGCGGTCCACCTCCACGTCAAGGCGGGCGGACAGGGCATTCACCACGGAGGCGCCGACGCCATGCAGGCCGCCGGAGGCGGTGTAGGACCCGCCGCCGAACTTTCCGCCGGCGTGAAGCTTGGTGAATACCACCTCGACGCCAGTGAGTCCCGTCTTTGGTTCCTTGTCGATGGGAATGCCGCGGCCGTCATCGTGGATCTCCACGGAGTTGTCCGCGTGGAGGATGATCTTGATGTCGTGCCCGAAGCCGGCCAGTGCCTCGTCCACGGAGTTGTCGATGATTTCCCAGAGGCAGTGCATGAGGCCGCGGGAGTCGGTGGAGCCGATGTACATGCCCGGGCGCTTGCGGACTGCTTCAAGTCCTTCCAGAACGGACAGGTGCCGGGCAGTGTACTCAGAGCTGGGTGCCACCGGTGATGAACTCCTTCAGGGGACGGAACTGCGGGCGCCGGAAGCGCCTTCTCTAGGATAGTCGGCCCGCAGGGTGCGCCGAACTTGAGCAAACTTTGCAGGTACGCGCACAGCGAACTTGCCCCATCCTTGCGATGGATCTGTTACGAATGCTGGTTATATAGACATACAGATCTACTAAGGAGGCCGACATGACTACAGCAGTGGCAGACCGCACACTTGATGCACTTGACCGGTGCGACCGTTGCGGAGCCCAGGCATATGTCCGGGTAGTACTCGAGTCCTCCGGTGGTGAGCTGCTCTTCTGCGGCCACCACGCACGTGCCGTGGAGCCCACGCTTAAGCCGCTGAGCTCGGACTGGCACGACGAAACGGGCCGGCTGCACGAGAAAGCCACCGTCGAGATCGATTAGCGTACCCACAAGAAGAAGCCCCGCCGGATCTGGCTGATCCAGATCCGGCGGGGCTTCTTTGTGGCGTTTAGCCCCAAACGCTTTGTCACTTCAGGGCCCTCCCCCGGGGGATTTTTCGGCCGGATGTGACCCCGCGTTTGGGGCTGTCCTTTAGTCCAGGTAGTCGCGCAGCACCTGTGACCGGGACGGGTGGCGCAGCTTGGACATGGTCTTCGATTCGATCTGTCGGATCCGCTCGCGGGTGACTCCGTAGACCTTTCCGATTTCGTCTAAAGTCTTCGGCTGGCCGTCGGTGAGGCCAAAGCGCATGGCCACCACGCCGGCTTCGCGCTCGGACAGGGTGTCCAGCACGGAATGCAGCTGCTCCTGCAGCAGCGTGAAGCTCACTGCGTCGGCGGGAACCACGGCTTCGGAATCCTCGATCAGGTCACCGAACTCGGAGTCGCCGTCCTCACCCAGCGGCGTGTGCAGCGAGATGGGCTCGCGGCCGTACTTCTGGACCTCGACTACCTTTTCGGGGGTCATGTCCAGTTCGAGGGCGAGCTCTTCAGGCGTGGGTTCGCGGCCCAGGTCCTGAAGCATCTGGCGCTGGACGCGGGCCAGCTTGTTGATGACTTCCACCATGTGCACGGGGATACGGATCGTGCGGGCCTGGTCTGCCATGGCGCGGGTGATCGCCTGGCGGATCCACCAGGTGGCATAGGTGGAGAACTTGAAGCCCTTGGTGTAGTCGAACTTCTCCACGGCGCGGATCAAACCGAGGTTGCCTTCCTGGATCAGGTCGAGGAAGAGCATGCCGCGCCCGGTGTAACGCTTGGCCAGCGATACCACCAGGCGGAGGTTGGCCTCGAGCAGGTGGTTCTTGGCCCGCTTGCCGTCATGGATGATGAATTCGAGCTCACGCCTGTACTTCGGATCCATGGATCCGTCGTCAGCGTTGATCTTCTCTTCGGCGAACAGGCCGGCCTCGATGCGCAGCGCCAGGTCGACTTCCTGCTCGGCGTTGAGCAGTGCCACCTTGCCGATCTGCTTCAGGTAGTCCTTGACCGGGTCCGCCGTGGCGCCGGCGGACATGACCTGCTGGACGGGAGCATCGTCGTCGTCCGCGTCGGAGTAGACAAAGCCCTTCCCGCTTCCCACTGCGCCCTTGGCGGTTTCGGCTTCGGTTTCGTCGGCTGCGTCGGGACCGTCTGCGGGCATGTCGTCGAGCTCGGCGTCAACGTCCTCGACCTCATCCGGTTCGGTTTCCCCGGCGGCGGCCTTCGCGGCGGCAGCCTTGGCTCCGGGCTTGGGTCCGCGCTTCTTCGGCTCGCGCTTGCCCTCGTCCGCTCCCTGTCCGGCGGAAGCCTTGTTGGCTGCACGCGTGGCTGCGCGCTTGGCGTTGGCAGCAGCCTGCTTCTCCTCAGCGGACAGTTCGTCCTTTGCGGCGGGGTCCTTCTTCGTGGAAGACGGGGTCACAGAAAACCTTTCTAGCGGCGGTCTGTGGAATCGCCATACGGGCAACACCACTATGACCCTGTCAAGTCCGTGGTGGAAACCAAGCGCCACCACGGCCGGCAGAGTCACTCAAGACAACTGACGGAGTGGCGATAATGTTCCCGTTGGGAACACCACCAGGCACTCGATACACGGACCCAACCGGGTCTCGGCATCCATTGTCTCATGATTTCGCCGTTTGGGGCCTCTCCCGTTCCCAAAGAAGTCTCCGGCAGCGGACTGCGCTGGTTCAGCGGGCCATGCTCCCACGGGAATCAGGCGGCGTCCGGCCCGGACTTACGCCATGCTGCTTCCTGACGGCCCGCCCAGCCGCACAGCGTCCCACGCCCGGCCATCTCCAGCAGGAGGCCGGCGAGCCGGTAACCCGGCACAATTTCCAGCGACTGCTTAAAGTAGGCGGCGGCATAGGAACCCCTGCCCCGACACCAGGCAATCCAGCCCCGTCCGGTCAGGGAGGCGGCCGCCGCCGGGCCGCCCAGCGCCGCCAACTGTTCCAGGAGCGCATCGAGCGCCTCCATCCGTCCCCAGTGGGGCACGGCTGGTTCAAGGCCCAGCAGCACCTCGCCGTAACCGGGCGGATCGCTGCCGGCCCCCAGCCAGTCATCAATGCTTTCCGCACCGGCACCGGAACCGGGCTCCACGGCGTCCGCGCCCTCGCCCTGGCTGAACAGGCCGAAGCGCTCCGCTCCCGCCTCGGCCGCCTCGGTTCCGGCTGCCGCCATCACCAGGACGGCATCGCGCCAAGCCGGGACCAGGAGCGTTGCCCGCAGGAAAGCGTCGCGTTGTGCCACCGGGCGGACCGGCAGCCCGCCCGGGCGGGACAGGACCTCCAGCCACGTGCGGAGGACCGCCCGGAACTGGGACCTGCTTTCCCGGCGGGGTTCCAGGTTGGCCGACCACTCCGCCTCGGCCGCCAGGACCGCCCCGCGGTACTCCTCGGGAACTGGCAGTGCAGTGCCCGGCAACTCTCCCGGAGCCGCACCCACACTGCTGCCCAGGTAAACCATCTCCGCGTTGAGCGCGCTGTCCTTGATCTGTTGCACTGGACGGCCTGGTAAGGGGCAGCAGGACAGGTCCTGGCACAGGGCGTCGCGCCAGAACCTGTCCCCGACGTACCACGCCTCGAGGACCGGCATACCGGCGTCACCGAGAACGTCCCGCAGCAACGCGAGCAGGCCGTCGTATCCGCACGGCGCCGCGTTGCGGCTCTGGGGCGTAAAGACGGCCAGGAGCGTCCCGGTGGCCTGCCGGTCGGCCTGCAGGTAGGAGCACACGGACGAGGCGAATCCGGCGGGGTCGGCCAGGACGTCGGATCCGGGCAGGTCCACGCGCAGCGTTGCTCCCAGCGACCGGCCCTGCATGGTCATCGCCACCAGGCTGGACGCCGGCCAGTAGCCGAGCGTGTGGGGAATGAACCCGAGGATGTCTTCGGGACCGCGGACTTTCAGGTGCTGGGGCTTTGTCATGGCAACAGCTTTGGCCCTTGGTTCCGCTGCCGTCAGGGTGCTGCTGCCGCAAGTGGATAACCGGGGCTGTGGAGGACGGGTCAGTCGTCGAGCCGGGTTGCCTGCCGCCGGCGGGCAAGGTTCTCCCGGCGCTGCCGGGCGAGAGCGCTGCGGAGCGGCGGCACCACAATGCCCTGCTCGGCCATCTGCCGGCGGACCTTCCGGCGGCAGGCCACGATGGCGGCGGCACCGGAGCCCAGGAGAAGGAACTGGGCGCTCAGCGCGATCCGGAAGGGGTCCAGCCCGTACAGGACGCCGCCGGAAAAACCGGCGGCATACAGGATGTCCAGCACCAGCCCGATCAGGAAGATCGCCACCAGGGCGGCGATGAACCCGCCAACATTAACGATGCCCGTCGCTGTCCCGATGCGGTGCGCGGGATTGAAGGTCCGGGCGAAATCGAAGCCGATCATGGATCCGGGGCCACCTGCGGACAGGACCACCACCAGTGCCGCCAACAGCCACAGCGGCGCAGGACCCGGCAGGGCCAGGACCGCGGCCCAGGCCCCTGCCGTGCCGCCGGCGATGAGGAGGACCATGGTGGAGCGGCGCAGCGGATGCCGCGAGACGAACCGGCCAATGAACGGCCCCATGGCCAGGCCGGCCCCCACGTAGAGGGCCAGCAGTGCAGCCACCGTGCCGCCGTCGAGCCCCTGCCCCGAGATCAGGAACGGATAACCCCATGTCATGGCGAACACCGTCCCGCTGAACTGGATGGTGAAATGGCTCCACAGGCCCAGCCGGGTTCCGGGCTGGGCCCAGGCCCGGGCAAGCGACACACCCGTTGCCCTGAGCCCCTGCCGCGATTGGGGCCTCTCAGTGCCGGGCGGAACATCCTGCAGGAACACCAGGACCAGCACGACGGCGGCAGCTGACATCCCGGCGAGCATCAGGAACGCCGAGGTCCAGCCCGCCAGGTGGAGCACATAGGCGAATGGGATGACGCTGAACAGCTGGCCGAGCTGGCCGGTCATGCCAGTCAGCTGGGTAACCAGCGGCACCTTGGCCGGGGCGAACCAGAGTGGCACCAGCCGGATGACGGAAATGAACGTCATGGCATCGCCAGCGCCCACCAGGACCCGCCCCGCAACGCCGCCGGGAACAGTGTCCGCAAATGCCAGCTGGAGCTGACCCAGGCCCATCAGCAGGGCGCCGCCGGCAATCATGGCGCGGGAGCCAAACCGGTCCACCAGCAGGCCCACGGGGATCTGCAGCCCTGCATATACCAGCAACTGGAGCACGGTGAAGAACGAAATCGCAGAGGCGCTGGCCTGAAACCGTTCGGTGGCTTCGAGGCCCACCACTCCGAAGGACGTGCGCTGCGCCACCGCAACCAGGTACCCGAAAACCCCGATGGTCCAAATCAGCCAGGCGCGGGGTGCAGTCATCAGTTCATTATGCCCGCGCCGCAGAACGGAATCGGAAGTGCCACGGCTTGTTGCGTCCTGCTACGCTGGCGGAATTTCCCTCGCCAGGTAGGCCTCGACGGCGGCACCCAGCACATCGGCGTCGGGCAGTTCATCATTCTCATCGGCCAGCAGCGAGCGGCGGACGGTTCCCTCCGCTTTCTCGTCGTAGCGCTCCTCAAGGCGGGAGACCACCTGGCGCACGTCGTCGGACGCCTCCATCTGCTCATCGATCTGCCGGGTGACGTCCCGCCCCGTTTCCCGGAGCCGGTCAGAAGGAAGCATGAGGGATGTGGCCGCGCCCAGGTACTCCAGGCCGGCCACCGCCGCGGTGGGGTACTCCGCCTCGGCGAGGTAGTGCGGCACATGGATGACGTAACCGGCCACGCTGCGGCCCGCCTCGGCCAAGCGCAACTCGAGGATGTGGCCTACGGCTGCGGGGACTTCCACCGTAGGCTTCCATACCGATATGCCCTCGATGAGGTCCGGCCGGTTGCCGTGGACCGTCACGCCGACCGGCCGGGTGTGCGGGACGGGCATGGGAATCGAATGGATCCATGTGACCAGGTTGACGTCGAGGTGCTCCACGATGCCCACCACGGCCCGCGCAAAACGTTCCCACTGCAGGTCCGGTTCGAAGCCCGCAAGAAGCAGGAAGGGTTTGCCCAGCCCATCCACCAGCCGGTACAGCGCCAGCCGCGGCTCCTGGTAGTCCTGGAGGTGGTCTTCAACGAACGTCAGGTGCGGACGGCGCGACCGGTAGTCGATCAGCTGGTCCGCATCAAAGACCGCGACTGGCCGGGCGTCCAGAGAGTCCAGCAATTCAGCATTGATCTGCCTGACCACGTGGCCGGCGTCGGCGAACCCGGTAAACCCCATCACCAGGTCCAGACCGCGCAGGGACGGATCGTAGAAGAGTTCGGTGTCCCGCGCGTACAGCGCTTCGGGGTCCAGCAGGGAGCCGGAAATTCGTTCAAGCACGGCTTGTTCCTTTCATGGACGCAGGCAGGCATCGTCTTCAACGCTCATCAGGCGCGGCGCATTCCGGGGCGCCGTGTGGCGCGTGTCTCAGTAATCCCGGTGCCCGTGGGGGCGACGGGCTACGATCGGAACTGGCCTGCCCGGCAGGCCTGCACTCCCCCGGACTGCGCCCGACCGGCAGGGTCCGGGCCCTGCGCGGAGAGCCAAACACGCTTCCCTGCCCAACCGACGTCGAGAATTGAGGACTCATCCCTGTGGTAAAGAATACTGAAATCAACCTTAGTACCCTCTCGCGGGACGTGAAGAAGGCGCCCAGCGACGCAGTGATCATCGGGGTGGCGCAGGCCTCCGGCGGACCCGTCCTCCTGGACAACCCGCTGACGGCCAAGTCAGCCGAGGCGCTGGCTGACTCCCTTAAGGCGCTCGCTATCACCGGCGCCGCAGACCAGGTGGTGCGGCTTCCCGGCCTTCCCGAGACCGGCGCCGGCATCCTCGTCCTCGCCGGCGTGGGCAAGCTTGGGGATGGTGAGTCCGCCAGCGGCGAGGCGCTCCGCCGCGCCGCCGGGTCCGCCGTCCGGCAGCTTGCCGGGCTGGCCACCGTAACGCTGGCATTCCCGACGGCGTCCGTTGCCGATGTGGCGGCTGTCGCCGAGGGTGCCGCGCTGGGCGCCTACGCCTACACCGAGTTCCGCACTTCCCGGGAAGGCCTCAAGGATCCGGTCCGCAACGCCATCATCTTTACGGAGCTCTCCGGCAAGGAGGTTGACAGCGCGCTGGAGCGCGCCGCGGTCGTAGGTACCGCCGTCAACGCCACCCGTTCGCTGGTCAACCAGCCGCCCAGCCATTTGTACCCCGAGTCCTTCGCCGAGGCTGCCCGCGAGCTCGCGAAGGGGCTGCCCGTAAAGGTCACCGTGTGGGACGAGAAGCGGCTGGAAAAGGAAGGCTTCGGCGGCATTATGGGCGTGGGCAAGGGTTCGGCCCGCCAGCCGCGCCTGGTCAAGGTGGAATACGCCCCCGCCAAGGCAGGCTCCAAGGTGGCATTCGTGGGCAAGGGCATTACGTTCGACACCGGCGGAATTTCCATCAAGCCGGCCCAGGGCATGGGTGACATGAAGAGCGACATGGCGGGCGCCGCCGTCGTCCTTAACACCGTCCTGGCCCTGGCCCGGCTGCGTGTGCCCGTGAAGGCGTCCGCGTGGCTCTGCATTGCCGAGAACATGCCCTCGGGCGCCGCCTCCCGCCCCGCCGATGTCCTCACCATGTTCGGCGGCAAGACCGTCGAGGTGCTTAATACGGATGCCGAGGGACGCCTGGTGATGGCGGACGGCATCGTCGCCGCGAGCCAGGAATATCCGGACGCCATCATCGACGTCGCCACCCTCACCGGCGCCCAGCTGATCGCCCTGGGAAACCGGACTGCCGGCATCATGGGCTCGGACGAGATCACCCGAGCCCTCAAGGCCGCCGCGGACCGCGCAGGCGAACTGGTATGGCCCATGCCGCTGCCTGAGGAACTGCGGCCCAGCCTCGACTCGCAGGTGGCCGACCTTGCCAACATCGGCGAACGCCACGGCGGCATGATGACCGCGGCCGTCTTCCTGCGCGAGTTCGTGGGCAAGGACAAGGCGGGCGAACAGATCCCCTGGGCGCACATCGACATCGCCGGCCCGTCATTCAACAACGGCAGCCCGTACGGCTACACGCACAAGCAGGGCACCGGCTGCACGGTCCGTACACTGCTGGCCTACGCTGAGGACCTCGCGGCCGCTGCCGGATGACACCGGCGAGGGCGGCGTCGCGCCCGGCTTCCCGGCCAAAGACCGCGTGACACTCGACACAAGCGCTCCACAAAAGCAGCGCCAAGGTGGAGCATAGACAAGTGGTTCGCTAAGGTGAACCACGATAGTCACAAATGCAAGAAAACCCGCCTGCTGGCAGAATCACGGCAGTTCAGGTTCCAAGACCAGATGATGCGCAGGACCGCGTCATCGTTCACGCGAGGGAGCGTCTAAGTGGCCGATCAGGCAACTGCGCAAGAATTCGACATCCTGGTACTCGGTGGCGGCAGCGGCGGTTACGCTGCGGCGCTGCGGGCCGTACAGCTCGGTCTCACCGTCGGCCTCGTGGAGAAGGCCAAGCTGGGCGGCACCTGCCTCCACAACGGCTGCATTCCCACCAAGGCGCTGCTCCACTCCGCCGAACTGGCCGACCACGCCCGCGACTCCGCCAAGTACGGCGTGAACGTCACCCTGGACGGCATCGACATCAACGCGGTCAACGCGTACAAGGACGGCATCATCGCCGGCAAGTTCAAGGGCCTGCAGGGGCTCATCAAGTCCAAGGGCATCACCGTCATCGAGGGCGAAGGCAAGCTCCAGGGCACCGACACCATCGTGGTGGACGGCACCGCCTACAAGGCCAAGAACATCGTCCTGGCCACCGGTTCCTATTCCCGCACCCTTCCGGGCCTGGAAATCGGCGGCAAGGTCATCACCTCCGACGAAGCCCTGAAGATGGATTCCATCCCCAAGAGCGCCATCATCCTGGGCGGCGGCGTCATCGGCGTCGAGTTCGCCTCGGTGTGGAAGTCCTTCGGCGTGGACGTCACCATCGTTGAGGGCCTCCCCTCGCTGGTCCCCAACGAGGACGCCACCATCGTCAAGAACTTCGAGCGGGCGTTCAAGAAGCGCGGTATCAAGTTCTCCACCGGCGTGTTCTTCCAGGGCGTCGAGCAGAATGACGACGGCGTCAAGGTCACCCTGGTGGACGGCAAGACCTTCGAAGCTGACCTCCTGCTGGTCGCAGTGGGCCGTGGCCCTGTCACCGCCAACCTCGGCTACGAGGAAGCCGGCATCACCATCGACCGCGGCTTCGTCATCACCAACGACCGCCTGCACACCGGCGTCGGCAACATCTACGCCGTCGGCGACATCGTTCCCGGCGTCCAGCTTGCGCACCGCGGCTACCAGCAGGGCATTTTCGTGGCCGAGGAGATCGCCGGCCTGAAGCCCGTGATCGTCGAGGACATCAACATCCCCAAGGTCACCTACTCCGAGCCTGAAATCGCCACTGTGGGCTACACCGAAAAGGCCGCCAAGGAGAAGTTCGGCGAGGACCAGGTCCAGACCCAGGAATACAACCTTGCCGGCAACGGCAAGAGCTCCATCCTGGGCACGGCGGGCCTGGTCAAGCTGGTCCGCCAGAAGGACGGCCCCGTGGTGGGCGTCCACATGATCGGCGCCCGCATGGGTGAGCAGGTGGGCGAGGCCCAGCTGATCGTCAACTGGGAAGCCTACCCCGAGGATGTGGCCCAGCTGCTGCACGCCCACCCGACCCAGAACGAGTCCCTGGGTGAAGCCCACCTGGCACTCGCGGGCAAGCCCCTTCACGGCTGATATCCCCCAGCACTAAAAGGGCCTGGTGCACCCGGCACGACATGCCGGGTGCACTAGGCTTCCACCTAAGCAGCAACCATCCGCACTAAAGATCAATAAGGAGAACGGGGACGACATGTCTGAATCCGTTAACTTGCCCGCCCTCGGTGAGAGCGTCACCGAAGGAACCGTCACCCGCTGGCTGAAGCAGGTAGGTGACCGGGTAGAGGTGGACGAGCCGCTGCTCGAGGTCTCCACCGACAAAGTCGACACCGAAATCCCCTCTCCTGTCGCCGGCGTGATCGAGGAAATCCTGGTCGCCGAAGACGAGACCGCCGAGGTGGGCGCTCCCCTGGTCCGCATCGGCGACGGCTCCGGCACCGGTTCCGCTGCGCCCGCCGAAGAAGCCCCCGCCGAGGAAGCCCCGGCTGAAGCTCCCGCACAGGAGGCCCCCGCCGCGGAGGCGCCTTCCCCGGATGCACCCGCCGAAGCACCGGCCCAGGAAGCCCCCGCGGCTTCCGGCGACAGCCACGAGGTCACCCTCCCCGCACTGGGCGAGAGCGTCACCGAAGGCACTGTCACCCGATGGCTCAAGGCCGTCGGCGACACCGTCGAGGTCGACGAGCCGCTGCTGGAAGTGTCCACCGACAAGGTAGACACCGAGATCCCCTCCCCCGTGGCAGGCACCCTCCAGGAAATCCGCGTGAACGAGGACGAGACCGCAGAGGTTGGCTCCGTCCTGGCCGTCATCGGATCCGGCGCCGCCCCGAAGGCCGAAGCCCCCAAGGCGGAAGCGCCGAAGGCCGAGGAAGCCCCGGCACCGGAAGCACCTCAGGAAGAAGCCCCACAGGCTGAAGCTCCGAAGGCCGCCCCGGCGCCTGAGGCTCCGAAGGAAGAAGCTCCCAAGGCTGAGGCACCAAAGGCTGCGCCCGCCGCCGCCGAGGGTGGCTCCGAGTCCAGCTACGTCACTCCCCTGGTCCGCAAGCTGGCAAATCAGCACGGCGTGGACATTGCCGGCCTGTCCGGGACCGGCGTGGGCGGCCGCATCCGGAAGCAGGACGTCATCGCCGCAGCCGAGGCTAAGGCCGCTCCCGCAGCAGCTTCGGCCGCCGCGGCACCGGCACCGGCCGCAGCCGGCGCTGCAGCGTCCTCCCTGCGTGGCACCACCCAGAAGGCGCCCCGCATCCGCCAGGTCATCGCCCGCCGTATGCGGGAGTCCCTGGAAATCTCCACGCAGCTGACGCAGGTCCACGAAGTGGACATGACCAAGGTCGCCAAGCTCCGGGCCCGCGCGAAGAACTCGTTCCAGGCCCAGAACGGCACCAAGCTGACGTTCCTGCCGTTCATTGCCAAGGCTGTTGCCGAAGCGCTCAAGCAGCACCCCAAGCTCAACGCTGCCTATGACGAGGACAAGCAGGAGATCACCTACCACAACGCCGAGCACCTGGCGATTGCGGTGGACACGGACAAGGGCCTCCTGGTTCCGGTCATCTCGGATGCAGGCAGCCTGAACCTCGCCGGCCTCGCCGGCAAGATCGCCGACGTCGCCTCCCGCACCCGTGACGGGAAAATCGGCCCGGACGAGCTCTCCGGCGGCACGTTCAGCATCACCAATATCGGTTCGGTGGGCGCGCTGTTCGACACCCCGATCATCAACCAGCCGCAGGTGGGAATTCTGGGCACCGGCGCCATCGTCAAGCGCGCCGTGGTGGTTGCCGATGAAAATGGGGATGACTCGATCGCGATCCGCTCGATGATGTACCTGTCGCTGACGTACGACCACCGTCTGGTGGACGGCGCGGACGCCGGCCGGTTCCTGCAGACGCTGAAGGCGCGCCTCGAAGAGGGAGCCTTCGAGGCGGACCTGGGGCTGTAACGGCCTGACCGCATGACCGCACGACGGCGGTCCGGTACCCGGCGGGAAATCCCGCCAGGGTTCCGGGCCGCCGTCGGCCGTTAACGACGTGGCACACCCGGCACCGTGACGTTGCGCGTGGCCTACTACCGGGTGTAGAAGGACTGGCTACACTGGTCACATGGATATCGTCTATAACATCGTGGTTTTCCTGCACATCGTCGGCGCGGCCATGATCGTCGGCCTCTGGATTGGCCAGATGAAGAAGCCCACCGTCCACCCCCGCCAGTTCGACGGCGCCATGCTGCAGCTCCTTACCGGCATCGCACTCATGGGCCTCATCCCCGCCCTCGACATGGACGCGAACTACTTCAAACTCGGCATCAAGTTCGCCATTGCACTGGCTGTCGGCGTCCTTGCGTTCATCGGCCGCCGCAAGTACAAGAAGGACGAGCCCATCAGCGCCGGCCTCGCGCACGGCGTGGGCGGCCTCGCGCTGCTGAACATCGCGATCGCGACAATCTGGCAATAGCCGCCCCGCGCCCAGAGATGACGGCGACGCTCCCTCGCAGGAGACGGCGCCGTCGTCTGTTTAACGGCCCGGTCATAATCCTCTGACAGCGGACAGCCGATGCATGCCACAGGTGAAATCCCTAGGATGGAAAACGGCGGGTCCAGGCAGCAGCCTGTCCCGGTATACATCGACCCTGAGGAGTGAACATGGCAGCAACACGTTCAGCAAACGCAGTATGGAACGGCAACCTGACGGAGGGTTCCGGTACAACCAGCCTGGCAACCTCAGGCCTGGGAACCTTCGACGTCACCTGGAAAGCCCGCACTGAAGCGGCCGACGGCAAGACCAGCCCGGAGGAACTTATCGCCGCAGCCCACGCCGCGTGTTTCTCCATGGCCTTCAGCAACGAACTTGATAAGGCCGGCCACACGCCCGAGGAAGTCCGCACCAAGGCCGACGTGACATTTGTCCCCGGCACCGGCATCACCGGCAGCCACCTGACGATGACGGCGCGGATCCCTGGCATTTCCGAGGAGGAATTCCAGAAAATCGCAGGCGAGGCAAAGGTAGGCTGCCCCGTGTCCGGCGCCCTGGCCAGCATCGACATCACCCTGGATGCGACTTTGGCCTCCTAATTCCGGAATAGTGATCAGCCCCTGCCCGGCGGCTCCGGCCGGGCAGGGGCTGATCACTGCACTGCCCCTTTGCGTGCAGGAATTACATGCCCTGGCTGCGTGCAGGGAGCGGCGCCGGGCGCACCAGACGGTAGCCTTCACGGGCCGGCGGCCGGTCCGTGGGCAGTTCCTGGATCATTTCCTTCAGTGCGCCGATGCCGTATTCCAGCTGTGGGTCGCGGCCGGCCGCGTAAGCGTGGGGCGGGAAGACGACCTCAATGTCCGGGTCAACGCCGTAGTTCTCCACGCTCCAGCCCACTCCGCCGCCGAACCAGGTGGCGTACCGCGGCTGGGTGACGCCGGTACCGTCGGCCAGGGCGAACCGGTTGTCGATGCCCACCACGCCACCCCAGGTTCGCGTACCAATGACGGGACCGATCCCGCGGAGCTTGGACACCTGGGTGATGATGTCACCGTCCGAACCGGCGAATTCATCCGCCAGGATGATGACCGGCCCCCGCGGGGCATGGTGCGGGTACGTGCGGGGCTTCTCGCCGCGCGGCATGCTCCACCCGGTGACCTTCCGGCCAATCAGTTCGGCCACCAGCTGTGAAGTGTGACCGCCCCGGTTGCGGCGGACGTCCACGATCAGCCCGTCCAGGGCGGTCTCGGTGTCAAGGTCACGGTGCAGCTGTGCCCAGCCGTTGGCCATCATGTCCGGAACGTGCAGGTATCCGAACGTGCCGCCCGAAGCTTCCCGCACGGTCCTGCGGTTGCCGGCCACCCATTCCTGGTAGCGCAGGCGCTGCTCGTCCTTGACGGGTACGACGGCGACACGGCGTTGGGTGCCGGCAGCGGCCTCATGGGCGGGGCCGTTGAGCAGGGTCAGCTCTACGGCCCGGCCGGCAGCACCCACCAGCTGCATGGCCGGGGTCACTTCCGCGGAAAGCGGGACGCCGTCGATGGCCAGGAGGATATCGCCGGCCTTCGCGCCGACCCCTGGCCGGGTCAGCGGCGATGTTGCGAGGGGGTCGGACGACTCACCGGCAAGGACGCGGGTGATCGCCCAGCCGGATGCCGTCAGGTTGAGGTCGGCGCCCAGCCGGCCCTGTCCGCGGCTGCCCCGCTCCGTCACGGCTGCGGGCCGGACGTAGGCGTGGGACGTGCCGAGCTCGCCGTGCAGTTCCCACAGCAGATCCACCAGGTCGTCGTGGGAGCCCAGCCGGTCTACGAGCGGGCGGTACCGCATCCGGACCGCCTCCCAGTCCTGCCCGGCCATGTCCTCGGCCCAGAAGAAGTCACGCTGCAGCCGCCATGCCTCGTCAAAGGCCTGGCCCCAGACGCTGACCGGGTCCATCATCACCCGGATACGCCCCAGGTCCACCTTCACCAGCTTCCCTGAGTCCTCGTCCGCCTTGGCGTCCGCCGGAACCGCCGTCACCTGCTTGTCCTTGATGAAGACCACAGCGGCGCCGTCGCCGGAGATCCGGTAACTGTCCAGCGCTTCCACCAGGGTGGACTGCTTCCGGCGGGCGAGGTCGAATCGCGCCAGCGACGGGCGGGCGTCCTTGTCCTCCTGGCTGGCTTTGCCGTCCCCGGTCACGCCGGCAAGGGCCCAGTCGAGCCACAGGAGCGCGCCGCTCGTGGCCCTCAGGGCCGTGTAGTTGCCCTGCGGCACGGGGACCGTGATAACCCTGTGGGCCAGTCCTTCGGCATCGACCCGCACGGCTGGCGTCGCGCCGCCGTCGGTTCCCTCCGTTGCCTCCTCCGGTTGCTCCGTCCCGGCAGGATCCACGTCGGGGCCAAAGGGCGACGGCGTATCCGCCGCGAGTGCCACCAGGTATGGCTTGATGGGGCTGGGGAAGGAAAGATCAAAGGAATGCCCGTCGTACACCGGGTCGAAGCTCCGGTTGGACAGGAAGGCCAGAAACTTGCCGTCCGGGGTGAACGCCGGGGAGGCGTCGCGGAAGCGCCCGTCCGTCACATCCACGGGTGCGCTGTCCGGGGCTGTGGCGTCCACCAGGCGCAGGCGGCTGCGCGAGCCGAAGGAGGTCACCGGCTCCGACCACGCCAGCCAGCGGGAGTCGGCCGACCAGGCAAGGTCCGACACGGTTCCTTCCCCGATGCTGGCCCGCAGGCCGAGTTCGCCGGTTCCGGTGTTGGCCAGGAAGACCTCACCAAAAGTGGTTCCTACGGCAATCCACCGGCCGTTGGGGCTGGCCTCCAGTGCGCTGGCCCGCGAGGTCCCTGGGAACGCAATCCGCTTGCCCCGGGATGGGCTCTGCTGGGCTTCCGCTGCGCCCGCGGAGTCGCCGGGCGCCACGTCGGCCCGCTGCTCATCGGTCGCGGGAACGACGGGGGCCGCGGTGGCGGCCGATCCGGCAGCCGGGACTGGCCGCGGCAGGGGCACAGCATCCCCTGCCGGTGCCGTCGCTGCTGCCGCCGCGGGGACGGCCGTTGCCGCCGAAGGAAGATCAGGCGCAATGTCCTTGATGTACAGCGCTTCCTCGCCGCCGTGGTCCGCCACGTAGGCAATTCGGCCATCGCCCAGCGGGCGCGGCAGGCGGGCACGAACGCCCGGGGCAGCCTCAATAATCCGGGAGGGGCCATCCTTGTGCCGCACCCAGTGGACCGTGCCGTGGGCTTCCACGGCGCTGGCCAGTCCCGCCGTGTCCGGGACGACGTCTCCCAGGTACCGTGCGGCGTCGAGCAGCGCCGGGCGCCGGGACTGCGAAGCCGACCCCAGGGTGATGTCGAGGCGGACAGCTTCAGCCTCCAGGTGGGGCAAAACCCAGAGTTCGCCTGCGGACTCGAAGATCACACGCTTTCCGTCCGTGGACGCATGGCGGACGTAGAAGTCCTGGTGGTCCGTATGCCGGCGCAGGTCCTGCCCGTTCGGAAGCACAGAGTAGAGGTTCCCATAGCCTTCGTGGTCGGAGAGGAAAGCGATGCGGCCGTCCACCCAGAGGGGATCAGTGAGGTTGCCGTCCAGCTCAGGCAGGAGCCGTTCGAATTCCCCGTTTCCGTCCGAATCAAGCCACAGCTTCCCTGCGGTGCCGCCGCGGTAACGCTTCCACCAGGCCGGCTCGCGTGAGAGGACGCTGGCGACCACCACCGGGCGTTCGTCTCCTACTTCCGGGCCGAAAGCCACCGACTCCACGGGTCCGAAGGGAAGCTCTTCGGCAGAGCCGCCGTCGAGTGGGACGCTGTACGCGTACGTGTGCCTGCTTTCGGCCTGGCGGAAGGCGCTGGTGACCACAACGGCGCCGTTCGCCGTGAAGCCCTTTACTCGGGTGGTGTCATGGCCGAAGTAGGTCAGCTGGCGGTACCCGCCGCCTCCGACCTCGGCAGACACGACCTCCGGAGCGGCTCCCTGGATGACCGTCCACACCAGCCGCTTGCCGTCCGGGGTAAAGCGCGGGTTGCGGGCCGGCAGCTGAAGCGCGGAAACGCGCCAGGCGCGTCCCCCGTCCAAGGGCGCGGTCCACACATCGTCCTCGGCCACGAAGGTGACCAGATCGCCGTGCAGATGCGGGAAACGGAAGTAGCTCGAAGAGGTCATCGTACGATCATAGTCAACCGTTTCGGGCCCGCCGGCGTCAGTTGAGGCGCCCCCACGTGATCGGATGGACCATGCGCATCGTCATTAGCGGAGCTTCCGGCCTTCTCGGCACCCACATGTCCCATACCTTCCAGGAGGCAGGACACGACGTCGTCCGACTGGTCCGCAGGAAGCCGGCCGGCCCGGCGGAAATCGAGTGGGACCCGGCGGCCGGGCGGCTGGACGCTGCGGCACTCCAGGGCGCCCACGCCGTCGTGAACCTTTCCGGTGCGGGCATCGGGGACTGGCCGTGGACGCGCAGGCGGGTGGCGGAACTGTTCAGCTCGCGCATTGGACCCACCCGGACCCTGGCGGCCGCGATGCACCGCATGGATTCGCCCCCGCCGGTATTCCTCAGCCAGTCGGGCTCCGGATACTACGGCGACGGCGGCACTACGGTCCTGCGGGAGACCTCACCGCCGGGAACCGGGACCCTGGCCCGGATTTGCCGTGAGTGGGAAGCAGCGGCAGCGTCAGCTCCCGATGGAGTCCGCGTGGTGACACCCAGGACCGGCGTGGTACTCAGCCGTTCCGGCGGAGCGCTGGGCCGGCTGATGCCCCTGCTGCGGGCAGGAGTAGGGGGGCCGCTGGGGAACGGCCGGCAATACTGGCCGTGGGTGACGCTGCCGGATGTCTCCGCGGCGTTCCTGTTCCTTCTCACCGCGCCCGTGAACGGCCCCGTAAACCTCTGCGCGCCGGAACAGGCCGACGTCAACACGCTGGTCCGCGCCTTGGGCCAGGCGCTTCACCGGCCGACTGCGCTGCGCGTCCCCGCTCCGGCACTGCGGCTGCTCCTGCGGGATCTCGCCGAGGAACTCCTGCTGGCCAGCCAGCGCATGGAGCCCGGTGTACTGGCCGGTCAGGGATTCGTGTGGCAACACCCGGATGTTGTCTCTGCAGCGGCATGGGTTGCCAGCCGAAAGGGCTGACCGACGACGGAGCGGTGTCCGCTGCCGGTCAGGGACCCCCGGCAAGAATCTCGGTGATGCGCCAGTTCCCGGCATCCGAAACCAGCACCAGCCGCAGTGGCTGGGGCCGGCTTGCCCGGCCCACGCCCACCACCGTCCCGGTGGAGTCCCGCTCCTCGTAGGCCGAAGTTGTGGAGGTGGCCTGAACCACTGCCCCGCCCCCACTGGCGCCGGCTTCACTCCTGACGTCCGAAAGAGCCGTGGTGAATCCCGCCAGCACAGTGTCCGAGG
Organism: Pseudarthrobacter sp. NPDC058362; assembly: GCF_042723515.1. Taxonomy (NCBI): domain Bacteria; kingdom Bacillati; phylum Actinomycetota; class Actinomycetes; order Micrococcales; family Micrococcaceae; genus Pseudarthrobacter; species Pseudarthrobacter sp. NPDC058362. The sequence goes on along the minus strand of NZ_JBHXIW010000003.1, from coordinate 2,765 downwards.
CAATCAGCTGATTCACCGTCCTGCGGTCCGCAGCGTCCGCGGGTGAACCGGTCCGGTTGACTTCGTCCAGCAGCTCCGGACGGCCCAGGCTGAACGCGAGGCTCCGGAGCGCCGCCAGTCCGAGGACAGCGTCGGCGGGATCCGGCGCCGACGCAAGTTTCCTGGCCTCCTTCACTTGTCCTGTGGCCCGCTCTTCCGGAGTGCCTGCGCCCCTCGTTGCTTCCTCCGGTGCACCTGTTGCCTGCGATGACACGGTCCCGTCAACTGATCCCGCGCTGCCCTGCGGTGCCGACACGCCGGCGGAGAGCCCCCAACCGGCGGCGGCCAACAGAGCCACCGCGCCCAGGGCAAGCGGCCGGAGCCTGGAGGGCCGGCGCGCTGGCCCGGTGCCGGTGCCGTGGTGCCTCGGGTGTTCGGCGGCGTGCCTTCCTCGAACGTGTGCCGTCTCTGGTGTCACTGCCGGAAACGGCATCCGCGGGGGCCGCCTGTATCTGCCGGGAAGCTTTGCGGTAAACGTCCTGGCCACGCCGGCCAGCCGCGCCCGGAGCGGGCCGGCTTGCTTCGCGGGGACATGCCGGCGCGTCAGCAACTCGGGGATCACGGTGGGATGGACGGCTGCAGCGAGATCCAGCGGCAGCGGCGCGGCGCTCCTGTAAACCGCTGCGGCCAGTTCCGCGGCGGCAGGCCGCAACCGCCGGTCCTCATTGAGCCCGGCTTCCAGGGCTGCGGCCATTTCCTTGGGGACCTCAGGGCGCAGCAGTGTGAGAGGCGGCCGCACGGCGGACCGGGGCGGGGCACTGCCTGTCAGACAAAACCAGCCCACGGCAGCCGCCCCATAAACATCGCCCTCCGGGTGGAGTCCTGCCCGGACCGCATCCACCGGCACGGGGTCCGTGAATCCAGGTGTGCCGTGGCCGGCGTTTCCGGCGGGATCCCCGACCAGGCGGGTGATGCCGAGATCGGAAAGCAACGGTTTCCCCTGGCCTGTGAACAATACGTTTCCCGGCGAGACGTCCGAATGGGCCATACCCTTCCCGTGCAGGTATCCCAGGACCTGAGCGAGTGGCGTGAGGACGGTGACCACCTCCCCCACGGTCAGTTGTCCCCGGGCAGACACGAGGGAAGCCAGCGAACCGCCGGAGGCGTAATCCATCAGCAGCGCCTGGCGTTCACCGCAGGAATCGATCACCGTGACCGCCTTGTGAGCCCGTACCAGGTGAGGGTGTTCCAGGACAGAGAGGATACGGATTTCGCGCCGGATCCCGTCCGCGGTCAATGAGTCCGAAAGAATATCCCCGTTATCCTGGGGCGGGGCACCGCCGTCAAAGCACTTCATCGCGAACCTGAGCCCTGTATGCTCCTGGCGCACCAGCCATACGGTGGCGCTGCTGCCGCGCCCCAGCAACCGGTCAACGCTGAATCCGGGAACGTCCGGAGCCTTTGCACCATCCATGCCTTATGTCTAACGGAATTCCCGACGGCCTGCAGAAGTTATCCACAGGCTGCAGGACCGGAGCAGAAGAGTGCCGGGCCGCGGTGAGTTTAAGCACTAAACCAGGCGCCATACGCTGCGGGGTCTAAGCTTGAAGGCATGACTCTTGAGTTTTCACAGCTCGGTCTTGCGCCTGATTTCGTCGACTACACCCGTGGTTGGGAAATCCAAAGCGAACTCCACGCCAAAGTGGTGGCGGGCGAAGCGCCGAGCACAGTCCTGCTCCTGGAACACGCAGCCGTGTACACAGCCGGCAAACGGACAGAGGACCACGAACGGCCTTTTGACGGCACACCAGTGGTCCCCGTGGACCGTGGCGGCAAACTCACCTGGCACGGTCCCGGCCAGCTGGTGGGCTACCCCATCATCAAACTTAAGAACCGCGCGGGAATCCGTGACTATGTGGAGCGGCTCGAAGCCGTGATCATCGCCGTCCTGGCGGACTATGGCATCGAGGCGGACCGAATCAAGGGCCGGGCCGGAGTGTGGATCAAGGCTGATGCCAATGGCCCGGACCGTAAGATCGCTGCGATCGGGATCCGCGTCCACGAGAGCGTCACCATGCACGGGTTTGCCATTAACTGCAATAACGATCTTGCCCCCTACGGCCAGATCATCGCGTGCGGAATCACCGACGCGGGTGTGACCACCATTGCCCGGGAAACGGGCAGGGACGTGGCCCCCGCGGATCTCGTCGACAGGGTCGTCGAGGAACTGAAGAAGCACGAAGAAGCCCTCGTGGCCGTCCCCGAAGGAGTTTTACAGTGACATTGGCACCTGAGGGCCGGAAGATGCTGCGGATTGAGCAGCGTAACGCGGCTGTCCCGGTGGAGCGGAAGCCGGAGTGGATCAAGGCGAAGGTCCAGATGGGGCCGGAGTTCGTCGGACTGAAGAACCTGGTCAAGAAAGAGGGCCTGCACACGGTGTGTGAGGAGGCCGGCTGCCCGAACATCTTCGAGTGCTGGGAAGACCGGGAAGCGACGTTCCTGATCGGCGGGTCCGAATGCACGCGGCGGTGTGATTTCTGCCAGATCGATACCGGCAAGCCGTCCCCGGTGGACATGTTCGAACCCACCAAGGTGGCCCGGTCGGTCCAGTCGATGAACCTGCGCTACGCCACCGTGACCGGCGTGGCCCGCGATGACCTCGCCGATGAGGGTGTGTGGCTGTACGCCGAGACGGTCCGGAAGATCCACGAACTGAACCCCGGCACCGGGGTGGAGCTGCTGATCCCGGACTTCTCCGGCAACCCCGGGCACATCAAGGCGATCTG